>NZ_JBFAOV010000012.1:0-269830 GCF_040675375.1 Nonomuraea sp. NPDC049607
CGGTTTCCTTACCCCGGCGCCCCCCCGGCGGCCCCCGGCCGGTTCATCGGCCGGGCGCCGCTGCGTTTCAGAGCTGCTCGAACACCTCTGTCGCGAATCAGCACGTCGGAGCCCCTTGCCTTCTGGATACCATAGGGGGGTATAGTGTTCTCAACGGCAACGAGCCGAGGGAGGGCTGGACATGGCTGGACGCAGTAACAAGCAGGACCAAGGGATGCGGTTGCGCCGGATCGAAGGGCAGGTCCGCGGCCTGCAGCGGATGGTCGAGGACGACAAGTACTGCATCGACATCCTGACCCAGGTGTCGGCCGCGACCAGCGCCCTGAAGTCGTTCTCCCTGTCGCTGCTTGAGGAGCACCTGGCCCATTGCGTCGCCGAGGCCACCCTGAAGGGCGGTCCCGAGGCCGACGCGAAGGTCAAGGAAGCCTCCGACGCCATCGCCAGACTTGTTCGTTCCTGACCGGATTGAAGGAGAGACCGATATGAGCACCACCACCTACACCGTCAAGGGCATGACCTGCGGCCACTGCGTCAGCTCGGTCAAGGAGGAGGTCGGCGAGGTGGCCGGGGTGACCGGCGTCCAGGTCGACCTGGCCTCCGGCCTGCTGACCGTCGAGAGTGACAGCCCGATCGACGCGGCGCACATCGTCGCCGCCGTCGAGGAGGCCGGGTACGAAGTGGCGAATCAGTCGTGAACACCGCAGCCAAGCTCGGCTCCTACGCCCTGGGGCTGGCCGTCGTCTTCGGCGGCGCCCTGGGCGCCGGCAAGGCCGTGGGGCCGGTCGGGGCCGCACCCGCCACCGCCCACAGCGCCATGGCGGACACCGCGGAGAGCGCGGGTCACGACCAGCACGCAGCCCAGCAGACGACGAACGATACCCCCGGGGGGCTCCAAGTGTCAGAGAACGGTTACACCCTCAACCCGCTCACCGCGACGATCAAACCCGGTGAGGCCACCGACTTCAGCTTCTCCGTGACCGGCCCCGACGGCCGGGCGGTCACCGACTACCAGGTCCAGCACGACAAGAAGCTGCACTTCATCGTGGTCTCCCGCGACCTGGGCAGTTTCCAGCACGTCCATCCGGAGATGGCGGCCGACGGGGTCTGGTCGGTCAAGGTCACCTTCCCCGAGGCGGGCGGCTACCGCGCCTTCGCCGACTTCGCGCCGACCGGCGGCGAGCCCCTGACGCTGGGCGCCGACCTGGCCGTGGGGGGCGACTACGCGCCCAAGCCGCTGCCGGAGGCGAGCCGTACGTCCAAGGTCGACGGCTACGACGTCACCCTCGAAGGCGACCTGACGCCGGGCCAGGCGAGCAAGCTCACCCTCAAGGTCAGCAAGGACGGCAAGCCGGTCACCGACCTGCAGCCCTACCTCGGCGCCTTCGGCCACCTGGTGGCCCTCCGCGCCCGCGACCTCGCCTACCTGCACGTCCACCCCGACGGCGAGCCCGGCGACGGCAGGACGAAGCCCGGCCCCGAGATCGTCTTCTACGCCCAGGTGCCGAGCGGCGGCGACTACCGCCTGTTCCTGGACTTCCAGCACGAGGGCGAGGTCCGCACCGCCGACTTCACCCTCGCCGCCGGGCCGGCGGCCGCCACGTCCGCCGCGCCGGCGACGCCCGGCGGGCACGGCAACCACAGCCACTGATCGAGCCACGGAGAAAGGGGAATGGTGATGTCTGCTGTCACCGATGACCGGCAGAACGCGGTCGAACTCTCGATCGGCGGCATGACCTGCGCCTCGTGCGCCAACCGCATCGAGCGCAAGCTCAACAAGATGGACGGCGTGACCGCCACGGTCAACTACGCCACCGAGAAGGCGAAGGTCACCTTCCCCGAAGGCGTCGATCCGCAGCAGCTGATCGCCCAGGTGGAGGCGGCCGGCTACACCGCGGCCCTGCCCGCGCCGCCCAGGACCGAGGGCGAGCCGGGCGAGCAGGAGCCGGAGGACGAGCTGCGGCCGCTGCGCAGCCGGTTGATCACTTCGGTGGTGCTGGCCGTGCCGGTGATCGCGATGGCGATGATCCCGCCGTTGCAGTTCACGAACTGGCAGTGGATGTCGCTGGTGCTGGCCGCGCCGGTCGTGGTCTACGCCGGCTGGCCCTTCCACAAGGCCGCCTGGACGAACCTGCGCCACGGCGCGGCCACCATGGACACGCTGATCTCCGTCGGCACCATCGCCGCGCTCGGCTGGTCGTTGTGGGCGCTGTTCTTCGGCAGCGCGGGCACTCCGGGAATGACCCATCCCTTCGCGTTCACGATCGAGCGCACCGACGGGTCGGGCAACATCTACCTGGAGGCCGCGGCGGGGGTCACCGCGTTCATCCTGGCCGGCCGCTACTTCGAGGCCCGCTCCAAGCGGCGGGCGGGGGCCGCGCTGCGCGCCCTGCTGGAGCTCGGCGCCAAGGACGTAGCCGTGCTGCGCGACGGCGTGGAGACCCGCATCCCCAGCGACCGGCTGGCCGTGGGCGACCGGTTCGTGGTGCGGCCGGGCGAGAAGATCGCCACCGACGGCGTGATCGAGGAGGGCACCTCCGCGGTGGACGCCTCGATGCTGACCGGCGAGTCCGTGCCCGTCGAGGTGCGGCCCGGCGACGCGGTCACCGGCGCGACCGTCAACGCGGGCGGCCGGCTGGTCGTGCGGGCCACCCGGGTCGGCGCGGACACGCAGCTCGCCCAGATGGCCAAGCTGGTGGAGGACGCCCAGACGGGCAAGGCCCAGGTGCAACGCCTGGCCGACCGTGTCTCCGGCATCTTCGTCCCGATCGTGATCGCGCTGGCCCTCGGCACCTTGGGCTTCTGGCTCGGCACCGGCGACGGCGTCGGCGCGGCCTTCACCGCCGCGGTCGCCGTGCTGATCATCGCCTGCCCGTGCGCGCTCGGCCTGGCCACCCCGACGGCGCTGCTGGTCGGCACCGGCAGGGGCGCCCAGCTCGGCATCCTGATCAAGGGCCCCGAGGTGCTGGAGTCCACCCGCCGCATCGACACGGTGGTGCTGGACAAGACCGGCACCGTGACCGAGGGCCGGATGACGCTCACCGGCGTGCACCTGGCCGAGGGCGAGGACGAGGCCGAGGTGCTGCGCCTGGCGGGCGCCCTGGAGCACGCCTCCGAGCACCCGATCGCCCAGGCCGTCGCCAAGGGCGCCGCCGCCCGCGTCGGCGACCTGCCCACCCCCGAGGACTTCGCGAACGTCGAGGGCCTCGGCGTCCAGGGCGTCGTGGACGGCCACGCGGTCCTGGTCGGCCGCCCGAGGCTGCTGGAGGAGTGGTCGCAGCACCTGTCACCCGACCTGGAACGTGCTCTGCACGCCGCCCAGGCCGACGGCAGGACCGCCGTGGCGGTCGGCTGGGACGGCAGGGCCCGCGCGGTGCTGGTCGTCGCCGACGTGATCAAGCCCACCAGCAAGGAGGCCATCAGCCAGCTCCGGGCGCTCGGGCTCACGCCCGTCCTGCTGACCGGCGACAACGAGGCCGTGGCCAGGACCGTGGCCGCCGAGGTCGGCATCGACGAGGTGATCGCCGAGGTGCTGCCCGCCGACAAGGTCGACGTCGTCAAGGAGCTCCAGGGCGAGGGCAAGGTCGTGGCGATGGTCGGCGACGGCGTCAACGACGCGGCCGCGCTCGCCCAGGCCGACCTGGGCCTGGCCATGGGCACCGGCACGGACGCCGCGATCGAGGCCTCCGACCTGACCCTGGTCCGCGGCGACCTGCGGGTGGCCGCCGACGCGATCAGGCTGTCGCGCCGGACGCTCGGCACGATCAAGGGCAACCTGTTCTGGGCCTTCGCCTACAACGTGGCCGCCCTGCCGCTGGCCGCGCTCGGCCTGCTCAACCCGATGATCGCGGGGGCCGCGATGGCCTTCTCCAGCGTCTTCGTGGTGAGCAACAGCCTGCGGCTGCGCCGCTTCAAGTGAACACCCCAGGAAAGGGCTCCGGGCACCCCGCCCGGAGCCCTTTCCGCGTTCCCGCGCTCGGCCCCGCCGCCGGGGAGTGGAACGGTCCGGCCTAGGCTCTGATCATCTGCACAGGAAGGACCCCCGTTGACCACCAACCCGGACGACATCCTCACCGCGCTCACCACCGAGGAACTGCGCCGGCGGCACAGCGTCAAGTGGCGCGAGTTCCCTCCCGACGTCCTTCCCCTGCGCATCGCCGAGATGGACACCCCGCTCGCCGAGCCCGTCGCCGAGGCGCTGACGTCGGCCGTCCGCCGCGGCGACACCGGTTACGCGCGGGCCGGAGGCCTGCCCGAGGCGTTCGCGGGCTTCGCCGCGCAACGGTACGGGTGGCACCCCGACCCCGCCGGGGCACGCGTGCTCCCGGACATCATGTCGGGCGTCGTGGAGATCCTCCGGATCATCACCGGACCCGGTGACCGCGTCGTCGTCAACACCCCCGGCCACCCGCTCTTCTTCACCTGGCTCGAACACCTCGGCCGCCAGGTGGTCCGCAACCCGCTGGCCGCCGGGCCCGACGGCCACCGCCTCGACCTGGACCGGCTGGAGCGCGACTTCGCCGCGGGCGCGCGGGCGTACCTGCTGTGCAACCCGCACAACCCCACCGGCCTGGTCCTCACCCGTGAGGAGCTGACCAGGGTCGCCGCGCTGGCCGACCGCCATGACGTGCGCGTCGTCACGGACGAGGTCCTGGCCCCCCTCACCTACGCCGGCCACCGGCACGTCCCGTTCGCGTCCCTGGACAGCCCGGCGGCGGCCCGTTCCGTCGCCTTCGTCTCGGCGTCCAAGGCGTGGAACATCGCCGGGCTCAAGGCCGCGCTGGCCGTCCCCGGGCCGGACGCCCGCGCCGACGTCGCGGCGATCCGCGAGGAGGTCGGCGAGGGTGCCGGACTGTTCGGCGTGCTCGCCTCCGAGGCCGCCTTCACGCACGGCGTCCCCTGGCTCGATCAGCTGATCACCGCCCTCGACGGCAACCGGCACCTGCTGGCCGGACGCCTGGCCGACCTCCTGCCCGCCGTCGCCCATCACCCGCCGCAGGCGGGCTATGCCGCCTGGCTCGACTGCCGCCCGCTGGACCTGGGCGACGATCCCGCCCAGGTGTTCCTCCAGCAGGGCAGGGTCGGCCTGTCGGCAGGGCTGAGGTTCGGCCCGGACAGCGGCGGGTTCGTCCGGCTCAACTTCGCCACCTCGCCGGCCCGGGTCGGCGAGGGCGTCGAACGGATGGCCGCCGTCGTCGGTCAGGGGCGGACCGCGCCGAGCAGCCGGGCGCGCCAGTAGTCGTCGAGGTCGACCACCTTGACGACGTCCCCGGTCTGGGGCGCGTGGACCATCTTGCCGTTGCCGGCGTACATGCCCATGTGTCCCAGCCCCTTGCTGAAGAGCAGGTCGCCGGGCTGCAACGCGTCGAGCGGGACGCGTCTGGCCGCGCCCCACGACCACTGCGTCCAGGTCGTGCGGGGCAGCGCGACCCCCGCCGTGCGCCAGGCGGCCTGGGTGAGGCCGGAGCAGTCGTAGGAGCCGGGGCCCGTGCCGCCGAACCGGTACGGCTTGCCGACCTGGGCGAAGGCGAACTGCAACGCCGCACGGGCGCTTCCGGAGGCCGGGCCGGTGTACCTGATCCCCGTACTGTTGGGATCGCCGCTGCGGAAGGCGTTGAGCTTGCGCAGGAGCTTGGTCTGCTCCGCCACCATCTTCTCGGCCTTGGCCTTCTCCGAGCGGAACTTGTCGCGCGCCGTGTCGGCCTCGGCGAGGACGGTCTTGGCCTGGTCGCGCCGGTCGCGCAGGTCCTTGGTGGTCGCCGCGAAGGCGGCCAGCTTCGCCGCTCTGGCCTGGGAGATCTGTTCGAGGGAGGCCATGCCGCTCAGCACCGTCTCGGGGCTGCCCTCGGCGACGAGGCGGCCCCAGCTGGTGATCGGGCCGGACTGGTAGTCGCTGACCGCCGTCGTGACGAGATCCTTGCGTAACTGGTCGGCCTGGGCGTTCTTGCGTTCGACCTCGGCGTTGAGCGCGTCGAACTTCCGCTTCGCCGTCTTGTACGCCTCGGACGCCTGGTTGTACCGCTCGACCACCTCGTCCGCCCGCTCGTTCAGCTTCACCAGCTTGGCCTTGGCCTTGGCGGGGGACGGATCGGCGAAGGCGGCATCCGGGACGGAGAGCGCCCCGACCGCCGCCAGTGTCACGGCCACTGCCGCTCGCGCGAGCCTCGTCGCCACGACCACTACGATGCCTCCTCGTATGTCTCCATGCCTGAGGCGGAATAGTACAGAAAGTCTTCCTGAGTGTGGGCCTTTCGGGCGTACTACCCGGCGTAACAGACGGCCGTTCCGGCTCGTCTGGAGATACGCACGCGGCGTCGAGCGCGTTCACCGGCACGCGGAAACGCCCGGCTCCCGTGGGAGCCGGGCGTTTCCGACGGCCTCAGCGGGCCGCGCCATGCCCGGCGGCGCGGCGGGCGTCGGCCAGCGGCTTCGACGGGATGATCAGCGTGGGCCGCGAGGTGGCGTGCATGACGTGGGTGGACGTGCTGCCCGACAGCAGCGCGCGCAGCCCCTGCCGGCCACGGGAGCCCAGGACGATCAGCGAGGCGTCGATCTCCTCGGCGACGGCGACGATGGTGGCGGCGACCACCTCCTCCGGGACCGAGGCGACCCGCGGCTCGGCCTTCAGCCCGAGGGTGCGAGCCAGGTCGGCGCCCTCGGCGGCCAGCCGCTCGGAGGCGTCCAGGGTCTTGGCGTCGATGTCCCGCAGATCTTCAAGGGCGGGATGCCCTTCGAGGTGGGCGGCGAGGCTCTCCAGAGGTTGACGGGCGTAGAGCACCACCGCGGAGACGCTGGGGAACAGCCGGGCGGCCTCCTCGACGGCGTGGCGGGCGTCGGACGAGCCGTCGTAGGCGATGAGGATGGACATGGGGATCTCCTTCGGAGCTGTGGGCGTCGAGGTCAGCCGCGGGCGGCGGCAGGGGTCTCGTCGGCGGCCTCGGTGTGCACGGCGCCCCGCGAGCGCAGCGTCAGCGCGGCGATCAGCGCGCCGGCCACCGCGATCCCGGCGGCTCCCACGAAGGCCGAGGAGAAGCCGTCGGTCAGCGCGGGCAGGTTCCCCAGCTGGGCGGCGCCGTTCGCGGCGGCGACGGCCGTCATGGCGGCCAGTCCGAGCGCCGAGCCGACCTGGTAGCTGGTGTTGACGATGCCGGAGGCGAGGCCGCCCTCCTCGGGACGGGCGGAGGAGATCGCGGTGCCGAGGGAGGGGATGAAGGCCAGCGACATGCCGAGCGCGGCCACGAGGCTGGCGGGCAGGACGTCCACCGCGAAGCTGCCTTCGGGGCTGATCAGCGACAGCCAGCCCATGCCGACGGCGAGCAGGACGAGGCCGGCCACCGTGACGGCCTTCGGGCCGAACCGGTTGATGGCGCGCGGCGCCAGGACGATCATGCCGAGCATGATGAGGACGGTCATCGGCACCAGGGCGGCGCCGCTGGGGAAGGCGCTGTAGCCGAGCACCTGCTGCAGGTAGAGGTTGAGGAAGAACCACATCGGGATCCAGGCCCCGCCGAGCAGGAGCTGGGTCAGGTTGGCGGCGGCGAGGTTCGGCGTACGGAAGATCGACAGCCTCATCAGCGGCTCGCGGCGGCGGGCCTGGATGGCGAGGAAGGCGATGAGCAGCACCACGGCCGCGGCCAGCACGCCCCAGGTCTCGGCGGAGCCCCAGCCGACCTCGGGCGCCCGGACGATGGCGTACACGGCGGCACCGAGCCCGGCGGTGACGAACAGCGCGCCGAAGACGTCGATGGACCCGCGCTGGGACTGGCCGGCCGGCATCAGGGGGCGGGTGGCCAGCAGCGCGACCAGGGCGATCGGGATGTTGATGTAGAAGACCCAGGGCCAGCTCAGGTACTCGGTGATGACGCCGCCGAGGAACACGCCCGCGGTGCCGCCCGCCGGGGCGGCCGCGCCGTAGAGGGCGAGGGCCTTGGTGAGCTCCTTGGGGTCGTGGCCGAACAGCATCATCAGCAGGGTGAGCGCGGACGGGGCGATCAGGGCCGCGCCGACGCCCTGGACGGCACGTCCGGTGAGCTCGACCCACACCTCGGGGGCGATGCCGGCCACGAGCGAGCCGGCGAGCAGGATCAGCCAGCCGGCGCCGAACAGCTTGCGTGCGCCGAACAGGTCGGAGAGCCGGCCGCCGAGCAGCAGGAGCCCGCCGAAGGCGACGACGTAGGCGTTGAAGACCCACGACAGGTTCTCCTGCGAGAAGCCGAGGTCTTCCTGGATGCGGGGAAGGGCCACGCCGATGATCGACGTGTCCATGATGACGATGAACTGGGCCGTGGCGATCAGGGCCAGGGCGGTCCATCGCCGGGGAGATGGTGTGGACATGAGCATTCTCCAGCGTTACGCCGTACCCCGGTGGGGGATGCGGGTGGTTTCTCGGTTCGGCTGTATACCTGTAGGGGGTATCTGGCGATGAACATACATACACCGGGGGGGTATCTGTCAAGTCCACGGGCGGTTGTTCGGAGATTCGGTGCGGCGCGCGGATCGGGGCGGCGCTTCAGGGGGGCCGCCGCCGGCCCGCCGTCCATGTCCCGAGCAGGTGCGGACGACGGGCGGGGCGGCTCATCGCCTGCCCGGGGCGGGTCTTCTCAGTGGCCCTGGTGGTACTGGTGGATCACCGCGTGACCCTTGCCGCGGGAGATCAGCCACTTGTTCACCGGCGTGGTCAGCAGGAAGGCCACGAGCAGCGACCCGGCCAGGGCCGCCCAGAACAGCCAGTCGGCCAGCCCGGCGTCCATGGCGCCCGGCACGGTCACCATCACGGTGTTGTCCAGCACCTCCATCAGCGCGATCGAGATGGTGTCGGCGGCCAGTGCCACCTTCAGCGCCGACCTGAAGTCCAGCCCGGCGCGCAGCACGCCGCGCATGGTCAGCGCGTAGCCGAACACGAACGCCAGCGCCACCGACAGGATCACGGTGGCGAGGTTGGACAGGCCGGCCGCGGTGCCGATCACCATGCCGAGCACCTCGCCGATCGCGCACCCGGTCAGGCAGTGCAGGGTCGCCTGCGCGGCCGTGGTCCAGGTGGCGGCGGGCGGATGGTGGTGATGTTCGCTATGGTCCATGATGTGGCTCCACAGGGTAGGGGTATGGGGTATGCGTCCGGGTCAAGGGGCGGGCCTCCTGGTGGACGAAGAAGGGAAATAGGGGCGATTTCGCCCGATTCGTAACTCTACTATCATGGTTAGTAGAACTTCGTTCAAGGGTTCTTCGGTGTGGCTCGGCAGTCCGAGGTCCGCGGGATGTGGTCGCGGCGTCTCAGGGCGTGGCCGTGCGGCCGGACGCGCTCGGGTGGCGTCGGCTACTAGATGTGGTCGTAGGTCAGAGCGAGAACAGCGAGTGGCAGTGATGGGCCAGGAACGAGCCGACCCCCGGCGCCAGCGCGACCACTCCGGGCCCGCCGAGCAGCGCGCTGACCAGGAGCCGCCCGGTCAGCCGTTCACGGCGGCGGAGCGGCTGCTCCGGGCCGAGCAGCCGGCGTACGCGGGTGAGCGCCGTCTCGCCGCCGGCTCCGAGCGTGAACGCGGGCGCGCGCCCGGTGGCCAGGCTCACCAGCGCCGCGGCGATCTGCGCGCGCGGGTGGCGGCGGGCGGCGACGTCGTCGGCGAGCAGCTCGACCAGCCGGGCGATCTCGGTCCTGGCCTGCTCGAACAGCGGCACCCGGGGGAACGCCCGGACCAGGGCCTCGGCCCCGGCGAGCACCAGATGATGACGGCCGCGCAGGTGCGCCCGCTCGTGCTCCAGCACGGCGGCGATCTGCTCCGGGGTCAGGGCCCGCAGCGCGCTCGTGGTGATCACCGTCTGCGCGCGCCGGCCCGGCACGCAGTACGCCAGCCGCTCGTCATAATCGATCACCACCGCGCCCAGCTCGGCGTCGCGCCGCCCGAGAAGCCGCAGCATGGCGGCGTGCCGGCGACGCTCGACGGAGGCCCGCACCAGGACGACCCCGCCGCAGCAGACCACCCTCGCCGCCACCGCGGCGGCCGCCGGAATGGCCGCCGACCCGACCCGGGTCACGCCCGAACCGTCGCCCAGCATGCCGGCGCAGACCTCGAACAGCCCCGCCAGCCCGTGCCCCACGACCTCGGCCGGCACGGCGAAGGCCAGCGCGGCCAGGACGGCCGAGGCGACCACCGACGCCGCGCCCGCCTGCCAGAGCGCGATCGCCAGCCGGGGCGCGCGGTCGGCCCACTTGGCGGCCCGCCGCCCCAGCGCGGGCAGCCAGACGGCCGCCACCACGGTGTAGCAGGCCAGGACGGCGGCGGCGATCATGCGGGGCGGCCCCGGTGCGGGTAGACCTGCAGGGCCGCCTCCAGGGCCTGCGCCTCCTCGGGGGTGAGCCGTTCGAGGAAGTGCACGAGCGTGGCGGCCTGGTTGCCGCTGCCCGCGAGCGCGCGGCGCATCACGTCGGCGGTGTAGGCCTCCTTGGAGGCGACCGGTTCGTAGACGTAGGCGCGGCCGACGGCCTCGCGCCGGAGCATGCCCTTGGTGTGCAGCTTGTCCATCACGGTCATCACCGTGGTGTAGGCGATGGTCCGCCGCTGCCTGAGGTCTTCGAAGACGTCGCGGACGGAGGCGGGGCGGCGCCTGGCCCACATCCAGTCCATGATCGTGGATTCGAGCTCCCCAAGGCCACGCATCATGCCGGTCATGCTACCCGCGGTCGTAGTCAGAGCGCCTCGCGCGCCGCGACGGATCGCTTGAGCCTGATCAGGTCCTTCGGCGCGTTGACGGCGACCGCGCCCACCAGCACGCCGTCGCGGGCGAAGGCCACGGCGAAGCGGTCCTCCTCCGGGCTGCCGGCGACGACGCGGGCCTCGTCGGCCAGGTGCGGCAGGCCGGCCGTCTGGATGCGGGCGCCGTGCACGTGGGTGGCGAAGTTGGGCACGTCCGCGAACGGCTGCGCCTGCTCGGGGCCCGCCAGGAGGTTGCGGGCGGCCACCGCGCCCTGCTCGTTGGCGTTGGACCAGTGCTCGACGCGGATCAGGGCGTCGTCGTACAGGCGGTGCGGCCAGCGGGCCACGTCGCCCGCCGCTACGACGTCGGCCGAACCGGCGGCGTACAGCGTCGGCTCGCACACGACGCCGTCGTCCACGGCCAGGCCGCTGCCCTCCAGCCATTCGGTGTTGGGCGTCACGCCCATGCCGCCGACGACCAGGTCGGCGGACAGCACGCGGCCGTCGGCGAGACGCACCCGGCCGTCGGTCACGTCGGTGACGCGGGTGCCGGTGACGAGTTCGACGCCGTTGCGCTCGTGGTGCCCGGCCAGCCAGCGCGCCGCCTCCGCGCCGAGGCCCGCGTGCATGGGGTGCGGCCCGGAGTCGACCAGGGTGACCTTGCGGCCGAGCTGCCTGGCCGTGGACGCCACCTCGCCCCCGATGAACCCGCCCCCGATGACGAGCACGTGCTCGTGGCCGGAGTCCAGCTCGGCGCGCAGGGCCAGGGCGTCCTCGATGGTGCGCAGGGTGCGCACGCCGTCGAGCCGCCGGGGACGGGCGCCGCTCGCGATGACCAGGCCGTCGTAGCCGAGCTCGGTGCCGTCGTCGAGGACGACCGTGCGATTCGCGGCGTCCAGGCGTACGGCCCGCCTGCCGCGCAGCCACTCCTCGCCGAGCTCCTCCGCACCGGGGAGCGTGACGTCCTCGTCGCCGCGCAGGACGCTCTTGGACAGCGGCGGCCGGTTGTACGGCACGTGCGCCTCGGCGCCGACCAGCGTGAGCTCGCCGTCGAAGCCCTCGCGGCGCAGGGTCTGGACGGCCCGCAGCCCCGCCAGCGAGGCGCCGACAACAATGATCTTGCCAAGGATTCTCATGCGAGGCACCATACCGGTAGGGGGTATCCCTGAGGCAATGTGACGCGCGTCTCACATACCCCTCCTCCGTATGGCTTGCCTTTCGTGGTGATCGGGCGTACGTTCTCTTCGTCACATACCCGGCAGGGGTATTTACGAGAGGAGCGAGGCGATGAGCACGAAGACCTACACGGTGTCCGGGATGACCTGCGGTGGCTGCGCGGGCACCGTCAAGACCGAGATCGGCAAGGTCGCCGGGGTCTCCTCGGTCGACGTCGAGCTGGCCACGGGACAGGTGACCGTCACCTCGGCCGACGCCCTCGACGACGCCAGGATCAGGGACGTCGTCGAAGAGGCGGGCTACGAGCTGGTGGCCGGCTGAGCAGGCAGGACCACCGAAGCGGCGCCGGGAGCTGACCCGGCGCCGCTTCGGCCGTCACCCTCGGCCGGGCCGGGTCGATCAGGTCGGCCGGGTCAGCTCCCGGTGGAGGTTCCGGCAGGCGCGGGTGAGCGAGGTCGAGCCGCGTCTCTCCGCGTGGGCGGCCACCTCCGGGATCTCGCCGCGCGCGCCCGCCCACGTGGCGAGGTCGGTGGCCAGCACGACGGCGTCGGTGTGCGGGCGCCGGGCCCGTTCGCCCTCGCGGGGGAGGAAGACGGGCAGGTGGTGGCGCATGATCGTCCACACCTCGGCGTGCGCGCCCTGCTTGGCGGCCAGTTCCAGTGAGGGCAGCGCCGGGTCGGTCTCGTGGCGGGTGCGGCGGCCGAGCAGGCCCAGCAGGCGGCCCGTCTCGGCGGCGGGAAGCGCGCCCCTGGCCGCCAGCTCAAGCAGCGGAGGCACCGCGTCGTCGCCCTCCAGGGTGAGGAAGTAGGCCAGGACCAGGGCCGTGGCCGGGCCGGACGCGCCTTCGGCCGACGCGAGGCCGCGCAGGTCGTCGATCGTGAGGTCGGGCGGGTCGAAGCGGCCGGTCAGTCCGATCGCCAGATGGGCCGCCACGAGCTCCCGGTGGTGCGGCATCATGCCCGGCCAGAACCGCCGTGACGCGCGCCGGGACGGACGTGTCCCGGACGGCGCGGTCAGCAGGGCGTCGAGGTGCGCGAGACCGGTGGGCTCCACGGGCCGCCAGCTCACCTGGGGGCCGAGCCCCCGGTCGCCGTGAGGCCCGAGGTCGAGGCTCCAGGTCAGCTCCACCTCCGGAGGCGGCGGCGCGCCGCGCTCGAACCAGCGGGCCACCACCGCGCCGGCCGCCGAACCGAGGCCCTTCGCGCGTGCGGCCAGGTCGGGGGCGGGGCCGGGCGGAAGGCGCAGCAGGGCCTGCTCCAGATCCAGCGGCAGCGGTTCGCGACCGGAGTCCGCGTACCCGGCCAGGCGGGTGAGCAGGGTCTCGGGGGCGAGGTGGCCGTCGGCGCGGGTGGGGGTGGCCAGCAGGACCGGGGGCAGGGCTCCGGCCTTCGCCGCGCTCAGCAGCTCGTCGAGGCGGGCCAGGAGGAAGGCGTGCGGGTGGGCGCAATTCCGCTGGTGGGGGAGGCGGCTCCAACCGGCGGACGCGGGCCGCGCGCCGGGGGCGTAGAGGTCGTGGAGGTCGGGCTCGGCGTCGTCCGTCCGGAGGAGGTCCGCCCGCACGTCGGCGGGCAGCTCGTGGATCGGGACCATCGTGCGCAGGGCGGGGAACAGCCGGAAGGCCGTGGCCGCGAGGGTCACCATGCCGTCGTACAGGGTGTGCCCGAGATCGCCGGCCGGGTCGGGGCGGACCCGGCGCCGCGGACGTGACCCGGGCGGCCCCGGGTCCTCGCCGGGGTTGACGAGCTCCCTGGCCAGCGCGGTGCACCAGTCACGAGGGGACTCCCACGACGGCGCGTCGTAGAGCACCGGCCGCAGATCCTCGCCGAACCGCCGGGCCAGCCTCTCCCGCAGGGTGCCCGGATGCGCGTGCGCCTCCCGGACGACCGCCGCCAGCCACGCCTCGACGCCGATCCAGCCGATCTCCCCCGGCGGCCCGCCGTGCGGGCCGCCGTGCGGGCCGGACGCGGGGAACGGGCCGGGCACGACGGGCTCCGGCAGCCGGCCCGGGGTGAAGTCGCCGGTCCAGCCTTCGACGAACCGCTCGCGGAGCCGCCGGGCCGAGGCCGGGGGCAGCAGTTCGGCGCCCTCCAGGATCGGGGCGGGGTCGGGGAGGTGGGCGGCGTGCCTGAGGGTGAGGGCCACCGCGCGGTCGCGCACCTCGTGGGAGGCGTGCGCGTACGCGTTGGTCAGCGCGGTGACGTGGTCGGCCACGCGTTCGGGATGGCGGCCGAGATCGCGGTCGAGCCAGGTCAGGCCCTTCACCGCGAGCTTGGCCTCCTGGCGGAACGTCATCACCTCGACGGCCTCGGCGGCGTCCGCCGGGTCGAGGCGCGCCCGGCGTACCTGCTGCCAGGCCAGCTCGGCCACCGGGCCCGGCGCGGCGGCCAGCAGCCGCAGGTAGTCGCGCACCAGCCCGGCCGACTCCTCCGGCGCAGGCGCCACGAGCGTGTGCAGCCGGACGAAGAACCGCAGGTCACGCGCGTCGCCGCCGAGCAGGAACCGGCGCACGCAGCCGGCGATGACCTGCTCGCGCGGCAGCGCGCGGGCGGTCAGGGCCAGCCAGTGGGACGGCTTCGGGGTGAGCGTCTCGCCGGCCAGCGCCCGGCCCGCGCCGGCCGCCTCGAAGATCCGCGGAAGCAGGTGCGGCGTCAGCGGGTCCTCGGCCACGGCCGCCGCCGACAACCAGGCCGCCACCAGCGGTTCGTGGTCGGGCGGGGTGGTCGCGCCGTCGCGCAGCAGTTCCAGGGCCAGCGGCACGATCCGGTCGTCGGGACGGCGGACGCGGCGTGCGATCCGGGCCGCCAGATCGGCCCGCCAGGCCGCCGGGCGGCCGGAGAGCGCCTTCACCAGCCGGTGCGGGCTCGGCGCGTCGGTCCCGCGGGGATTGAGGTCGCGCTTCGTCAGCCAGGTGGCGGCGCCGGCCGGGCCGGGAACGGTCGCCGCGCCCGTCATCCTCAGCGCCTCGGACAGGCGGGCGGCGTGGCCGTCGGCGGTCCAGGCGAAGCCGTCCCAGCCGATGGCGGCCAGCCGGGGGCGCACCTCGGCGAGCAGGCCGGGCAGCTCGGCGGCGACGGCGGCCCGCTCGTCGCCGGTGAGCGTCGGCAGCCGCGCCGCCAGGCCCTCGGTGTCGCGGGCGAGCACGAGGTTCCTGATCTCGGTGCGGACGTCGTCGGCGGTCACGAGGTGGCTCCGGTGAGCTGGGCGTGCAGGCGCCGGCACTCGTGCGCGAAGCGGGTCGTCCGGCGGCCGCGGGCGTACTCGGCGATGACCGGCATCTCCCCGCGCGCGCCGGTCCAGTGCGCGACGTCGGCGGCGAAGGCGACGAGCGCGGTGTGGGTCGCCGTGACGCGGCGCCCCTCGCCGGGCAGCATCCCGGGCAGCAGGGTCAGCAGGATGCGCCACACCTCGTGGTGGCCGCCGGCTTCGGCCAGCGCGGTCAGGGCCGCGATGGCGGGGCGGGTCTCCTGCCAGGTGCGGCGCAGCACCAGCGCGAGCTGGCGGCCGATCGCCTCGGCGGGCAGCTCTCCCCTGGCGGCCAGGTTCAGGATCTGCCGGGTCACGCCGGGCACGCCGCCGGCCAGGAGGAAGGCGAGGATCACCGCCGTCGGCTCGCCCATCGGCCCTTGGGCGATCTCCAGGCCGGCGAGCGCCGCCGGGGCGCTCCACACCCCCCAGTGGCCGTGCAACAGGTAGGGCAGGAAGTTGACGGCCACGACCTCGCGGTGCGAGGGCAGCATGGCGGGCCACGCGCCGACCGTGTGGCCGGACTCGCCGGTCGAGTCGGACGGCTCGCGCAGCAGCACCTCGTCGATCAGCCGATGGCCGGTCGGGGCCGTCAGCCGCAGCACGGGCCGCAGTCTGACCTCGGTGAAGTGTTCCGGCTCGCCGTCACCGAAGTCGACCATGGACGCGCCTGTCATGTGACGCCACACGTGGCCGCACTCGGGGTCGGCCAGGCCGTCGCCGGCGAGCCAGCGGGCGGCGGACCCGGCCGCCTCCGACTCGACCTTGGCGGCCCGCTCGGCCGCCGCCGGGTGGGCGCCCCGGGGCAGCCGCAGCAGCGCCTGCGCCAGGTCGGCCGGCAGCGGCTCGACGCCGGCGGCGGCGCACGTCTCCAGCCGGTCGATCAGCACGTCGGGGTCGAGGTGGCCGCTCGTCCAGGTCGGCGTGGCCAGCAGCACCGGCGGCAGCGTGCCGGTCCGGAGGGCCTCGGCGAGTTCGGCGTGGCGGTGCAGCAGGAAGTCGTGGGGCGGGGAGACACGATGGGCGTGGGGCAGCCGGTTGCGCCGCCGCCACTCGTCCTGCTCGGGCAGCTCATGGGGCATGTACGAACGCAGCCGCGGCGGGACGAAGACGACGGTCACCTGCACCAGCGGCTCGTCGGGGCCCGGCGGGGGCACCTGGTCACCCGCCCGCATCGCGGCGATCCGGGCGGGCCGCACGCCGAACTCGGCCATGCGCTCGTAGGCGTGCTCAAGGATGTGGTCCGGCATGGCCTTCGCGGAGTCGTCGTACTGGATGCCGGGCCTGGCCTGGACCGGGTGGAGAGGGTCGGGGTCGTTCAGGTGGATCCGGCCTCCGGCGAAGGAGACCTGCCGGTCGCCCTCGTGGGCCACCGCGTTGCCGGGGCCGTCGTCGCTGGTCCAGGTGATGAAGAAGGCGCGCAGCGGGGCGTCGTCGTCGAGGTAGCGGCCGGGCCGGTGGAAGCCGCCCACCATGATCCGCCGGGACTGCGGCGGCTGCGCGGCGGGATCCTCGCCACGGGTGAGGACGCGCGCCCTCAGGGAGTGGCTCGCCTGGTCCCAGAACTTCTCCGGCCGGATCGGCGGCACCTCCGGCACGCTGCCCGGGGTGACCAGCTCGGCGGACAGCGCCGCCTGCCAGCTGTCGGGGTCGAGGCGCACCTTGTCGGTCCGCCAGTAGGTGTGGACCTGCTCGGCGTGGCCCCTGAGATCGTGGCGCAGTGCCGCCCGGTCGCCGGCGGCGCCGGTGACGAAGGCCGCCAGCCAGCGTTCCTGCTCGATCCAGGGCTCGTGGTGGTCGGGGAAGACCGACGGCTCGGGGAAGCGCCGCGCCTCGGGCGGCTCGGGCAGCGGCGGGAACTCCTTGCGCTCCAGCAGCTCCTCGACCGGTATGTCCCCGCCGAACCGCCCGGCCAGCTTCGCGCCCAGATCCGCGGGGAGCGCGCGGACGCCGTCGAGGATCGCCTCGGCGTGGTCGGCGAACAGGGCGGCGTGCCGCAGCGTCAGCTCGACCGCGCGGTTGCGCACGTCGAAGGACGCGTGCGCGTAGGCCGTGGTCAGCGCGGTCACGAAGTCGGCGGCCGTCTCCGGCGTGGCCCGGATCGCCTGGTCGAGCCAGCGCAGGCCCAGGGTGGCGAGCTTGGCCTCGGCCCGGAAGGTGAGCGCGTCGACCGCCTCGACCAGGTCGGCGTGGTCGAGCGGCATCGCCCCGCGCACCTGCGCGGCGGCCAGCTCGGCGACCGTGCCCGGGGCCGACGGCAACAGCCGCAGGTAGTCGCGCAGACGGGCGGCGGACTCCGCGGGCGTGGGGTCGAGCAGCGTGTGCAGCCGGACGAAGAAACGTAGGTCCTGCGCCTCGCCGCCGCGCAGGAACCGGCTCACGCAACCGTCGAGCGCCTGCTCCCTGGGCAGCTCGCGGGCGGCGGCGGCCAGCCAGCGGCTGGGCCGGGGCTCCAGCCGCTCGTCGCGGAGGGCACGGCCCGCGCCGTCGGCGTCGAAGACGCGCGGCAGCAGCACGGGGGTCAGCGGGTCGCCGGGCACGCTCGGGACGGTCAGCCAGGCGGCCACCAGCGGGTCGTGGTCGGGCGGCACGGCCCCGGACTCGCGCAGCAGCGCCACGGCCAGCGGCGCGATGCGGTCGGCGGGACGGCGCACCCGCCGGGCCAGCCGGACCGCGACGTCGCGCCGCCACTCCAGGGGCCGGGTGGCCGCCAACCGGCACACCTGGGCGACGTTGGGCTCCCTGGCCCAGCGGCGGTTGACGTCGCGGCCGGTCATCCAGGCCACGGCGGCGGCCGGGCCGGTGATGACGCCGACGCCGGTCAGCAGCAGCGCGCCGGCCACGGTGTCGAGCAGGTCGCCGACCTCCCAGGAGGCCATCTCCTCGACGCCCTCGACGTCGTCGGGGTGCTCGGCGCGCAGCCGTTCGGTGCGGGCCTGGCGCAGCTCCTTGACCAAGCCGGGCAGCCGTCCGCCCAGCTCGGCGCGTTCCTGCTCGGTGATCGTGCCCAGCCGGTCGGCCAGGCGGGCGACCTGGTTGCGGGTGATCAGGTCGAGGATCTCCGTCCAGAGGGTCATCGGGAGACCTCCACGGCGGCGCGGGCGACGATCCGGGCGGCCAGCACGTGCTTGCAGGGCCCGCGGGAGCCGCGATGGTCCCACCACCACTCGCAGGTGCAGGAGCCGTCGGCCAGCGAGACCCGGCGGGTGCCGCCCGAGGTGCGGACGGTGGCCGACTCGCCTTCGAGGTGCACCGCGCCCGCCTCGACCAGCTTGCGCGCCTTGGCCAGCCGCGGGTTGAGCAGGATCACGTTGTCCTTGTCGTAGGGCAGCTCGCGGTGGAAGTGGGCGGCCTCCGAGAGGTCGTAGCCGACCCGGCCGGCGACGCCGAGCCGCGTCAGCGCGGCACGTACCCGGTCGGCGGGGATGCCGGCGCGGTCGGCCAGCAGGCCGATCTCGATCTCCGGCTCGAAGTTGAGCAGCATGCCCACCACGTCGGCGTCGTTCTCGGCCTCGTCGGTGGCCAGGTCGTCGAGCACCGCGCCCTCGCCGGAGAAGCCGCGCCAGCGTTCGGGCGAGAGGGTGAGCGTGTAGCGCATGCCGGGCAGCTCCAGCTCCCAGGCGCTGGAGGCGGCGTCGGGCGGGCCGTACACCCGCAGGGACTTCGCGAAGCGCAGCAGCGGCAGGAGGGTGCCGAGCCGGTTGGGGCCGGCGAGCTGGACCGAGCCGGATACCTGGTGCTGGGAGACCTTCAGGTCGCGCCCGGACTGCGCCACCCACACCGTGCCCTTCTTGGGCAGCCCGCGCAGGAACCGCACCGCCGCCATGCCGGCCAGCTCGCCGCGCTGGTCCATGCCCGAGGCGATGACCTGCACCTCGGCGAACCCGCGCAGCCAGCGCTCGGGCAGCGGCACCTTCTTCTCCACCACCGCGCCGTCCGTCGTGGTCACGACCAGCTCGTCGAGGCCCACCCCCAGGTGCAGCGGGTCGCGCGTGCCGATGCGCGCCAGCGCCTCCCGCAGCGGCGCGTTGACGTCGACGTTGGTGGTGCCCCGGTCGAAGACCTCGCCGTCGAGCGCGCCGTCCAGCAGGTCGAGCCGGGCGTACACGCCGCCGCAGGCCGAGAAGGACTCGAAGCGCAGGCGGTCGCCGTTGCACGTCACCACCGGGTCGCGTACCCAGCCGGGCCGCGACTGCGGCTGGTGGTAGCGGGCCAGCGCCACGTCGGCGACGCCGAGCAGGGCCGCGGCGGCGGGGGCGGCCTGCGTGACCACGCCGCTGAAGAACCGGGGGGCCACGGCCGGGCCGGACAGGGCCCGGCCGCCGGAGGTCGCCAGACCGAGCCGGCCGTCGACGAGGGAGGAGGGCGCGGCGTACGTGTACGCCTGCGTCGCTGAAGTCATGGCCGGGACGATAGATCGCCCCACCGACAAGATCGCTGCTTCACTTTCCGCGGCCTTCGACGCCAGATCATCTTTAATACCGGATGGTCTACTCATTTCGGACAAGCCGGTTTATGCTCTGGGCATCCTGAAGTGGATCACACCCCCGGGAGGCGCCCATGAAGAAGATGACCATCCGCCGCAAGAGCACGCAGCGCCTGATGTCCGGTGCCCGCCGGCTCTGGATCGAGTGGTGCTGGTAGGTGCCAAGACGGCGGGCGCCCTCGGGTGCCCGCCCCTGCGGTCTCCGGACCTGCCGTGAACCGCTTCGACTGCCATCGCGGGCACGGGCCCTACGCCGGGGTCTCCGGCTTCCTCGCCGAGATCGCCGCCGACCGTCCGCGCCTGGCCGCCCCTCACCGGGTCGAGCTGTACGCGATCGCCCCCTGGCTCGACCGTACGGCCCGGCCGGCCGCCGAGGAGGAGCCGATCAGGTTCCACCCGGCCCGCCGCACCGCCTGCCTGGCGTACGGCGCCGCGGAGTTCGCCGCCTCCTGGGCCGGCACCCTGCGCCGCCCGGTCACCGTCACCTTCGAGCACGTCGCGCACGCCGACGAGACCACCGCCGAACTGCTGGACACCCTGCTCCCGCGGATCGCCTCCACCCCGCTGCGCCTTGACCTGCGCGACGACGGCCGCGCCGAGCCCCCGCCGCTGCCCACGGACCCGGACGCCGTCCGCGCCGCGCTCGGCGACGGCCTGGCCCGCGGCTTCTACCACCACGCGGCCCGCGTCGCCGCCCACGGACGCGCCATCGTCACCCCCGAAGGCGACCTGCGGCAGTGGTGGGCCTGCACCACGGGCCTGGCCACCGCGCTCGCGGCGCTGGAGCGCGCGGAAGAGGCGCTCGCACTCTACGACGAGGCCCGCGCGGCCACCGGCGACCCAAAGATCAACATGTCCGCCGCGTACGCCACCGCCATGTTGTACGCCCGCCACCTTCCGGCCGCCCGCCAGGACCCCGGGCAGGCACGACACTGGCTGGAGGAGTCGCTCCGGCTGGCCGAAGACGTGGACGACCCCCGCCACCAGGTGATCTCTACCGTCTTCTACGAGCAGGGCCTGGCCCTGCTGGACGCCAAGGCCGGCGCGCCCGCCGAGGCGCTGCGGCTGATCGACGACGGGCTGGCCAGGCTGACGGCGGTGCTGGCGCCGGGCGAGCACCCGCAGCACCTGGCCCGCCTGCGCCACAACCGCGCCCAGGTGCACCTGGCTCTCGGCGACCCGGCGCGGGCCCTGGCCGACCTCGACGGCGTGATCGCCCACGACCCGGACAACAGCGAGTACTACGTGGACCGGGCCGCCCTGCACCGCGCGGCCGGACGCGTCCAGGCCGCGATCAAGGACTACGGCACCGCCATCCGCCTGGGACCGCACCTGCCCGAGGCGTACTACAACCGCGCCGTGCTCCTCCTGGAACGCGGCCGCGACGAGCGGGCCCGCGAGGACCTGGGGCGCGCGCTCGCCATCGACCCCGGCCACCTGGACGCCCGGATCGCCCTGGTCAACGCCCACCTGGAGCGCGGCGCGCTGGACGCCGCCGAACGCGACGCGCTGGCCGGCCTCGCGCTGGCCCCCAAGGAGCCGGCGCTGCTGTGCACGCTCGGCCTGATCCGCTCCGAGCGCGGCGAGCCGGCCGAGGAGCTGTTCACCCAGGCCCTGGAGGGTGACGAGACGCTGGTCGAGGCGTGGACCAACCGCGCCGCCGTGCGCTTCGAGCGTGGTGAGGTGACCGCCGCCGTGGCCGACCTGGACCGGGCGGTGGCGCTGTCGCCCGCGCCCGAGCCGCGCTACAACCGGGGCACCGCGCTGGCCCGGCTCGGCCGCTGGGAGGAGGCGGCCCGCGACTTCACCGACGCGCTCGCCCAGCCCGGCCTGGACCGGGCTCTCCGCCGCGACCTGCGTGCCGAACTGGCCCGCTGCGACCGCGCCCGCTCCGGCTGAACCGCAAGGCTTACTGTGCGTCCGCCTTGTCGCAGGTGGTGTCGCGGCCGGGCAGGACGCCGTCCACCAGGTAGCGGTTGACCGTGGTGTTCACGCAGGTGTCGCCCGCGGCGAGGTAGGCGCCGTGGCGGAAGGCGCCGCGCAGGGTGACCATGCGGGAGCCGGTCAGCGTCCGGTGCATCGCCCGCTGGCCGGGGAACGGGGTGACGGGGTCGCCGTCGGCGCCGACGACCAGCATCGGGACGTCGTTGCCGAGCCTGGTGGGCGCCTCCACGGGGGCGGACGGCCAGAAGGAGCAGGGGCTGAGGTTGCGGGTCATCGGCCCGAACAGCGGCTCGTCCGCGCGGTGGGCCTGGATGTCGCGGAAGTAGCCCTCCACGTCGCGGGAGGCGGCCCGGTCGGCGCACAGGATCGGGGTGCCGGCCCGGTCCTCGGCCGGCCCCGAGCCGGTGAACAGGCCGTCGAGGGTCTCCTTCAGCGACGCCGGGACGGTGACCGCCTCGCCGCGGGCGGCGCCGGCCAGCGTCCGCACCTCCGCCGCGAAGCCGGCGTACGCCTTGGCGCTGTCGTCGTAGAGGCGGACGAACAGCAGGTAGGGGACGTGATGGGCGTCGATCCGGTACGCGCCGACCCGCAGCGGGCGGCGGGCCGCGGCCCGGTCGACGCGCTCCACGGTGGCCAGGACGTCGGCCCGGGTGCCGCCCAGGCCGTACTCGGCGTCGCGGGCGGCGGCCCAGGCGGCCCAGTTCCCCAGCGCGGCGTCGATCGCCGGGCCGTTCGCGGACAGCAGGTCGGGGCCGTAGACGTCCGGGCCGACCGCGCTGTCCAGCACGAACCGGTCGGCCCGTGAGCCGAACAGCTGCGTGTAGACCGCGCCCAGGTAGGTGCCGTAGGAGTAGCCGAGATAGGACAGCCTGGGCTCGCCGAGGGCGGCGCGGATGACGTCCATGTCGCGGGCGGTGTTGCGGGTGGAGGCGTACGGCAGCAGGTCGCGGCCGCCCTTGGCGCACCCGTCGGCCAGCTCCTTCATGAGCGTGACGCTCTCGTCGAAGGTGCGGCGGGTCGGGCCGGCCGACCGGGTGGGGGTGTCGGTCGTCCACCGGCAGCGGATCGGCGTGCTGCGGCCGACGAAGCGCGGGTCCATCCCGATCAGGTCGTACCGGGCCGCGACCTCGGGCATGAGCCGGCCGAGCAGCGGCCGTGGCAGCCCGCTCCCGCCCGGACCGCCGGGGTTGATCAGCAGGACGCCCCGGCGCGCGGCGGGGTCGGTCGCCTTGATCCGTGAGATCGCCACCGAGACGGTCCGCCCTCCTGGCCTGCGGTGGTCCAGCGGGACGGTGACCTCGGCGCACTGGGCCCCCGCCGCGTCGAGAGCCTCGCCGATCTCGTCGCCGCGACCGGTCCGGCAGCGGTGCCAGTCGAGCGTCTGGCGGTGGAACCGGGTCGCGTCACCGGCCCGGGCGTCACCCGTGACGGCCGCCGACGCCTGGCCGGTGACCGCGAGCCCCGCCACCAGGGTCGCGCTCGCGGCGACGGCTGTCACGATCTTTCGTGCACGCACAGAAAGCCCCCTTTTCTGATGATGTCGTCACCGACGCTAGGGTTCCGTGCGTTTGATCTTGATCGGCCGAACGGCCGACCGGGGTCGGCCTAACGGACATTCCCCGCTCAGTGGCCGTCGCAGCAGGCGGTGCGGGCCGCCTGAAGGTGGACGGGCTCGTTCCACCAGTGGCCCGCCGTGCTCGGATGGACGGGGACGCGGTCCCTGACCCTGCCCGAGGCGGCCGAAGCGGCGGGCGTCGCCTGGTCGGTGGTGGTGGCGGACGGGTAGGGCGCGAGAAGCCGCTCGACCGTGTGGTGCCTGCCGCCGACGACGACGGCGGTGACATTGGCCGCGTCCTCGATGCGGGACAGCGGGTCGCCGCGGACGATGGCCAGGTCGGCGTACATGCCCTTGGCGATCCTGCCCAGCGGGAGGCCGAGGTGGGCCCCGGACGCGCTGGTCGCGGCGGTGAGCGTCTCGCGCGGGGTCAGGCCGAACCTGACCATGGCGCGCAGGTTCATGTGCAGGCTGACCCCGAGATGGTCGATCGGCGCGTCGGTGCCGGCGGTGACCACCCCGCCGCCGCGGATCATCGCCGTGAGCTGCGCGACCTGGTTGGCGAGGTTCGTCCGGGTCACCTGGACCGCCGCGGGGTCGGCGTTCTGCACCGTGGTGACCGTCGCCCGGAGCTGGGCCATCCGCCAGTTCGGGTAGAGCCGGCGCACCCGTTCGTCGGTGACGAGCGAGGTGTCCTCCCGGTAGAGGATCGAGGAGGTGAACAGGGTGGGGGTTCTGGCCATCTTCGAGGCGTTGAACATGGAGATGACGTCGGAGTAGGCGGACCCGACGTTCGTGACGGTGCGCGAGTAGCCGAACCGGTTGGTGGCGCCGACGTGCTCGGTCTGGTCGCCGCCCATGGCGATCGCCGGATAGTGGTAGTGCGAGCTGACCGGCCTGCCCCGCCGGTGGGCCCACTCGATGACCTCGCGGTGCCAGGCGACCGGCAGCCGCACGTAGCACTTCAGCAGGTCGTAGTCGAGGGCGGCGGCCCGCCGCAGTTCGAGCAGCAGTTGGTCGTGGCTGTAGGTCGGGCGCATGAAGTTGTAGTAGACGCGCGCGCCGTCGATGGCCTCGCCGGTGCCCAGGTAGCGCGGCGCGAGCCGGGCGCCGGACTGCACCGACTCCCGCTCCTCGACCATGTGGTACGCGGGTGAGCCGGGCGAGCGCGTCGTGGTGACGCCCAGGGCGAGCCACAGCGGACCCTGCCGCGATCCGTAGGCGTAGCCCTGCATCTCCCGGTGGTGGTGGATGTCGATCAGGCCGGGCATGACGAATCCGTCCCGGGCGTCGATCAGGGTGCCGGGCCTGCCGTCCCGGTGCGGCTCGACCGCGGTGATGCGCTGGCCTCGTACGAGGATGTCGACGTCGTGGGCGACGTGGTCGGAGACGCCGTCCCACATGCGGCCCGCGTGGATGACGACCTGGTCGGGGCCGGGGTCGTTGCGCCAGGTCAGCCGCATCGGGATCGGCCGCGCGGGCCCGCCGTCGAGGCGCGCGCTCTTGAGACGCCCCTCGTTCAGGTAGAGCAGGGTGGCCGAGTCGCCGACCCAGACGGGGGCGTCGGAGACCTCCCGGGTGACCTGACGGGCGGCGCCGGTGGGCCGTCCGGAACTGTCGACGGGCAGCACCCACAGGAGCGACTCCATGGCGAACGCCAGCATGGTGCCGTCGGGGGACCAGACGGGACCGTCGTCGCCGCGGGTCTGGAGGGACCGGTGCGGCGCGGGGTCGACGTACGTGCCGGCGCCCGTGGCCCGGTCGACGAGCAGGATCTTGGACAGCCCTTCCCGGTAGCGTCGCGAGTACGGCACCACCGCGGCCATCGCCAGCGTCCGGCCGTCGGGTGACCAGGTCGGGCGGCCCGGCTCGAAGGTGGCGTCGTAGATCTTCTGGAGGTCGCCGGTGGAGACGTCCACGACCCACAGGGCGCCGTCCTGGTCGAGGTAGGCGATCTCCCGGCCGTCCGGCGACCAGCGGACCGACAGGGCGGCGGAGTCGGTCAGCCGGGTCACCTGCCGGTCGGCGCCGGTGCCCAGGTCGCGCACCCAGACGTTGAGCGTGCCGGTGCGGTCGGTGACGAACGCCAGCCGCCGCCCGTCGGGGGAGAAGTCCGGGTCGGCCTTCCACCAGCGGTCGCGGAAGAGCGGTTCAGGGGTGCCGCCGCCGCGCATCAGGTAGATGTCGTTGAGGGCGCGGAAGGCGATGGCGGAACCGTCGGGGGAGACCGCCGGGCTGCCGATCCCGATGACGGGGAACGACCCCGGCTCGTCGAACACGCGGACCCTCTTCTGGTACTTCGGAGTGGTCGTGGTGAGCGCGGCGGTGAATCCGACCATGCCGACGGACGTGGAATCGAGCCGGCGCACTTTGATGGCGCCCGCGGAGGTGTAGTAAAAGCGTCCGTCAGGGGCGAAGCGGGCACGGAACGGGAAGACCTCCTCGCCGGTGACGAGGGCGCCCGCGGTGCCGGCCAGCTCGTTGGCGCCCGAGCGGAAGAGGTGGTAGGCGAGGTCGGCGCCGTTCGGCAGCCAGGACGGCTGGTGGACGACCTGGCCGGCGGGCACCGTGACCGCCGTGCCGCGCGTGCCGGTGGCGACCTCGATGACGTCGATCCTGGTGTCGGCGACGACGAACGCGATCTTCCGTCCGTCGGGCGACCAGGCCGGTTCGTACTCCTCGGCGGGGCCGTCGGTCAGGACGCGGCTCGCTCCGGTGGCGACGTCGAGCAGGTGGATCCCGTAGCTGCCGCCCGCGTCGGAGGCGTAGGCGATGGTCCGCCCGTCGGGGCTGTAGCGGGGCTCCCGGTGATCGAACGGGCCGGTGGTCAGCTTTTTGATCGCGGACCCGTCGGGGCGGATCGTCCACAGGTCGAAGACGCCGTCGCGGTACGACTGGAACACGAGGGTGCCGCCGTCGGGGGACCAGTCGGGCTGGGCGATGTCGTACAGGTCGCTGGTGAGCCTGCGGGCGGCGCCCCCGGAGGCGGAGCAGACCCACAGGACGCCGAGCAGGTCGAGGGCGAGCCGGCGGCCGTCGGGCGAGGGAGCGACGGCGAAGTCGGTGCCGGAGGTGACGGCCGTACGGGCGGCGGCGCCCGCCATGCCCCCGACGCCGGCCCGCGCCGGTGAGGCCGGGACGAGCACGGCGGCGAGGGCGGCGCCGCCACCCGCCAGAACGGCCCGGCGGGACGGGCGGGAGGTCGATCCGGAGGAGGAGGTGAACGCGTCGGGAGGAACCGGAGCATGGGACATCGCGAATCTCCATTCCACTATTCAGATGGTCAGCGAACCGCTGAACGTGTTGACGCGCGAGTCATGGTCGCAGACGAAATGCCTTTAGTCCCGGAGTTGCTCCGATCGGCGGCAGGGGATCAGGCGGGGGGTTCGAGCATCGGCACGAGGAAGCGCCTGGCCACCGCGGCCAGTTGACCGTCGTCGTCGAGGTCGATGACGGCGCTGGGGATCGCCAGGAAGGAGGTGGAGATCCGCACCATCATCTCGGCCACGAGGTCGGCGTCCAGGCGCTCGGACACGTTGCCCGCCCGCTGCTCCCGGCGGAGCTGGCCGGCGACGAACTGCCGCACGGTGGCGAGGGTGCGGCCCCCGTCGGTCATCATGGACGGCACCAGCAGGTCGGGCTCCGTGGCGATGAGCCCGCCGATCAGCGGGTTGCCGCGGATGGCCCGCAACGAGCTGACGAAGCCGAGCACCACCCTGTCGGCCGGGGTGCGGGCCTGCTCGATGTCGACGAGGAACTGGTCGAAGTAGCGCCGGAACTCCCGGCGGACCACATGCTCGACCAGCGTGTCCTTGGTGTCGAAGCGCCGGTAGACGGTGATCCGGGACACCTTCGCCAGGCGCGCGACGTCCTCCATGGTGGAGCGCCTGATGCCCATCCGGCAGAACTGCTCGTAGGCCGCGTCGAGGATGCGCGCCCTCAGCTCGTCGAGGTCGCCGACCCGCTCGACGGCGTCGACGAACGCGCGCTCCAGCAACGACTCCGAGCCCGACGGCGCCATGAAGCCGGACAGCACGGATTCCACGATCACCTCCTGGTCCGGTTCCGCCTCGGGGGCGGGTCTTGTGATGTCCATCACATCGTGCTCTCATGATGATACACAGACTCAAGGTTTGTTTCTCAGTATCACCCACTTCTCGGCCTCGCACGAGAAGGAGGAAGCGGCGTGGGAGACCTCGGCAGGCGTGATTCCGGCGACGACGCCGACACGCGCCCCCTGCTCGGCGGATCTCCGGCGAGCCGATCGAGACTGCCCTGAGCGGGACCCCCCATCTCGAAGGAGTGCAGAGCATGGCAGAGCTGAGCAGGCGCGAGATCCTGATCTCGGGCACCGCCCTGGGAGCCCTCGGCGCGCTGGGCATCACCTCTCCGGCCCAGGCGAAGACCCTGGCGGACGACTGGACCTGGCCGGCCTCCGGCTCGGTCGCGGGCTCCGGCACCGGCGCCGACCCCCGATGGGTGTGGGACGACGTCGCCGATCCACTCCTCGCCTCGCTGTTCGACCGCGGCGTCATCCCCGAGGTCAACCGGCTGCTGTACGACTGGAACCGCAACGACCAGCCCCTGCCCGCCGGGCTCCCCGCCGACCTGCGGGCCTTCATCGAGCAGGCGCGTCAGCTGCCCTCGTGGGCCGACCAGGGCAAACTGGACGCCGCCTCGCGCTTCCACGCGCTCAAGGGCAACTACATCGTCGTCCTCACCATCGTCGGGGCGGGCATGCTGGCCACCGCCATCCCCAAGGAGGCCCGCGCGGTCTACTACTCGGCGGGCGGCGCCGACCTGAAGGACCGGGTCGCCAAGACGAACGTCCTGGCCTACGCGGTCAGGCCGCAGAACGCCTGGGGGCCCGGCGGGACGGCCGTGGTCGAGGCCGTCAAGACCCGGCTCGTGCACGCGGCCGTGCGGCACCTGCTCAAGTCGTCCCCCCACTGGCCGGGCCCCATCCCGATCAGCCAGGAGGACATGCTCGTCACGTGGCACACCCTGGCGACCTACTCCATGCGCGGGATGCGCGAGTGGAAGGTGCGCATCTCCGCCGGCGAGTCCGCGGCGTACCTGCACTCGTTGCAGCTGCTGGCGCACATGCTCGGCATCAGGGACGAGTTCATCCCCGCCACCTGGGACTCCTCCTACGCCCAGTCCGACATCGTGCTGCCCAGGAACATGGGGCCCACCGCCGAGGGCGTGGAGCTGAACGGCATCCTGCGGGGCATGCTCGCGGAGCTGACCAGCCCGGGCGGCATCGACAAGCCCCTGGTCAACGCGTTCTCCAGGTACCTCACCGGCAACCAGGCGGCCGACTGGAACGGCATCCCGCGCGAGCCGCTGTGGGACCCGGTCGTCAAGACCGCCTGGCCGCTGCTGGTGCAGTTCAGGGAGGGGCTGATCGGGCTGCCGCTGGTGCCCGCCGCGGCCTGGCTCCTGGACGAGATGATCAAGAAGTGGACCACGTTCTACCTGACCAAGGGCGCGCAGACCAAGATCGTGATTCCGACCGGCAACCGTCCCGGCTGACCGCCCCCGCCCAAGCGGAAGGCCCTCCCCGCCGGTGACGGGGAGGGTCTTCGGGGTGCGTGTCAGACCAGGGGGCGACGGCGCAGCCGGTAGGCGACCGCCGACACCCACAACATCGCGCCGGTGACGCCGACGGCCAGGGTCACCGAACCCCCTGGGCCGCCGCTCATCGTCCAGCCGTTCCCGGCGATGACGGCCACGCCCGCCACGAAGGACGCGACGGCCGAGCCCGGCGCCCCGGCCCGGGAGAAGTGGCGGCCGAGCACGAAGCAGGCCGCCGCCAGGGCGATGAAGGCGATCGAGCCGGAGGCCATGTGCAGCCCGGCGTGCCAGCTCATCGTCGTGGGCGGGCCCGCCGGGGTGCCGACGGGGAAGCCGTCGCCGGCGTCCATCCGGAAGATCCCGGCGAAGATCATCCCGATGCCGTTGACCAGCAGGAGGCGGGGCAGCCACCGGCCGGGGACGGCCCGGCGCAGCCCGAACGAGCCGGCGATCACCAGCGCGCCGACGACCAGGAAGTCGGCCACCTGGATCCAGCCGAGCGAGCCGGTCGACAACTGGCTGAGCGGGTGGCGGACGATGTCGAAGCCCTCGCGGGTGAGCACCTGGGCCAGGTTGACCGCCGTCCACAGGGGGGCGGCGACGGCGCCCGCGGTCAGCAGGGTGCGGGTCGAGGCGGGGGTGGCGGTGGGGGCGATGGCGGTCATGTCCCGTGTCCTTTCGTGTTCTACTGCATACGCGACGAACCGGCGATGTGACAGGGAACGCACATGAGATTTCTGCTGACGAACGTGAGCGAGCGGCGCGACGACGAGACGCTGCACGTCGAGATGGGCAGGTTCATCCAGGAGCTCACCGAGGCGGGCGTGCTGCTCGCCACCGGAGGCATGGAGCTGGGCGGCACCGTGCTCAGGTCCGCGGGCGGCGAGCTGACCGTGACCGACGGGCCCTTCGCCGAGGCCAAGGAGATGGCGGGCGGCTTCGCGCTGATCGAGGTCGGTTCGCGGGAGGAGGCGCTGGAGATCTCGCGGCGCTTCTTCGCGGTCGTCGGCGACGGCGAGTGCCACATGCGCCAGATCTACTGATGGACGCCGTCACGGCGGTCTGGCGGGAGGAGTCCGCGCGGATCGTCGCCGGGCTGGCCCGGATGCTCGGCGACGTGGGCCTGGCCGAGGAGTTCGCCCAGGACGCGCTGGTCGCCGCGCTGGAGACCTGGCCGCGCGACGGCGTACCGGACAGGCCGGGCGCGTGGCTGATGACCACCGCCAAGCGGCGCGCCCTCGACCACCTGCGCCGCGACCGGCGGCACGACCGGGTGATCGGCGAACTCCGGCCGGAGCGGCCCGGCCGGGACGAGCCGCCCGGCGACGACGTGTTGCGGCTGATGTTCGTCTCCAGCCATCCCGTGCTGCCCGCCGAGGAGCGGACCGCGCTGACGCTGCGGCTGCTCGGCGGCCTGACCACCGCGGAGATCGCCCGTGCGTTCCTGGTGCGGGAGGCGGTCGTGGCCGGACGCGTCGCGCGCGCCAAGCGCACGCTCGCCGAGGAAGGGGTGCCGTTCGAGCTGCCGCAGGGGCCCGAGCTGGCCGTACGGCTGGCGTCCGTGCTGGAGGTCATCTACCTGATCTTCAACGAGGGTTACTCGGCCACGGCGGGCGAGGACCTGATGCGGCCCGCCCTGGCGCTGGAGGCGCTGCGGCTCGGACGGCTGCTGGCCGGGCTGGCGCCGGGCGAGTCCGAGGTGCACGGGCTGGTGGCGCTGATGGAGATCCAGCAGTCGCGCGCGGACGCCCGTACCGGGCCGTCGGGGGAGCCGGTGCAGCTGCACGAGCAGGACCGGGGACGGTGGGACCGGGAGCTGATCGCGCGCGGGTTCGCCTCCATGCTGAGGGCGCGGGAGGCGGGCGGAGGGCTCGGGCCGTACGTCCTGCAGGCGGCGATCGCGGTGTGTCACGCGCGGGCGGCCGGGGCGGCCGACACGGACTGGGACCAGATCGCGGCCCTCTACGGCGCGCTGGCACGGCTGCTGCCCTCGCCGGTGGTCCGGCTCAACCAGGCGGTCGCCGTCGGCATGGCGACCGGGCCGGAGGCGGGGCTGGCGCTGGTGGACTCGCTGCTGTCGGACCCGGCGCTGCGGGACTACCCGCCGCTGTCGGCCGTCCACGGCGACCTGCTGGCGCGGGCGGGGCGCGACGCCGAGGCCGCGACGGCGTTCGAGCGGGCCGCCGCCCTCACCCGCAACACCGCCGAACGCGCCTTCCTCCTCACCCGCGCCGCCCGCCACCGCACCGCCTCCTCCCTCGCCCGGACGGCGGGCGTCCGGGACATGGCCCTGCTCGGCGAGGCGGTGGACCGGTTCCTGGCGCGCACGGACCTGGACGCCGGGACGATCCGGTCGTACGGGCAGACGTTGCGGCGGCTGCGCCTGGACCTGGGGGCCGCCACGCCGCTGGCCGAGATCACGCCCGTCCTCGTGGCCAGGGTGTTCGCCGCCGCCTGGAGCACGGCCGCGCCCAGGACCTGGAACCGGCACCGCGCGGCCGTACGGTCCTTCGGCGCGTGGGCGGGCCTCGGCGACCTGCCGGCCGAGCTTCCCAGGAAGCACGACGACCGCAGGAGGCGCCCCGCCGTCGCCGATCAGGCTTTGGCCGCGCTCTGGCGGCACCCGTCGCCGCGGGAGAGGGCGCTGTGGCGGCTGGTGCACGAGTCGGGCGCCTCGGCCGCCGCCGTCCTCGCGCTCAACGTCGAGGACCTCGACCTGCCCGCCCGCCGCGCCGCCACGATCACGTGGGGCGACGGCGCCGCGGCCCTGCTGGAGGAGTTGGTCGCGGGCCGGACCGGCGGCCCGCTCTTCCTGGCCGACCGCAGGCCCGCCCCCGCCCGGACGCCGGACCCGGCCGACCTGTGCCCCGAGACCGGCAGGCGCCGCCTGTCCTACGAACGGGCCGAGTACCTGTTCAAGCAGGCCTCGGGCGGCTACACCCTGCACCAGCTCGCGACGTCGGGACGCCGTCCGGCGCCGGCGGCCGGGTAATCGGGTCGACAGGCGGGCCGGCGATGCAGTGTGATGGTCCGGCCGTCGCGCCCGAGACGGACCCTGCTGACGGGCCTTCGGCTCACCGCCGTCGCGGCCGTCGCGGTCGCGGCCGTCGTCTTCGTGCGGAGCACGGACGCCCGGCTCGCCACGCCTGTCGCCATGTCCGCCCGTACCGTACTGCTCGCCGCCGCGGAGCGGATCGAGACCGCGACCCCGGCGACCGGCCGCTACTGGCACACCGTGGGGCTGAGCATGGCGCTGCGGAACGCGGGACAGGGGCCGCCCGGCGGCGGGACCCCCAAGAGCGTCGGCTACCGGGTGACGTGCACCCACGAGCTCTGGATGGCGAAGTCGGGACGAGACCCCAGCTGGCTCGTGGTCACCGCTCAGTCGGGCAAGCCGCTCACCGGCGCCGATGAGGAGACCTGGCGCCTGCAGGGCCGATGGAGGCTGGGTGACTGCGGTGGGGCCGGCGTTCCCGGAGTGGGCCCGCTGACCGCGCCGCCGTTCGCCGTACGGCTCGACGACAAGCGCAACCCGGAGGTGTCCTATCCGATGGTCGGAGCCACGCCCGTCACCACGAAGCAGGTGACGGACCTGCCGGCCGATCCGGCGGCGCTCAAGAAGGTCCTTCAGCAGTGGGACCGGCAGGCCGGTCAGCAGTCGGACGAGGCGTTGTTCGCGGAGGCCGTCAGTCTGCTGTCGCAACTTCCGACCACGCCCAGGATACGGGCCGCGCTCTACCGGATGCTCGCCGACCTCCCGGGCGTGAAGAACCTCGGCAGGATCAGCGACCCCCTGGGACGGGTGGGGACAGGGATAGAGCTCCAGGGCGGAACGCAACGGATCGTCATCGACGAGGCGTCGGGCCGCCCGCTGGCCATGGAGGACCGGCTCGACGGAGACGAGCTCACCGCGTGGACCGCTTTGACGGCGTCCGGCTGGACCGACGCGAGACCGGTGCTGCCCGAGCAGCGCTGAGCACAAGCCCGCGAACCCGGCCTGAAATGAGAGGGACGGACTATATGGTCCCGGCATGAACTGTGTTTCCGCCACCATGCCGGGTCCGTGGGCAGCGAAGCTGACCGGCGCCTTCGAGATCCTGCTCGGCCGTCCGCTGTCGAGTTTCGACGCGGACGCCACCTATGCGACGTTCTTCGGCGGCAACCTCATCGACGAGCTCGGCTTCGCGCGTGACGTCGCCTGGGTGACCCCGGCCGCCCTCGCCGGCGCCGAGCCGGTCGTCTGGGACTGCCCGATCTTCGACGTGGACGAGCCGCCGACGACGTTCGACGCGAGCCGGTCGGTCTTCGAGTTCGACAAGGCGGGGCTGCCGCCGGAGTTCGCGGCGGACCTGGCGGCGGTGTGCTTCGCGGACCGGCTCGTCCTGGGCGGCGATCTGGTTCCCCTGCTCGCCCGGCACGACCTCGCCGGGCCCGGCCTGCGGGACGCCTGGACCGTCAGCCACCCGCGGCTGGTCTCCGACGGCACGCTCTTCGACGCGATGCGGGTCGCCACCGCGCTCGGCACGGGCCCCGAGAGCCTGCTCCCGTTCGAGGCGGAGGCGGCCGAGGAGTGGCAGGAGGCGCTGGGCGGCCTCACCCCGCCCGAACTGTTCACCCACCTGAGCTTCTTCTGCACCGACGGCGAGGAGGGGCTGATGTACCTGCGGACCGAGCGCACGGGCGGCGACCTGCTCGGCGACGTGGGCTGCACGCTGATCGCGAACTGGGAGGAGGGGCAGAGCCAGGTCGAGTTCGCGGTCGTCCGGGTCGGCGAGCTCCTGGCGGCGCCGCGCCCGTCCTGACGGACGGGCCGGGCCGCGCGTCGAGCTCGATGTGGGTCAGGCCGGGCGGTAGGGGCGGAACGTGCGGCGCAGGTCCGCCACCCATTCCCCGGGGATCTCCCAGGGGATGAAATGGCCGCCGCGGTCGTGGGCGGTGATGTCGACGTGGTTGTACCAGGCGCCCCGCTCGCCGTCGACGAAGCCCTGGATCCGCTGTTCGCCGGTCGTCACGCCGGGCGGGTTCTCGTAGCCGACGAACGTGATGCCCGTGGGCGCCTCGACGACCGGCCACCGGTCGTGCGACGGCGTCCAGGGGTAGCGGTTGTTGTTGGCGTAGGTGCGGATCGAGCTGTCGATCGTGTTGCCCGCCCAGAAGATCGTCGCGTGGGTGAGCAGGTCGTCCTTGGTGAACACGTTCTCGATGTCGCCGCCGTTGTCGGACCACTTCGTCCAGCGTTCCAGGATCCAGGCCAGCATGCCGGCGGGGGAGTCGGCCAGCCCGAAGCCGAGCGTGGACGGCGCCAGCACGTGCGCCGCCAGATGCACCGCGAACCGCCTGTCCAGCTCGACGATCCGGGCGTGCACGTCGGCGGGCAGGCCGTCGGGGATGGGCATGCCGCCGCTCAGGTCCCAGGCGCGGTCGCCGTTGAACATGGTGAGCTTCTGCGCCGAGCCGATGTGGACGGCGTACAGCTCGTCGGCGTACTTGTGGCCGAGCTGCCCGGTGACCAGCGCCCCGACGTCGCACCCGGCGGCGGCGTACCGGTCATGGCCCAGGACGCCGGTCATCAGCTCGTGCCACACATCGGCGATCTTCCAGAAGTTCATGTCCGGCCGGTGGTCGAGCGGGGCCGAGAAGCCGAACCCCGGCAGCGACGGCACGATCACGTCGAACGCCTCCGCCGGATCGCCACCGTGGGCGCCCGGGTCGGCGAGCGGGTCGATCACCTTCGACCAGTGCCAGAACGTCCAGGGCCAGCCGTGGCTGAGGATCAGCGGCACCGGGGCGGGGCCGACGCCGGGCTTGCGCATGAAGTGCACGGGCACGCCGCCGACGTCCACGCGGTAGTGCTCGTAGGCGTTGATCGCGCGCTCGGCCGCACGCCAGTCGAAGCCGTCGGCCCAGTAGGCGACCAGCTCGCGCAGGTGGTCGCCGCGCACGCCGTAGAAGCCGTCCTCGTTCCCGGCGGTGGCCGGCCATCTGGTCAGGGCGAGCCTGCGGCGCAGGTCGTCGAGCACCTCGTCGGGGACGTGCAGCGGCTCGGGGCGCAGCGGGAAGGGGCGATTCGTCAAGGGGACCGTTCTCCTAGTCTTCGACACGCGCGGCGATCTCGGTCAGGCGGCCCAGGAGGCCCGCGTACCGGGCCAGCGCCGCGCGCTCCTCATCGCTCAGGTGCTCCACCAGGCGGGCGACCCGCGCCACCCGGTCGGCGCGCCGGGAGCGGACGATGCCCATGCCCTCCTCGGTGAGAGTGAGCAGGACGGCGCGCCCGTCGCGCGGGTCGGGACGGCGTGAGACCAGCCCGTCCCGTTCGAGCTTGGCCACCAGGGTCGTGAGCGCGGGCTGTTTGAGCTGTTCCGTCGCCGTCAGGTCGGTGAGCCGCATCGGACCCTTGCCCGCCAGCGTGTGCAGCACGGACAGGGTCGAGAAGCTGAGCCGTCTGACCGAGGGCAGCCGGATGAAGTACGTGTTGAACTCCTCGATCGCGCCGACCAGCTCGTCGAGGTCCAGGGCGGGGCCGCGGCCCGCCTGCGAAGATGCCACGACCCATTTATATCGAACTTCGATATAAGCGAGGAGAGCCGACTTTCGGTGAACTAAACCGTTATTAAGGGGGAGGTCGCGGCCGGCAGGTCGGTCTCCGGATCGAAGAGGACCTTGGACAGATGGTCGACGCCGTGGCACACGGCCCCGATCGCCACGCACTCGTCCCCGAGCACGGAGGCCCGCAGCTCGGGCGTGCGCAGGCACATCGTCTCCAGCTCGACCCGCAGCGGCTCCATGAGCACGTCCGCCGAGCGGGAGAAGCCCCCGCCGAGCACCACCAGGTCGGGATCGACGGTGAGGGCCATCGCGGTGGTGGCCAGCGCGAGCACCTTGACGTAGCGCAGGACGGCGCGGCGTGCCTCGACGTCACCCCGCCTGGCGGCCTCGAACACCGCTCCCGCGACCGCGTCGGGCGGCGTGCCGGGCTCGACCGAGGGGACGGCCTGCAGGAGCTCGCCCACGTAACCGAGGTTGAACAGCGGATGCACGCCGATCTCGCCCGCCGCGCCGCCGCCGCCGCGCAGGGGGACCCCGTCGAGCACGACGGCGGCGCCGGCCCGGCGGCCGACGTGCAGGAAGACCAGGTTCCGCGCGTCGCGGGCGATGCCCCTGCGGCACTCGGCCAGCGCGGCGAGCCTGCTGTCGTTCTCCACCAGGACGGGGCAGCGCAGCCGGGCGCCGAGATGGTCGGCCAGCGGCACGTCCGACCAGTCCTGGATGGCGCGCGAGAGCACGACGCGTCCTTGCAGGTCGACATAGCCCGTGCTGCCCGCGACCGCGAGCCAGACGTCGGAGGCGGCGGTGCCCGAGCCGGTCAGGCAGGACTCGATGGCCCGGTCCACGGCGGCCAGGCGCTCGGTGCGCGGCTGCTCGGGGGAGGCCGGCTCCCGCGTGGTGTGCAGGACGTTGCCGTCGAGGTCGGCCACGACCGCGAGCACCTTGTGCGCTCCTATGTCGAGCCCGAGCACCCGGCCCGCCTCGGCGTGGAACCGGTAGCGGCGCGCGGGCCTGCCCTTCTCCCCGCCGTTCGGGTCCATCTGGATCACCCAGCCCAGCTCCATCAGGTCCTTGACCACCACCTTGATGGTGGCTCTGGCCAGGTCGGCGCGCTCGGCGAGCTGGGTCAGCGTCGCCGGCCCGCCCGCGCGCAGGGCCGAGAGCGCGGCGATCGCGTTGAGCCGCCGGAGCCGCTGAAGGTCGCCGCCGGTCACGGAGAGCGTCACTGAGAACCCTTCTTGACGAATCTTAATGGTGAGCTACATCATAAATCCAGATCGAGGCGCTCACCCAGAAAAGAGGCCAGATCATGGGCGTGGCCGCGGGCGGTTCGCGGCGACCGGAAGCCGAGCGCCATGGTACGACCCGCCGCCCACCCTGTCACTGACCGCCGATCCCCACCCCCCGACCCCTCAGGGACCTGTCTTGCTGCTGCCGCGACCCGTCCATCTGACCCGAGACGGCGGGGAACCCTTCGCCCTCACCACGACCACAGTGATCGCCGCGCCTCCCGGGCTCTCGCGGGTGGAGGGCTGGCTGCGTACCGTGCTGTTCCCGGTGACCGGCCTGCCGCTGCCTCCCGGAGCGCCGGGGCCCGGCGCGATCGAGCTCACCCTGACCGACGGGCTCGGCCCCGAGGGCTACCGCCTGACCGTACGCCCGGACGGGGTGCGCATCGAGGCCGGTGACGCGGCCGGGGCGTTCTACGGCGCGCAGACCCTGCGCCAGCTGCTTCCTCCCGACGCCTTCCGCAGCGGCGCGGTCGGCGAGCGGGACTGGCACCTCGCCCCGGTCACCGTCGCCGACCGGCCGCGCTTCCGGTGGCGGGGCTGCCTGATCGACGTGGCCAGGCACTTCCTGCCCAAGCCCGACCTGCTGCGGTACATCGACCTGCTGGCCGCCCACAAGCTCAACGTGCTGCACCTGCACCTCACCGACGACCAGGGCTGGCGGGTGGAGGTGACGGGATATCCGAAGCTCACCGAGGTCGGCGCGTGGCGCAGGGAGAGCCCCCTCGGTTCCCGCCGGGACGACATGTTCGACGGCCGCCCGCACGGCGGCTTCTACACGCAGGAGGACCTGCGGGAGATCGTGTCGTACGCGGCCGACCGGTTCGTCACCGTGGTGCCGGAGATCGAGCTGCCCGGACACTCGCAGGCGGCCATCGCGGCCTATCCGGAGCTGGGCAACCTCGACGAACGGCTGGAGGTCGCCACCAGATGGGGCGTCTCGCCCAACGTGCTCAACGTCGAGGACGCCACGCTCGCCTTCTACCGGGACGTGCTCGACCAGGTCATGGACATCTTCCCCGGCGAGTACGTCTGCGTGGGCGGCGACGAGTGCCCCAAGGAGCAGTGGCGGCGCAGCCCGCAGGCCCAGCGGCGCATCCGCGAGCTCGGCCTGCGCGACGAGGCGGAGCTGCAGAGCTGGTTCATCCACCGGTTCTCCGACCACCTGGCGGCGCGCGGGCGCCGCCTGCTGGGATGGGACGAGATCATCGAGGGTGGCCTGCCGCCGGGGGCGACGGTCGCGTCCTGGCGCGGGACGTACGGCGCGGTCGTGGCGGCGAAGGCCGGGCACGACGTGGTCACCTGCCCCTTCACCGAGCTCTACCTCGACTTCCGTCAGTCGGACCGCTCCGACGAGCCGGTCCCGATCGGCAGCGTGATCTCCTTACGCGACGTCTACGCCTACGAGCCGGTGCCCGCGGAGCTGACGGAGGCCGAGGCCGGCCGCGTGCTCGGCGCGCAGGCCAACCTCTGGACCGAGCACATCGACTCGCCCCGCGCGCTCGACTACATGGCCTTCCCCAGGCTCTCGGCCTTCGCCGAGGTCGTGTGGAGCCCCGGCGGAGGCGACTACGAGGACTTCCGGGCACGGCTGTACCACCACGAGCGACGGCTCGCCGCGCTGGGCGTGGAGTACCGCAAGGAGACCGGCCCCGAGCCGTGGCAGACCCGGCCGGACGTCCGCGGCTGGCCGCGGGAGCGGGCGGAGACCGAGGCCGAGGTGGCTGCCTGGACCCGCGACCTGCGGCGGAACCACAGCGAAGGGAAGCGGTCATGATCAAGCGCCTGTTCGTCATCCTGGTCGGCCTGTCCCTGCTCGGACCGGTCGCCCCGGCCCAGGCGGCGGCTCCCCAGGTGTCGGCCTACTTCAGCAGGCCGAGCGTCGACGGCACGCTCGACGGCTCCCTGCTGACCAGGCTGCTCGACCTGATCAACCTGGCCGCCCCCGACTCCACCCTGCGCGTGGCGACCTTCGTGCTGGAGATCGAGGCCGTCAAGGACGCTCTGGCGGCGGCGCACGACCGGCGTGTCGACGTGCGGGTGGTGTCCGAAGGGTCCGGGTCCCACCCGTTGCTCGACGAGCTGGCCGCCGCCGGCGTGCCGGTCACGCTCTGCGACAGGGGCTGCAACGGGCCGGACACCGACATCAGCCACCACAAGTTCTTCGTGTTCAGCCGGCTCACGGACGGCAGGACCGACGTGGTCGTGCAGAGCTCGCAGAATCTCAGCCCCGAGAACGGCATGCACCAGAACATGCTGATCAGCACGGGCGACGCCGGGCTGGCCGACGGCTACCGGCAGGCGTTCGACACGCTGGCCTCCCGGGTGCGGACCACCTGGCGGGCGCCGTTCACCTCCACCAGTGGCAAGGTCACGGTCTGGATGGAGCCCCGCGACACCGCCTACGACCAGACCGCCTACGGCAGCGCCGACCTGGTCGCGGCCATGATCCGCGACGTGGGCTGCCCCGGCACGATCCGCGTGGCGCAGTCGCAGTTCGCCACGGACCGGCCGCTGGTCATCGCGGAGCTCAAGGCGAAGAAGCAGCAGGGCTGCGACGTCCAGGTGCTCGTGGCCGAGGGCAACCAGACGGTCGCGACCGCCCAGGAGCTCGCCAAGGGCGGGATCGTGGTGCACACCTTCCGGCCCGGCGGCTGCCGCTACCCGGCGGGCGGCACCTGCGCGCCCGACGGCCTCCACTCGAAGATCGTCCTGGTGGACGGGCCGTCGGCGGCGGCGGGCGGCGCGCGGCGCAGCTACGTCTACACCGGCTCCCACAACCTCAACAACGGCTCCCTGACCGCCTCGGACGACTCCTTCGTCCGCGTCGACGACGCGGCGACCTACGCGCTGTACGACGCGGACTTCACCGCCATGCTGGACGAGATGATCAAGATCGTCCCCAGGGCCTACCCGGGGGCCGGGCTCCAGATGGCCGCCAACGGCCCCGACGACCAGCGCGCCCCCAGGGCGGCCGCCATGCGCTCCGGCTACACGGCGGTGACCTGGGAGGACGACCGCGACCGCGCCTCCCTGGACGGCACCGAGATCTACGCGCGCATCTATCGCGACGGGCAGCCGGTGACCGGCCCCGTGAAGGTCTCCATGGGCGGGGTCGGCTGCGCCACCGGCTGGAACCACGTGCAGCCGTCGGCCGGCGTGGACGACGCGGGCAACGCGTACGTCGCCTGGGCCGAGGACGGCGACTGCCGCGGCGAGCACAACATCGCGGTGCGCAGGCTCTCGCCGTCGGGCACGCTGAGCCCGGCGATCTGGGCCAACGCGCCGCAGTGGAGCGGCGACCAGACCCGGCCGAGGATCGCGGTCCGCGGCGGCGGCGGGTTCACGGTGGTGTGGGAGGACGGGCCGAGCGGAACCGTCCGCGCGGCCGGTTACTCCTCCCTGACCGCCCGCGCCTTCGCCCCGCTCCAGGTGGGTACGGGCGACCGGCCGGACGTGGCCGTCGACGGCGCGGGCGCCGCGACCGTGGTCTGGCAGCAGGCGCCCGACGTGTACGGCAGGCGGCTCTCGGCGACCGGCGCGACCGTGGCGCCCGCCACGAGGATCAACACCAACGCCGCCACCCAGCACCTGGCCCCCGCCGTGGCCACGACCCCGGGCGGCGACAGCGTCGTGGCCTGGAGCGACAACGTGGCGGTCACCGGCGGCGACGTGACGACCGTCTGGCGGGTGCGGACGCGGGGCCTGACGCCGTCCCTGGGACAGCGGTTCGCGGAGACCCCCGTCGCGTTCGGGCAGTACGCGCCGAACACGCCCTCCGACGGCGGCAAGGAGTACCCGCCGCTGTGCGGGGAGGTGTCCTCGGTGGACAGGTGCGCCGTCCAGGGGACGCCGTCCGTGGCCGTGGACGACACCGGCCGGTTCGTGGTCGGCTGGACCGAGTCCGACGCGTGGAACGCCGGCCGCTCCCACGAGGTGTACGCCCGCGGCTTCAACGCCGACGGGACGACGACCGGCCGCTTCCCCTGCGAGCGCATGAACCCGAACACGGTCGGCGACCAGTCGGGCACCGCCGTCGCCGCCGACGGCCGCGGCTTCCACCTCTTCTACGTCGAGGACTTCGACGTCAACGGATACGGCGACGTCGTGGCCAGGACAGGCTTCACCAACACCGGATTCTGAGCCCGCCGCCGTTCACCGCCCGCCGCCCCCGCGCGGGCGGACCCGCCGAGATCGAGACCTGATCATCACCCCCGACGCCGTCCTCCGGCCTGCCCGCCGACGGCTTACAGAGAAAAGGAACGCCCATGCGCCTGCGTATGGCATTGGCCGCCGCCCTGGCGATGACCCTGGCCGGTTGTGGCTCCGGCACCGACACCACCAGCAAGTCCGGAAAAGTCACGATCAGCTACGCGATCTGGGAGAAGAACGACCAGCCCAGCACCCAGAAGATCATCGAAGCCTTCCAGAAGCAGCACCCCGACGTCACGGTCAAGCTTGAGATCACCCCGTGGGACCAGTACTGGACCAAGCTCCAGACCGCGGCCACCGGCGGCGCGGCCCCCGACGTCTTCTGGATGAACAGCCTCAACGTCCGGATGTACGCCAAGGGCGGCGTGATCGCCCCCTTCGAGAACGCCGACGTCAGCGCCTTCCCGCAGGCCATCGTGGACGGCTACCGCTACGACGGCAAGCTCTACGGCATGCCGCGTGACGTCGGCGTCCCCGTGCTCTGGTACGACAAGGAGCTCTTCGACAAGGGCGGCGTCGCCTACCCGACCGCCGACTGGACCTGGGACGACCTGCGGGCCGCCGCCAAGAAGCTGACCGACCCGGCCAAGAAGCAGTACGGCCTGCTGGCCCCCCTGTGGGACCAGGGCGGCTTCTACCCCACGATGGTCCAGGCCGGCGGCCACGTCATCTCCGCCGACGGCAAGAAGTCGGGCTTCGACGAGCCCGGCTCGATCCAGGGCCTGGAGTTCTGGACCGACATGATCAACAAGGACAAGGTCGCCCCGCCCGCCCAGGCGACCACCGACACCAGCCCGGTGCAACTGTTCATGACCGGCAAGTACGCCATGTACTACGGCGGCTCCTGGCTCGCCACCACGTTCAAGGCCAACACCGAGCGCGGCGACAAGGTCGACGTGGCGCCGCTGCCCAAGGGGCCCGCGCAGGAGGCCGTCATCCTGCTCGGCCTGGCCAACGCCGTCTCGGCCAAGAGCGAGCACCCGGCCGAGAGCGCGCAGTTCGCCCAGTTCCTCTCCTCCGACGAGGCCGAGAAGATCCTCAGCGACGCCGGCGGCGCCTCGGTCTCCTCCCGCGCGGGCACCCAGGACGGCTGGTTCAACGCCTTCCCGAACTACCGCCTGAAGGAGACGTTCGACGCCTCGATCCCGAACGGCGTGCCGTACCCCGTCTCCCTCAACACCGCCAAGTGGCAGGACGTGCAGAACAAGGTCCTGGCCGAGGCGTGGGCGGGCAAGCGGCCGACCGCGGAGGCGGCCAAGGAGATCGCCGCGCAGATGAACGAGATCCTGGCCAAGGAGTAGCCGATGGTGCTGACCGAGGAACGGGCCGCCGCCGTCGGGGCGGCGGCCCCGACGGGGCGGCGGTCGCGCCGCGACTGGCTCTGGGGTTACGCGCTGATCGCGCCCATGGCCCTCGGGCTGGCCGTGTTCTACCTGTGGCCGATCGTCCAGACGCTCTATCTCAGCTTCACCGAGTCCGGCGTGTTCGGCGGGCAGACGTGGGTCGGCCTGGACAACTTCGTCGCCCTCTTCGGCGACGAGGAGATGGTCGGCGCGCTGCGCAACACGCTGCTCTACTCCGTGCTCGTGCTGATCGGGGTGCCGCTGTCGATCGTGATCGCGGCGCTGCTCAACGTGCCGGGGCTGCGCGGGCTCGGCTTCTATCGCACGCTGTACTTCCTGCCGGTGGTCACCATGCCCGCCGCCGTCGGCCTGACCTGGCGCTACCTGTACAACGGCGACTTCGGGCCGATCAACTACCTGCTCGCCCAGGTGGGCATCGACGGGCCCTACTGGGTGTCCGACCCCGAGTTCGCGATCTACGCGATCGCGGTGGTCGGGATCTGGACCTCGCTCGGGTACAACGCGGTGCTGTTCCTGGCCGGGTTGCAGGGCATCCCCAAGCACTACTACGAGGCCGCCTCGATCGACGGCGCGGGCAGGTTGCGGCAGTTCTTCCGCATCACGCTGCCGCTGCTCACACCCACCACGTTCTTCGTCACGGTGATCACGCTGATCAACGCGTTGCAGGTGTTCGACCTGGTCTACCTCATGATCGACACCAAGAGCCCGGCGCTGGCGGGGAGCCGCACCATCGTCTACCTCTTCTACGAGCAGGGCTTCGTGCAGAACAGCCGCGGCTACGCCGCCGCGATCGCGGTCGTGCTGCTGGCCCTGATCCTCCTGCTGACCGCCGTCCAGTTCAGGCTGCAGAAGCGGTGGGTGCACTATGAGTAGGCGCTGGATCGTGCACGCGGTCCTGCTGGCCGGCGGGCTGATCATGATCACGCCGTTCGTCTGGCAGCTCGTGGTCTCGCTGCAGACCATGACCGAGTCGATGCGGGTGCCGCCCACGGCGGTCCCCTCCTGGCAGTGGCACAACTTCGCCGACGTGTTCCAGACCGTGCCGCTCGGGCGGCAGTTCCTCAACACGGTGATCGTGACGGTGGCGGTGACGGCCGGGCAGCTCCTGCTGTGCTCGCTGGCGGCCTTCGCCTTCGCGCGGCTGGAGTTCCCCGGGCGCGGGCTGGTCTTCATGCTGTTCCTGGCCGTGCTGATGGTGCCGGGGGAGCTGTTCCTGCTCCCGCGGTACGAGATCATGCAGGGGCTCGGGTGGCTCAACAGCCTCCAGGCGCTCATCGCCCCCGGCGTCTTCGGGGCCTTCGGCACGTTCCTGCTGCGGCAGTTCTTCAAGACCCTGCCCAAGGAGCTGGACGAGGCGGCGCGGCTGGACGGCGCCAACCCGCTGCAGATCTACTGGTGGATCATGCTGCCGCTGGTGCGGCCCGGCCTGCTGGCGCTCGGCCTGCTGACCGTCATGTGGTCCTGGAGCAGCCTGCTCTGGCCGCTGGTGGTCAACACCGACCCGGAGATGATGACGCTCTCCGCCGGGCTGGCCTCGCTGCGCGGCCAGTACCTGACCAACTACCCCATCCTCTTCGCCGGGTCCGTCGTGGCCTCGCTGCCGGTGATCGTTCTCTTCGTGGTCATGCAACGGCAGCTGATCGCGGGGATCGCGTTCACCGGCTCGAAGGGCTGATCCGCAAGCCTTTTATCCCGATATTTCACCTATTGAGGAGCAAGTGTGTCTTCGTTCCGTAAGTGGATCGTAGTCGCCTTAGGCGTCACTCTGGCCTCGACAGCCACACCCGCACAGGCCGAGCCGAAGCCCGTGGACGTGCAGCTGCTGTCCTTGACCGACTTCCACGGCTACATCACCCCGCAGTCCAACGCCACCGACGGCACGATCAAGGATCCGCAGGGGAACACCCTGGTGGTGGGTGGCGCGCCGTACATCGCGACGCATCTCGACCGGCTCAGGCAAGGCCGCAGGAACACGGTCACGTTCGCCAGCGGTGACAACTTCAGCGGCTGGCCGACCGAGGTGTCCTACCACGCCGACGAGCCCACCATCGAGTTCCTGAACAAGATCAAGGTGGAGTTCACCGCGGTCGGGAACCACGAGCTGGACCGGTCGCTGGGCTTCCTGCGCGACCACATGGGCAAGGGCGAGTGCTTCGGCGAGATCGGGCTCGACAGCTGCTTCACCGACTCCGACGGGCAGCAGTTCTCCGGCGCCGACTTCACCTTCTCCACGGCCAACATCGTCCAGAAGGGCGACGACCGGCCGGTGCTCCCGCCGTACGTGATCAAGCGCTTCCAGGGCATCCCCGTCGGGTTCATCAACCTGACCACGCCCACCACCGTGGACGGCTCCACCTCCTACCAGCCGTCGCTGGACAACCTGCCGCTGGTGGAGACGGCCGACAAGTACGCCGCCATCCTCAAGGCGCGCGGCGTCAAGGCCATCGTCGCCAACGTGCACGAGGGCGGCAAGGCCGGGGAGGACTACAACGGCTGCGGCGAGCCGAAGGGCGGGCCGATCTGGGACTTCGCCAAGAACGCCTCGGCCGACATCGACGTCATCGTCACGGGCCATTGGCACTGGTACTTCACCTGCTCGCTCCCCGACCCCGCCGGTAACCTCCGCCCGGTCGTCGAGGCCGCCAACCACGGCCGCCTCATCAGCGAGATCAACCTGAAGCTCGACCGCCGCACCCGTGACGTCATCAGGCCCGAGACCACCGCGGTCAACCACCCCGTGACCCGCGACGTCACCCCCGATCCCGCCATGGTCAAGCTGGTCGACCACTGGAACGCCAAGACCAAGGAGACCTACGCCAAGCCCTACGGGACCATCACCGGCGACCTCACCAGGACCCGCGACGCGACCGGGCAGAGCACGCTCGGCAACACCGTGGCCGACGTGGAGTACTACGACTCGCAGCAGACCGAGGGCGGCAAGGCCGACCTGGCCATGGCGGCCGTGGCGCCGACCAAGGGCTCGAACTCGCTGCGCGGCGACCTGAAGTTCGCCAAGGGCACGAACCCCGCCGACGCCGACGGCCGGGTGCTCATGGGCGAGTCCTGGGCGGCATGGGGTTACGCCAACCCGGTGCTCACCGTCTCGGTCAAGGGCGCGCAGATCGAGCAGGCCCTTGAGCAGCAGTGGCAGACGCAGGCCGACGGCACCGTGAAGTTCGCGCCGCTGGCCGTGTCCAAGAACGTCCGCTTCTCCTACTCCCCGAACCGGCCTGTGGGGGACCGGATCAACCCCGCGGACGTGGTGATCAACGGGCAGCCGCTCGACACCGGCAGGACGTACCGGCTGGCGGCGCTGGCGTACACGCTGATCGGCGCCGACGGCTACACGGCCTTCGCCGGGTACACCGACGCGGTGCGCGGCAACCGCGACTACGAGGCCATGCGGGCCTACCTGCGACAGGGACCGCTGACCCCGCCCGCCCTGGACCGCGCGATCCCGCTCCCGTAGGGCTCCCGGTGCGGGGGGACCTGCCGTCCCTCCGCACCCCGGGCTCGCACTTCGCTCGCGGGACCGGCGGTTTTTTCGCATGCCGGAGTTGCGGCTCGCTCTGATCATCGGTATATATCGTCGGCATGACTTCAAGGGCGATGCAGGAGCCGACGTTCCTCATCCTGACCGCGCTCGCGGCCGGGCCGCAGCACGGCTACGGCATCATCACCGACGTCGTGCGGATCTCCGCCGAGCGGGTGCGGCTGCGGGCCGGCACCCTCTACGCCGCCCTCGACCGGCTCCAGGCCGAAGGGCTGGTGGCGGCCGACCGGGAGGAGGTCGTCGACGGGCGGGCGCGGCGCCACTACAGGCTGACGCCCGAGGGCGAGCTCCGGCTGGCGGCCGAGGCCGAGCAACTGCGGCACAACGCGGAGACGGCCACGGCCCGGCTGCGCGGCCGGGCGGCGTGGCAGCCCGGCGGAGGGCTGGGATCGGCGTTCGCCGGGCCGCTCGGGGCGTTCGCGGGGCCGCCGGGAGCGCTCGGCGGGCCGTCGGCGGCCTTCGGCGGGGCAGGGAGGTCGCGATGACGTCCCTGGAACGGCGCTACCGGCGGCTGCTGGTCCGGTGGTACCCGGCCGAGCATCGGGCCCTGCACGAGGAGGAGATGATCGCGGTGCTGGTGGCGGGCGCGGAGCCCGGCCGGCGGCGGCCCGGGGTGCGCGACACGTTCGACCTGGTGCGGGGCGGCCTGGCCATCAGGGTGCGGCGCGGGGCCGGCGCCCAGTGGCGGGCCGCGGTCGACGCCGCCGCCCTCCTGGTGCCCGTCGCGCTCCTGTTGACGGCGCTCGCGCGGGCCGCCATGTTCGGAGCGGCGACATGGCAGCGCCCCTTCGTGGCGGACGAGTTCCCGCAGTTCCTGCGCATGCTCACCTACGCCCTGCCGTACGCGGTCGTGGTGGTGCTGGCCTGGCGCGGGAAGGCCGGTGCGGCGGCCGTCTGCGCGTGGGCGTACGCGCTGGTGACCCTGGGGGTGCGCGGGTGGGTCAACGCGTCGTTCACGTCCAGCGTGACCGGCGACGGGGTGCTCCTGATCGGAGGCGTGCCGTTCGACTTCGGCGGGATGGCGATCTCGGCGCTGCCCCTGGTGCTGTGCGGGGCGATGCTGCTCCTCGCGCCGTCTCCCGGGCCCGGCCCGCTGGGCGGGCGGCGGCTGCTGAGGTGGATGGCCGTGCTCCTCGGGGCTGCGGCGGCCGGCGCGGCCGTCTCGTCCCGATGGGCCTACCCGCCCATGTGGGCCCTGGCGGTGGTGGCCGCGGGGCTGGCGCTGCGGTCGCCGGTCGGGCGCCGTGCCCTGGTGGTGCTGCTGCCGATGGTCGGCGTCTACGTGGGCGGGCTTCCGGGGGCCGGCTACCTGCTGAACGCGGTGCTGCTGAGCGTGCCGGCGGTGGTGGTGCTGGGGGTGACGTCCTGGATGGCCCGGGTCGCCGGACAGGGCGCGGGTGCCGTAAAAAAGGGGACGAACCGGTCACTGAATGGCTGGTAACGTCTGCGCGATGATGATTTCTCATGATGTCGCGGGTGACGGACCGGCCCTGCTCCTCCTGCACGCGGGGGTGTGCGACCGGCGCATGTGGGACCCCCAGTGGGAGCCCCTGATCGCCGCCGGGTTCCGGGTGGTCCGATGCGACCTGCGCGGTTTCGGGCAGAGCCCGCTGCCCACCGAGCCGTACAGCAACTCGGGCGATGTTCTCGACCTGCTCGACAGCCTGGGCATCGACCGGTTCTTCCTGGTCGGTTCCTCCTACGGCGGGAAGGTGGCGCTGGAGGTCGCCGCCGGCAGCCCTGAGCGGGTGGAGGCGCTGGTCCTGCTCTCCGCCGCGCTGCCCTGGCGGGAGCCGAGCGCCGACCTGCGCGCACTCGGAGAACGCGAGGAGGAGCTGGTCGAGGCGGGCGATCTGGCGGCCGCCTCGCAGCTGATGGTCGACCGCTGGCTGGGCCCCGACGCCGGCGAGGAGGCCGGGCGGGCCGTGCACGAGATGCAGGTGCGCGCCTACGAGCTCCAGCTCGCCGAGGGGGTCGTCGGGCCGGTCAAGGTCGCGATCGAGCCGTCGGTCGTGACGATGCCGTGCCTGGCCGTGTCGGGCGCGCACGACGCCGTCGACTTCCGGCACACCGAGGCCGACCTGCCCGCCGCCCGCAACGTCGAGCTGCCCTGGGCGGGCCACCTGGCGAGCATGGAACGCCCGGCCGAGGTCACCGAACTGATCGTCGCGTTCCTGCGCGAGCAGGCCCGGGCTTGACCGGCCACCACGCCGACAACGAGCTCGTCCAGGCCGCCGCGGAGGTCGCCCGTACTCGTTGCCGGGGCGACAACCACACCATGGCGGCCGCCGCCCGCGCCCGGGACGGCCGGATCATCACCGCCGTGAACGCCTACCACTTCACCGGAGGACCCTGCGCCGAGCTGGTGCTCATCGGCACGGCCGCCGCCCAGGGCGCCTACGAGCTGGACACGATCGTCGCCGTGGGGGACCGTGACCGGGGAGTCGTCCCGCCGTGCGGCCGTTGCCGTCAGGTGCTGCTGGACTACTTCCCGGCCCTCAAGGTGATCGTGGGCGGCGGTGACCGCCTCCGGGCGGTCCCCGTCGCCGACCTGCTGCCCGAGACCTACGTCTGGGCCGACCACCAGCTCGACCCCACCACTCCGGCCTGACCGCCGACCCGCCGCCAGGCGTGCGGCCGGACCCGGGGTCCGTCCGCACGTCGCCCGCTGTCAGGCACAGCCGGCCGGCGGCGGGTCAGCCGTGCGCGCGGGTCAGATCAGGCCCAGGGCGAGCATGGCGTCGGCGACCCGGCGGAAGCCGTCGATGTTGGCGCCGGCCACGTAGTTGCCCGGCATGCCGTACTCGTCGGCGGTCTGCAGGCAGCGGCCGTGGATGTCCTGCATGATCTCCCGGAGGCGGCGCTCGGAGAACTCGAACGTCCACGAGTCGCGGCTGGCGTTCTGCTGCATCTCCAGCGCGCTGGTCGCCACCCCGCCCGCGTTGGCGGCCTTGCCCGGCCCGAACGAGACGCCCGCCTCCAGGAACACCTTGATGCCCTCGGGCGTGGTCGGCATGTTGGCGCCCTCGCCGACCGCGAGGCAGCCGTTGTCCACCATGAACGCGGCGTCCCGGCCGGTGATCTCGTTCTGCGTGGCGGACGGCATCGCCACCTCGCAGGGCACCTCCCACACGCTGCGGTCCGGGACGAAGACGGCGTGCTCGCCCCGGCGCTCCGCGTACGCCTCCAGACGGCCCCGCTCGACCTGCTTGACCTGCTTGAGCAGGTCCAGGTCGATGCCCTTCTCGTCGAGGACGTAGCCGGAGGAGTCGGAGCAGGCCACCACGACGCCGCCGAGCTGCTCGACCTTCTCGATCGTGTAGATGGCCACGTTGCCGGAGCCCGACACGACGACCCGCTTGCCGTCGAACGACGTGCCGCGGGCCTTGAGCATCTCCTCCACGAAGAACGTGCAGCCGTAGCCGGTGGCCTCGGTGCGTACCTGCGCGCCGCCGTAGACCAGGCCCTTGCCGGTGATCACGCCGGATTCGTAGCGGTTGGTGATGCGCTTGTACTGGCCGAACAGATAGCCGACCTCGCGCCCGCCGACGCCGATGTCACCGGCCGGGACGTCGGTGTACTCGCCGATGTGCCGGTAGAGCTCGGTCATGAAGCTCTGGCAGAAGCTCATCACCTCGCGGTCGGAGCGGCCCTTGGGGTCGAAGTCCGAGCCGCCCTTGCCGCCGCCGATGGGCAGGCCGGTCAGGCCGTTCTTGAAGATCTGCTCGAACCCGAGGAACTTGACGATGCCCAGGTAGACCGACGGGTGGAAGCGCAGCCCGCCCTTGTACGGCCCGAGCGCGCTGTTGAACTCCACCCGGAAGCCACGGTTGATCTGCACCTCGCCACGGTCGTCCACCCACGGCACCCGGAAGATGATCTGACGCTCGGGCTCGCAGATCCGCTCGATGATCTTCGATTCGGCGTACTCGGGATGCTTGCCGAGAACCGGGCCGATGCTTTCGAGCACCTCGCGCACCGCCTGGTGGAACTCGACCTCGCCGGGGTTCCGGCGCAGGACGTTGTCGTAGATCGACGACAGTTTCTCGTGCAAGAAGGACTCCCTACATCACTGGTGCAATCCTGCTCACTTTACGATTCGGCCACTCGTGAGCAGCAGGCGGCCCGCCCTCGCGCGCTCCCGCGGATGTCAGCGGCGGCGTCAGGGCGCCGACAGTCCGGTGTCAGGACGGTCGGCGAAGGTTTACCCCATGAGCGGATCGGCGCTCACGGGACGAGGGAGAACGATGACGGGCAACGGCAACGGCGGCTTCTCGAAGGCCGGGCTGGGCAGGCTGCACGACGTGCTGGCGCGGCATGTGGACTCGGGGCGGATCCCCGGCCTGGTCGCCCTGGTCGGCCGGGGTGAGGAGACGCACGTCGAGGCGATGGGGACGATGCGGCACGACGGCGGCGCGCCGATGAGCCGGGACACGATCTTCCGGATGGCGTCCACGTCCAAGCCGGTGACGATGGCGGCGGCGATGGTCCTGCTGGACGAGTGCCGGCTGCGGCTGGACGACGTGGTCGAGCCGTGGCTGCCCGAACTGGCCGACCGGCGGGTGCTCACCCGCGTGGACGGCCCGCTGGACGACACCGTGCCGGCACGCCGGCCGATCACCGTGCGCGACGTGCTGACCTCCACGTTCGGGCTCGGCATGGACATGACGTCGCTGGGCACCCCGATCATGAACGCGGTGTTCGGGCAGGGTCTCACGCCCGACCTGCCGACGCCGATGCCCGAGCCGGACGAGTGGATGCGCCGCCTGGGCGAGCTGCCGCTGATGCACCAGCCCGGGGAGCGCTGGCAGTACCACATCGCCAGCGACCTGCTCGGCGTGCTGGTGGCCAGGGTCACGGGCCGGCCGTTCGGGACGTTCCTGAACGAACGCGTCTTCGAGCCGCTGGGCATGAAGGACACCGGCTTCGACGTGCCCGCGGGCAAGCTCGACCGGCTGCCTCCCCTGTACGCCCCCGACCCGGCGACGGGCGAGTTCCACGTCTGGGACGAGGCTCAGGGCGGACGTCACAGCGAGCCCCCGGCGTTCCAGGGCGGCGGCGGCGGGCTGTCGTCCACGGTGGACGACTACCACGCCTACTTCCGCATGTTGCTGAACGGTGGCACGCACGACGGCGAGCGCGTCCTGTCGCGGCCCGCCGTCGAGCTGATGACCACCAACCGCCTCACGCCCGCCCAGCAGGCCGCCCGGCACGCGATGGCGGTCGACAACGTGCACATCTCCTTCGGCCAGGGCCAGCACGGCGGCTGGGGCCTCGGGATGGCGGTGCGCACGTATCGCGGCGACTACGCGCCCGTCGGCCAGTTCGGCTGGGACGGCGGCAGCGGCACCTCCACCTACGCCGACCCCGAGAACGGGCTCACCGGGATCCTGCTCACCCAGGTCGGCATGTCCACGCCGGACTCGGCCCGGCTCGTCCACGACTTCTGGACCACGCTCTACCAGGCGATCGACGCCTGACCGGGGCGCCGACGGTAAAGGAAGGTTTGCCTCCGGGGCCGAGTGCGGGAGGGGGGCGGGGTAGCGCGGGTTCTATGACCGGCAAGCGCAAGGACGATCCGTCCGTGGGTGACGAGGTCTCCTGGAAGAGCCACGGGTCCACGGCCCGTGGCAAGGTGGAGAAGAAGATCACCAAGAGGACGAAGGAGGCGGGCCGCACGGTCGCGGCCTCGCCCGGCGACCCGCAGTACGTCGTGCGCAGCGACAGGAGCGGGCGCAAGGCCGTGCACAAGCCGTCGGCCCTGCGCGAGGACAAGGACGCGAAATGAGCGGCGACCGGGACGTGGCGGCCGAGTTCGGCGAGGCGGTGAACATGACCGCCAAGGAGCTGGAACGCTGGCTGGACACCGACGAGTCGAAGGAGGCCGGCCAGAAGCGGGACGGCGGCGAGTCGACCGGGCACGCCTCCGGCCGCGAGATCGTCCGGCTCCTCCGCAAGGGGAAGTCGTCCTTGAACGGCCACGACTACGAGCACATGACCAAGGTCATCGGCTACATCCACCGGCACCTGGCGCAACGCCCGTCCGGCGACGTCCGGGGGACGCGGTGGCGCCACTCGCTGATGAACTGGGGACACGACCCGCTCAAGTGAGACGAGCGTCCGGCTGCACGACGTGCTCCGAGTCCGCCGGCGGGCGGGTCAGTCGTCGTGGGCGATCAGCATGAGCTGACGCCACAGCAGCACGACGAACACCGCCGAACCGGCGAAGGCGAACCAGAAGGGCGCCGCGACGCCGAAGCGGGTGGCCAGCACGCCGCCGATCACCGAGCCGACCACCAGACCGGCGTAGACGCAGACGGTGTTGACGCTGCCCACCCGGCCCTGCAACTCCTGCGGCACCGCGCGCTGGCGGACGGTGCCCGAGGTCGTGCCCCAGATGAAGGCGTGCGCGCCGAACACCAGGAAGATGGCTCCGGCGACCCACGGCGAATGCGTCAGCGCCAGGCCCAGGTGGGTGAGTGTCTCGATGATGAGCCCGATCCGCATCAGCGCGCCGAGGCTCACCCTGCGGGTGACGGCCCCGTACAGGCCGGTGCCGATCAGGCCGCCGATCCCGCCGATGGTGGTCATCAGCCCGAACCCCATCGCGCCGAGGCCGAGCTGCTCCTGGGTGTAGAGGACGAGGACCGACCAGGCCGCGCCGAAGGTGAAGTTGAAGATCAGGATGGTGAGCGCCAGCGTGCGGACCGCCGGATGCCTGACGGTCCAGCTGAACCCGGCGACGAGCTCCCGCAGGGTGTCCGGCCGCGGCGCGCCGGCCGGCCGGTCGCGGGGCGGCAGCGTGATGCGGGAGACCAGGACCATCCCCGCCAGCACCAGGATCAGCTGGCCCGCGAACGGCCAGGTCAGCCCCAGTCCGAACAGCGCCGCGCCGACCGGCGGCCCGGCGAGCTGGTTGAGCGTGATGAACCCGGTGCCGAGGCGGGCGTTGGCGATGATCAGGTCGTCCCTGCTGACCATCATGGGCGTCAGCGTGGACGTCGCGTTGTCGGCGAACACTTCGGCGACGGACCGCAGCGTGAGCGCCACCAGCGCCGTCACCACGGTCACGGTGCCGGTCGCCATGAGCACGACGAGCGCCGCCAGCACCACGGCCCGTACGGCGTTCGCGACGAGCACGATCCTGCGGCGGTCGTGCCGGTCGGACAGGACGCCCGCGTACAGGCTGAACATCAGCGGCGGCGCCCAGCTCACCAGGGCGGACAGCGAGATCATCAGCGGGTCGCGGGTCAACGTCGCGATCAGCAGGGGGCCCGCGGCGGCCGCGATCCCGTCACCGAGATTCGTCAGCCAGCTCGACGCCAGCAACCATCGGAACCCTGTACCCAATCGGGCCGGCAGGACCCGCTCCACCACTGTGACCACGAGCGCAAAACCATACGTTTCGCCGGGCGTCCACGGCAACGCGTTTTTCCGTGACGGATCCGGGCGCCCGCCGGGGCCGTCAGGGGGTGCGGAAACCCCGGAAGGTCACGGGCCCGCGGGTCCGGAAACCGAGCCGCTCGTAGAGGGCGATCGCGCCGGTGTTGGCCTCGGCCACGTGCAGGAAGGGACGGTCGCCGCGGGCCAGGACCCGCGAGACGAGGGCGCCGACCAGGCGGGCCGCGTGCCCGCGGCCGCGCGCCTCGGGCGCGGTGCAGACGGCGCTGATCTCGGTCCAGCCCGGCGGCCGCAGCCGCTCGCCCGCCATCGCCACCAGCTTCCCGCCGTCGAAGACGCCGAGGTAGACGCCCATCTCGCGGGTACGCGGCCAGAACGGCCCCGGCCGCGTCCGGGCGACCAGGTCGAGCATCTCGGGGACGCTGTCGTCGCCCAGCTCGGCGACCTCGCCGGACCCGGCGGGAGGCGGGCCGCCGGGCCAGATCAGCCGGCGTCCTTCGACGGAGAAGACCGGTTCCCAGTCCGGCGGCGGGGTCGCCGGGAGGCTGAACAGGTCGGCCAGCTCACCCGGCCCGAGCAGCCGGGCGAGGTCGGCCCACGCCCGCTCGTCCGGGTCGGCCGGCACCGAGCAGAAGGTCGCCACGTCCTGCCGGTACGCGACCGCGTCGCCGAGCCGGCGGGCGAGGTGCGCGTGGCGCCCGCGCAGTGACGCGCCCACCGGGTCGTCGAGCGGGTGGGCGTCGCGGTCCGCCATCAGGATGTGCCTCTCGGGTCGTGCGGGACGGGACGGGAAGCCCTCCCGGCGCGGGCCATCCTAGTGACACCGTTGTCGGCGCCCTCGCGCCAGGTCAGGAGCGGGCCGTGCCCTCGATCGCCTGCCGCATCTCCGACGCGCCGTACCGCATCCGCAGGCCGACCTCGGCGGCACGCGCGTGGGGCAGCACGTCGGTGACCCAGATCAGCCGGCCCGCCCCCTCGCCCTCCGGCCGGACCTCGAAGGAGGCGTGGTGGTGCTCCAGCGGCGGCCTCGCGCCGTCCACGACCGCGTAGGCCAGGCGGCGGGCGTCGTCGTCGATGGCCAGGATCAGCTCGCGGATCACGTGCCCGTCGGGGAACGTGAGGAAGCGCTGGTCGCCCTCCATCCGGGTGTCCTCGACGCGGCCGGGGAGCAGCCGTTCGTGCACGGCTCCGACGTCGCGCAGGACGTCCCAGATGTGGTCGGGGGAGGCGTCGATGACGATCTCGTGCCGGATGGAGGCCATGCGGGGGAGCTCCTCGGGTTTGTTTACGTCCTTCATTGTGAAGTACTTCGATATCTTATCGCCCGGGGCCTTCAGCGCACGTTCCAGTCCGCCTTGCGGGGCGGGTAGGCGAAGGTCTGGTGGTGGGCCCAGTCGCCGCCGATGACGCGGTAGTCGTGCGCGGCCTCGCTCTCGGGATGATCGGGGCCCACGTCGACCTTGTCGGCGATCGACCAGACGCCGTTGATCCGGTGCTCCACGGTGTAGAGGAACTCGTTGAAGCCCGAGGCGGACACGCACTCGTTCACGACGGTGAGCGCGCGCCGCCCCGCCGTCAGGGCCGGCGGCAGGTCGACGATCTGGTTGCGCCACTTGTGGACGCCGTCCTCCAGCAGCGGCCGCCAGTGCGCCGCCGGGGCGCCGTCCACGGTGATGGTCGCGTGTTGCAGGCCGACGCCCGCGTCCAGGCGGCGGGTCAGCCGTACGCCGGTGTTGGCCGGGCTCACACTGACCGTGAACCGGCTCGACCCGCCCCGGGGGAACGCGCGGCCGTCGTCGGTGACGATGTGATCGGGATCCACGGCCTGGTCGGGGACCCGCTCGGGCGGCGCCTCGGGCCGGGCCGTCATCCGCAGCGCGACGACCACGGCCAGCACCAGCGCGGCCGCCGCGGGAACGGCGACCGCCGCGACCAGGACGGCCCGCCGACGACCACCTCCGGTCAGGACCGCCCGCCGCCCGCGTCCGTCTCCGGTCAGGACCGCCCGCCGCCGGCGCCCGCCCTCGTCCACGGCCGGTCCCGCCGGGGCGGCCGCGGACGTCGGCGCTGTGCCGGTGGGCGTCGGCGAGGCGCGACCGTCCCAGGCCCCGGCGGGCAGGCGGCTGATCCGCACCCGGTCCCAGGCCCGTTCCCACGCCGGGAGGTCATGGTCGGGCACCCGGCACCCCCGCAGGAACGCCACCATGACCGCCTTCTTGGGAAAACGCCGCCCGGCCAGCATGTCGGCGCAGGTGCTGCGCGGCAGCCTGGTCCCGCCCGACCTGTCGGCCCGCGCCTGCAACTCCCGCAGTGACACGTCGGCCCGCGCGAACTGCTCGGCCAGCAGCCTGGCCAGATCCTCATGACAGGTCACCGACTCGGGGCCGGTGGCCGCCGCGGCGCCCGGCGACTGTCCGCCGCCGTGGACCTCGCTCATCGCTGTCAACCCCGCCCTCTCTCGACCGGGCCGTAAGGCCACGCGGACCAGCGACAGAAAGTGTACGGACGCTCGCACTCCGTGTCCGGTCGAGCCTTCTCCGTCCAGCCGCCCGCGAGCGGCGGCGCCCAGGCTGCAGGAGCGGTCCGCGGAGGCGCGGGCCGGGGTCAGGCGCGCTTCTCCTGGGGTTCGCCGGCCAGCCAGTCCCAGCTGGTGATCGTGGTGCGCATCAGGCGGGCGGCGGTGGACAGGTGGCTGTCGGCGCCCCAGAGCAGGGTGAGCGTACGGCGGCAGTCGGGGTCGTCGACGTCCACCCAGGCCAGGGGCGCACGGGTGGTGGAACGGCGGGCGAGGGACGGGACGAGGCCGATGCCGAGCCCCGCGCCGATCAGGTCGGCGATGGCGCTGGGCTCGTCGCCCTCGCAGACGACCCTCGGCGTGCGGCCCCTGGCGGCGAAGAGGCGGTCGAGCAGCCGGCGCTGCCAGTGTCCCTTGCGGGCGGTGACGAAGGGCTGGCCGGCGAGCTCGTCGATGGTCACCGACGCACGGCCGGCGAGCGGGTGGTCGAGCGAGGTGGCCAGCCCCACCGGCTCGTCGAGCAGCTCGACCGCCTCCAGGCCGTCGGCGTGGATGGGCTGCGAGGCGACGCACAGGTCGAACTCCTGGGCGCGCAGGCGGCGGCTCATGTCGTCGGCGGGCGCCCAGTGCAACTCGACCTCGACCGAAGGGTGGGCGCGCTTGTAGGCCGCGAGCGGCCCGGTGAGGGTCAGGAAGGTCTCCGACGCCAGCCGTACGGTGCCGAACCCCTCGCCGGCGGCCTCGGCGACGGCTCGCCGTCCGGCGTCGAGCTCGCCGAGGGCCCGTTCGACGAAACCGAGGAACAGGCTGCCCGCGCCGTTCAGCCGGAGCCGGCCGCCGCGGTCGAACAGCGGCGTGCCCAGCTCGTTCTCCAGCCGCGCGATCGTACGGCTCAGCGACGGCTGCGCGACGCGCAGCTCCTCGGCGGCGGCGCTGAGGTGTTCGAGCCGGGCCACCACCAGGAACTGCCGGAGCGCGTTCAGATCCATCATGCCTCCCAACGCATAACACCATAGCAATACAGATCTTGGACAAGATAACCGGGAGGCCATAGCGTCGGAGCGTTTCACGAGGACGAGACGAGGAGGACCCCCGATGCTCACCGTGGTCGACGGGCCGGGAGCCGACGCCCGGCGGCGTACGGCACCCGTGGCCTGGACGTTGCGAGCGCTGGTCAGCGCGCACATGGCGGCGATCGCCGGGCAGCCGGTGTTCGCCGGCGTCTACCTGACCGGCGACTACGACAGCCTGCGCTGGCACTCGATCGGCGCGGACGTGGTCACCTCCGCCGGCTACCTCCAGCTGATCGTGGCGATCGTGGTGTGGGTGCGGCTGCGCAGGTCCGGCCCCTTCCTGGCCACGGCGGCGGTGGTGGCGGCCGAGACGGTGCAGTACTTCGCCGGGCTCGACGGCGCCCTGTGGCTGCACATCCCCCTGGGGGTGATGACGGTCGCCGCGCTCACGGTGCAGTTCATCGACGTCTGGCGCCGCCCCTTCCCGCGACGGGAGACCCCCGATGCCTGAACAGGACAGGCGGATCATGGGCGTGACCAGGCGGCAGGCGCTCGGCATCGGCGGCGCGCTCGGGCTGATGGCGGCCACCGGGCTCGGCACCTCGGCCGCGATGGCCCGCCGGCCCGCGACCACCGGCGCCGAGCTGCGCAGCGACCTGCCGCTGCCGCCGCCGTTCCAGGTGCCGCTGCCGATCCCGGCCGTGCTGGCACCGTCCGGCACCTCGGGCGGCGCCGACCGGTACGAGATCGTCCAGCGTGAGACGACGCTGGAGATCCTGCCCGGCGTGCGGACCCGGGCCTGGACGTACGGGGGCACCTTCCCGGGGCCGACGATCGAGGCGCACCGAGGCCGGCCGATCACCGTGACGCACCGCAACGACCTGCCCGTGCCGACCGTCGTCCACCTGCACGGCGGACGCACCCCGGCGGCCTCCGACGGCTACCCCACCGACCTCGTGCTGCCCGAGGGCTGGACGGAGCCCACCGTGCACCCCGGCATGCACACGGCGCACGGCTCCGGGATGGGGAACATGCGCGACCCCCGGGCCGTGCTGAGCAGGCGGACGAGGGACTACACCTTCCCGCTGGACCAGCGGGCGACGCTGCTGTGGTACCACGACCACCGGATGGACTTCACCGCCCCCGCGATCTGGCGCGGCCTGGCCGGGCTGCAGATCGTCCGCGACGACGCCGAGAAGGCCCTCGGCCTGCCCTCGGGGCCGCGCGAGCTGCCGCTCATGATCGCCGATCGGGCGTTCACCGCCGAGGGCGAGCTGGCCTACCCCGCCCTCGACCCCACCCTGCGGGAGCGGCCGGGCGTGCTCGAACCGTACCTCGCCGGGGTGCTCGGCGACGTGATCCTGGTCAACGGCGCCCCCTGGCCCGTGCACGAGGTGGACGCGGCCCGCTACCGGCTGCGCCTGCTGAACGCCTCCAACGCCCGCCACTACGAGCTCGAAGCCGTGCTCGACGACGGGCGGCGGCTCGACCTCGTCCAGATCGGCGCCGACCAGGGGCTGCTCGCGTCGCCGGTCACCCACCGGTTCCTGCCGATCGCGCCGGCCGAGCGGTACGACGTGGTGGTGGACTTCGCCCGTGTCCCGGTCGGCGGGCGCGTCCGGATCGTCAACCGGCTCGGCTCCGGCCGTACCCGGGACGTGATGGCCTTCCGGGTCGCGCGGGCCGCGGCCGACGACAGCAGGGTCCCGCGCGTCCTGTCCACCGACCTGCCCGAGTGGCGGCGGGCGGACGCCGTACGGGTGCGCGAGTTCTCCTTCCGCGCGGGCCGCATGGACGACGGCCACGGCTGGCTGATCGGCGGGCTGCCGTTCGACCCCGCCCGGTCCGACGTCACCGTGGGCCTCGGCGACGTCGAGGTGTGGCGCATGGTCGCCGACGTCCACCACCCCGTCCACCTGCACCTGGTCGGCTTCCGGGTGCTCTCGCGCAGCGGCCGGCCGCCGTTGCCGCACGACGCGGGGCTCAAGGACACCGTCTCCCTGCGTCCGGGCGAGGCGGTGGAGATCATCACCCGGTTCGACGGCTACCGCGGCCGCTACCTCTTCCACTGCCACAACGCCGAGCACGAGGACATGGCGATGATGGCCAACCTCCAGGTCGTCTGACCCTCCTCGGTCCCGTTCACAAGGAGATTTCCCATGCCCGCCGATCCCGGCATCGTCATCATCGGCGCCGGCCTCGCCGCCGCCCAGGCCGCCCGGGCCCTGCGGCTCGACCACGGCTACGACCGGCCGATCACGCTCGTCGGCGACGAGCACCCCCTGCCCTACCACCGTCCCGCACTGTCCAAGGGCTACCTGCTGGGCACCACCGAGGCCGCCGAGCTGGACGTCCTGGAGCCGCGCTTCTACGCCGCCCAGGACGTCGCGCTCGCCCTCGGCGCCCCCGCCACCCTGCTCGACCTGGACGGCCGGCGGGTGAAGCTGGGCCGCAACGTGGAGCTCCCGTTCAGTCAGGTACTGATCGCCACGGGCGCCCGCCCGCGCCGCCTCCGGGTGCCGGGCGCCGACCTCGACGGCGTGCACTACCTGCGCGACCGCCAGGACAGCGAACGCCTCCGCGACGCCCTGCGCGCGGCCTCCGACGTCGTCGTCGTGGGCGCCGGCTGGCTGGGCTGCGAGGTCGCCGCCGCCGCCCGGACGCTCGGCGTCCGCACGACCGTGGTCGACCCGTTGCCCACGCCGCTCTACCACGTGCTCGGCGACCGGCTCGGCGGCGTCGTCGCCCGGCGGCATCTCGACCACGGCGTCGAGCTGCTGACCGGCGACGGTGTCGAGGCGGTGCTCGGCACGCGCTCGGTCGAGGCCGTGCGCACCGTCGCCGGGCGGCGCGTCCCGGCCGACCTCGTCGTCGTCGCCGTGGGCGCCGTCCCCAACACCGACCTGGCCGAGGCGGCGGGGCTACGGGTCGACGGCGGCATCGTCGCCGACGGACGTCTGCGCACCTCGCACCCGGCCGCGCTGGCCGCCGGCGACGTGGCCCGCCACCGGCACCCCCGCTACCTGAAACCGGTGCGGATCGAGCACTGGGACAACGCCGTCGTCCACGGGACGGCCGCCGCGGCCACGCTGGTGGGCGAGCCGGCGACCGTCGACCACGTCCCGTACTTCTTCTCCACCCAGTACGGGTCCACCCTCGAATACGTCGGTCTCCCCACCACCTCGGACCGCGTCGTCACCAGGGGCGAGCCCGGCGAGCCCGGGTTCACCGCCTTCTGGCTCGACCGCGGCGTCCCCGTGGCGGCCATGACCATGGACGGCCAGGGCGCCGCCGGTAACCTCCGGGCCCTGGTCGCCGCCGGGCACACCGCCGATCCGCGGCGGCTCGCCGACCCGGGCGTCCCCGTGGCGGACCTCCTGCCGTACGCCCCCGCCGATGCCTCCTGAACGGCGGCGGCCCGGCCTCAGACGCGGACGACCGCCGTACGGGCATGCCCGCGGCTGCCGCCGACCTCGATCTTGACCGCCCGCTTGGACCGGCGCACGCCCCGGTCGCCCTCCTTGACCGACTTGACCGGCCACGGCAGCTTGATCCGCACCTCGTCGGCGGTCCTGGACGGGTCGGAGACGGCCAGCCGTACCCGGTGGCGGTCGCGGCGCAGCAGCAGGGCGCACGGGCCGTCGGCGGCGAGCGGCCCGTGCGGCGTCTCGACGGCCCCCGCGCGCCAGAACACGGCGGCGAGCAGGTCGCCCCTGGCCACGGCCTGGACCGTCCTGGAGTTGGCCAGGACCTCGACCCGGCGGCGGTAGGCCGCGGTCTGCTCGGCGGTGGCGTCGGGCAGCACGGCGTAGGCGTAGCGGGCCCTGCGCGGATCGACGCCGTGATCGACGACGATGGTCGTGTAGTGCCTGGAGACGGGGGTGCGGTCGCCGCCGGTGGTGGCGCCGGTGTCGATGTCGCGCCAGCGGCCGGTGCGCTTCTCGCGGATCACCTTCGCCTCGGCGCCGTCGAGCAGCGCGTACCCGGCCACTCCGGACAGGTGGACCCAGCCGTCGCCGCGGGTCAGCGGGGGATGGGCGCCGTGGGTGTTGCGGTTCTCCACGACGGTCTCGACGCGGCGGCCGTCGGAGGCGGTGATGCCCGAGCCGAGGGCGATCACCCCGTCGTCGAGCAGGAACCACGCCTTCCTGGCCCGCAGCGAGGAGCCGTCGGCGATCAGCCTCATGGCCGCCACGCCGTACTCGCCGTCGAGCGCCACGCCGCCCGCCCACGGGGTGGGCGGCAGGCGGCGCGCGCCGTGCGGGAGGTCGGCGCGCCTGCGGGTGTCGACCGTGGTGCCCGGCAGCCGGTACGGGTCGATCGTCGGCCACAGGTCGTCGTTCCAGTGGGTGAGGTCGGCCGTGTAGAGGTACGTCATGCCGTCGCCGGTGTACCAGCCGTGCAGGTTCTCCTGGTTCATGCCCTCGGCCGCGCCGATGCGCTCCGAGCTCATCGCGATCGCGTACGCCCAGGTGGGACGCCGGTGCACGACCCGGTCCATGTCGGCGAAGACGAAGGTGCCGGTCGTGCGGGGGCCGACCGGGACCGACGCGTCCGCCAGCAGGGCCTCGGCCCGCGCGACGCTCGCCAGCGGGGCGACCGTGGCGTACGGGACGGCCTGGTTGCGGGTGAGCCAGCCCTTCACCAGCGGACGCCAGCGCCGGGCGTGGCGTTCGGGCGCCGTCTCCAGCAGCGTCAGGATGGCCTCGACCGCCTTCTGCCCCGAGTGGTGGTCGCGATGGCCCTGCACCGAGATCTGCCGGCCGCGCACGCAGTCCATCATCAGCCCGTCGAAGATGAACGGCGTGAACGAGCGGTCCACGATGTCGTAGACCTTGCCGATGCCGTCGATCTCCCACGGCGACCTGGCGAGCATGGCGATCAGCTTGGCCACGCTCTCCAGGTAGTCCACGCCGTAGCTGCCGTTGTAGGGGTACACGTCGTGCTGGATGAACGACCCGTCCCGGTAGAAGCCGTCGCCCGGCCCCCCGGTGCGGCGCAGCAGGTCGGAGACGGCGTTCCCGGCCCGCTTGATCAGGCGGGCGTCGTGGGTGAGCAGCCCGCGCATCGCCACCGCCATGGCCTTGCTCGCCCGGTTGGCGCCGGTCTCGACCACGCCGGGGTGGCTGACGCGCCGCTCGGGGTCGGGGCACCAGTGGCGCAGCGGGCGCAGCCAGCGGTGCAGGCTCTTCCTGGGCAGGCCGTCGTAGAGCAGGGCGCAGGTGTCGGTCAGCGCCCGGGGGACGCCGATCTCCCACCAGTACCAGTTGCTGCCCCGGCGGTCGAGGCCCTCGCGGTAGGCGTGCTCGTACAGGAAGTCCAGCGCGTCGGCCGCGGTCTCGGCGACCCGCTGGTCCCGGTGCATGTCGGTGCCCGGCGTGGCCCAGCCGAGCGCCAGCGTGCGCATGCGGTTGTAGGCGCGGTTGAAGTTGCCCGTACGGGGGTCGTCGAGCGGCAGGTCGGGCCACAGGCTCGGACGGCCGGGGGTGGGGTTCATCTTGCGCAGCACCGCGTTGGCCGAGCCCTCGACCGCCCGCGTCTTCTCCAGGTAGGCGGGGTCGTACGTCGCACCGGTCAGCAGGCTCACCCATCGCTCCCGGGCCGCGTCGAACGCGGCGGCGCCGGCCGCCTCGGCCGGCCTTTCCCACAGGGCGATTCCGGCCACGGCCGCGGCCCCCAGCAGGGCGGACCGGCGGCTGAGGGGGTGGATCATGGAAGCCTTTCGATGATCGGCCAACTACCAGATGAAATGATCCTATGTCGGAGAGAAGTGCGATCATTTCGCCTTCGCCATGGGTTACCCGGCATAGAGCGTATTGAACTGTTCGCTCTGGCGATCGATCATCGAGGTCAGTAGCGCTTCCTCGTGTCAGAGAGGATCTCCATGATTCGCCGCGCATCGCTGGCCGTCCTGCTCGCCCTCGGCACCCTCACCATCATCGGCTCGCCCGCCCACGCCCGCGCCTGCCAGATCGACTACCACTGCGAGACGTACTACTACAGCGACTCCTCCCGCACCACGCTGGTCGGCGTCAAGTACGAGAACTGCGTGGGCGACGAGACGTGGGTGGGCACCCGCGGCTCGTACCCGGAGTTCTACGAGACCCCCTGCTAGCGGGATCGGCGAAGGGGACGACGCGCTGCCGGTCGCGCGTTCCCCGGCGGGCCCGGCTGCACCGGCGGGGTGTTCCGCAGGCGCACCCCGCCGCTGCGCCCGATCGCCCGGCACCGACCGCCCTCACACGGTGATCACGATCTTCCCGAACGCCCGGCCCGACGCGTAGTGGCGGTAGGCGTCGGGAGCCTGGTCGAAGGGGAAGACGCGGTCGATGACCGGGCGCAGCCGGTGGGTCTCGACGAGCCGGTTCATGGCCAGGAACTGCGCCCGGCTGCCGACGGCGATGCCCCGCAGCGTGGCCCCCGCCTTGAAGACCGCCCGCGGGTCGAGGGGCGGCGGGTCGCCGACGACGAACCCGACGCTGGCGACCTGCCCCGCGATCGAGGCCGCCGTGAGCGACAGCCCCAGGTCGCCGGCGACGTCGACGATGTACTCCGCGCCCCGCCCGGAGGTCAGCTCGCGGACGCGGGCGGGCCAGTCGGGGGTGGCCCGGTAGTCGACGACGTCGTCGGCGCCCAGCTCGTACAGGCGTTCGGCCTTGGCCGGGCTGCTGGTCGTGGCGATCACGCGGGCGCCCAGCGCCTTGGCGAACTGCAGCGCGAACAGCGACACCCCGCCGGTGCCCTGGGTGACGACGGTCTGGCCGGGCAGCGGGCCGGTGCCGTCGCCGGTCAGGGCGTTCCAGGCGGTGACCGCGGCGCAGGGGAGAGTCGCGGCCTCCTCGTAGGACAGGTGGGCCGGGATCGGCACGAGCGCGTGCTCGTCGAGCAGCGCGTACTCGGTGAGCATGCCGTCCAGCGAGCCGCCGAGCTGCGGCAGGTGCCGGAGGGCGAACGGGCCGTCCTGCCAGCTCGGGAACAGGGTGGCGGTGACCCGGTCGCCGACGGCGACGGACTCGACGCCGGGGCCGGTCGCGACGACCTCGCCGGCGCCGTCGGAGACCGGCACCACGTCCGGCTTGACGGGGAGCACGTAGTCGCCGCGCAGGATCATCAGCTCGCGGAAGCTGAGGGAGGTGGCGCGCACCGCGACCACCACCTGCCCGGGGCCGGGGGAGGGGACGGGGTGTTCCTTGATCGACAGGCCGTCGACGCCGGCTCCGCTGTCGACGTGGTAGCTGCGCATGACGTCCATCAGGCGCTGGCCAGGGGGACTTCGCCGGCGGTCTTGCTGAAGCCGAGGGCCTCGACGATCCGTCCGTCGCGGATGCGCATGAGGTTCACGCCGCTGACCCAGTCGGAGGGGCCGGTGCCGTAGCGGTAGTGCCAGTGGATGGTGGCCCGGTCGCCGGCGATGATCACCTCCTGCGGCTCGAACCTGCTGGTGAGGTCGTCCACGAGCGCGCCCCACCACTCAAGGCACGCCTCGCGGCCGGTGACGCGTTCGCCGGTGGGGGCCGGCTGGACGGACTCCATCACGCAGTCCTCGGCGACCAGGTCGTCGAGCAGGCCGCGGTCACGCTCGACGAAGGCGCGGTTGAAGCGCTCGATGACGTCGGCGGTGGAAGGGAAGGACACGGTTCCTCCAGGTGGAAGCCGGTAGATCGATCGGTCTATCTATGTATATCGACCGGTTGATCTACTCGTCAACCCGTGGCAACCTGGGTTCCATGACAGTTCGTACGGGACCCGGCCCACGGGAGCGCCTGCTGGAGGCCGCCGACCGCCTGATCTACAGCCACGGCGTGAACATCGGCGTCGACGCCCTGCTCAAGGCGGCCAACGTCGCCCGCCGGTCGTTGTACGAGCACTTCGGCGGCAAGGACGGCCTGATCGTCGAGGTGCTCCGGTCAGCCGCCGCCGCCGACGCCGCCGACTACCGCCACACCATGGACGCCGCCGGCCACGACCCGCGCGAGCGCCTGCTGGCCGTCTTCGACCGGCTCGGCGAGATCGTCGGCATGCCCGGGTTCCACGGCTGCCGCTACCTGGCCGCCGACCTCGGCCTGGCCGATCCCGCGCACCCCGCACACGAGGTCACCCGCGACTACCGGCGGCAGGTGCACGAGCTGCTGGCGCGCGAGCTGACCGCGCTCGGCCACCCGCGCCCCGACCACGGCGCCGACCAGCTCCTCATCCTCATCGACGGCCTCCTCGCCGTCGGCGCGACCCGCCCCGGCACCTCCCCGGCCGCCGCCGCCCGCGAACTCGCCGAACACGTCATCACCCCCTGACGAACGCCGAGCGGGCATGAAGACCGGCTACCGGGCCGCCATGGTCAGGGTGGTGCACGGGGTGGCGGCCTCGGGGCCGTGCAGGTCGAGCGTGAACCCGTCCGCGGTCCGGCGGCCCCGCAGCCGCGCCGGCCGACCGCAGAACAGCGGCCTGTCGTTCCGGTGTCCCACCCGCGTCACCCGCTCGGCACGTCCCTCCAGCCGGAGCGTCTCGGCCAGGGCGAGCGTCATGAGCGGCCCGTGCACCACCAGGCCGGGATACCCCTCCACCCGGGTGGCGTACGGCCAGTCGTAGTGGGCGTCGCGGCAGGTCGACGGGCGGCAGGAACGAGCCGCGCACCGGATGCCCGTCGCTCCCGTTCACGGACGAGAGGGGCCACCGCGCCAACGCCGCCCAATGCCACAACGGCGGCAACTCCGCCCCCGGCCCGGGGACGGGCACACCGTCGTCGAACAGGGCCGCGAGCGCGGCGACCGGCGACGGATCGACCAGCTCGTCACTGACGACAGTGGACGGCTCCCACCCTCGGATGCCCTCACCCGCGACCATCATCCGCCCACGGTACGCCGCACCTGTCGGGATCGCCCTACTTCACGCCCCCTGCCCCGCCGCCGGACGTCGGCGTCCACGAACAGGTCCGCCAGATGGCATCTCCCGGCGTGCCAGACGCCGGCGTGGAACACGTAGTGCGCGATGCCGACCAGGTCGCCGTTCAGGCGGGCGGCGATCCCGTGTGTCCGGTCGTCGTCGAGCAGGCGTCGCCAGGTTCGTTCGTAGGCGTCGTCGCCGCGTTCGACCTCGAAGTACGCGTCTTTGCCGCGGGCCGGCGCCTCCCAGGGGGCGCGGTCGGACCCGGTCAGGAAGTCGATCTCCACCATGACGCCCAGCCTGCCCCAGGGCCGGTGCGCGTGGAGCTCGGGTTCTGTCGGGAAGGCGGGCTTACCGGATAGTCTTCGGCGTTGGCGGCGCCGTCCGTTCGGTGCTTCTTCGCTGGGGGTCGGTGTGTGCTGCGTGCATACCGACCCTGAGCGGCCGCCCCGGGGGGAAGGGGCGATCGTCAGCGGGCGGCGATGATGCCGTTGGGCAGCAGGACGCCGAGGGTGGTCGTGTCGTTGACGAGGTTGAGCATGTCCAGCAGTGGCTGCACCAGCGCGCCGACGGGCCCGCCGGCCGCCAGCGAGTCGGCGGACGCCGGGGTGGTGAGGGCGGTGGTCAGCAGCGCGCCACCGGCGAGGGTGCAGGCGATACGGCCCATGAGCTTCATGGACACCTCCGTGAGAGTTACTGAAAGTGACTGACTGGCACCCTACGTGATCGAGGGGGCGAAGTTCGGTAAGGCGCACGGTCAGGCGGGCTGGACGGGAAGCATGACCTCCACCGTGGTGCCCGCGCCCGGAGCGCCGGTGACCAGGCAGATCCCGCCCAGCTCGGCCGTGCGCTCGCGCATCGAGGTCAGGCCGACGCCCGAGCGGTGCTCCGGCGGCAGGCCGGCGCCGTCGTCGGTGACCAGCAGGCGCAGCGCCCCGGGCTCGCGGCGCAGCTCGACCCGGACGCTGGTGGCCCGCGCGTGCCGCCGCACGTTCGTCAGCGCCTCCTGCGTGATCCGGTAGACGGCCACCTCGACGGCGGCGGGCAGGCCGGTCAGGTCGCCCTCGGTGATCACCTGCGCGGCGGGACCGTCCGGCCCGGCCAGTGCCCGTACGGCGGCGGCCAGGCCCAGGTCGTCCAGGGCGGGCGGGCGCAGGCCGTAGACGAGCTGCCGCAGGTCGCCCGTGACGGCGTCCATGCCGGTACGCAGCTCGCGCAGCAGCCCGTCGGCCGCCTCCGGGGAGGTCTTCAGGCTCAGACGGGCCATGTTGACGGTCATGGCCAGCCCGCTGAGGGTCTGGCCGAGGCCGTCGTGCAGGTCGCGGCGCAGCCGCCGGCGCTCCTCCTCGCGGGCGGCCAGCATGCGTTCGCGGGAACGTTGCAGGTCGGCGGCCAGCCGGACCGCGTGGGCCACGTCGGCCGCGTACGGGACCAGCGTGTCCAGGACGCGCTCGTCGTGCGCGGCCGGGAAGCGTCGCGCGGCGGGTGGGCCGACCAGGAGCCGCCCCACCCACTCGCCGTGCCAGATCAGGGGCACCTCGCGCGGGGAGTCGCCGAGCTGCCCGCTGTCTATGCTCGCCCTGCCGGCCGGGTGGCCGACAGGGTGGCCGGGCTCGCCGCCGGTCACCTCGATCGCGGCGCCCTGCACCGCCAGGCCCTCGCGCAGCACGCCGAGCACCGCCGCCAGCGCCTGCGCCGGATCGCCCCGGCGCACCTCCTGGGCCAGCCGCTCGGCCAGCACGCGCGGATCGCCCACCGGCCCGTAGAGCAGGCGGTCGACCACGCGTTGCAGCGCCCGCCGCAACGGCTGGAAGAACGCGCCCGTGAGCAGCGCGGAGGCGAGCCCGGCGACCTGGTGGTACCCCGACACCATCAGGCTCGACAGCGTGGCCACCCCGAAGTAGACCCCGCCGATCACGGCCAGCAGCCCGGCGGCGACGAACGTCCGGCTGATGACGGTGTCGATGCCGTAGAGCCGGTAGCGGGTCACCGAGATCACCATCGACACGGGGATGACCGTCGCCCACGCGATCGACAGCCACTCCAGCCCGGGCACGACGATGGCGACGAGCATGAAGACGATGTACCCGGCGAAGGAGAACAGCGGCCAGCCGATCTGCCGCCGTACCGTCGGGTCGGCCCGGCGGAAGCGCAGCAACATCGACCAGGCCGCCAGCGGCAGCGTCGAGAGGATTCCGGTCCAGGCCACCACCGTGACCACCGGCCAGATCGGCGCCAGCTCCGGGACCTGCAACGGGTTCGGGATGACCGCGGGCAGCGGGTATCCCTCGGCCGGCGGGTCGGGGCGTACGAACATGTGGGCCAGCTCCACCGCGGTCGACACCGCGCCGAGCAGCACCACCAGGCGCCAGCGCCGCGACGGCAGCCTGCTGTCGGGGGAGTACAGCGGCAGCAACATCTCCAGCAGCAGCCCGGACATCGCCCAGCCGACATGGGCCGGTAATCGCACCCATCCCGCCAGCGCGAGCTCCCCGCCCGCCGCGGCGGCCAGCATCGCCGACTGGCAGAACGTGTTGACCGCGCCGCCCAGACCGCCCGCGCACATCAGCCACGCCAGCCTGAGCCGCGGCCGGTGCATGATGAGGAACGCGCTGAACGCCGGGAACGTGACCCCCGCCGCCGCCAGCGGCGTGAAGATCTGCGGCAGCCGCCACTCGGACGGAAGCGCCGCGTACATGAGGATCGCGGCGAGCACGAGCACCGGCGAGACCACGGCCATGACGACGGCGACCACCCGGGCTGCCCACGCCATCAGTCCCCGCCTTCCGGCTGCCGTCCCGCCCGACCCTAGCGTGCCTGCGGAACGGTCCGCCACGCGCGCCGGTGCAGGACCGCGCGGGTCAGCGCAGCGACCGCAGCAGGGCGTCCCGGTCGAGGACGTCGATCGGCCACGTGCGGGAGCGCAGGGTGCCCCGATCGCGGTAGGCGCGCATGATCGCGACGTGCTCGCGCAGCCGGACGAACCCGCGCAGATCCTCCTCGGTCCGCCACACCGACAACGAGCCGACCCGGCGGCCGGCGAGGTCCACCCAGAGCCACATGCCCACCGCGCCCGGCAGCTCGGGCCAATGCCGGCTCAGGGACCGGCCGCGCCGGGCGATGCCGGGCAGGTCGAGGAGCCGTCGCATGCGGAAGTCCGTCAGGGCGGCCACCATCGGCCCCCGGCTGTGGCTCTCGGGGCCGGGGATCCAGCGTGACGTCAGCATGCGGCGTCCGGCCCGGCGGCGATCTCGGATGTCATGCCGCCAAACTATATTAACGACCGATCGGTTGTATATCTGGGAGGTGGTCAGGCGTCGCCGGGCGCGAGGGCGTCGGCGAGCGCGCGCCAGTGGGGCATCGCCGTGCGGCCGGGCTCGATGCCGATCACCTGCACGGCGACATGGTCGGCCCCCGCCTCCACGTGGCCGCGGAGCTTGCCGACGACGGTGTCCAGGTCGCCCCAGAAGACGAAGTCGTCGACCAGGCGGTCGCTGCCGCCGCCGGCGAGCTCGTCCTCGGCGTACCCGAGCCGCTGGAACTTCGCCACGTTGTACGGCGTGCTCAGGTAGGGACCCAGGTGCTCGCGGGCCGCGGCGCGGGCCTTGGCGGGGTCGGTCTCGAACAGCACCGGGTGCTCGACGGCCAGGAACGCGTCAGGGCCGAGCAGGTCCCGCGACTCGGCGGTGTGCGCGACGTTGACGTGGTAGGTCTGGGCGCCCGCCGCGCGGTCGCGGGCCAGTTCGAGCATCTTGGGCCCGTACGCAGCCAGGATGCGGCGTACGCCCGCCTTCGGGACCGGGTTGACGGTCTCCAGCTCGTCCATCTCGTCCAGGTAGGTGCGCATGGCCTTCAGTGGGGTCGTCCCCGGACGCGGCTCGCCGCCGAAGCCCAGGCCCAGAAGATGCCGGTCGGGATAGGCGTCGGCGAGCAGCAGGGCGGCGCCGTACGTCCACCTGGCCTCGCGGGCCCAGATCTGGGCGATGCCGTTCACGATGTGCAGGCGCCGCGTGCAGGCGAGCAGGAACCCGGCGTGCGTGAGCGCCTCGCGCCCGAGGAGCTCTGGCATCCAGAACGCGCGCCACCCCTGCTCCTCCAGCTCCTGGATCGACTCGCGCATCCGCGCGGCCGGCTGGTGCTCGAAGTCGAACGTGTAGATCCCGAACGTGCCGAGATCCAGGCCGTCGATGGCGCTCATGGGACATCCCCCTCGATCATCTGCCGAACACTTCAAGGATAGACATATCGCAAAATGTCGATATGACACAAGTCGGAGGCGCTTCGAGGGGCGGCGCGGGTCTCTACAGCGTGTGCCCGAGCGTGGCGACGAGCTGGGCGATGCGCTGCTCGTCGCGCTTGTAGTGCGTCCACTTGCCCACACGGGTGGCGCGTACGAGCCCGGCGCGCTGCAACTCGCTCATGTACGCCGACACCGTCGACTGGGCCAGCCCCACCTTGGCCTGGATGTGGGTCACGCACACCCCGACCTCCACCGGATCGGCGATCGCCCCCTCCAGGGAGAAGTGGCGCTCCGGCTCCCGCAACCACGACAGCAGGTGCAGCCGGGTCGGGTTCGCCAGGGCCCGCAACGCGTCCGACAGCTCGGAATCGGTCATGAGTGCAGCTTCCGCCATGGAGGCGATCCTAGGCACTCATCGACGTATCGGGGTAATTCGATGCGTGCCCGGCCGAGGTCAATCGACCGTAACGCCACAGAAGATTCTCCGCACCGGGAGTAATCCATCCAGTCAAGGCGATTGCCTTGAATAAGGCGATCGCCTTATATTCCGAAGTGTCGGGCTATCAAGCTGGAGGACGCATGACCGCTGACGCGATCCCCGATTTCCCCTTCGACCGCCCCACGGCGCTGGAACCGCCCCCGCAGCTCGACGACCTGCGGGACAAATGCCCCGTGGCCCACGTACGCCTGCCCAGCGGCGACGTCGCGGCGCTCGTGACCAGGTACGACGACGCCAGAGCCGTGCTGGCCGACCCCCGCTTCAGCCGCAACCTCGCCCGCGAGGGCGCCGCCCGGCTGTCCACCACCGAGGACGGCGGCCTGTTCAACCGGCGCAAGGACGGCGCCGGCGACATCGGCGAGGGCGAGGGCCACATGCGGTGGCGGCGGCTGCTGAGCCGCTGGTTCACGGCACGGAAGATGGAGGTGTGGCGCCCCCGGGTCCAGGCCATGGCCGACGACCTGCTCGACTCCATGCTGGCCAAGGGCTCCCCGGGCAACCTGTCGTCCGGCCTGGCCCTGCCCCTGCCGGTACGGGTCATCTGCGCGCTGGTCGGCGCGCCGAGCTCGGACCAGGACAAGTTCGCCCACTGGTCGAGCACGATGCTGACCCTGACGCGCAACACCCAGGAGGAGGTCGACGCGGCCTACCGGGACTTCAACGCGTACGTGTCGGACCTGGTCGACCGCAACCGCGCGAACCCCGGCGACGACCTGCTCAGCGAGCTGACCCAGATCACCGACGCCGAGGACGGCAGGCTCAGTCAGGACGAGCTCGTCGCCACCGTGCGCGGGCTGCTGCTGGCCGGCCACGAGACCACGTCCAACATGATCGCCATCATGACGGCGATGCTGCTCTCCGACCGGCGGCGCTACGAGGCCGTGATCGACGACCCCGACCTGATCCCGGGCACCGTGGAGGAGGTCCTGCGGCTGGACAGCACGTTGTCGGCCATCGGCGGCGTGCCCCGGTTCATCACCGAGGACGTCGAGCTGAGCGAGGTCGCCGTGCCCGCCGGCAGCACGGTGATCCCGCACATCCCGGCGGCCAACCGCGACCCGGCCAAGTTCGCCGACCCCGGCCGGTTCGACCCGCGCCGGGAGAACAGCAGCCAGCACCTCACCTTCGGCGCCGGACGCCACTACTGCCTCGGCCAGCCGCTGGCCAGGCTGGAGCTTCAGGTCGTCCTGGACCTGCTGACGCGACGGCTGCCCGACCTGCGGCTCCGCGACAACCCGGACGAGCTGCGGCTGCGCACGGGCGGCCTGTCCGGCGGCCTCCAGGACGTGTGGGTCACCTGGTGACCCGCTGACCTCCACCGGCGACATGGGATAACGTTCGGGGACGGTGGTGGAAACGAGATCGAGGACCGGTCATGGACGTCAGTACGGCGGTCGCCGCGCCGTCTCCCCGCTCGATCCGCGCCAAGGACAAGATCATGCAGACCGCGGAGCGGCTCTACGCCGAGCACGGCTTCGCGCACGTGTCGATCAGGATGATCCGCGAGGCGGCGGGCCAGCGGAACAAGTCCGCCGTCCAATACCACTTCAGCACCCGTGACGAGCTGATCCACGCGATCCTGTCCCGTCACGCGGCCGCCATCGACCGGCACCGCCTGCCGATGGTGGCCGCGCTCGAGGCGTCGGGCGAGGTGTCGCTGCGCGACTGGATCACGTGCGTGATCGCGCCGAGCATCGAGCACCACATCGAGCTCGGCACGCCGTCCTGGTACGGGCGCTTCCTCGCCCAGGCCGTCGTGGAGCCGTCCCTGCGCGACTACGCGGCGCAGGCGACGTTGAGCACGCCGTCGTTCCGCCGGCTGGAGCTGCTGCGTCCGCCGGCGATGCGCGACCGGGAGCGCGAGCTGTCCGAGCGGCAGGCGGCGATGGTCCGGCTGCTCGTCGTGCACATGAGCGCCGAGCTGGAGACCGACCTGGCCGCCGGCCGTGCCGCCGCCGGTTCAGTCGAAGAATCCTGGCGGGCTCTGGGAGAACATCTCGTCACGGCCGTCTGCGGACTCAGCGGCGCCCTGCTGCCCTAGAGCGTCCCGGTCGGGCACGCGCCCGAGCTGCCCGCCGGTGCCGCGAGGGGCGCCGAACTGGCGGACCGCCTGGTAGTACAGCTTGGCCAGCGCGTTGCAGCTCGGCTGACGGAAGATCGTGTACCCGGCGCACACCTGCCTGAGGTCGAACAGGAACGCCTTGTCGACGTGCTCCTTGTTCGCCCGGAAGTCGCCGACCGCCTGGTAGTTCCGGTAGCCGAAGTCGTGCCGCCGGCACGCGATGCTGAAGTCGAAGCCGAGCGGCTGGTCGGGGCTGTTGGTGCAGCCGTCGGTGGACCAGTCGAAGTCGAAGTCGGCCCACGACCTCCGGTCCGACCAGGCGTCCCGCCACGCCGCGGCGCTGGACTCGGTGGGCTGCGTGAACTCCGCCAGCGTGGCGAGCTTCTCCTCCAGCGTCACCGCCTGGGCGGGCGGCGCGGTCGCGAGGACGGCGACCAGAGAGAGCGCGAGCGGGACCGGCGTCTTGAGAGCCCGTCTGACCATGGGAACCTGCCTGTCTCGACCGGGGCGGGAACATGTCATGGTCAGATTCGCCCGCCGGTCCGGTGAGAGCCGGGAGATACAGGAAAACCACTGGCAAAGGTCGTGTCCGGTTTCCGACGGGAAACCGCAGGTCGGCGGGGGAGCGGGTCATCCCGGTTCGTCGGCGCGGTTCATCTCCTCGGCCCGTGCCAGGGCCTCGGCCAGGGGCGGCACGTCCCAGACCGTGCGTTCGGCGTCCGTGGTGACGGGGTCGACGCGGTAGAGGGACCAGCGGCCGCCGATGTCGACGTACTGGGTGCCGTAGCGCTGGGGCAGGCCCATGTGCAGCAGCCACCGGTCGAGGGCCGACGCCGCCAGCCTGCGCGCGGGGCGGAAACCGGCGTCGGCCGCCCGCCGCGCCAGCTCGAAGGCCAGGTGGTAGTGCTCGGCCAGCCCGCCGTGCCGCATCACCGCGGCCAGGTGGAAGTAGTCGCCCGGCGAGCGGACCTCCCCGGCGGCGAACTTCTCCATGCAGCGCGCCCGCCGGGCCAGGGCGCGCTGGTCGCCGCCGTCCTCGGGCCCGCCGTCGCGACGGTCGTGCTGGTCGCGCTCGAACAAGTCACGCAGCTCCGGATCGCCGGGCGACTCGCGGTCGGGGTCGGCGAGCTTGGCGAGGATTTCCGGCAGGCTGAACATTTCGCTGCGCGGCGCGGCCGACCATCTGCGCGCCGCTCGCGCGCGGCTCTTTCCAGTACGGGTATCCGCCACGTTGCCAGCGTGCCGGGACAAGCCGGGGCGCGCAAGACGGCGCCACGCCGCAATATAGGGAAAATGTAGGGCCGTCTCCCGTTGACGCTTTTTTGGGCCCGGGTGATGATGGCCGCGAAAGGGACGTCCGTGCCTCCGTCGGAAATGAGGAAATGCGTGACCCTGCTTGTGCGAGCGAATGCCCGACGCCCCGGTGCGCCCGGACAGTGCCGTGACACGGCCGTGAACTGCGGTTTTCCGGCGGGCGGTGGCAGGGGCTGAGCAGATGACGTCCGCGCCCGGCGATACGGAACTCCTTCGCGCCCGCCGTGCCGAGTTGGCCGCCGATTTCGGGGCACATGAATTCATGCCCGTCCGGCCCGGCATCCCGGCCATTGACTCCCGGTGGTGCGGAATTCTAGAACGGTCAGCGCGGAGAAGCGTTTCTGACACCGCCGGTGAAAACGCGCGACGAGTACGGCAAGCGACATTCCGTACAAGGCGCGAGCGGAAAAGGATCGGGCGCGCGTACGAGGAAGGGCGTGACATTCCGCGCCCGCCGCTCGCCGCCGGCGAGGAGAGAGCCCCGCAGGGCGTGGCGAGGACGGCGGGACGGCATGCGTGACCTCGTCGCGGCCGCCGCCGACGCCCTGCGGGCGCTCGACGAGGCGCTGCTCGACCTGCTGAAGGCGCTGCCGTCCGAGGACCCCGGCGCGCGGGCCGCGCTCAGGGCGGAACTCGCGCGGGCGGGCGTCACGGACGAGGACGCCGGACGCTGCCTGCGTGTCCTGCGGCTGGTGTTGTCGGGCGAGCACACGCGGGCGAGCGACTGGATCGGGGTGACGGCGGTGTTCCAGTGCGGCTTCTGCGGCTCGGTGCCCGATCCGGCCGATCTCGTCGTCGGCAAGGCCGTCTCGGTCTGCCTGGGATGCGCGCTGCTGGCGACGGCGGGGACCACGGGCGGCGACCGGGAGCCGGCGGAACGGCCGTGCGCGTTCTGCGGCGCGCGGGCCGTGCCCGCCCACCTGGGCGCCGACGGTGACATGACCGTCTGCCGCGCCTGCGGCGAGCTGGTGCTCTACATCATCGCCAGCAAGAAACGCGCCGGTTGACACCCCCGGCGGACGGCAGGGCGGCGGGGGTCAGCCGCCCTGGGTGTAGACGGTCCTCCAGCGCGAGCACCGGCCGACGGGCCGCTTGGCGGTGCCGCGGCACACCTGCACCCTGATCTGCAGCGCCCCGCCGACGTTCTTGCGGAAGGTGCCCGTGCTCCTCATGCAGTTGTAGACGCCGTGCGTGTGCCAGCGGCCGTTGCTCCCGCTCTGGTACCTGATCAGGACCCATGAGCAGCCCTTGCCGCGGTCGTCGTCGAGATGTCCGGTCACGGCGAGCCCCGACTGCCCGGCCACGACCTTGCCCCGGGCGGTCGCCAGGCCGTCGGTCGAGTGCAGGGCGCCCCACCTCCAGCTCGTGGGATCGGCGGCGGCCGCCGTGCCCATCGCGGCGAGCGTGAGGACGGCGGCGCCCAGGGCGGCCAGGACGCGGGTCGGAAGATGGTTCGTCACCGGTCCAGAACTACCGGCCGGCACTTGTGGCCGACTTGGAAGCGGGATGAGGGATCAGGGCGAGGGGCAAAGGGCCGGGGCGGTGCCGTAGGCGTACCGGAGGAAGTCGACCAGGTAGGCCGGCCAGGCGTTCCAGTCGTGGCCGCCCTTGGTGTAGCAGTAGCGGTGGCCGACGCCGAGGGTGGTCAGCGTCGTGTCGAACTCGCTCGCGTACGCCCCGAGGATCGGCTCGCTGACGCCTGTGGCGTCGTCGCTCGCCCCGGTGTCGTAGCCGCAGGCGGCGGGGGCGGGCTCGGTGCCGTCCGGGACGTGCGGGAGGCTCGCGCAGCCGCCGGCGTAGAGGGCCAGCCGTCCCGAGTAGGGGGCGTACTTGCCCTGGGTGACCAGGTCGGCGGGGTTGGCGGCGGGCCAGTCGTCGACCGTGCGGCCGTGGAAGACCGTGGTGGTGTGCGGGCCGAACAGCGTGTCCAGGCGGTAGCGGCGCTGCACCTCCTGGTCGAGGACGGGCAGCGGGCTGCCGTTCTCGTACTTGTTGACGCGGAACTCGCCCAGGTCGGTCAGGTTGATCGCCGCGCCCGACTGCCACATGGAGTCGGAGATCGTGCGCTGGGCGGGCTTGGCGCGCAGGTCGATGCCGGGCGAGAAGGCGCCGATCACGGAGAAGACGCCGGGGTGCGCGGCCGCGTACCGCAGGGTGCCGTAGCCGCCCATGGACAGGCCCGCCAGGCCGCGCCCGGACCGGTCGGCGACGGTGTTGAAGTTGGCGTCGATCCACGGGATGAGCTGGTTGATGTGGTACGTCTCCCACTTCGGGGCGAAATATCCATCCGTACGGCCGGCCCAGTTCGCGTACCAGCCGGTCATCCCGCCGGTCGGCATCACCACGATCCCGTCAAAGGAGCCCGCCGTCCGGACCAACGAGACGAGGTCGGCTTTGGTGGTCCACGAGTCGTAGTTGTCGCCGCCGCCGTTGATCAGGTAGAGCGCGCGGTAGCGGGTGGCGCGCTGGGGGTCGTACCCCTTGGGCAGGTAGACGCGGACGGTGATCGGGCGCGACAGCGGGCTGATGACCGGGGTGCCGCCGGACGCCTGGAAGATCGCCGTCGAGGTCATCGTGACGTCCCGCAGTTCGGAGCCGTCGCTCTGCGGGTGACGCTGCACGTCGGCGCAGGTGATGCCGTAGCCGTCGGCGTGGGGGAGCACGGTCGCGCACCCGGCGGCCTCCGCGGGCGCCCCCAGCGCCACCATCGTGCCTGCGAACAGTAGTAATCCGGCCAGGGTGGACATGAACCGCATGGCTCTCCTTCGGTTCGGACTCCCGACCGCCCCAACCTACGGGGGGACCGGCGGCCCGCGCGTCAACCGCCGGTCCGAAGGGGGTCAACTTCTGCCGTACTCCTCAGCGCAGGTGGGCGGCCGTCCAGCAGTCGGGCGCGCCGGGCCTGCCGCAGGTCGTCAGCCCGCGGAGCACCCCGGCCAGGTAGGCGGTCCTGGCGTTGCCGGGGGCGTTCGACTCCTGGCGGGGGTCGGTGACGGTGTCGTAGTACTCGGGCTTCGGGTCGCCCTCGTACTCGACGTACAGCTCTCCGGCGGTTCGCACCGCGTTGTACGTGGGCGGCTGCGCGTTGCCCTTCTTCAGCCGGTCGGCGTCGGGGTCGGGCCTGCCCGGCGTCCGCGGGTCCGGTTTGACGTGCTCGACCAGCGCCGCCTGCCGCCAGTCCGTGACCTGCCGGCCCTGGACGAGCGGCAGCAGGCTGCGGCCGTCCCGGCTGTCGCGGACCGCGGGGGCGACGCCGGCCATGTCGAGGAAGGTCGGGAACAGATCCACGTTCTGGGCGATGGCGTCGGTCACCAGCCGGTCACCCTGTCCGGTGACCGGCCGCCTGATCAGCAGCGGGACCCGTACGTCGTGGTCGTAGGCGGTGGACTTGCCGCGTACCAGGCGGTGCTGGCCGAGGTGGAAGCCGTTGTCGCTGGCGAACACGACGTAGGTGTCGCGGCGCTCCTGCTCGGTCAGCGCGGACAGCACCCGTCCGACCATGTCGTCGACCGACTGGACCATGCGGATCCGGTCGCGGAAGTCCTCGCGCAGCTCCTCGGTGCGCTTGGCCCCGATCGGGGCCCTGCGGACCCAGGAGGGCTTGTCGGCGGTGTCCTCGTCGAAGGAGGGCAGGGCGGTGACGTCGATGCCGTCGCAGTCGGGGCCGCCGCAGTCGCCGTGCGGGAACTCGCCGGCCGGGAAACGGTCCTTCGGACGGTCGCGCGGCGCGGGCGGGAAGCGCGGCTCGGTGTCGCCGGGCTTGACGTCCACCCGGTTGTGCGGGGAGAAGGGCGCGACCTGGAGGAAGAACGGCCGGCCGGGGGCGTGCTCGCGGGAGCGCTCGATGAAGCCGGTCGCGCGCCGGGCCAGCTCGTCGACCAGGTACGTGCCCTTGGAGGGGGCGATCGCACGCCTGCCGCCCGACTCCTCCCTGATGTAGCGGGTGAGCTGGTACCTGAACTCGTTGTAGCCGCCGCCCGCCGAGACGTGCCACTCGTCCCAGCCGGGCGGCACCTGGTAGCCGGGGCGGGCGGGGTACTCGTTGATGTACTTGCCCAGGTAGCCCGTGCGGTAGCCGGCCTGGTGGAGGGGGACGGCGTAGGTGCGGCTCTCGTGCGGGGCGAACGCCTGGTAGCCGCCGCGGTCGTAGCCCTGGTTGGTCCGTACGCCGGTGTTGTGGGGGAACTGGCCGGTGAACATCGTGGCCCGGGAGGGGCAGCAGAGCGAGTCGGACACGTAGTAGTTCGTGAACGTGGTGCCGCCGTCGGCGAGGCTGCGGACCGTGTCCATGTAGGGCAGCAGGTCGGCTGACAGGTCGTCGACCAGGAAGAAGATGATGTTCGGGCGGGTGGGGGCCGGGGCCGCCGTGGGGGCGGCGGTCGCGGGGGAGGCGGCGAGCAGGGCGAGGACGATGGTCACCGCCGCAGCCACGATTCTCCTGATATTTCCGGACAACGACATGACTGCCTCGTAAACGGTGGAGAGGGGAGGAATGGCGCTGCCCAGTAATACCAGACAAACCACTCACAGAGCACAAAACCCCCCACTTCTCCCAGCCGTCCGGCCCGCCGAGGGCGCGCCGGACGGCGGGTTGCAGAGGGCGAGGGTTGCGAAGGGCGCCCTGAAGGCGGGCTACGGGCGGGGCTGAGGTTGTGCCTGGCCCGGGGACGGCGGGTTGCGGCCGGAGGCGGGCCTAGAGGGTGAGGACGCGGGTCAGGGTTTCCTGGACCGTGGCGCGGACCGTGGGCGGGTCGTCCAGGTCGAAGCCGACCACCAGGCCGTCCCTGACCAGGAGCAGGATGTCGGCGGTGCGCTCGGCGTCGGGGTGGCCGTCGGCCGCCAGGAGGTCGCGGTACAGGTCGCGCGACCAGCGCCGGTGCTCGGCGATGGCCCGCCGTACGGGATGCGCGGGGTCCGGGTACTCCGCCGCCGTGTTGACGAAGGGGCAGCCGCGATAACCGGCGCCGGACCCGAACTCGCACATGAACGCGAAGACGGCCTCCAGCGTCTCCCGAGGTGAGGCCGCGCGCAGGGTGGCGACCATCGCGCGCTGCGTCGAGCCCTGTTCGGCGATGTAGGCCCGGACCAGCTCGTCCTTGCTCGGGAAGTGGTGGTAGAAGGTCGCCTTCGCGACGCCCGCCTCAGCGATGATCCGGTCGATGCCCACCGAGTGCACGCCCTCGGCGTAGAACAGTCGCGCCGCGGTCTCCAGGACGCGGGCGCGGGCCGGGCTCGGGCGAGGGTCCTTCGCCGTCTCTGCGGTCACCCCTTGACGCTACCAGACAGACCTGTCTAGTCTCAGGCTCAGCAGGGCAGACAGACAGGTCTGTCTACTACAGGAAAGGCGAACGAGACATGAGCATGTACACCGCCATCGCCACCTCCGCGGGCCGCGACGCGCGCGCGGTCTCCTCCGACGGCAGGCTGGACGTCAAGCTGGCCCTGCAGAAGGAGCTGGGCGGCGACGGCGAGGGCACCAACCCCGAGCAGCTCTTCGCCGCCGGTTACGCCGCCTGTTTCGCCTCGGCGATGCGGCTGGTGGCCGGGCAGAGGCGGCTCGACGTCGCGGACGCGTCGGTCACGGCGGAGATCGGCCTGTCGCCCAACGGCGCGGGCGGCTTCCAGCTCGACGCCACGCTCCGCGTCGAGCTGCCCGACGACATCTCGCCCGAGGCCGCCCGCGAGCTGGTCGAGGCCACCCATCAGGTCTGCCCGTACTCCAACGCCACCCGCGGCAACATGCCGGTCAACCTGATCGTCGAGTGAGCGGGGAGAAGATCGTGCGGAGGTAGAGACGAGAGGCTTGGAGTGTGACATGTTACATGCCATGCGAATCACTCTCTCCGCGGCGGCCGTCCTGCTGGCGATCGCCGCGCTCGGCACCCCACCCGTCTCCGCGGCGGCGGCGGAGCCCGCGCCGCCACCCGCGAAGAAGATGAGCAGGGAGATCTCCCCGCTCAGCCCGCAACAACGCGAACAGGCGGCACTGCGCAGGCAGGCCGTCGAAGGCGTCTTATCCCCGGGCGCGGCGGCGGCCGACGCCCGGACCGGCCGCTCGGCCAAGGTCGGCCACCGCTACGTCGAGCTCGCCCAGGAACGCAAGGATCAGGTCTTCGTCGTCCTGGCCGAGTTCGGCGACAAGGTGGACAACGAGACGAAGATCGACGGCCAGGTCAAGTACGGCGGCCGGCCGGGCCCCCGCCACAACGCGATCCCCGACCCGCGCCGCACCGACGACAACCACACCCTCTGGCGTCCCGACTTCGACCGCGCCTCCTACACGAAGTCCTACTTCGCGACCGGCGGCAACTCGCTGCGCGACTACTACCGCCTCCAGTCCTCCGGCCGCTACGACCTCGACGGCTACGTCAGCGACTGGGTGCGCGTGCCGTACAACGAGGCCCGCTACGGCAGTGACCGGTGCGCCCCCGAGGAGGGCGGCATCTGCTGGAACAACTGGGACCTGGTACGCGACTCCGCCAACGCCTGGTACGACGCGGAGAAGGCCAAGGGCAGGACCTCGGACCAGATCCGCGCCGAACTCGCCAAGTACGACGTCTGGGACCGCTACGACTACGACAACGACGGCGACTTCGACGAGCCCGACGGCTACCTGGACCATTACCAGGTCGTGCACTCCGGCGTGGACGAGACCTGGGGCGGCGGCGCGCAGGGCGCGGACGCCGTCTGGGCCCACCGCTACTTCGCCTACTGGCCCGAGCGCGGCCAGGCGGGCCCCCAGGGCAACCGCAACGGCGGCACCCAGATCGGCGACACCGGCATCTGGGTCGGCGACTACCTGACGGTCGGGGAGAACAGCGGCGTCGGCCTGACCGCCCACGAGTTCGGCCACGACCTCGGCCTGCCGGACCTGTACGCGGGCGGCGGGGACAACTCCGTCAACTTCTGGTCGCTGATGTCGTCCGGGTCCTACCTCAGCTCGCGGACCGGGCCGCTCGGCGAGTACGCCGGCGACCTGGACGCCTGGAGCAAGCTCCAGCTCGGCTGGCTGGCCTACGACCGGGCCCGCGCGGCCACTCCCTCCACGCACACGCTGGGCGTCGGCTCCTACAACACCCGAGATCCGCAGGCGCTCGTGGTGGACCTGCCGCCGCGCGAGATCAGCACCCCGCTCGGCCGGCCGTACCAGGGGGAGTGGCAGTGGTGGAGCGGCAAGGGCGACAACCTTGAGCAGACGCTCACCCGGCGCATCGACCTCTCCCGGGCCACGGAGGCGACGCTGAAGGCGCACGGGGCGTACGCGATCGAGCAGGGCTACGACTACCTCTACGCCGAGGTGTCCCGCGACGGCGCGGCCTGGTCGCCGGTCGGCCGGCCGCTCACCGGGAGCTCGGACTGGCGTGAGATCACCTACGACCTCACCCCGTACGCGGGCGGCCAGATCTGGTTCCGCTTCCGCTACTCGACCGACTCCAACACCTCCGAGTCCGGCTTCCGGGTGGACGACGTCCAGGTGCCCGGCGTGTTCGCCGACGACGTCGAGCAGGGTGAGGGCGAGTGGACGGCGGTGGGCTTCGCCCGCAGCGGCGAGGTCGGCGTGCAGCGCTTCTCCCGGGCCTACCTCGCCGAGAACCGGCGTTACACCGGCTACAACGCCTATCTGCGGACCGGGCCGTACAACTTCGGGTGGACCGGCAGCCAGCGGGTCGAGCACTACCCGTACCAGCAGGGGGTGCTCATCTGGCTCTGGGACGCCTGGTACGGCGACAACACCACCCGCGACCACCCCGGCGAGGGCATGATCCTGCCCGTGGACGCCCGGCCCGAGCCGCTGCGCTGGGCCAGTGGGGCGGCGGCCGGGGCGCGGCTCCAGGTGTTCGACGCGCCGTTCGGCGACGCGCGCACGGACCGGCTCCGGCTGCACTCGGCGGGCGTTCCCGCGGTGTTCCCGGCGCGTCCGGGCGTGCCGGTGTTCGACGACCGCAACGGCGTCTACTGGCACCCTGACCTGCCCCAGCTCGGGGTGAAGGTGCCCGACACCGGCACCCGGATCGCCGTCCTGCGTGACGGCGACCGCGCGGTGGTGCGCGTCTCCGGGTCATAGAGCCGGGTGCGGCCCGCATGCGGGGAGGCGGGCCGCACATCTATGGGCGTTTACGACACTTTTAGGCGGTTTCGGGCAGTGTTGTCGTGTTGTATCCCATAGAGAGGAAAGATCATGACCTCTGGGCCTGACGGATTCGGCACGGCGGACACTCTGACGAGCAAGCCGCCCAGGCGCCGATTCCCCCGCTCGGTTCTCGTCGCGGCGACCACCGTGGCCGTGCTGGCCACCGGCGCGGGCGTCGCCGCCGCCTCGGCGCTCTCGCCGGCGCCCTCACCCACCGCGACCCCTTCGGCCGGTCCGACGGACTCGCCGGCGGCCGGCCCGTCGGAATCGCCGTCCGGCAAGGAGCGGGGCTGGGGGCGCGGGTTCGGCGGCCCGCCCGTCCACGGCGAGTTCGTCGTCCCCGACGGGAAGGGCGCGTACGTGACGGTGGCCACCCAGTACGGCGACGTCACCGCCGTGGACCAGGACTCCGTCACGGTCAAGAGCGCGGACGGCTACACCAAGGAGTACGCCGTCGACGCCGGCACCCGGGTCAACCGCGACGAGGGCATCGACGCGATCAAGGCCGGTCAGAAGGTCATGGTCAGCGCCAAGGTCAGCGGCGGCACGTCCACCGCCGTCACCGTCCACGACGTGACCGCCCGCGGACCGCACTCGCGCGGCGGCGACCACCGCGACGACAGGGACGGCGGCAAGGACGGCCACCGGCACGGCGACCAGCGGCCCACCCCGTCACCCAGCTCCACCTCCTGACCGATCACCGGTCCCCGGTTCGCGAGAGGGCGATTATGCCCCCCGTATATACCCTCGGTATATAGTTCGGGCATGAGCGTCCCTCTTGCGCTGCTCGGCCTCCTTGAGCGGGAGCCGAGCCACGGCTACGACCTGAAGCGCGACTACGACACCTTCTTCGGCCGCGGCAAGTCGCTGCCCTTCGGCCAGGTGTACTCCACCCTCGGCCGGCTGGCCAGGGACGGCAAGGTCACCGCCGGGGAGAACGAGCCGGGCGACGGCCCCGAGCGCAAGCGCTACGCGATCACCCCGCTCGGCGCGCGGGAGGTCGAGGCGTGGCTGAGCGAGCCGGTCGCGGCCGAGCCGTACCTGCAGACGGTGCTGTTCACCAAGGTCGTGCTGGCGCTGATGCTGGGCCGCGACGCGGCGGCCTACCTCGACCTCCAGCGCGCCACGCACCTGCGGCGCATGCGGGAGTTCGCGCAGATCAAGCGAGGCGACTCGCTGGCCGACGCGCTGCTCGCCGACCACGGCATGTTCCACCTGGAGGCCGACCTGCGCTGGATCGACGTCACGCAGGCGCGGCTGGACGCGCTGGCCGAGCTGGTGCGGACCTCGTCGTGATCCTCCAAGCCCGCGAGATCAGCCGCTCCTACGGCCGCACCCCGGCGCTGCGCGAGGCCAGCGTGGAGGTGGCCGCCGGGGAGATCGTGGCGGTCATGGGCCCGAGCGGCTCGGGCAAGTCGACGCTGCTGCACTGCCTGGCCGGGATCTTCACCCCCGACAGCGGCGAGGTGTGGTTCGACGGGCAGCGCCTGGACACCATGAGCGACGACCGGCGCACCCGGCTGCGGCGCACCGCGTTCGGCTTCGTGTTCCAGTTCGGGCAGCTCGTGCCGGAGCTGACCGCGGCCGACAACGTCGCCCTGCCGTTGCTGCTCGCGCGTACCGGGCGCAAGGAGGCGTACCGGCGGGCGGCGGACTGGCTGCGCCGGCTGGAGCTGGACGACCTGGGCGGCCGGCGCATCGGCGAGCTGTCCGGCGGGCAGGCGCAGCGGGTGGCGATCGCCAGGGCGCTGGTGACCGGGCCGCGGGTGCTGTTCGCCGACGAGCCGACCGGCTCGCTCGACTCGCTGACCGGCGAGCACGTCATGGAGCTGCTGGTCGGCCTGGCGCGCGAGGAGGGCACGACCGTGATCGTGGTGACCCACGACGCCCGGGTCGCCTCCTCCGCCGACCGCGAGGTCATCGTCCGCGACGGCAGGCTCACCGACCCCTACGCCGGCCAGGTCGTACGGTGATCGCCCTCGGCCTGCGGCTGTCGCTGGCCGGAGGCAGGGAGGCGGCCGCCCGGCTCGCGCTGATCGTCGCCGGGGTGGCGGTCGGCGTGGCGGTGCTGCTGACCACGCTCTCCCTGTTCAACGCCTTCCAGACGGCCAACGAACGCACCTGCTGGGAGTGCACCCGCGGCACCGCGCCCAGCGGCTGGGCCCTCGACGCCACCGCCACCGGCGCCCTGTGGAACTACCACGAGGACTACTACGCCGGCCGCGTGATCAGACGCCTCGACGCCGCCGCGCTCGGCGCCCGGGCCCCCGTCCTCCCCGGGCTGTCCCGCATGCCCGCGCCCGGCCAGTACTACGTCTCCCCGGAGCTGGCCCGGCTGCTGGACTCGGCGCCGCGCGCGCAGCTCGCCGACCGCTTCCCCGGCGTCAGGGCCGGGACGGTCGCCCGCGCCGCGCTGTCCGGCCCCGACGACCTGACCATCGTGGTCGGCCGCACGCCCGAGCAGGTCGCCGCCCTGCGCGGCAGCCGCCAGGTGGACACGACGGCCGACGAGCCCGCCATCGACGACAACGCCGACATCTACCGGTTCGGGTTCGCCGTCGCGGCCGTCGGGCTGATGGTGCCGCTGCTCGTGCTCGTCAACACCGCCACCCGGCTGGCCGCCGCCCGCCGCGAGGCGCGCTTCGCCGCGATCCGGCTGGTGGGCGGCACGTCCCGGCAGGTCACCCTGTTCGCCGCGGTGGACGCGGCGCTCGGCGCGCTGACCGGCACGCTCGCCGGGATCGTGCTCTTCCTCCTGGTACGCCCGGCCGTCGCCGCCGTCCGCGTCACCGGCTCCCGGTTCTTCCCCGACACGGTGACCCCGGCCGCCTGGCAGTACGCGGCCGTGCTGGCCGGCGTCCCGCTGCTGGCCGGGGTGAGCGCGCTCTGGTCGCTGCGCCGCGTACGGATCTCGCCGCTGGGCGCGCTCAGGAAGGGCGCCCCACGGCCGCCGCGGGCCTGGCGGGTGATCCCGCTGCTGGCCGGGCCGGCCCTGTTCGCGGGTCCGGCGTTCCGCACCGAGAACCGCGATCCGGACGCCGTCCTGGCCTCGGCGGGCCTGGCGCTGACCATGGCCGGGCTGATCCTGGCCGGCCCCTGGCTGACGATGCTGGCCGCGCGCCTGGCCGCCCGGCTGACCGGGGGAGCGGCGACGCTGCTGGCCGCCCGGCGGCTGGCCGCCGATCCGAAGGCCGCGTTCCGGTCGGTGAGCGGCCTCGTCCTGGCGGTGTTCATCGGGACGGCGATCGCCGGGATCGTCCCCGCCGTGCTGGACGGCCAGCGGGCGGTGGCCGGCGGCACGCTGTCCGGCGTGCTGCGCGCCCCGCTCGGCGACGTCGCCGGCGGCGGGCTGTCGCCGCGGGCCGGGGCCGACCTGGTGGCCCGGCTGCGGGCCCACCCGGGCGTCGGCGTGCTGCCGATCTACGCCGCCAAGGAGGAGGAGAACCGGGTGATCGACCCCGAACGCCCGCCGCCGCCCCGGGCGGTCGTCGAGTGCGCCGACCTGGCCCGCTTCCCCGCGTTCGGGCAGTGCCCGCCGGGCGCGCGGGCCGTCGCCGGGCGGTTCGACCGCGTGGTGGAGGCCGACAACCCGCTCACCATCGACAAGCTGATCCCCCTGGCCGGCACCGGCAGCGAACCCGTCTCCGCCGACGGGCTCAACCTGGCCTCCGTGCTGGTCGCCATGCCCGACCCGGCGGCCCTGGAACAGATCCGCACCCTGCTGGCCGGGCAGAGCACCGGCCCGCCGATGACGTTCGACGAGGTCGCCCAGGTCCGGGCGACGCTCTACACGCAGGCCGAGAACATCGCGCTGGCCATGGTCGCGCTGACCCTGCTCGCCGGCGGCTGCAGCCTGCTGGTGGCGGTCGGCGGCGGGCTGATGGAGCGACGGCAGCCGTTCACGCTGCTGCGGCTGGCGGGCACGCCCGGCCGCACCCTGGGCGCGGTCGTGCTGCTGGAGTCGGCGCTGCCGCTCGTCCTGGCGGCCGTCGTCGCGGCCGGGGCCGGGTTCGCCGTGGCGGCGCCGTTCATCGACGCGCTCGGCATGAAGGGGGCCTCCCTGGCGATGCCGGGGCCGGCCTACTTCGCCGGCGTCGGCGGCGGGCTGGCCGCGTCCCTGCTGGTGATCCTGACCGTTCTGCCGCTGCTGCGGCACATGACCGCGCCCGACAACGCGCGCTTCGAATAGGAGCCACATGAAGCTGCGGACATCGACCGTGGCGGTCGTTCCGGCGTTGGTGCTGGCCGTGGTCGCCGCCCTGCTCACCGGCCCGCCGTCCGCGGCCGCCGCCGGTCGCCACGCGGCCGAGATCCGGCGCACCGAGTACGGCATCCCGCACGTGTCCGCCAAGGACCACGGCGGCCTCGGCTTCGGCTACGGGTACGCCTTCGCCCAGGACAACCTGTGCGTGCTGGCCTCCTGGGTGGTGACGCTGCGCGGCGTCCGGTCCCGCTACTTCGGCCCGGACGCCGAGTCCGACGACCCGGTGCGCCCGGTCGCCAACCTCACCAGCGACCTGTACCACCGGAGCGTCGCCGACTCCGGCGTCGTCCGGCGGCTGCTGGCCCGGCCCGCCCCCGCCGGCCCGAGCGCCGAACTGCGCGAGCTGGTGGACGGGTACGTGGCCGGGTACAACCGCTACCTCGACGACACCGGCGTGGCCAACCTGCCCGACCCCACCTGCCGCGGCAAGTCCTGGGTCGGCCCGATCACCGCCGACGACGTCTGGGCCAACCTCCTCGACCTCAGCCGCATGTCGGGCGGCTCCGCCCTCAAGGAGGCCATCGTCGGAGGAGGGGACGGCGGGGGAGAGGGCCCGCGGCGCGCTCCCGGCAGCAACGGCTGGGCGCTGGGCCGCGAGGCCACCCGCGACGGCAACGGCATGCTGCTGGCCGACCCGCACTTCCCGTGGAACGGCGTCCGCCGCTTCTACCAGGTGCAGCTCACCATCCCCGGCGTGCTCGACGTCGCCGGCGGCAGCCTGTACGGCACCCCCGTCGTGCAGATCGGCCACAACACGACCGTCGCCTGGACCCACACCGTCTCCCACGCCCAGCGCTTCACCCTCTACCGGCTCCGGCTGGCGCAGGGCGACCCCACCACCTACCTGGTCGACGGCCGGCCCGAGCCGATGGGCCGCCAGGACGTCGAGGTGCCGCTCCAGGACGGCACCTTCGTCTCACGCACACTGCTCACCTCCCGCTACGGCCCGGTGCTGGCCGCCGGGCACGGCAAGGAGTACGCGTACGCGCTGGCCGACGTCAACGCCGCCAACCTGCGGGCGGCCGACGAGTGGCTGGCGATGGCCAAGGCCGGCGACGTACGCGAGCTGCGCGCCGCCCAGGACGCCCACCAGGGCATGCCGTTCGTCTACACGCTGGCCACCGACGTCGGCGGGACCGCGTCCTTCGCCGACGCCTCCGTCGTCCCGCACGTCACCGACGCCCAGGCCCGCCGCTGCGCCAAGCCCTCACCCGACCCGTCGATCGACGCGCTCGTCCTGGACGGCTCGACCTCGGCGTGCCTGTGGGGCAAGGACGCCGACGCGATCGTGCCGGGCATCTTCGGCCCCGGCAGCCGGCCCGGCCTGACCCGCGCCGAGTACGTCGCCAACTCCAACAACAGCCCGTGGATGGCGAACCCGGCCGCGCCGCTGACCGGCTACGACCAGGTCTGGGGCACCGTGCGGACCGACCTGGAGCTGCGGCCCCGGGTGAGCCTGGACATGATCGACCGGCGGCTCAAGGGCTCCGACGGGCTCGGCGGCCCCGGCTTCACCCTGGAGACGCTCCAGGCCATCGCCCGGAGCAAGCGCAATCACGGCTTCGAGCTCATGCGCCCGGACCTGGTGGCGTTGTGCCGTGAGCACCGCGAGCTGCGGGCCACCTCGGGGGAGCGGGTCGACGTGCGGGCCGCCTGCCGGACGCTGACCCGCTGGGACGGCCGCGCCACGCTCGACAGCGAGGGAGCCGTCCTGTGGCGGCGGTTCTTCGACGGGCTGCAGGTCCCGGTCAAGCCCGGGGAGCCGCCGCAGGGCTGGTGGCGGGTGCCGTTCGATCCCGCCCGTCCGCTCGCCACGCCGCGCGGCCTCAAGCGGGACGACCCCGCCGTGCTACGGGCCCTGGCCGACGCCGCGCTGTTCTTCCGGGCCAACGGGCTGCCCCTGACGCTCACCACCGGCCAGGCCCAGCACTACGCGTCGGTCCCGATCCCCGGCTGCACCGAGGGGGAGGGCTGCTTCGACCGCGTCCGCAACTCCGGCCCGCTCGGCAAGGACGGGCGCTACCCCGACGTGAACACCGGCTCCAGCTTCATGATGGCCGTCGAGCTCACCCCCGGCGGCCCCCGCACCCGGACCGTCCTCACCTACTCCCTGTCCGCCGACCCGAGCTCGCCCCACCACGCCGACCAGACCGCCCTGTTCTCCCGCGGCGGATGGGTCACGGAACGCTTCACCGACGCCGAGATCGCCTCCGACCCGGCCCTGAAGGTCACCAGCGTGAGCGGCTGACCTGTCCGGCAGGACCGCCACCGTCCGCGGCTGGATCAAGCGCGGCTTCGCCACCGGGGACCCGGGCTCCTGCAACACCTGGGCGGCTCCCTCCTCCAAGGTGCTCTGAGCCGCCTCTCGCGGTGCCTGTGAACAGGTGTCATGCCGGTGACCGGGGGCATGACCTGGGCAAGGGCATCTCGGGGGGTGCGGTGGGCGGACAGTGGCCGGAGGGCGGTGCGCACGGCGGGGACCTGGGGCCGTTCGGCTCCGAGAAGCTCCGCCGGCTGCAGGCGAGCCTGGTGCAGATCGAGGATCTGCACAGCCGGATGGCGCGCCTGCTGGACGCCGTCCTCGCGATCAGTTCCGAGCTGGAGCTGAACGCCGCGCTGCGCACGATCGTGGAGGTCTCGGCCGACCTGGTGGACGCCCAATACGGTGCCCTCGGCGTGCTCAACGAGCAGGGCGAGTTCGCCGACCTGTTCACCTACGGGGTCTCCGAAGAGGTGTACGAGGCCATCGGCCGCCTGCCCACCACCCACGGCCTGCTCCAGGAGCTCATGGCCCAGCCCAGGCCGCTGCGCGTGGACGACGTGCTCGCCCATCCCAGCTTCCGCGAGTACCCACCAGGCCATCCGGTGATGCGCACCCTGCTGGGCACGCCGATCCTGGTCCGCGGCGTCGCGTACGGCACCCTGTACTTCGCGGACAAGCGGTCGGGCCTGCCGTTCACCGGCGACGACGAGCGGATCGTCGCGGCGCTGGCCAGCGCGGCCGGCGTCGCGATCGAGAACGCCCGCCTCTACGAGCGCATCCGCCGCAACACCGAGGAGTTCCAGCGCAGCCTGCTCCCGCCGCTGCCCGAGCTGAACGGCCTGTGGGCCTGCGCCCGCTACCTGCCCTCCAGCTCGGTCCCGCGCATCGGCGGCGACTGGTACGACGCGATCGTCCTTCCCGACGGCGTGCCCTGCCTGGTGGTCGGCGACGTGATGGGCCACGACCTGCGCGCGGCCACCGTCATGAGCCACATCAGCAACATGTTGCGGGTGCTCGCCTACGAGCACTGCGAGCCGCCCTCCCAGATCCTGCGCCGCCTCGACGAGATCCTGCACGCCCTGCACGGCGGCCCGATGGCGACCGTGCTGCTGGCCCGCCTGGAGGAGTACGGCGGCACCGAGTGGCGGCTGCGCTGGGCCACCGCCGGCCACCTGCCGCCGCTGCTGCTCCCCACCGGCGGCCCCGCCCGCTACCTGCGGGCCGAGGGCGGCCACCCCCTCGGCGTCACCCCCGACCTGCCCCGGCCGGACCACCAGCAGATCATCCCGGCCGGGTCCACCCTGCTGCTCTACACCGACGGGCTCGTCGAGGACCGCGCGCACGGTGTCGACAGGGGCATGGAGAGCCTGGCCCGCACCGCCTCCCAACTGCGCGACCTGCCCATCGAGGAGATGTGCGAGCTGCTGCTGGCCAACCGTGGCGACAGGTTCACCGACGACGTCGCCCTGCTCGCCCTGCGCCTCGGCGAACCGGCCGACCTGCACGCCGACTGAGCGCCCCGACCCCCGCACTATCGTGGCGTGGATGAACACCCCCGAAGCGGAGATCGACATCGACGACGCCCTCGTCGACCGGCTGATCCGCGCCCAGCACCCCGACCTGGCGGGCCCGCTCACGCTCGTCGCCAACGGCTGGGACAACGTCGTCCACCGGCTGGGCGACGGCCTGTCGGTACGCCTGCCGCGCCGGCGTGTCGCCGTCGACCTCGTCGTCAACGAGCAGCGCTGGCTGCCGGTGCTGGCCGGGTACGTCCAGGTCGCGCTGCCCGTGCCGGTGAGGGTGGGCGTGCCGGGCGAGGGCTACCCCTGGCCGTGGACGATCGCCCCCTGGTACGAAGGGCGCACGGCCGCCGACCTGCCGCCGTCCGAGCGGGCCGTCGTGGCCGTGACGCTGGCCGGTTTCATGAACGACCTGCACCGGCCGGCGCCGTCCGGCGCGCCGCGCAACCCCGTGCGGGGCGTCCCGCTGGCCCATCGCGACCGGGCGGTGCGGGAGCGGATGCCGTTCGCCGCCCGGCGGGACGAGCTGCTGCCGCTCTGGGAGCGGCTGGTGGCGCTGCCGCCCTGGCCGGGCCCTCCGCTCTGGCTCCATGGCGACCCGCACCCGGCGAACCTCCTGCTGGACGGGGGGAAGCTGGCCGCCGTCCTCGACTTCGGCGACGTGACCAGCGGTGATCCGGCCACCGACCTGGCCGCCGCCTGGCTGGTGTTCGACGAGGACGGACGCACGGTGTTCCGCGCCCACGTGGACGCCGACCGGGCGACCTGGGAACGCGCGCGGGGCTGGGCCGTCGTCATCGGCACGGCCCTGGCCGCCCACTCGGCCGACAACCCCGCGATGGCCGCCATCGGCGCGCACGTGCTCGACCAGGTGCTGCTCGATGACCAGATGTGACAGATAACTGTCGTTGCGGTCATTCCATCGGTTCGGTGAGAATCTGGGCATGCCCGCTGCACACCGCGTCGTCATCGCGCTCTTCCCGGACGTCGACCTGCTCGACGTCACCGGCCCGGCCGAGGTGTTCGCCCTGGCCAACCGGGTCGCCGGCGGCGCCCTGTACGACGTGCGGCTCGCCGGTCCCCGGGGCGGCCAGGTCACCACGTCCGCCGGGGTGCGGCTGGTCGCGGACCTGGCGTTCGACGAGGTCGGCGACCAGGTGGACACCCTGCTGGTGCCCGGCGCGGTGACCGTCACGCCCGACGGGCCACGCGCCCTGACGGACGCCGAGGTGGTCGCCTGGGTACGGCGGACCGCTCCCGGCGCCCGCCGGGTGGCCTCGGTGTGCGTCGGCGCGCACATCCTGGCCGAGGCCGGCCTGCTGGACGGCCTGACCGCCACCACCCACTGGTCCACCGCCGCGCAACTGGCCGCCGACCACCCCCGGGTCACCGTCGATCCCGACCCGATCTTCCTGCGGTCCAGCGGCCGGATCTGGACGGGCGCCGGCATCAGCGCCTGCCTCGACCTGACCCTGGCCCTGGTGGCCGAGGACCACGGCGAGGAGACGGCCCTCGCGGTGGCCCGCGAGCTGGTCGTGTACCTCAAGCGCCAGGGCGGCCAGAGCCAGTTCAGCGTCCCGTTGACGCGGCCCGCGACAGGCCGTCGCGACATCGACGACCTGCGCCTGTGGATCGCCGAGCACCTCGCCGAGGAGCTGACCACGGTCGAACTGGCGGCGCGGATGGGGCTGAGCCAGCGTCAGTTCAGCCGGGTGTTCCGGCAGCAGACCGGCTTCACCCCGGCCGCGTACGTCGAGTCGGCGCGTGTGGAGGTGGCGCGCCGGCTGCTGGAGACCACCGACCTGCCGCTGCCCCGGGTGGCCGCCGACAGCGGGCTCGGCTCGGTGGAGACCCTGCACCGCGCGTTCCGCCGCCGCCTGGGCACCGGCCCCGGCACCTACCGCCGCCGTTTCCACACGGTGGCCTGACCACGGTGGCCTGACCACGGTGGCCTGACCCCGTTCTCCCCGCGACACGCCGCCCACGCCGGGCGGCGGCGCGAGCCTGCCCGAAAGGAAACCCCTGCCATGAGCAGCACCGTCTCGCCCACCCTCCGCCAGGTCGTCGGCCTGCCGGACGACCCGGCCCGTCTGGCCGACTCGACCCTCGTGCTGATCGACTACCAGAACACCTACAGCACCGGCGTCATGGCCCTGCCCGGCGCGGACCGGGCCCTCGCGGCCGGGGCCCGCCTGCTGGAGCGCGCCCGCGCCGCCGGGGCGCGCGTCGTGCACGTCGTCAACGACGGCGGCCCCGGCAGCCCGTACGACGTCCGCGCCGAGATCGGGGCCATCAGCCCGCCGGTCGCGCCGCGCGACGGGGAGCCGGTGGTGGTCAAGACGTTTCCCGACGCCTTCCACCAGACCGGTCTCCAGGACGTCCTGACGGGCCTGGACTCCGGGCCCGACCTGGTCCTGGCGGGCTTCATGACCCACATGTGCGTCACCTTCACCGCCCAGGGGGCCTTCCGGCTGGGTTACCGTCCCACGGTCGTCGCCGACGCCTGCGCCACCCGTACGCTCGCCGGTCCCGGCGGAGCGCCGTTGCCCGCCGACGCGCTGCACGAGGCCGCTCTGACGACGATCGGCGACCTGTTCGGCCTGGTGGTCCCCACGGCCGACGCCCTGCCCGCCTGAGCCGGGCGGGCCGGGCCGGTCGGCTTGTGACCGGGGTCAGCCGGTGACGGGACGGCGGCGGCCGGCGACCAGGCGATCGGCGGGCGTCCGGTGACGCGCGCCCGGAACGGACGCGTCCCGGCCGTCGGTCCGGTCGGTCCGGTCGGTCCGGTCGGTTCGGTCGGTTCGGTCGGTGGCCACGAGGCGGTCGGCGGCCGGGTCGGTCGTGCGGTTGTCGTGCCGGGCGGCCGTGAGGTCGGGCTCGGCCGTGGCGGGGCGGTCGTCCGTCCGCTCGGCCAGGAGGCGGCGCAGCTCGCGGCGGCGGGCCAGCTTGCGGCTCGTCCCGGCCACGATCAGGAAGGCGCCCAGGATGAACGCGGTGGCGGTGGCGGCCCCGGCGCTGAACAGCTCCAGGTCACCGACCCGGAAGGTGACGCCCATCAGCGTCAGCGCGGCGGCGGCGGTGGTGGTCGTCTGGGTGAACAGGACCACCACGGCGGCCGACCCGGCGACCATGAGCAGCAGGCCGAGCAGGACCATGGTTCTCACTCTCCTCGAACGTCGGCGATCACGATTCCTTGCCGCTGCCCAGCATTTCTTTACTTATGTATGGGCATGCTCCGGGCGTCGAAAGAATGGTCGCGCATTCGGCTCGGGAATGGCCGTCCGGGGCTTCGCCAATTGCACTCCGAAAAAAGCCGCATTGAGCAGCGACGCTGCGCCGTACGGTCAGGCTGCGGGGTTTGTCGTCCGCCGGCCAGGGGAGAGCGGTCCAAGAAGGGAAGTGATAGCAGTGAAAGTGGACACTTTCCGACTCCTTGCGAACTCCGCAGGAGAAACGGTCGTGCTGCACCCGGCCGGGGACCTTGACCTGCACACGGCCGGCGCCATCGAGGATTGGGCGACCGGCTATCTCGACGGCTCGCCGGCCGCCGTCACTTTGATCGACCTGTCCGATGTCGGCTTCATGGACTCGGCCGGTCTCGGCGCGCTGATCGGCGCGTGGAAACGTATCACCGCCACGGGACGGACGGTGATGGTCGCCGCGCCGACCCCGCAACCGGCCAGACTGATGCGCATCACCGGTCTGGAAGGACGCCTCGGCGTACGCGCCACCGTCGCCGAGGCCCTGGAAGAGATCATTCCCAGGCGCTCGCACGCGCCCGCCTGAACCGCGCGCGGCGTCAGCCGTTCTTCGCCTTGGCGTACTCGGCTGCGCCGCCCGCGAAGTCGTACAGGACGACCTGTTCGTCCCCGACCACCCAGGCGTCGTGTCCGGGCGGGCACACGAAGACGTCGCCCGGTCCCGCCTCGGCCTCGGTGCCGTCGTCCATGCGCAGGCGCATCCGGCCCGAGACCACGAAGCAGTTGTGGTACACCTGGCAGGACGGTATGCCGGCGATCGGCTGCACGGACTCCGTCCAGTGCCATCCCGGCTCGAACGTGGCGACCCCGAACGTCAGGCCGCTCAGCTCGCAGATCTCCAGGTGGCCCTTCGGGAAGTCGCGCCGTTCGTCGGGCTTGTCGATGCTCTTGACCTCGATCATGGCTCATCCCCCCTCTTCAGCTACCTTCTTACGCTGAATTGTTCATAACGGGGGGTTTGCCGGGGCAAATATCCCTTTGTGGGGATGGGTACGGCCCCATGTGCGTGTGGGGCCGTACCCATGTCGTACGGACTATCCGGCCCAGGGCAGCGAGTCGGACGGCCACGCCCGCTTCGTCTGCTTCCGGAGCGTCTCCTCAGGCGTGCCCACGCCGCAGCGAGTGCCCTGCGGCGGGACGGTCAGGGCGATGAGGTACTGGTCGATGATGTCGGTCTGGCACTTGTCCTTGCCGTAGATGCGGTGACCCCAGCCCTCGTACGTGAGCAGCACGGCCTTGCGGCCGAGCTGGCGGGCGGCGTTGGCCGACCAGATCCACGGCGTGGCCGGGTCGTGGATCGAGCTGCCGAGCAGCAGCGGCGCCTGGCCGGTGTAACGCAGCTTGTGCGGCGGGTTGACGGGGCTGGAGTTGAGGCAGATGGGCAGGTCGTCGGTCGGGTACGGGTGGTACTTCGTGTCCGGGGCCAGAGCGCCCGCGGTGCGCATGAGCGCGGCGTACTCGGCGTAGCTGCTCACCTTGAGGCTGTAGTCCTGGCACAGGATCCTGGTCGGCAGCTCGGCGACGTCGCCTTCCACCGGGCCCCTGCCGGGCAGCGGGGGCACCCATTCGGGGGCCGGGCCGCCGTTCAGCCAGTTGATCACTTCGCTCAGCGTGCGCCAGTCGGGCCCTTCGTTGCCCAGCGCGGCGTTGTAGATGACCTGCAGTTCGGTCACCCGCTGACCGGTGCTCGGGTAGACCAGCTCGCCGCGGCGGGCCTTGTCCAGCAGGCTCTTCCAGATCGCGCGGATGTCGCGGCCGTTCAGGACGCAACTGGTGTCCTGCTCGCACCAGCCGACGAACTGGTCGAACCCGTCCTCGACGGCCATGGCCTCGGTGGCGAAGAAGCCCTTCAGGCCGAGGCTGTGGTCCATGTTGCTGTCGAGGGCGAGTGCCCGGACGCGGCCGGGGAACAGCTCGGCGTACATCTGGCCGATCAGGGTGCCGTACGAGATGCCGTAGTAGGTCAGCTTCTCCTCGCCGAGGGCGGCGCGGAGGGCGTCCATGTCACGGGCCACGGAGACGGAGTCCACGTGGTCGTACAGCGGGCCGGTACGGGCCCGGCAGTCCGGGTGCAGCTTCTTGGTGAAGGCGTTCCAGGCGTCGAAGTCGGCCTGGCTGCGCATGACCGTCGGCGGCATCTTGTTGTAGACCGACGCCGAGCAGATCACCGGGTGGCTGCGGCCCACGCCGCGCGGGTCGAAGCCGACGATGTCGAACCGCTGCTGCAGTTCCTCGGTGTAGGACCCGGGAGCGCCGTAGACGGCCTCCACGCCGGACCCGCCCGGACCACCGGGGTTGATCACCAGCGAGCCGACCCTGGCGGCCGGGTCGGTGGCCTTGCGGCGGGCGACGGCGAGGTCGATCGAGGGCCCGCCCGGCCGGGACCAGTCGATGGGGACGGCCAGCTTGCCGCACTCGGCACTGGGCTCCTCCTCGCAGGGAGCCCAGGTGATGGTCCTGGCCGCAGGTTTCGTGTTGGTCGTCGCGGTCGCCGCGGCGTTCGCCGCCGGGACCGGGATCAACGCCGCCAGCGCCACGAAGGCGGTGGCGAGCAGAGGGAGTCTTGTCCGCAAAATGCAACTCCAATCAACGGTCGGTGCGCCCCCCGTGGGCACTCGGCCGACGTTGATCATCGCCGGTCGCGGGCACGAATGTGAGCGAAATCGGAAATTTCCTCAGAGCGTTGACTCCGGCCACTCGTGGGTCATCTGATCCGGTATGCGTGGATCACGGTCTGCTCCACGGTGTTGCCCCCGGCGTCGGCGGCTCGGGCGCGCAGGGAGACGAAGCCCGCCGCGGCCGGATGGCGCAGCCGTACGGCGCCGCCCGCGACCTTGACCGCCCGCCAGGTGCGGCCGTCGTCGTAGGAGACGTCCACGGACAGCTCGCGCACCGCCCCCGCCTGCCCGCGCACGGACACCGGCACCGCGAACGCCCGGCCGGCGGGCGCGCCGCTCGCCGCGTCCAGGGAGGGTGAGAAGGCGACGACCGGCAGCGGCAGCGCACCGTCCCGGCCGCCGGCCGAGCGGAACGTCCAGGCGACCGCCGTACGGGTGGAGACGACCTCCGGCCCGCGCTCGGCCTCCACCTCCAGCCGGTACGCCGCCTCCCCGGCCGACACGCCGAACCGCGCCCCCAGACCGGGCTCCTCCGCCACCAGCTCGCCGTCGCGGTAGAGGGCGGTCCGTGCCCCGGACACGCTCGACATCCCCAGATGACCGGCCCCGTCGGCGTACAGCGACGGGAACGCGGAGATCACGTCGCCCGCGCGGGAGACGGGAGGAGTGCCCTCCCAGGTGACCGGCGCGGGACCGAAGACGCCGCGGTTCCAGGTCTCGTCGTAGGCACGTCCCGCCTCGTACCTGAAGGCGGTCGAGGTCAGGTCGCCTTCCCAGGTCGGGCCCATCTCCGTGTAGCTGTTCAGCCAGCGGAGGCCGCCGCCGGTGTTGACGTACTCGGTGTGCGTGAAGGGGGGCCGGAAGTCGGTCACGAACATGATGCTGAAGAACCGTCCCTCCGCGGGCCAGGCGGCGCCTGCGGCGCTCGCGGCCGTGCCGGGCGCCGGCGCGCCGTAGTCCCTGCGGATCGTGGCCAGGTCCGCGCGCCCCACCCGGCGGCTGAAGCCGGTCGGCACCTGGCCCTGGACGAACCACGCCAGCCGGTACGCCCGCGCGCTGCCCGCCAGGTCGCCATCCGGGCCCGGCACCGCCCACTGGCCGGCGACCTTGGTCAGCAGGTCGTACCGGCCGGACCCGACCTGCGCGGTGCGGATGCCCGGCGCGGCGTCGAACATGGTGGCCTCCGCGCTCAGGTAGTACGGGGAGCCGTCGCGGGTGCGGCCGCTGTAGGTCACCTCGGTCATCAGGTGCCTGGCCGCCGGGTCGGGCGGCGTGATGGACACCGGCCGCGCCTGAGCCGGGTCCAGCCGCAGGGACTGATCCCGGTCCAGGCGCAGGCCGGGATGGACGAGCATGGTCAGACCTCCGCCGTCGGTGGTCCGGCTGTCGACGAGGTAGGTGCCCTTGGCCAGCCGCAGCGCGACCCTGTCGCCCGGCTGGACGGTGACCGGGTTCCAGTCCTTCCGGTCGACGTCGGTCCGGTAGAGGGTGGTCAGGACGTCCGCGGCGCCCGGCCGGTCGAGGGTCAGGTCGTAGCTCTCGACCTCCTTGACCACGGCGAGCGGCGTGCTCACGGTCGTGCCGTTCTCGGCGGTGGCCTCCAGGTAGCCGCCGAGCGGCCCGTCGGCCACGTCGCCGCGGGTGTCGGCGGTGACGGTCGCCTCCGCCCGGCCGCCGGCGGGGACGGTCAGCGTGCCGGGCGACACCTCGAACACGTCCGCGCCGGCCCGCGCCGACAGGCGCAGCGTCACCGGCTCCGGACCGTCGTTGCGGTAGGCGAGCTTCCTGGTGACCGGCTCGTCGTCGTCGTGCGGCCAGGCGAGCACGCCGAAGCCGACCGACGCGGGGGAGGTGGTCACCGTCTGGCCGATCGCGCGGCCCACGTCGAGGCGGCCCGCGCCCTGGGCGTAGATCCCGGTGCCGGGCTGCGGCCGGGCGGTGGCCATGAGGGCGGCCTTGAGCTGCTCGGGCGTCCAGTCCGGGCGCAGCCCGGCCAGGATCGCGGCCGATCCGGCCGTGTGCGGGGCCGCCATGGAGGTGCCCGACATCTCGACGTACGGGCCCTCGCCCGGCGAGTCCTTGCCGTGCGCGGCGCGGATGGCGACGCCGGGCGCGGTGATGTCGGGCTTCAACGCCGAGTCGCCCACGCGGGGACCGGTGCTGGAGAAGACGGCCAGGCGGTCGGCACGGTCCACCGCGCCGACCGACAGGGCCGCGTCCGCGGTGGAGGGCGAGGCGACGGTGCCCGGCTTGCCGTAGTTCCCGGCGGCCACGACGAACAGCACGCCGTACCGCTCGGTCAGCGTCTGGACGGCCTCCTCCAGCGGGTCCAGGCCGGGGGCGTCCGGCGAGCCGAGGCTGAGGTTGGCCACTTTGGCCCCCTGCTCGGCGGCCCACTGCATGCCGGCCAGGATCGCCGACTCCGCGCACCAGCGGTCGGCGCACACCTTGGCGTCGAGGAGGGTGGCGCCCGGCGCGACGCCGCGGTAGCGCTCGCCGGTCCCGGCGATGGTCGAGGCCACGTGGGTGCCGTGCCCGGTGAGGTCGGCCGCGGTGTCCGTGCCGGTGAAGTTCCGGCGGGCGGCGACCTTGCCGGCCAGGTCGGGGTGGGTGTCGTCGATGCCGGAGTCCAGGACGGCGACCTTCACCCCGGCGCCCGTGTGGCCCTTCTCCCAGGCGGCGGGGGCGCCGATCTGCTTGACGCTGGCATCCAGCGACAGGGTCGCCCTGCCGTCGAGCCAGATCTTCCCCGTGCCGGTGGAGAGCGAGGCCCTGAGGTCCGGCCAGGAGCCGGCGGCGGCGTCGAAGCGTACGGCGGCGCCGTTCACGGCGGGCAGGTCGCGGGTCACCGCCATGCCATGGGCGGCCAGGCCCGGCCGGCGGGCGGCGTCCGGGCCCGCGACGATGAGGGGCAGGGCGCCGGGGGCGTACTCCAGCAGGGTCGTCACGTCGAACAGGCGGGGGTCGAGGCGGCCGGCGGCCAGCAGGGGGACGGCGTCGCTGGGGACGACGCGGAGCCGGTCGCCGATCTTCTCCGTGCTGAAGACGACGCCCTTACGGCCCTTGCCCGGCGCGACGCGCACACCGTCGGCGATGAGACTCACCCGGTCTCCCGTGATCAGCGTCACGGTACGGGCGGGGCCGCCCGGCGGGGCCGGCAGGCCGGAAGGGACGGCTCCGAGGAGCGCGATGGTCAGCGAGACCGCTGTCGTTCTGAGGATCACATGTCTTCTTGGCGGAATGCCCGCCCCTTCTTCACGGGCTGAGAGGGCGTGAAGAAGGACGGACGCTCCCGCCAAGTAGGGGTGTGACACAAACCATGACCGTCGAGGACGAGCAGGTGATCGGCGAGTCCCTGCGCCTCCCCGAGAGGTTCGGGGTGCTCTACGACCGCTACTTCCCCGAGATCCACCGGTACGTCGCCGGTCGCCTCGGCACCCAGGCCGCCGACGACCTCACCGCGGAGATCTTCCTGGCCGCCTTCCACGGCCGGGCCGGTTTCGACTCCGGCCGCGGCGTGGTCCGCGGCTGGCTGTACGGCATCGCCACCAACGTCGTCGCCCAGCACCGCAGGAGCGAGCTGCGCCGGTTGCAGGCCATGCAACGGGCGCCGGAAGGGATACTCACCGGCGAACAGGCCGAGGACGGGCACGAGGACCTGGTCGCCGGACGGCTGGCGGCGGCGGGCGTCAAGGACGACCTGGTGGCGGCGCTGCGCGCGATGCCGGACGCCGACCGCGACGTCCTGCTGCTCCTCGCCCTGGCCGACCTGAGCTACCAGGAGATCGGTCAGGCCCTCGACATCCCCTCAGGAACGGTCGGTTCCCGGCTGAACCGCATCAGACGGAAGCTTCGAGCCGCCCTGGGCGGCGCGAACCCCTTGCTTGGAGAGTCCCATGGATGACCTGATCCTGATCCGCGACCTTTACACGGCGCCGCCCCCCACCCCTGAGGTGCTGGCCGACGGCCGCGCCCGCCTCGCCGACGCCTACGCCCAGGCGACCCCGGCGTCCGCCGGCACCCGCCGGGGGATGCGGCGTCCGGCACCGCGGGCGCTGCCGGACGGCGGGAGGAGCCGGGGGCGCCGGCGGCGCTGGCCGCTCGTGGGGGCGACCCTGGCCGGGGCGGCCGCCGTCACCGTGGCCGCGACCTTCCTCACCGCACCCTCGACGCCGCCGGCGCCCTCGGCGTCCGCGGTGCCCGCCCGGCTCTCGGCCGGTGAGATCCTGCTGGCCGCCGCCCACTCGGTCACCCCCGCCACGGGCGACGGCGCGTACTGGATGCGCGACGGCGTCGTCGGCCGGTACGAACGCGCGCCCGGCGGCCATTACACCCTCAAGACCAGCCGCTCGGTCGAGCTCTGGCTCCCCAAAGCGGCCGGCCGCCCCACCTGGGTGATCCGCCAGGACCTCGGTGCCCACCCGGCCACGCCCGAGGACGAGACGGCCTGGCGCGCCGCCGGCTCGCCCCGGACCTGGACCCTGAGCGGCGGGACGCCCGCCGTGAAGCTCCAGGCCGACCCCGGCGAGCGCGACGCCGTACGTGACGACAGCGGCAAGACGCTGACCCTGCTGGGCACGCCCATGACCCCCGCCACCCTGAACGCCCTGCCGACCACGCCGGACGGGCTGCGCCACGCCCTGGAACGCATCGTCTCCAAGGGGTACGGCAAGGAGCGGGTGGACATGAACGCCCAGCTCTTCGAGACCGGCGTGCGGCTCGTCATGAACTTCCCCACCTCGCCGGAGGTCCGGGCGGCGACGTACCGGATGTTGGCCGCGCTCCCGGGGGCGAGCGCGGAGAGCGAGGCCACCGACCCGCTCGGCCGTATGGGACAGGCGGTCAGCCGGCCGGGCGGGCCGGGTGAGCGGTACCGGTTCGTCGTGGACACCGCCACCGGCCGGCCGCTGGCGCTGGAGTCGACGATCGGCCAGGACCGCTTGTACGAGGCGATCAGAACGGCCGCCTGGACCGACGCGGAGCCTCGGCTCCCGGCGCTGCGCCGCGACATGAACCGCTGACCCCCCCTCTCACGACAGGGGCGGGGGCGGTGCCTGCCCGGTCAGCGGGTGCAGAGGGCGGTGTCGAAGGCGGCGAGCAGGAGGTCGCGGGACTTGCCGCCGTCGGCGGAGCCGGTGACGTACACGGTGACCGTGCGGCCGGCGCGGTCGCGGCCGCTGAAGGAGGACACGCCCGGGAGGTCGCCGCCGTGCCCCCACAGCTTGCCGCCGCAGCTCAGCGGGATCTCCGCGACGCCGTAGCCGTAGCGGGCGCCCTTGGGCCAGCCCGGCTGGCCGACGGCGACGTACGAACCGGACTTGACGGACTGCGCCCGCCAGAACGTGTCGAGGTCGCGCGGCGTCGAGACCAGCCCGCCGCTGGCGCCGAAGTAGTAGCCGGGCAGCCGGGTGATGTCGACGATCCCGTCCTCGGGGCGCACCGGGTTCACGCCGTAGGTGTGCGCGTGCGGGCCGCGGACGCCGGTCTCGCCCTTGGCCGGCCAGTACGTGTCCCGCATGCCCAGCGGCTTCAGCACCAGGTCGCGGCTGACCAGGCGGAAGTCGCGCCCGGTCACCGCCTCGGTGACCAGGCCGAGGACCGTGTAGTTGGTGTTGGAGTAGGCGAACCGGCCGCGGGGCGTCGGTTCGAGGGTGAGCGCCAGCTTGAGCAGGTCCTGCTTGCCGACCTTCGACCAGTCGGCGGCGGGGGTGAAGTCCGCCAGGCCGCTGGTCTGCTGGAGGAGCATCTTCACGGTGATCTCCCGCCCGTCGACGCCCTTGCCGCGGATCACCCCGGGCAGGTACGTCTCGACCGGTTCGTCCAGGTTCACCTTGCCCTGGTCGGCCAGCTTCAGCACGGTGGCGGCGATGATCGACTTGCTCACGCTGGCGATCCTGAACCGGCCGTCGGCGCCGGGCATGGGCTCCTCGGCGCCACGCCGCGCGGTGCCGGAGACGACCGTCGTGGTCCTGCCGTCCGGGTGGCGGACGTAGGCCACGGCGCCGGGCACGTCCGGGGAGGAGGTGAGGGCGTCCAGCCGCGACTGCAACGACGGCGCACGGTCGGCCGCGAACGCCGGAGCCACCGGCGCGAGCGCCAGCGGGACGATCACGAGCAGGGCGAGTGCGCGCCGGGAGGCGGAGGAAGGCATCGGGACTCCTTTAGCGGTGGATCAAGATATGTCCCGACTCTCGCGAATTGAAGGCTTTGTCACAGTCACGGCACCACCCACCCTCATACGGGGGCTGCCCCTACCGGCTACCGGACCGGCCGGCTCATGGAGAGGGCGCGGAGAGGGCGCGGCGGACGAGGTCGGCGTTGTCCGCCGCCGGGCCGCCGTCCGGGTCCAGCAGGGTGTCCTCCAGGCCGATCCGGGTGGCGAGGCCCAGCCGTACGGCCTCCGCCACGAGCGGCCAGGTCGCCGGCCCCTCGCCGTGCAGGAGGCGGGGGGCGGGAGACCCGCCCAGGCGGTCGAGGACGGCCGTCGCCCGGGGGACCGCCTCCTCGTACGGCGCGTCGATCACCTCGACCAGGATGCGGGTCATCCGCCCGGCCAGGCCCGACGCGGTCAGCGTGGCGGCGTCGGCCGGCGTCCACACCCCGGCCTCGACCCCGATCCCCGCCTCCAGCAGCACCCGCGCCAGCTCGCCGAACCCCGGCTCCGACAGGTTCACCGAGGCGAAGTCCGGACGGGCTCCGGCGGGCAGCGCCGCCCACGCCGTCACCGCCTCCAGGCGGGCGGAGGCGTCCCCGCCCGCGATCCACAGGCCGGTGGACACGCCCACGGGCAGCCCCGGGGCCGCCGCCCGGATGGCCGTGGTCGCCGCTCCGACGTCGGCGGCGTCCAGCGACTCCCGTCCCGTCGCGTCACGCGGATGGACGTGCACCGCTCCCGCCCCCGCCAGCCGCACGGCCACGGCGTCTGCGGCCAGCTCGGCGGGCGTGAGGGGCAGCCGGGGATGCTCGCCCGCCGACCGGCTTCCGTTGAGACACGCTTTGATGAACATGCGGCCCATCCTTCCCGGGCGGTCCGAGCTCAGGCGCGGGTGTCTCGGCGCTTCTCGGCGGAGGCGTCAGCCGGGGTCCTCAGCGGGGGTGTCTCAGCGGCTCAGTGGGCGGCGTCGAGGCGGGCGCGCTGGTCGTCGGTCAGCTCCAGGTCCACGGCGGCCAGGTTCTCCTCCAACTGGGCCACCGACGACGCCCCGGCCAGCGGGATCACCGGGAACGCCGAGCCGATCTGCCAGGCCAGCACCACCTGGTTCATGCTCGCCCCGCACTCCTTCGCGACCTCGCGCAGCACGGACAGGCGGGCCGGGGTGCCGGGGTGGTCGTAGTCCGGCGGCACCTGCTTGTCCTGCCGGGTGTAGGCGCCGCCGAGCAGCGGCGAGTAGGCCACCAGGGTCAGGCCGGGCTCGGCGCGCAGGTAGCTCAGCAGTTCGGCTCCGGCGTGCCCGAGGCTGCCGTCCTCGAAGATCGACTCGGGCATGTCGAAGCGCGGGCGCAGCAGGCTGTGCTGGTACTGCAGGACCTCGTACCCGGCGACCCCCGCCGCGGCGGCCAGGGCGCGGGCCCGTTCCACCCGCCAGATCGGGTGGTTGCTCACCCCGAGCAGACCGACCGTGCCCTCGGCCACCAGCGCGCCGAAGCCCTCGACGGTCTCGGACAGCGCCACCGAACGGTCCTCGATGTGGGCGTACAGCAGGTCGATGCGGTCCACGCCGAGGCGTTCGCGGCTGCGCTCGGCCGACTCCCTGATCGTCCTGGCGGACAGTCCCTCGGCGTTGTCGACGTAGCTCGTGCCGGGGGCGAGCGGTCGCGCGCCCAGCTTGGTGGCGATCAGGATCTCGTCGCCGACGCCGTTGGCGCGCCGCCAGCGGCCGAGCAGCTCCTCGCTCTGCCCGCCCTGGCCGCCGTCCACCCAGAAGGCGTAGTTGTCGGACGTGTCGATGAACGTCCCCCCGGCCTCGGCGTAGCGGTCGAGGATGGCGAACGACGTCTTCTCGTCCGTCACCGAGCCGAACAACATCGCCCCGAGTGCGAGCACGCTCACCTCACGGCGGGTGTCAGGGTTCGTGCCGATCGTCCGGTACTTCATGCTGTCTCCCCAATTCGTCACGTTGTGCGTGGAGGCCCCGGAACGGGAGTCTGGGGCCTGGAGCGAACTCCAGGTCAAGCCGGACCGGCGAGCTCCTTGAATTCAGAGCATTTCTCTAGAAAATGCGCTGACATGTCCGTCATGGTGGTGACCGGTGGCAACCGGGGCATCGGGTACGCGGTCTGCGAACGGCTGGCCGGCGAGCTGCGGGACCGCTGCCCGCGCATCGACGTGCTCGTGCACAACTCCGGCGTCGCCGAGCGCTGGCGGGCGGCCGGGATCACCGTCGACGCCGTGCACCCAGGAGTCGTCCGCACCGGGCTCGGGGATCGGCGCGGCCCGCTCGGCCTGCTGCTCAAGGCCGCCAAGCGCACCTGGGCCGCGCCCGAGGAGGGCGCGCGGCACGTCGTCTCCCTGGCCGGGGCGCCCGGCACCGGCCGGTACTTCGACCAGGACCGTCAGGTTCCCCCGCAGGGCCCGGCGCTGGACGCCGGCCTGGCCCGGCGCGTCTGGGACGAGGCCGAGGCGCTGGCCGCGGCGCGATGACCCGGCACCGGCGCAGCGAGGAGACCGTGCGCAGGCTCCTGGACACCGCCCTGGAGGTCCACCCCGCCGACTTCACCCTCCGGGCCGTGACCACGCGCAGCGGCGTCAGCATGGGCAGCGTCTACCACCACTTCGGCAGCCTCGAAGGGCTGGCCGCCGCGCTGTACAGCCGGTGCATGGACGAGCTGCTCGGCACGCTGGTCGCCGCCACCGAGGAGGCCGCCGACGCCCGTGACGGCGTGCGCCGCGTGGTGCGGGCCTACCTGGGGTTCACCGCGCGGCACCCGGACAGGGCCCGCTTCATCCACGCGGCGCCGTACGCGCTGGACCTCGGCCCGTACGCCGAGCGCATCGCCGAGGCCAAGGCGTCCCGGCTGGCCAGGCTGAACGCCTGGATCGGCGCGCGCATGGAAGAGGGGGCGGTCGCGCGGCTGCCGGCGGCGCAGGTGGAGATGTTGCTGATCGGGCCGGTGGCCGAGGTGAGCCGGCGGTGGCTGGCGGGCGTGCCGGACATCGACCTGGACGAGGCGGCCCGCGTCCTGCCCGACCGCGTCTGGCTGTCGCTCGGCGGCTGACGGGCGGACGCCCCTCACCGGATGGTGGGCCGCTCCAGGGAGGGGGCGTCGGTATGATGGGCACGGCTTCCCACGTCGGGAGCCGCGGCGGTGGGGCCCGCCGCCTCCCGCCCGTACGGGGGTAACCGCGGTGTCGGCCGCCAACGGTCCCTGCCAGAGATGTGCCACGCTCATGTGCTGGTAGGAGATGCCTCATGACCCAAGCCCGTCCCCCCAGGCCCGGCCCGGGCGGCGCGCACGCCGCCGAGGGCGCGGAGGCCGGCGACGCGTCCGCCGTCGAGGGCACGTGGGTCGATCCGCGAGCCGCGGTCGATCCCGACGTCGATCTGCATGTGCCCGCCCAGCGCGGCGAGCTCGCCCGCGCCCCCATCGCCACGCTGGCCGTCATCGCGGCCGGCGGCGTGCTCGGCGCGCTCGCCCGGTACGCCGTCCTGACCGCCTTCCCGGTGCCGCCCGGCGGCTTCGCCTGGCCGACGCTGGCCGTCAACGTCTCCGGGTGCCTGCTGATCGGGCTGCTGATGGTGGCCATCACCGAGATCTGGCAGGTCCACCCGCTGACCCGGCCGTTCCTGGGGGTGGGGGTGCTGGGCGGTTTCACCACGTTCTCCACCTCCATCGCCGACGCCCAAGGGGCCCTGGCCGCGGGCGCGCCGCGCACGGCGCTCGCCTACCTGGCGGTCACGCTCGTCACGGCGCTGGTCGCGGTCTTCCTGGGACAGACCCTCGGCCGCGGCCTGTTCGGCCGCTTCGCCACCCTCGGCGACGAGGGCACGCGCGCTCCGCACGGCGGGAGGCGTCAGTGACCACGATGTTGCTGGTGGTGCTCGGCGCCGCCGTGGGCGCGCCCGCCCGCTACCTGATCGACCGCGCGGTCCAGGCCCGGCACGACAGCCTGTTCCCGTGGGGCACCTTCGCCGTGAACGTGGCCGGGTCGGCGCTGCTCGGCTTCCTGCTGGCGCTGCCCGCCGACGGCGGCGCGCAGGCTCTCCTGGGCACGGGCCTGTGCGGGGCGCTGACCACGTACTCCACCTTCGGTTACGAGACGCTGCGGCTGCTGCAGACCGGCGCCCGCACCTACGCCGCGCTCAACGCCGTGGCGAGCATCGCCGCCGGCCTCGGAGCGGCCTGGTGCGGCATCGCCCTCGCCCAGGCCGTCATCCTGTGAGCGGCCGGCACGTTTGACGATCGATCGACGGGAAAGCTGAACGGAAGCCGGCGTATCCCTTCCCGACGTCCGACAGACGAGACGATCATGTGTGTGGAGTTCGAGCTGCGCTGTCCCATCAGCGCCGATCTGGCGTTCATCCGCGACCTGGTGCGCCTCCACGGCCACCACAGCGGGTTGTCCGGCGAGCGGCTGGAGGACCTGGTGCTCGCGGTGAACGAGGCCGTCACCAACGTCCTCGACCATGGCGGCTCGGCCGGCCTGGTCACCGCCGTCCGTGACCCGATCGGGGTCTGCGTGGAGATCCTGGACACCGCGGGCCGCCTGACCCCCGACCACCTCGACGCCGCCGGCGTCGACCCGACCGCGTCCCACGGCTTCGGGCTGTGGGTGATCCGGCAGTTGTGCGACTCGGTCGCGCTGGAGCGGACCGGCCTCGGCTCGCGGCTGCGGCTGCGCGTGCTGGTGCCTCCGGAAACCCCACGTGCTGCCGACCGCCGCCTCAGCGACGCCATGGCCGGCGGCGCCTTGCCCTGGTCCTGAGCGCGGCGCGGTCCCGGGTACGCGAAGTCGGCATGTCAGTAATCATCCGATAACGTAGTGTGATGATGGCTGATCGGGGTGACGTCGGGCACCGGCCGGAAGGCTCCGGTTCCGGCGCGCAGCCGGAGGAGTGGCTGCTGCGCGCGGCGTTCGACGGCACGGGCATGGGCATCTACCTCACCGACATCGACGGCCGCATCACCTGGGTCAACCCCGCGACGGTGGCCCTGCTGGGCTTCCCCGCCGACGAGCTGCGCGGCGCCGACGCGCACCAGAAGCTGCACCGCCGCCTCGACGGCGGCCTCCCGCCCCGCTCCGGCTGCGAGCTGGTGACGGTGTGCCGGCACGACCGGTCCGTACGCAGCGAGTTCGCCACCTTCGCCACCGCCGGCGGCCGGCTGCTTCCGGTGGCCTGGGTGGCCTCGCCGCTCCACCGCGACGGCGAGCCCGCCGGGGCCGTCGTGGTCTTCATCGACGTCGTCGAACGCCTCGACGCGGCCGGCCGGCAGGCCGAAGAGCTCGTCCGCGCCCAGAAGCTGACCGAGCAGTTCCGCCTGCTGACCGAGATCAGCACCGTCCTCACCCAGACGCTGGACGTGCGCGAGGCGATGACCCGGCTCGGCCGGCTGCTGGTGCCGCGCCTGGCCGACTGGGCGGCGGTGGACCTGTTCCTCGGGCCGCGCGAGCTGCGCCGCCTGGCCATGGCCTCCGCCGGGGCGGCGCCGGTCGACCCCTCCTGGTTCGCCGAGCTGCCGTACCTGCCGAAGGGCCCCTCACGGTCGGCGCTGGTCCGGGTGCTGCGCGGGGAGCAGGCCCTGCTGCTCGGCCCCGAGCAGATCGCCGCCCCGCCGGACGGGCCGCTGGCCGCCGCGCACGACGCCCTGTTCAACGTGCTGGGCGGCTCGTCGGCGATCGTGGCGCCGCTGCGTACGCCGCGCCGCGTGCTGGGGGCCCTGACGGTGGCGCGGACGGACCCGGCGCGGCCGTACACGGAGTCAGACGTGGAGCTGGTGGCCGACATCGCCCGCACCGCGGCCCTGGCGGCCGACAACGCCTGCCTGTTCGGCCAGCAACGCGACATCGTCGACACCATGCAGCGCCACCTGCTGACCGCGCTGCCGCAGGTCGATCACCTGCAGCTCGCCGCCCGCTACCTGGCGGCCCCGGCCGGCTCCCAGGTGGGCGGCGACTGGTACGACGCCTTCGTGCTCCCCGACGGCGTCACCGCGATCGCCATCGGCGACGTCGCCGGCCACGACCTGGAGGCCGCCGGGCAGATGGCCCAGCTGCGCAACATGCTGCGCGCCCTGGCCTGCGACCACAAGGAGTCGCCCAGCCTCATCCTCGACCGGCTCAACAAGGTCATGGCCGTGGCCAGCGACGCCCCCACGGCCTCGGCGATCCTGGCCCGGATCGAGCCTCCGCAGCCGGAGGGCGAGCCGGGCGCGCGGATGTTGCGCTGGACCAGCGCCGGCCACCTGCCGCCGCTGCTGGTCACCGCGCACGGGCAGGCCCGCTACCTGGAGGAGGGCCAGTCGTTGTTGCTGGGCGTGCATCTCGACGACGTGACCCGCCACGACGCCCTGGTGCCGCTGCCGCCGGGCAGCACGCTGCTGCTCTACACCGACGGGCTGGTCGAGGTGCCCGGCGTCAACCTGGACACCAGCCTGGCCCGGCTGCGCCGCCACGCCGCGACGCTGGCCGGACGCCCGCTCCAGGACTTCTGCGAGGAGGTGCTCGCGCTCGCGCCGTCGCCGCGCACCGACGACATCGCGCTGCTCGCCCTGCGCCTGCCGCCTCCGGGGCAGTAGCGCGGCCCGCCCTCAGGGAAGGGCCGGCACGCCGGTCAGGGCGCGGTCAGCGCGGCCTCGATCGCCGGGCCGTGCAGCTCCAGCCACGCCTCACGCCGCTTGATCAGGTCGCCGACGCCCTCCTCCCACATCCGGGCCCAGCCGCCGCCCTGCTCCTCGGCGATCTGCCGCATCGAGAACCACGACCGCCGGGTACGCATCACGGCCACCTCGACCAGGCGCGACCGGTCCACGCCGGACATCCCGTACGCGTCGGCGAGCAGACGGCAGCGGCGCGGCACGTCCAGGTCGCGCAGGGGCGGGTCGGCGTCGGCCGGGTCGCCCAGCGGCGCCCAGTACATCATCGCGCTCATCAGCTCCTCCACCCGCGTGGCCGGCCTGGCGATGTCGAAGTCGATCAGCCCGGCCGCGACGCCGTCGCGGAACACGATGTTGTCCGGCGTGTAGTCCAGATGCCCGACCAGCTCCGGCGGGTACGGCGGCGCGGGCGGCATGCCCGGCGGCTCGGTGAACCCGAAGTCGGCCCGTACGCCTTCGGGCGGCACGAACCCCGCCACCGCCTCGTGGTAGGCGCGGATCAGCCGGCCCACGGAGGCCAGCCGTTCCTCGTCGGCCAGCCATTCGGGCCTCGGGCGTCCGGCGACCTCTCCGGGCACGAAGGTCAGCACCTCGCGCCCGGCGGCGTCGACGCCGAGGAAGCGCGGGGCGCCCGCGAACTTCGCCTCCTCCAGGTGTTCCAGCAGCGCGTGGACCAGCGGGGCGTTGGGGCCGACCGGGCGGCGTACGGTGTCGCCGACGCGTACGACGCCTTCGGTGACGTCGCCGCCGGCGAGCGGGATCTCGGGCTGGGCGTCGTCGGGCTCGACGTAGGTGACGGAGCTCATGGCTTCCTCAAGGGCTGGGGAGTGGGCCGGTCATGATCTCATGGCCGAGGAGGACCCGCCGGACGATCTCCGCGACGGCGGCCGGGTGGGTGAGGTGCGGGTGGTGCCCGGCCCCCGCGACGACGGTGACGGGAACGGGGCCGGGGTCGCCGGTCAGCGGGTCCAGCTCGCCGACCACGAGGTGCACGGGGACGGGGCCGCCGAGCAGCGTACGGAGGGCGGCGCGTTCGGCGGGGGAGTGCGCGGCCCGCAGCGCGCTGGCGGTGCGCCGGGCCGCCCCGGGACGGCGGAGCCCGGCCGCGGCGCTCGCGACCGCCCGCCGCGCGCTCTCCGGCGGCGGCGCAGCGCCCAGGAGGGGGGCCGCGAGCCGGTCGGCGCCCGCCCTCCCGAGCAGGGGGCCGGCGAGGAGCCGGGTGAGCGCGGACGGCCGGCGCTGGAGGAAGAAGGGGGACACCAGGACCAGGGCCGCGACCCGGTCCGGCTGGGCGGCGGCGTACCGGAGCGCCGGCGCGGCGGCGGCCGAGTGCGCGACGATCACGGGACGGGTGCGCACCGGCCCCAGCAACTCGGCCAGCCATTCCGGCGACGTGGCCGCCGCGGGAGACGAACGCCCCAACCCGGGCAGATCGGCTACGAGCGCCCCGAAGCGCCGTGAGGCGGGGGTGCCGTCCGGTTCGTCGAGCACGTCGTGCCGGGAGTCGGCGTCCAGTTCGTCGAGCAGGTTGTGCCAGGAGTCGCCGTCCAGGGGCAGTCCGTGCAGCAGGACCAGGCGCGGTGACGTGCGGTCGCCCGCGAGGTAGGTGCGTGACCCGGCGACGTCGTGGAAACCGCCGGGACGCACGGCCGGGGCGGCGCCGAACCGGTCCGCGACCAGCCGGTCGGCCCAGCGGCGCAGCGCGTCCGCCACCGGAGGCCGCCGCAGCCCCGCGGACGCGGCGACCCGGTCGGCCGAGCCCGTGTCGTACCGGTCCTCGGTCAGGAAGCCCAGCGTCTCCGGGTCGGCGCCGGTCAGCGCGGACGGCAGGCGGCGGATCAGGGCCACCGGCACGCGCACCCGCGGCGCGCGGACGCCGAGATGGTCCGCGAGCAACCGGATCAGGTCGGGCAGTTCGGGCGTTGCGGGATCGAGCACCCAGTGCAGTCCGCCGGGTTCGGGGTCGTGCTCGGGCACGGCGGCCATGAACCGGGCGAACTCGTCCACCGTCACCACGGGCACGAACGTCCGGGCGCCGCCGGGCAGCGCGGGCAGCCGGCCCGTCCACAGGTCGCGGACGAGCCCCGCCAGGCCGAGGTACTGGCCGGCCTCGCCGGTGAGCGAATGGCCGATGACGCTGCTCGGGTTCACCACGGTCAGCGGCACGCCCAGCCGGGCAGCGGCGACCCGCACGGCGGCGTCCCCCTCGGCCTTGGACCCCTCGTACGCCCCCTTGTCCCGGTACAGGGCCGCCAGTTCGGCCTCCGGGAGCGGATGGCGCGGACGCGGGTCCAGCCCGACGCGGTACCCCGACACGTGCACCAACCGGCGCAGCCCGGGGCGGGCGGCGGCCCAGCGCAGCACGTTGAGGGCGCCTTCGACGTTGACCGCCCTGGCCTCCTCGCGTTCCATGCCGAAGCGGTAGACGCCGGCGGCGTTGAACACGTCCCGCACGCCCGCCGGGCCTTCGACGGCCGCGTCCAGTCCCAGGCCGGGGACCGTGAGGTCGCCCTCGACGACCGTGAGCCGGGTGGCGGGCACGCCGTGCTCGCCCAGCCACGCGTGCAGCCCGCCGTCCGCGCGGCGGACGACGGCCGTCACCGTACGGCCCTGTTCCAGCAGGTGCAGGATCGTCCATCTGCCGATGAAACCGGTCGCGCCGAACACCACGGCGTCTTCCATGACACTTCCCTCTCTAGACCGATCTGCATATTCTCTGGGCACGGAAAACCGCCCGCTCACGCCAGCAGCCTGACGACCTGGCGGCGGGCGCGTTCGACGGGCAGGCGGGAGCGGCCCGCACGGGCCAGCACCAGCGAGCCCTCGATCACCGCGAGCACGGTCGCCGCCAGGTCGTCGGCCGACTCGTGCCCCTCGGTGCGCAGGGCGTCGGCCAGTCTGCGCTGCCAGCCCTCGTAGACGCCGGCGCAGATCCGCCGCAGGTGCTCGTTCGACGAGGCGACCTCCAGGGCCACCGTCGCCACCGGGCAGCCCTTGGCGTACCCGGCCGCCACCATCCTGTCGGCCAGCGCGTCGAGGAGGGCCGGCACGAGGTCGCGGGCGCGCGGGAGCGTGCCGGCCAGCTCGTCGATCATGGTGTCGACCTCGCGTCCGGCGGCGGTGAGCGCCTCGCCCACCAGTTGGTCCTTGCCGCCGGGGAAGTGGTGGTAGAGCGAGCCGCGAGGGGCGCCGGCCACCGCGAGCACCTCGTTGAGCCCGGTGCCGTGGCAGCCCTGGGCCTCCACCAGCGTGCGGGCCGCCGCGATGATGCGCGCCCGCGTCTCGTCTCCTTTGACCGCCATGCGGCACACACTAGACCGGTCTGCATATTCCTGTCCACGCGGGCCGCTCGCGGTGGACCGGCCGCCCCATGCCGCGGGGGCGGCCGGTCCAGGGGTCAGGCGGCTTCGTTCCGGCGCTGGCAGTTGATGCAGAACCGGGCCAGCGGGCGGATCTTGAGGCGCTCGAACGGGATGCCCGACTCACAGTGCGAGCATCGGCCGTACGAGCCGGCGGTCAGCCGGTCGAGGGCCTGGGTGAGCTCGGCGATGGCCCGGTCGGCGGTGGCGAGGGAGGCCAGCAGCTCCTGCCAGGTGCCGTCCGCGCCGCTGCCGTCCTGGGCCTCGGCCTGCAGGCCGAGCAGGTGGCGGCTGCGTCGTTCCAGCTGCTCGTCGAGGTCCTGGCGCAGGGACTGGAGCTGCACGGTGCTGAGGTGGTCGGTCATTGTGGTTTCCTTTCCGCGCGGATGCGGGGGTTTCAGAGGGCGGTCACGGGCGCCGTGGGGCGCAGGCACAGGCGCAGCAGGCCGCGGACGGTCGCGTGCTGCGGCTCGGGCGCGGCGTTGATCCGGATGCGAAGGGCGGTGTGCAGGCGGTCCAGCAACCGCGTCTGCAGCGCGCCCCCGCCGGTGACGGTCAGGCCGTTCTCGCGGACGGCCGGCCGCAGGTGGGCGGGCTGGCGGCGCAGCAGGCCGGCGGTCATCTCCACGACGCCGTCCAGCGCGTCCGGCAGCAGGCCCTTGCTGGTCGTGGCGCTGAGCTGGAGCGCCGCCGCGTCGCTGACCGCGCCGCCGACGACGACTACGGCCTCGACGATGCCCGCCCCCACGTCCAGCAGCAGGTACGGTGCCGGCCCGGCGACGTCCAGACCGGCGCCGGCGGCGGCCGCCAGCGGCGCCTCGACCAGCGTCACCTGGCAGCCGGCCGCCTCGGCGACGGCCGCGCGCACCGCCTGGCGGTCGCTGCCCGTCGCGGCCCTGGGCACCGCGGTCATCACGTGCTCCAGCGGCCGGCCGCCGGAGAGCCAGGCGTCCTGCAGCACGAGGTGCACGAGCCGCAGGCAGGCCCCCGGGTCGACCACCATGCCCCGGCGCACCGGACGGACCGGTACCCCGGCCGCGCTCTCCGGCGACGGGACGACCACCGCCGTGGGACGGTCGGCGATGGCGAACCCGTCCAGGGACAGCGAACGGGTGCGCGAGGTGCCCAGGTCGAGCACCACGTGGGCGCGGTGGACCGCGGAGGTTCGCGGTGAGTGTTCGTGGACTGATCCGGCGTCGGACATGACGATGATCGGCTCCTTGCTCTGACGCGGAGAACTCGTACGCGAAAGACGAGAGAAAGGGCGCATCCCGCAGGCGGGGACGCCACGACGGCGCTCTCCGGCCGCGCGGGAACCCGCGGACGGCCGGACGACGCGCGGACCCGGCCGTGCGACGGCCGGGCGCGACGACCGGCCCCGCGGCGCGCTGGGCGGGCCGGGAGGCGGCGACTCGTGAAGAGGGAGGGAGCTAGATCAACGGCGGGCTGCGCGAGCCCGCCGTGCGGTGACCGACCTGCTGCGGGTCGCGGATCGCGGCCGCGTCGGGGCCGGGCGCCGGGAGCAGCGCGAGATGGGCTGCCTGGAGGTGCCGCCCGCCGCGCGGCGGCGGCCAGAGCGTCAGCGTGAGGTGCTCACGGCCGCTGGACACCTGCGGCGGCAGGCTCGGCATCCGGTCGCCGCCCTTGTCCGGGGTCCACTCGTGACCGGCGGACAGGGGGTGCGCGGTTGCCTGGCCGTCGGCGTAGGAGGGGCCGGCGACCAGCAGGGACAGCAGGACCAGGCCCACCACGCAGCACAGCGCGATGGGGCCTCGTGGCACTCTGCACGGTCCCTTCATAAGGCCGACCATAGCCCAGGCGATGGGAAAAGGCATTACCGTCCGATTTCCCGTTCGGCGGTACGGCGTGGCCTGCCGGGGGCGAGGCGGTGCGGGGGGGCGGGAGCGTCTGGAGGGGCTCGCGGGGCTGGTGCGAAGGGCACCGGGGAGGACTCGCGAAGGATGGATGGCGGGGCCGATGGATGGCGGGGCCGAGGGAAGGCGGCCGAGGGAAGGCGGGGGAGGGGTGGCGCGCTGGAGGGCGGGGTTCGCCGGGACATGGCGGGCGTGGCCGGTCGCCGGACCGGGAGCCGGTCTTGGTCCGGATGGCCGGCACGCGCCACGTCGCCGGGAACCCCGCCGTTCAGCGTGCTGCTGTCTCAGCGGGAACCTCGCCGAGGGCTGCTATTTAGAAGCCGTCGAAGTTCTCGCCCCACTCGCCCCAGTCGTCGTCTTCCTGGTGGGTGTCGGGGCCACGGTCGTCGGTGTCGGTGTCGTGGTCGTGGCGGTCCGGCTTGTGGATGGCCGGGCGGCCGGGACGGCCCTCCGGGCCGCGGGGGCCCTGAGGACCACGGGGGCCCACGCGGTGGTGGCGGCCGTGGTCGTCGTCGTGGTCGTGGTCATGGCCGCCGCCCCACCAGCCGCCCCAGCGCGGACCCCACCAGCGGGGACCGCAGTGGCGCCAGCCGCAGCCGCCCCTCAGGACCGGCTTCTCATCGGACGGGCTCTGATACGACGCCGTGCCGGCCGTGCTGGCCTGTGCCGGCACCTGGCCGCCACCCAGCAGCAGCAACGCGCTCGTGGCGAGCACGGCCGCCGGCTTGTTCATCATTGATTTCATCGCGCTTTCCGTTCAGAAGTTTCCAGAACCGCCGCGGGACTTCTCGACTGCCGTCGGTCTCCGGCATGAGCAGTCTTACCCGCGCATTGAGTTCGGAGTTCTGACAAGACAGGCATGAGCTCCTAAAGCTTGACCAGATTTACCAGGCCCTTACAGCCGACTTGTCCGGGTTTATTGCGACAACCAGCGGTGGTGTCGCTTTACTGAGACTGGATCAATTCCTAGCGCTGTCATCCCGAAAATGCGGCGCTGCCGGGAACATGCGCTCCGGGTCGCCGGTGCGGTGGGCGCGGGGGTGCCGGTTTCGTTCGAGATCCGCTATCGTCACTGTCGTACCGTAGGTAGACAGTGAGGTGGAGTGTGGCGAATCGTACGGACGTGCGGCTGGAACTGCTGACCGGCGACCAGGCGCTCGCGCGCCGGGCGGAGCTGATCGACCTCTACCGGGAGGTGTTCACCGGGCCGCCGTGGAACGAGCGGGAGGCCGAGGTCGCCGACTTCGGCGTCCGGTTCGCCGCCGACGCGGCGCTGCCCGGCTTCCGCGCCGTCCTGGCCGTCGGGGACGCGGGACCGTGCGGGTTCGGTACGGCCTGGCCGACGGCGTCCCCGCTGCCGCAGACCCGTAGCTACGGCAAGGTGCTCGCGGCGCTCGGGCCGGACGGGGTGTCCCGGCTCCTGGCCGGCGCGCTGCAGGTGGACGAGCTGGCGGTCGCTCCGCGCGCCCGTGGCCGGGGCCTGGCGGGCCGCATTCTGGACCTTCTGTGCGGCGGACGCCGCAGCTGGTTGTTGACCTCCGTGCACGCGCCCGACGCCATTCGTCTGTATGAGCGCCTGGAGTGGCGGCGGGTCGGCGAGAACGGGGGAATTGTGGTGTTCGTCAAGCCCGAGTAAGCACGATGTTTCGCCGAATCTCTGTACTAGTGCTGATATCTGGAGCAAAACTGCGCGAGTACTGAATAAGTCGGACATTGCTGCGTCGAGAGGGCGGGAGAATCGCCAACAAATGGCGAGGCAATCCGGCTGGACGCCCTCCGGATGCCCCTGGATGCCCCCGGATGTCCCCGGATGCCTTCGACGCCCTCGCTGGAGGTCCGGTTTGCGTTTGAGCGCGCTCTAACGCCTAGCGTTCCGTCACATGACGAACTTTGACGAAGGACCCCAGCGGGAGCAGCGGTACGAGCACGGCCTGAAGGTGTTGCGGGAGATCGACGGCGAGGCCGGGCAGCGGGTCGTCGACGCCCTTGCCGACGTCTCGCCCGAAATGGCCCACCAGGTGGTCGCCTGGGCCTTCGGCGAGATCTACGACCGTCCCGGCCTGGCCCCCCGCGACCGTCAGCTGGTGACCCTGGGCGTGCTCACCGCGCTCGGCGGCTGCGAACCCCAGCTCGACGTGCACGTCAACGCCGCGCTGAACGTCGGGTTGACCCCTGCCGAGATCACCGAGTCCCTGTTGCACGCGGCCGTCTACTGCGGCATGCCTCGGGCGTTGAACGCCACGTTCGCGGCCAAGAAGGTCTTCGCCGAACGCGGCCTGCTCCCCGTGGGCGACGCCGGCCCGGCCTGACCGCCCGCCCGCCCCTGCTGGGGGCTGCCTCCCGCGCGCCCGGTCTGTCATGATCGGCTGGGATGAGCGTGCAGGCGTTACAGGCGACGGACCCACCCGAGATCGGCGGCCACCGGCTGCTCGGGCGCCTCGGCGCGGGCGGCATGGGCGTCGTGTACCTGGCCAGGAGCCGCCGCCGGGGCCTGATGGCCATCAAGGTCATCCGGCACGACCCCGCCGACGCCGAGGCCATGGAACGGTTCCGCCGTGAGGCGGCGACCCTGCGGGGCCTGCGCAGCCCGTACGTGGCGCCGCTGGTGGACGCCCGGGTGACGGCCCCGCCGTACTGGCTGGCGACGGAGTACGTGCGGGGGCCGACGTTGTTGCGGGCGGTGTCGGAGCGGGGGCCGCTGTCGGCGGGGCTGTGCCGGCGGCTGCTCGCCGGGCTGGCCGCCGCCCTGGCCGATGTGCACGGGCACGGCGTCCAGCATCGCGACCTCAAGCCGCACAACGTCGTCCTGTCGCCCGAGGGGCCGCGGCTGATCGACTTCGGCATCGCGCGGGCCCCCGGCCAGAGCACGATCACGACGTCGGGGGAGATCGTCGGCACGCCCGGCTACATCGCTCCCGAGGCCGTGCGGCAGGAGCCGGTCACGGCGGCGGCGGACGTCTTCGCGCTGGCCGGCACGGTCGCCTACGCCGCCACCGGCCGTCCGCCGTTCGGCCGCGGCGAGCCGATGGCGGTGCTGTACAGCAGCCTGAACACCGACATCGACGTGGACGGCGTCGAGCCCGCGCTCGCCGAGCTGATCCGCTCGTGCGCGGCGCGGGACCCGGCGGAGCGGCTCACGTCCGAGCGCGTGGCGGCGCTGGCCGGCAACGCCGTGGACCCGCTGTCGTGGGGCTCGGACGAGGAGTACCAGGCACTCGTCGGCGAGACCGGCCCCGCCGAGGGCGAACCCACCGGGTCGACGGCCCGGCCGGGCAGGGCGTCCTGGCCGGGGCGGGCACTGGCGGCGGGAGCGGTCCTGGTGGCCCTCGGCGCGACGGCCGCCGTCCTGTTCCCCCACCTCGCCACCCCCACGCCCGCCCCGACCCCGACCGTCTCCACGCCCGGCCCGAACCCGGCCTCCCCGACGATCCCCACGACCGCGCCCGCGTCCACGACGGGCCGGACGCCCGCCTCCGCGACGAGCCCCGCGCCCGCGTCCACGACGGGCGGTTCGGTGGAGGTCGGGGCCACGGTGGCCGGTGATCCCGGGACCGTCGTGGTCACCCAGCCGCCGCCCGGCCCCACCCCTTCCGGTCCCGTCCGATGGCGGGCCGTGCACGGCCCCCGGTGCGTGGCGGAATGGTTCTACGCCGACCCAGCCTGGCGTCCCGTCACCGGCGGCTGGAAGCGCGACGGCTGCGCGGGCGCGGCGCTGGCGCTGCGCGTCGGGAGCGAGCCGGCCCACTTCAACCAGGGCGTCAACTGGTACTTCGACACCCGCGGCGGCGCGCGCTGCACCATCGACGTGCACATCCCCGACGACCCCCGCTCGACCGGCCTCGCCTTCTACTACCTGGACGGTGACGAAACCGACCCACCGCACCTCGGCCCGCCGGTGACCGTGGACCAGCGTGCCCACCGCGGCCGCTGGGCCCCGCTCGGCACCTGGAAGGTCCCCGCGCCGGGCCGGCTCACCGTCCTGGTCGGCAACCAGCCCGTCAAGGCCGGCGACACCCACGAGGTGACGGTCTCCGCAGCCCGCGCCCGCTGCTACTGGTGACGGTGAGCCCAGGGACCCCCGGGCGCGTCAGCGGAGGGTTCTGCCCAGGGTGCCCTGCTCGGGATAGGAGTACTTGACGCGCAGCACCAGCTTGGCCTTGCGCGGCTGGCTGCCGGCGTAGGCCAGCAGGCCGGAGAAGAAGTCGAGGCCGTCCGCGTTCACACCGACCTCGACGCAACCGTGGCTGTACCCCTTGTGTGAGTTGTGCAGGTAGAAGCCGCCACGCCCGTACATGTTCCCCTGGATCGGGGTGAGCCGGACGCGGAAGGTGCCCCAGTCGGGGAAGACCGGGCCGTTGCCGCCCACGGGAAGGAACTGGATGCCCTCCCCGGGATTGGAGACGGCCTTGTCACCGCGCTGGTTCGCCGCCTCGACGGAGTTCTGGCGGGGATCGACGTGGGTGAGGAACGTGTACAGCCCCTCGGGCAGCGGGCCGTGGTCCTTGCTGTTCTGCATGCTGCCGATCTGGTGTCCCACCAGGCCCGAGGTGGCGGCGTACAGCAGGGTGCCCGCACCCCGGAGCGAGGCGGGCATGGACCTGCGCCAGTACAGGAACCTGCCGGTGTAGACGAGGTCGGCCTGGTCGTCGGCAGGGTCGCGGACGTCGAGGTCGAACTGGCCGAGCGTCCTCAGGGCGCCCGTCCGCGGCACGTCGACGGCCTCGAACCGGCCCGAGCCGGGCGTCCTGCCGGTCAGCGCGAACACCCGGTACGAGCCCTGCGGCGAGTAGGACGCCCGGGTCTCCTCCAGGAACACGAGCCCGGGATCGTGGTGGAAGAGCACGGCGTGCACGTTGTCGTCGGGTTTCTCGCCCTTCCACATCATCGGCCGGCTCTCCTCGCCGACGGTGAGGGAGATCCGGGAGACCCGGTCGTCCTGGCTCCTCTGGAAGCAGAAGTACGTCATCGGGCCGCCCGCCGCCCTACGAGATCGTCGCGAGGTTGGACGTGAGCGCGATGTCGGTGCCGGACGACGGCGTGTACTCGTGCCACTCGGCGATGAGCGCCCCCTTCTCGCCGGGTTGCAGGATCGGCACGGGGGACTGCGTGCCGCGGTGGGCGAAGCTCAGGCGTTCGACCACGATGTGGGTGGCGTCCGGGATCGCGACGACGACCTGCGCCTCCTGGATGCGGCGGTCGTCCTCCACGTCCAGCACGACGGGCAGCCCGACGACGAACGCCGAGCTGTTGCCGACCTTGATGTTCACCGGGTTCGGGCTCGGCGCGAGGTCCGAGGACGACGTGGTGAAGGCGGCGTCCTGGAGCCGGGCGGCGGCGCGTTCGGGGTTGGCGGGCGGGATGCCGGGATAGTTGCGGTCGTCGTAGGCCGCGATCTCCTGCGCGATCGTCAGGTACGGCGCCGGGACCGGCGCGCCGACCGCGCCTCCCTCGGCGAAGCGCATCCACTCCTCCTCCCAGCCCTTGCGCACGGTGAGGACGATCCGCGCGCTGCCGGCCCGCAGGAACGCCTGCCTGGTCGGGTCCGGGTGCCGCAACTGCCGGATGAACGGCCAGCTCGGCGGGACGTCCCAGAAGTAGGAGTAGAGGAACGTCACCACGTTCTCCCACTCGATCGCCTGGTTGATGAAGCGCACCAGGTCCTCGTGCCGCCGCAGCAGCGTCCACTGCTCGGAGCTGAGGCCGAGGCTCGGCCCGTCGAAGCCGATGCCGTGCTGGAGGTCCACGTGCGCGGCGAGGAAGGCGGCCAGGACGTCGGCCGGCATGAAGTCGAAGTCGCTCCCGAGGACGAACCGCAGGACGCACTTCATGATCTCGTCGCTCTCCTCGCGCCGCAGCGTCAGGGTGTCGACGTTCGCCAGGCCGTCCTTGACGGCCGCGATGCGCGCGGCGATGTCCTCCTGCTCGGCGAAGTACCTGGTCTGGGCGGCGTTGTAGAGCGTGTTCCAGACGTCGGTGCGCCACTGCTCGACGGCCTCGTCCGTGAGGTCGAGCCGCACGCCGAGCCCGACGAACACCCGCTCGGAGTGGTGGAAGAAGAAGGTGATCTTGTGACGGCCGGTGAAGCCGCGCATGTACGGCGTGGCGCCGTCGAAGGACATGATCCGGTGGTCGCGGATGATGAGCGCGTCCGACAGGTTGCGCCACGTCGGCTCCGAACGGGCGCCGATGACGTCGAAGTTCATCTTGTCGTCGGAGTCGTCCTTGCCGACCTGGGCGTCCAGCATGATCTCCCGGATGTGCGTGCCGCCGGGCACGTCGAACTCCAGGTCGAGGAACCACCAGTTCCCGTCGGTGTTGACGTGCGAGCTGACGGTCAGCGGCGTCGGCTCCTCGGGGTGCGGCCGGACGGTGACGCCGTACCGGTCGGCCAGCCACTGGTACTTCGGGACGCCGGTCGGCGACGGATGCCCGTCCTGGTCGACCAGGTCCGTGGTGATGTCGGCGTGCCTGACCGGGAACTCGAAGGGCCCCTGCCGCGAGCGGAGCAGTTCGAGCTCCGCGTACGCCCGCCGCATCGACGCCCCCGGCTCGGGGACCGCGATGTCGTACGTCAGGCGCAGCCCGTACCGGTAGAGCCGGACCCGCCACTTGCGCATCAGGCTGAAGTAGTCGATCCGGACCGGGTCGTTGCCCGTGTTCTTCAGCATCCGGGTCGAGGTCTCCTCCGACCCCGTCACGGTGGTCGTGGAGATGGTCACCTTGTGCTCGCGGCGGGAGCGCGAGGACGCCTTCTGCGTGGTGGCGCGGGCGTGCTTGACGCTCTCGGCGGCCGAGGCCGACTCCGAGCCCTGCGCGGTGAACCCGGTGGTGCTCGAACCGGAGATGATCGGGATGCCGCCCTGGACCGTGCCGGTGATGTTGAACTGGTTGGAGTGCTGGCTCTGCGACGACGTCGACTGCGCCAGGTCGGTGTTGTCGGTCACGCCCGTCTCGCTGACCGCCTCCAGCGAGTCGGTGACGATGGTGGTGAACTCCTTCGAGGTGACCGACCACTCCTTGTGCGTGACCGCGGTCTCCTCGCCGGGCGCGAGCGGGATGGTCGAGACGAGCTCGCCGCGCTGGATGCCGACCGGGACCATCTCGATGCGTTCGAGGTTGAGCAGGCCGATGGGCGGTGCGGCGGTGTTGACCGTCAGGCCGCGCAGGGCCACCGCGGCGGTGTTGAGCGCCTGCGCGGCCCGGCCGGCGTCCCCGGCGCCCGCGCGCTCCGCCTCGCGCAGGCGTTCGGCGCGCAGCTCGACGAGCGTCCCGGCGAACAGCGCCAGTTCGGCGGCCGGCACCCGCGACAGCGCGGCGGGGTCCGGGCGCAGTGCCGCGGCGGGCTGCTCCTCGAAGCGCCTGAGCAGGTCCAGCGCCTCGCCGGACACGCCTTCGGCGGCGTGGCCGGCGCGGAGGCGGTCGCGGACCTCGTCGGTGTCGCCGGGGGCCAGCGCGAGCTGCCGGACCGCCCCGAGCTTGACGATGCCGCCGCCCGGATCGTCGTGCGCCGTGGGCACCCGCAGCGGAACGAGCGTGCCTTTCAGCACCTCCCGCGCAGAGTTGTCCAGCACCGGCGCGGACGGTGGAGCCGGTGGCCCCGAGGCCGCCGCGCTGAGGATGTCTGCCATGGTCGTCCCCCCTCGTGGATGAGCAGCTGTGCCGCCATGGTGGGGGCGCGTGCCGGTGGACGGCATGAGTAAGGGCTACTCAGAAGGGAGGCCCGCGCCTCCGCCGAGATGGCCGTGGAGGCGCGGGCCGTGCACCGGATCTTGTCAGGTGCGGCGGGTTCTCAGCAGGCGAACGGTGATCGCCGCGCCGAGCAGGACCACGGCGCCCACGGCCCAGGGCAGGGGGGTGCCCCCCGGGCCGGGGACGCCGTAGCCGCCCGCGTAGCCGTCCCTGGCATAGGCGCTGCCGGGGAGTTTGGCGGCGTAGCGCTGTTGCGCCAGCCGCCGGTAGTCGGCCACGGGGACGCCGGCCCGGCCGATCGACTGCGCCGCTTCGGCGTTGAGCGGCACGACCGTGCCGTCGCGCAGGGCGTACCAGGCGTTGAGCTGCGGCTCGCGGAACACGGTGCCGGTCTGGCCCGCGTACGTCTGCTCGTCGCCGCCGCTGGCGATGTTGCTGACCACCCACGTGCCCCGGCGGTCGCGGGTCGTCCAGACGGAGGCGGTCTGCCCGTCCGGCGCGGTCGCCCTGGTGGCGAGGAAGGCGAAGCGGGCGATCTCCGCCGACCGTCCGGCGACGAAGTCCGGGTTGAGGTCGTTGACGGCGACCGTGGGACCGTCGATCCGCGCCGGCACGGGGGCGAGGCTGGTCTGCCTGCCCTGCCCGGCGAAGAAGCGGCCGACCGTGTCGCCGGCGCCCGCGGCGGCGGTCCTGGCGGCGTCGATGTCGGCCTGGGTGGGGGCGCCGGGGTCGGCCAGCGCGGGGCTCGGGACCCACAGGAACAGGGCGGTCAGGGCCGCGACCGCTGCGATGAGCTTCATGTCGATGGCCTCCCTCACGCGCCGATGTAGTCGAGCGAGTGGGTCCAGAAGAACGAGGAGTTCGAGACGTAGTAGCTGTAGGTGGACCAGTTGTATCGGGTGCTGGACGGCCACGGGTTGCTCCAGTACACGTACGACGAGCTCTGGTCGTAGCCGTAGATGACCTCCATGTGGCCGCCGCCGCTGGTCCACTGGATGCGGGCCATGATCGGGCGTTGGGCGTCGATCTCCCTGACGATGGCGGCGTAGGTGAGGTAGTCGTAGACGTACACGCCGGGGCTGATGCCGATCTGGCGGAAGGCCGTCTGGTCGTTGCCGAGGGTCGCCTGGTTGTTGGGGCAGCTCGTGTTGACGCCGCGGTTGAAGGCCAGGTTGCAGAACTGGTTCTGGCTGTAGGAGTACCCGTAGTAGGCGGCGACGGAGTTGCCCGTCGCGGCCCAGCACCAGTTGGAGTACTGCTGCGACTGCTGGGTGAAGTTCAGCTTGTACCAGGTCGCGGCGTCGGCCGGGGGGCTGCTCGCGATCCAGGTGGCCGCCGCTAGGGCGAGGGCCACGGCCAGGCGGAACATAGGCGCTCCTTCTGCTGGGGGGTGCTGCGAAGGATGTTCGACCTGCGGTGATGTCCGTACAAGAGGGAGCGCATTTCCCTGACAGATCACTGTGGAAGGTGACATTTCATGACGTTCATGAAGTGATGACGAATCTGTGGAAATCTGTGAACATTCACAACGTGGCGGATGAGCTCCAGGCCGCGCTGCGCGCGGGCCCCTTTCACGTCGCCCTGCGGGCCGCGGTCGGAGCGCGGGGGCTGACCCTCGAACGGCTGCGCCACCGCCTGGCGCAGCGCGGCCTGAACGTCGGGGTGAGCACGCTGAGCTACTGGCAGCAGGGCCTGCGCCGGCCGGAGCGCGAGGAGTCGCTGCGGGCCGTGGGAGCCCTGGAGGAGATCCTCGACCTGCCGCCCCGCGCGCTGCTCGGCCTGCTCGGGCCGCCGAAGCCACGCGGACGCGCGCCCGGGGTGGCGTACTCGACCCTGTTCCGGCCGGCCCAGGTGGTCTCCGCCATGCTGGACGAGCTGGACGCGGTGGTCGACGACCGCCGCCTGCACATCGCCGTCATGTACGAGTCGCTGCGCATCGGCCCCGACCGCAGCCTCACCAGCCGCGAGACCACGCAGGTCGTCCAGGCCCACGAGGAGGGCGCCGACCGCTACATCATGATCTATCGCGGCGACGCCGGCTGCGACGTGGAGCACGTCACCGTCACCGCCCTTGAGGACTGCCGCGTCGGCCGCGTCACCAGGGACGGCGCGAGCGCCACGGTGGTCGCCGAGCTGCTGTTCGACCGGTCGCTGCGGGTCGGGGACACCCACGTGCTGCGGTACCGGATCGCCGACCTCAGCGGCGCGGAGTCCTGCTTCTACGAGCGCGGCTTCCGCTTCCCGGCCGGCCAGTACGTGCTGCGCGTGGCGTTCGACCCGGCCGAGCTGCCGGTGCGCATCCACCGCTTCGCCCGGCGCGGTCCGGGCGGCGGCGAGCCGACCGCCGCCGAGCTGACGCTGAACTCCCAGCACGCCGTCCACCTGATGGCCGCCGCCCTGCAGCCCGGCCTGGTCGGCATCCGGTGGGCCTGGCCCTGACCGGCGCGTCGCCGTCACATTCCGGGCCGCTGTCCCGTCCTGTCGTCGACAATGACGACGAACGGAGAGGTCATGACCATGAGAGCGATACGCGTTCACCGGCCCGGCGGCGACCTCGTCCTGGAGGACGCCCCCATGCCGCGCCCGGCCACCGGCGACGTGGTGGTACGCGTGCACGCGGCCGGTTTCGTCCCCGACGAGCTGGAGTGGCCGGGGACGTGGACCGACCGGGCCGGGCGGGACCGCGCGCCGTCCGTCCCCGCCCATGAGGTGGCGGGCGTGGTGTCCGAGGTCGCCTACGGCACCACCGGCCTGTCCGTGGGCGACCGCGTCTTCGGCCTGACCGACTGGCACCGCGACGGCGGCGCGGCGGAGTACGTGGCGGCCGAGGCGCGCAACCTCGCCCACATCCCCGCGAACGTCACCTTCACCGAGGCGGCCGCGCTGCCCCTCGCCGGGCTGACCGCCTGGCAGGGCCTGTTCACCCACGGCGGCCTGGAGGCGGGCCGGACGGTCGTCGTCCACGGCGCGGGCGGCGGCACCGGCACGCTCGCCGTCCAGCTCGCCCGCGAAGCCGGCGCGCACGTCATCGCCACCGGCAGGGGACGGGTCGCGGGCCTGGCGGTGGAGCTGGGCGCGCACGAGTTCGTCGACCTGGAGCGGCAGTCGTTCGAGGAGGCGGTCGGGCCGGTGGACCTGATCTTCGACACGATCGGTGGCGACCTGCTCGCCCGCTCGGCGGCGAAGGTCAGGCCGGGCGGCGCGCTGGTCTCGATCACCGCGCCGCCGCCGGTCGCCCCCGAGGCGGGGCGGGCGGTGTTCTTCATCGTCGAGCCCGACCGGGCCCAGCTCGCCGAGCTGGCCGCGCGGGCGGGGGCGGGGCTGCTGCGCGCCCACGTCGGCGCGGTGTATCCGCTGGCCGAGACCGGGCAGGCGTTCCGGGCCAAGCGCGGCGTGCCGGGGAAGGTCGTGATCGAGATCTGAGGCCGGCGTCCGGGGCTGGTCCGTCGAGCGGCGGCCTGCAGTGGCAAATGTATGGATATTTCGGCCTATTGAGGAAACCTTGACCGGCCTGCCGTATGACCGTCCGGGCCACGGGCACGCGCAGTTACGGAGCCAAGCGACTCGCTGACTCCCCGTATCGAAGGAAGGAACCGTCATGCCGCAGAACAAGGCCCGCAAGACGAAGTCGGGCGACAAGGACAAGGACAAGAGCCGCAGTTCCTCGACCCAGAGCCGCAGCACCGGGGACAAGAAGCCCTCCACCAACAAGTCCCAGGAGAGCAAGCACCTGCCGGGGCATCAGGGCTGACCCTGCCCGGCACGACGGCGTGACACCCGGCCCTTCGGGCCGCGGGTCACGCCGTCTCTTGTGTCGGGGTTGTTCCTGTCTGTTGGTGAATGACCAGAATGAGGAGACAGTTCCCCGTCCCTTCAGTCTCTCCATGCACAACGTTCACTCGTGCGCTCCAACGTGTCCGCTCGAAGGGCACGCCGCCTCATCGGCTGCCCGTGAACGTCATGGAAGGACCCGATGCAGCCGATGGCAGCACGACAGTTATTGGGCGGTTCAAGGAGCAGGGGACGGCTCGCCGTCACCACCGCGCTCGCGGCGGTGCTGGTGGGCGGTGTCGTGACGGCGGCCTACGCCGACCCGGGGGAGCAGGGCCGGGGACGGCCGACCCCCACCCCGACGAGCACCCCGGCCCCGCCCGCGCTCACCCCCGCCACCGGCTCGTACCTGGAGGGCACGGCGAAGCTCGCCGCCGTCCCGGTGAGCGCCGGCGACAGCGTCACCAAGCTCGACATCGACGGCGCCCCCGTCACCGCCACCCCGACGGTGGGCGTCTCCAAGCTGGCCTTCGACGTCGGCTCCAACTCCACCGAGGCGCAGTATCACAGCTACGTGCTGGTCAACGGCGCGTACAAGGCCGAGATCGGCAACTTCGTCAACCAGCGGGCCACCATCGAGATCCCGAACGGGCACCTGGTCAAGGGCGAGAACACCGTCGAGATCGTGGTCGGCACGATCCAGTCCTCCTGCGGGCAGAACCACGACGACTTCGTGCTGTCCGACGTGGGCCTCGAACTGCTCGGCGAGGTGGCCGACGGCGAGGACAACCCCTACACCTTCAACTTCGGCGACGGCAACTGCGGCAGCAACACCACGCTGCTCAAGCGCGCCACGCTCACGTTCTTCACCCAGTCCGACCCGCAGGGCACGACCGGCCTGGCCGCCGACGTGGACACCACCAAGCTGGCCAACGGCGAGCACGTCATCAGCGCCGCCACCGCGGCCGGGGGGACCGTCAGGAACACCGTGACGGTGAACAACGCCCCGGCCGGCGCGCCGCGGCTGCTGCCCACCGACGGCACGCTCGTGGCCGGCGCCAAGACGGTGTACGCGACCGTCCCGGCGGCCGGATCCGGCGGCGTCGAGTCGCTGACCGTGGACGGCGGCAAGCCGGTCACCAAGGCCACGCTCGGCAACGGCGCCGCCATGCTCGCCTTCGACGTGGGCGCGGACTCGATCGACGACAAGTACGACAACTTCCTGCTGGTCAACGGCAAGCGCATCGACCTGGGCGGCACCTGGGCGAGCCGGCGGGTGACCGTCGCGGTCCCGGCCAGGTTCCTGGTGCCCGGCGAGAACACGATCAAGGTCGTCACCGGCGACTACAAGGAGTCCTGCGGCGTCAACCGCGACGACTTCACGATCGCCAACCTCGCCCTGACCCTCGACGGCGCCACGGTGACCGGCCAGGACGTCAAGCCCTCGTACGCGCTGGGCGACGGCGACTGCGGCAGCGACCAGGCCCTCCCGCGCGAGGCCGAGCTGCGCTGGACGATCGACGCCCCCGCCGTGCACGTCACCGAGACGCTCGGCTCCGGCCAGGCGACGCTCGGCTTCACCGTGGGCAGCAACTCGATCGAGGCGCGCTACCAGAACTTCGTGCTGGTCAACGGCCAGAAGGTGGTGCTCGACGGCGACTTCGTGAGCCGCCGGGTGGACCTGCCGATCCCGAACGAGTACCTCGTGCCCGGCTGGAACACGATCGACTTCGTGGCCGGCACGTACCCGACGTCCTGCGGCGCCAACCGGGACGACTTCACGATCTCGAACATCGTCCTGACCCCGGCGCAGGGCACCGCGACCGGCCAGATGATCAAGACCTCGTACGGCATGGGCGACGGCAACTGCGGCGACACGGTGAACCCGCTGACCGAGATCGACCTGGAGTTCCTGGTGGACGCCCCGGCCCGCGGCCTGCGCGCCGACCTCGACACCACCGCGATCAAGGACGGCCGGCACACCCTGGCGGCGAAGTCCACCTCGGGCGAGACCGCCGCCCGCGTCCTGATCACCGACAACTCCGCGCCGAAGGTCGCCAGGAGCGTCCCCGCCGTGGACGAGAAGATCACCGCGACGGTCGTCCTGGACGTCAAGCTCGAAGACGCCTCCGGCGTCGTGTCCGGGCCGGACGTCAAGCTCGACGGCCAGGCCGTGGAGCTGGGCGCCAAGGTGGGCCCCGGGCTGAAGGCGGGCCGGCACACGCTGTCGGTCACCGGCGTCGACGGGCTCGGCAACACCGCGGCCCAGGAGATCGTGTTCGAGTCGGCCGGCATCCCGGACGTGCCCGCCGAGCTGACCCCGGCCCCGGGGACGGCCGACGTGTCCGACCCCGTCACGCTGTCGGCCAAGGTCGGCGAGCCCGGCGGTGGGCAGGTGTCGGCCACCTTCTCCGAGGCCAAGATCCTCACCCCGGACGAGGCGTACCAGGGCACCGCCACGACCCTGCCCACGACGCTGAAGGTGCCCGGCGAGCAGCGGGTCAAGGCCGAAGGGCTCGAACCCGGCGACGGCCGGACGCTCGACGCCCCCAGCGGCCGCGACCTCGTCTACCAGCGCTACGACGTCAAGGTTCAGGGCCACGTGGACTCGCCCGTCCTGCGCTGGGAGGGCGTCGTCGACCCCGAGCGCCTGGCCTCGCTGCGGGCGTGGAACACCAGGACCAAGGCGTGGGAGCTGCTGACCAGCGCCCGCGGCGCGGCCGACGGCAGGACCGTCCTGACCGCCGTGGTCGGCCCCGAGTACGTGGACCGGCAGGACGTGCACGTCATGGTGACCGGCGAGGACCCGTTCGCCGACGACATCGACCCCGGCGACCCGAACGGCTTCGCCGACCCCTCCACGTACGACTTCTCGATGGTGCACTTCACCGACACCCAGTACATCTCCGAGGGCGCGGTGGAGCAGGAGACCGCGCAGGAGCGCGCGGTGTGGGAGTCGGCCTACGCCGGGATCGTCAACTGGATCGCCGCCAACAAGGACCAGCGCAAGATCTCCTACGTCGCCCACACCGGCGACATCATCGAGAACAACATCCGCAAGCCCGCCGACGAGGCCATGCAGCGCGAGGTCGTCGGCGAGTTCGAGGTGTCGTCGAAGCAGCAGCGCGTGCTGGACGAGGCCGGCATCCCGAACGGCGTCATCGCCGGCAACCACGACAACCAGTCGGGCACCGAGGACGGCCCGGAGGCGATCTACAACAAGTACTACGGCCCGTCCCGCTACCAGAACGCCTCCCAGGGCTGGCAGCACGCCAAGTACGGCGGCCCGTGGAAGGAGGGCGACAACCAGAACCACTACGAGCTGTTCTCCGCGGGCGGCCTGGACTTCGTGGTCGTCGGCCTGTCGTACGGCGTGACCAGGGAGGAGGCCGAGTGGGCCGACTCGGTCTTCAAGAAGTTCCCCGGCCGTAACGGCATCCTGCTCTCGCACGACTACCTCGTGCCGAGCACCAACCCCGACGGCCGCGGCGCCGGCTTCTCCGCCCCCGACGGCTCGATGCTCTACAAGACCGTCGTCGAGAAGAACCCGAACGTCTTCCTCATCCTGGCCGGTCACGAGCACGGCGTGGGCACCAACGTGAAGCCGAAGGTCGGTCAGGTCGGCAACGGCGTGGTCGAGCTGCTGGCCGACTACCAGTTCTACACGGTCTCGGCCGACCGGCTCGGGCTCACCGAGATCGGCGGCTACAAGCCGGAGGACCAGCTCCAGTTCGGGGCCAGCTACTTCCGGCTGCTCCAGTTCGACGTCAAGCGGGCCGAGCTGAGCGTGGACACCTACTCCCCGCTGCTCGGCGACTTCGGCGCCGGCGAGTTCGACCCGCTGCGCCGCTACGACGGGCGCGAGGACAACATGGTCCTGCCCGTCGACCTCACCTCCCGGACGACGAGCTTCAAGACCGACTCTCTGGCGCTCTACAAGCCCACGAAGATCATCGGCAGGAGCACCGCCGCCTCGGGCCAGGTCGCCTCGGTGACCTGGAAGCACCTCAAGAACGACACGGCCTACGCCTGGTTCGTCACGGCGCGCTCGGCCGGCGGCGGCGTCACCGCCTCCGAGCCCAGCGTGTTCGTCACCAAGGACGAGCGCGGACGTCCCGGCAAGTGGGATCAGGACTCGCCCATGTACCGCTGGTTCAACCGCTGATCCGTCCCTTCCGCCGCCCCGGGCCCGCGCCCGGGGCGGCGCCCTTCCCCCCCTTGACCCCTGGAGACAAGAGACATGCCTCGCTGGCGCTGGCCGTACGCCGTCGTCCTCGCCGTCATCCTCTGCGGCGCGCTGGCCGACCTCCTGCACCCCGCCCCGGCGGCGGCGCACGACGCCACCACGAAGGCCCACGCCGAGGTGACCGGTACGGCCGGGGACGTCAGAGTCGTGCTCGACCTGGAGTACGACCTGCTGATGAAGTCCGCCTGGCTCTACGCCGAGGCGTACGAGGCCAAGGAGCGCGCCGAGCAGCTCCGGCAGCTCGCGGCCAACCGCGACGCCGTGTTCGGCTACGTCACCCGCCGCTTCTCCGTCGCCCGCGGCGACCGGCCGTGCGTCCCCCGGCAGGTGGGCGAGGCGGACGTGCACCCGCGCGGCAAGGCCGCCTTCGCGACGCTGACCCTGGCCTACGCCTGCCCGGACGGGGGCGGGCCCACGATCTCCAGCGCCCTGTTCCCCGACGCCGAGTCGTTCGTCCACAGCACCCAGACGCTCCTGCGCTACGACCTCGACGGCGACGCGGGCTCGGCCGTCCTGACCGCCGGGAGCCCGGCCCTGCGCGTGGGGGAGCGCGCCGCGACCGGCCAGATCGGCGAGTTCTTCCTGCTCGGCGTCGAGCACCTCGTCCTAGGCCTGGACCACGTCTTCTTCCTGCTCACCCTGATCATCGGCGCCCGCGGGGTGCGGGACGTCGTGGTCACCGCCTCCGCCTTCACGGTCGCGCACAGCATCACGTTCCTGCTGGCCGCGATGGGCGTGGTGAACGTGCCCGGCGCGGTCGTCGAGCCGGTCATCGCCGCCTCGATCGTCGTCGTCGCGCTCGCGAACCTCCTGGGCCGCGACCGGCCGGGCGCCTGGCGGCTGCCGGTCGTCTTCGCCTTCGGCCTGATGCACGGCCTGGGGTTCGCCGGCGCGCTCGACATCCGCGAGAGCGGGTCGTGGGAGCTGCTGCTGTCGCTGCTGAGCTTCAACGTCGGGATCGAGGTGACCCAGCTCGCGATCATCGCCGTGCTCTTCCCGCTGCTGGTGCTCCTGCGGCGGACGGCCGCGGCCCGCTGGGCGTCGGCCGCGGTGTCGCTGTCCATCGTGGCGGTCAGCCTGTACTGGTTCCTCGACCGGATCCCGCTCCCGCTCTGAGCGCCCACAGGCGACGGGCTCCCCAGGCGAGCAGGGCCAGCACGCCGACCAGGAGGTATTCGATGGCCGGGATCCTGATCGCCTCGTTGGTGCCGGCCAGGTCGCCGCGCAGGGCGTAGACGACGATCAGGGCCGCCGCGTAGCAGCCGGTCAGCGCCCAGCGCGCGGCGCGCGACAGCCCCAGGCCGTGCATCTGGGTGATCACGAAGACGCCGAGGAAGCCGAACAGGAACATCGGCCACAACCCGTCCGGGCCCGAGGTCATGACGGCCACCAGGGTGCCGTGGACGACGACGGCCAGCTCCAGCGTCACCGTCCAGTAGCGGTTGGTGTGCGCCCTGGTGAGGAACAGGCTGCCCTGGAGCAGCAGCAGGAACATGTAGAAGAAGCCGATCAGGTGGCCGGGCGTGGACTCGGCCGGGTGGTACCAGAACGTGTAGACCGCCGCCCAGCTGAACAGGTAGCCGTGGTAGCGGCGGGCGAAGTCGACGATCTCCCGCTTGATGGGCGCGGGCTTGCCGAGGAACAGGCCGCGCCGCCGGTTCTCCATGATCAGGACGACCACCAGCAGCAGGATGACCGAGCCCTGGGAGCTGTAGATCGACACGTCCTGGGCCAGGCCGTCGTAGAACAGGTGGGTCTGCGCCGTGTGCAGGGCTATGAACCCGGTGTTGACCGCCAGCGCGACGACGTTGACCGGGTGGAGGCCGGCGGAGTAGCGGCGGACCCGGGTCTGGGCGTAGTGGATGAGCCACCAGGACACGATCTGGTGGGCGGCGTAACCGGCCCACGCCGACAGCCTGGTCCACATGGTGGGCTCGGGCAGCTTCCAGTAGTACCAGGACGCGCCCTGGTCGGGCAGCAGCACCACGTCGTCCAGCCACCGGCCGAGGAACCAGATCAGGCCGGTCAGGACGGCGCTCGCGACCACCCCCGCGACGAGTACCGTCTCAGGACGGAGCGCGGCTAACGTTTTCTTTCTATGATGGAATACTTCCACGATAGAAATATAAGGGGTGACATGACGGCGTATGACCTGATGGTCCTCATCCGCCGGCTCAACGTGGAGAGCGACCGGTTCGTGGAGGGCTTCGCCGTCGGGCACCGGCTGCACAGGACCGACATGAACGCCCTGGTGGTCATCCTCGACGCCCACCGCGCCGGCCGGCCGCTCTCGCCGGGCGGGCTGGGGGCCGCCCTGAACCTCAGTGCCCCTGCCACGACGGCCCTCCTCGGCCGGCTGGAGCAGGCCGGTCACGTCGTACGGCGGCGCGACGAGGGCGACCGCCGCAAGGTCGAGGTCGTCCTGAACGAGCAGGCCGTCGAGCTGGCGGGGGCGTTCTTCGCCCCGCTGGTCCGCCACCTCACCGCGGCGATCGACGCGTTCACCCCGGCGGAGCGGGAGGTCGTCGGCAGGTTCCTCGCGGACGCGATCGAGGCGACCGTGGCGGCCAGGAAGGAGCACGAGGCATGAGCGCGTCCCGGTCGATCGTGATCACGGGCGGCACCCGGGGGCTCGGGTTCGGCCTCGCCCGGTCGCTGACCGCCCTGGGGCACCGGGTCACGGTGTGCGGCACCGACCCCGTCCGGGTGGCCGAGGCGGGGGCCGAGCTCGGCGTGCCCGCCGTCGTGGCCGACGTCGCCGACCGCGCCCGCCTCCAGGACCTCTGGGACGAGGCCGTACGCCGGCACGGGCGGGTCGACATCTGGGTCAACAACGCCGGGATCTCCCACGACCGCCTCCCGCTGTGGCGGCTGCCCGCCGACGAGGCCCGCGCGGTGACGGAGGTCAACCTGCTGGGCACGGTCAACGGCTGCGCGGTCGCGGTGGCGGGCATGGCGGCGCAGGGCGGCGGCCACGTCTGGAACATGGAGGGGCTGGGGAGCGACGGCCGCACGGTGCCAGGGCTCGGCGTCTACGGCGCCACCAAGCGGGCCGTGACGTACCTGACCCGGGCGCTGGCCAAGGAGGCTCCCGAGGGAGTGACGGCGGGCCTGCTCAGCCCCGGCATGGTGGTCACCGACCTGCTGACGTACGGCTACTCGCAGGCCGAGCGGGCGCGGGCGGCCAGGATCTTCGCGATCCTCGCCGACCCGGTGGAGACCGTGGCGCCGTGGCTGGCCGAACGGGTGGTCGGCCGGGCCAGGAACGGCGCCCACGTGCGGTGGCTGACCCCGGCCAAGATCGCCTACCGCTTCGCCAGTGCCCCCTTCACCCGCCGCACCTGACCGACCGGCCCGCGCCTGAAGGACCGGCCCGCACCTGACGGCCCGGCCCGCGCCAAGGACCGGCCCGTACCTGACCGATCGGCCCGTACCTGAAGGACCGGCCCGCGCCTGGCGGGCCGGGCCGCGGCCGCTCAGCCTTCCTGTTTGCGGACCAGGAAGCCGCCGCGGCCGTCGAGTTCCACGGCGTAGACGGCGTCGAAGCCGTCGGAGGCGCGCGGGCGGCGCAGTCGCCTGAGCGTGGCGAAGAGGCCCACCTCCGGGACCCGCGCCCGGCCCAGGCGCTCGGCGTTGCGCTGGAGGGACGCCTTCACATTGGGCGGGAACCAGTAGGCCACCACCCGCGCGCCGTGCTCCCGGCCGGCCACGATGAGCGGCTGCCACTCCTCGGGCGAGGCGTTGGTGTTGTCCACGGCCACGTTCCGGTCCTCCTCCAGCGCCTCGCGGATCAGCCGGAGCTGGCGGTGCTGACGGCGGCGCGCGTTGGGGAAGTCGTCCTTGCTCACGTGCGCGTGCGTGGCGGCCAGGCAGCGCCGGTAGAAGGTGGACTTGCCGGAGGCCTGCAGGCCGATGAGTACGGCCACCTCCCGATCGATCATGATTCCACCCTATTGCTCCCTGGACAGGCTAACGTCGTTAGCCTAGAGTGCGGCTAACGCTGTTAGCCGAGGAGGACATCATGACCGCAGTGACCGTCAGGCGGGTGGCCGGCCGTTCCGGGTGGGCGCTGCTCGCCGCCTTCTGCCTCGCGTTCCTCGTCTTCGAGGTGGCCAAGTACGGAGGCGTCACGCCGGTCAGCTCGGCGTTGTTCGTGCTGGCGCCGTACGCGACCAGGTTCCGCGGGCCGGCGGTGCTGCACGACCTCGCTCACCGTCCGTGGATCCCGCTGGCCGTGCTGGTCGGTTACTCGGTCTCGCCGCTGGGCTGGGTGCCGGTCTTCACCGCGGGGCTGGCCTGGATGACGTACGTCGCGGTCGCCCGGTTCCTGGGTCACGGGCCGAGGAGCGCGCGTGGCTGACCTGTCGCCGCGCGCCGGGCAGATCGTCGCGGCGGCGCGCGAGCTGGTCGAGGCGGGCGGGGCGGAGGCGCTGACGATGCGCGCGCTGGCCGCGCGGCTGGGGATCCGGGCGCCGTCCCTTTACAAGCACTTTCCCGACAAGTCCGCCGTGGAGGCCGAGCTCATCGCCATCGCCCTGACCGAACTGGCGGTCGCCCTCGAACGCGCCGAACGCGCCGAACGCGCCGAACGCGCCGAACGTGACGGCGGCGGGGGTGGCGAGCGTGACGGCGGCGAGCGCGCCGAGCGTGACGGCGGCGGGGGTGGCGAGCGTGACGGCGGCGGGGGCGGGGGCGGCTTGGGGGCTCTCGGGCGGGCCTATCGGGCGTACGCGCTGGCTCATCCGCATCTGTACCGCCTGATGAGCGCCGGGCCGCTGCCGCGTGACCTGCTGCCCGCCGGGGTGGAGGAGCGGGCCGCGGCGCCGCTGGCGCGGATCGTGCGTGGCGAGGCCGCCGCGCGTGCCGTCTGGGGGCTGGCCCACGGCCTGGTCGTGCTCGAACTCGACGGCCGCTTCCCGCCCGGCGCGGACGTCGAAGCCGCCTGGGCCGCCGGGATGTCCGCGTTCACGGCGTCCATGACCGCTGTCCGCTGAGCGGGATGGCCGTGCGGTGGTCGGGCGTGCGGTGGTCGGGCGCGGTCAGGGGCGGTCAGGGGCGGGGGTGCAGGCCGTCCAGGATGAGGGTGAGCAGGCGGTCGGCGCGGGCCGGGTCGGGGGTGGCCTGGGCGATGCCCGCGGCCAGCTCCACCAGGTCGGACACCTCGACGTCCGCGCGTACGGCCCCCGCCTCCTGGGCGGGCCGCAGCAGCCGCGAGGCGGCGGCGCGCAACATCGCCCAGCAGTCGACCCCCGCGCCGTCCTGGGTGAGCATCATCCGCGCGCCGAGCCCCCGGTCGGTCATCGCGTGCGCGACCAGCGACCGCAGCCAGGCCACCAGCGCCTCGCCGGGCGGCAGCTCCTCGCCCGCCTCCTCCGCCCGTGCGCACAGCCGGGCCAGCCGCCCCTCGAACACGGCCACGAGCAGCGCCTCGCGCGTGGGGAAGTGCCGGTAGAGCGTGCCCGCCCCGACGCCGGCCCGCCGGGCGATCTCGTTGAGCGAGGCGTCGGGCCCCTCCTCGGCGACCACGGCGATGGCCGCCGCCACCAACTGGTCGTAGTTGCGGCGCGCATCGGCGCGCATCGCCCGTGCCGGCACTGGACACTCCCGCGGGTTGAATCGGAGAACATCTCCGATTATAGTCCCCGACGTAACCGGAGAGGCTCTCCGAATAGACGGGACGGTGTGACCCATGACCGACAACCCCCACCACGACGACGGCCCCCGCCTGGGCAAGGTGGGCCTGTGGACGTTCGCCTTCGACGACCGTCCGGCCGGGGAGCTGCGCGACGGCGCGGCCGAGATCGAGGAGCTGGGTTACGGCGCGCTGTGGTTCGGCGAGGGGTTCGGCCGCGACTCGGTGAGCCAGTCGTGGCTGCTGCTCTCGGCGACCAGGCGGATCACGGTGGCCGCCGGCATCGCCAACATCGCCCTGCGCGACCCGATCAGCATGGCCGCCGCCGAACGGGCGCTCAACGAGGCCCACCCCGGCCGGTACGTCCTGGGCCTCGGTGGCCACCGCATCAGCGACGGGCCGATCCAGATGGACGGCTACGCGATCCCCAGCCTCGGCCGGGCGGTGACCACGATGGGCGGCTACCTCGACGCCATGGACGCCGTCCCGCTGAACTCGCCGGCCCCGGAGCGCGCGCCGCGCCGCATGCTGGCCGCGCTCGGCCCGAAGATGCTGGACCTGGCGGCCAGGCGCACGCTCGGGGCGCACACGTACTTCGTGCCGGTCGAGCACACCGCGCGGGCCAGGCAGGCCATGGGCCCCGGCGCCCGGTTGGCCGTCGAGCAGGCCGTCGTGCTGCACCCCGACCCGGCCAGGGCCCGTGAGCTGGCGGCCGAGCACGTCTTCTTCTACCGCACCGGCGCCCCTCACCAGGCCGCCAGCCTGCGCAGGCTCGGCTTCGGCGAGGACGAGATCGAGCACGGCAGCGACCGGCTGGTGGACGCGATCGTGGCCCACGGCGACGTGGAGGCGATCGAGAAGCGCGTACGGGCCCACCTCGACGCGGGCGCCGACCACGTGTGCCTCCAGGTGCTCACCGACCGCCCCGGCGAGCCGCCTCTGCCCGAGTGGCGCGAACTGGCCGCCCTGACGTCCCTGTGAGCGTCGTGCTCGGCGCGGGCGGCCGACGGGTTCAGTCCGCGGCGGCCCGGTAGCCGGTGGCGCGGAACAGGAACGAGGCCCACGACCGGTAGGGCCGCCACGACTCGGCGATCCGGCGGTAGGCGCTCGCCGGGGCGTCCTCGGGCAGCCCGTACGCCTCGCGCAGGATCCCGAACAACCGGGGCTCGTCGCCGGGGAACGCGTCGGGCGCGCCCGCCCCGCGGATCAGGATCAGACCGGCCGAGAACGGCCCCACGCCGGGCAGCGCGCGCAGCTCGGCCAGGGCGTCCTCGGGGGCGAGCGAGCGCAGGTGCTCGGTGGTGAGCACGCCGTCGAGCGCCGCCCTGGCCAGCCCGCGCAGCCACTCCTCCTTCTGCGCCGGCAGCCCGAGCCCGCCCGCGTCCACCAGGCTCACGGGCGGCGGGAACGCCTGGTACGCCTGCCCGTCCACGGTGACGGCCGCGCCGTAGCGGTCGGCGATGCGCTGCTTGATCCGCGAGGCGACGAGCATCGACGAGCGTTGCACGATCACCGCCCAGCAGGCCGCCTCCCACGGGCTCCAGAAGCACACCGGCCGCAGCCCCGGACGGTGCCGTTGCACGTCGCCGAGCACCGGGTCGGCCTCGCCCAGCTCGGCGAAGCCGCCGGCGTCCACGTCGAGGGAGAGGATGCGCGCGATCTCGCTCCGGATCGCCGGGCCGGGGGCGCGGGTGGTGGTGACGGCGACGCCGCCGGGAGCGGCGGTCACGCTCACCCCGATCGGCAGCCAGTCGGACTCGGCGCAGTAGGCGAAGCGCAGCGCCCGGCCGTCGGAGGGCAGCGCGCTGGTGGCCGGCCAGTCCTCGACGAAGCGCAGCGTCGCGCCGAAGTCGAACGGGCCCTCCGCGGTGAGCGTGAATCCGTGGGTGGTCATGGGCCGTATGGTAAGCGGCGCGGCGTACCCGGCTGACCGTCCGTGTGGCCTCCGGCGCGCAGGGTAGGGCGCTGGGACAGAGCCCGCCGCGCCGGCCCGAGGAAGGACACGAGGTCATGTCCGAGCTGCTGACCGGGGACTTCTACGAGTTCGAGAACCTGCTCTCGGCCGACGAGCGCGAGATCCTGCTGCGGGTGCGCGCGTTCCTGCGGGAGAAGGTCGTGCCCGTCGCGAACGACTGCTGGGTGCGCGCGGAGTTCCCCGTCGAGCTGGTGAAGGGCTACGCCGGCCTCGGCGTCGCGGGCCTGGCCCACCCCGAGTGCCCCGGGCCCCGGCCGAGCGGCCTGCTCAGCGGCTTCCTCGCCCTGGAGATGGCGCACGCCGACGCCTCGATGGCCACGTTCTTCGGCGTGCACACCGGGTTGGCCATGGGCAGCATCGCCGAGTGCGGCTCGGCCGAGCAGCGCCGGCGCTGGCTGCCCGCGATGAGCAGGATGGAGAAGATCGGCGCGTTCGCGCTGACCGAGCCGACCGGCGGCTCCGACGTGGCCGGCGGCCTGCGCACGACGGCCAGGCGCGAGGGCGACACGTGGGTGCTCGACGGCGCCAAGCGCTGGATCGGCAACGGCACGTTCGCCGACCTCGTCGTCGTCTGGGCACGCGACGCCGACGACGGCCGTGTCAAGGGCTTCGTGGTGGAGAAGGGCGCCCCCGGCTTCACCGCCACGAAGATGGAGAACAAGATGGCCCTGCGCACGGTCCAGAACGCCGACATCACGCTGCGCGGCTGCCGCGTCCCCGAGTCCGACCGGTTGCAGGAGGCCGGCTCCTTCCGGGACACCGCCAGGGTGCTGCGCCGCACCCGCAGCGGGGTCGCCTGGCAGGCGGTCGGCATCATGATCGCCGCGTACGAGATCGCCCTGGCCTACGCCAAGGAGCGCGAGCAGTTCGGCCGCCCGATCGGCTCCTTCCAGCTCGTCCAGGACCTGCTGGTCAGGATGCTGGGCAACGCCACCGCCTGCTTCGGCATGGTCGTCCGCCTGGCGCAGCTCCAGGACGCCGGGATCTACCGGGACGAGAACTCGGCGCTGGCCAAGGCGTACTGCACGACGCAGATGCGCCAGGTCGTCGGGTGGGCGCGGGAGCTGCTGGCGGGCAACGGCATCCTGCTGGACCACGACATCGCCAGGTTCGTCGCCGACGCCGAGGCGATCTACTCCTACGAGGGGACCAGGGAGATCAACACCCTGATCGTCGGCCGGGCCGTGACGGGGATCGGGGCCTTCGTCTGACCCGGCCGGCGAGCCGACCCGCGCTAGTCGTGGACGGAGGCGGGACGCTTTCGGTCGCCCTTCACGGCCGCCTGCCGGGTGTCCCAGGTCCGGTAGAGGATCGACCGCGCGGCCACCACCACGCAGAACACCCCGAGCAGCAGCCCCCAGGTCACGTCCGAGAAGAAGTGCATGCCGCGGTAGAGCCGGGAGAAGGCGACGATCAGCGGGGCCGCGATCCCGATCGTCCAGATCACCACCTGCAGCGCCCGGTTGCGTACGTGCGTCGTCAGCACCAGCGCCAGCCCGCAGTAGAACGCGACGGCGGCGCTGACGTGTCCCGACGGAAAGCTGGAGGTCGGCGGCGCGGGGTCGAGGTGGTGCACCGGCGGGCGGCTGCGGCCGACCGGCTCGGTGGTCGCCAGGAAGACCAGCGACTGGCCCCAGACCGCGGCGATCATGAAGAACGACTCCCGCCAGCGCTTGTACACCAGCCGGAACAGGATCACCGCCACCGCCGTGAACGCCACCACGTAGGGCGTGTCCGACAGGCTGGTGCCGTAGTCGGTGAGGGTGTTCCACAGCGACGTGCGGATCGAGGCGAACTCCTTGCTCACGGCCACGTCGCCGGGCTGGGGGACGCCGACGATGAGCAGCCCCATGCCGTACGAGACGGCGCCCATCAGCACCAGAGGTAACACCAGCGACAGCGCGTAGTACCGGACATGCTCAGCTTTGCTCATCGGGCACCTTCACCGGTTCGGGTTCCATACCTTCCGACAGCGGCGCGGTGGGCCTGCGGCCCGTGTCGCGCCGCCACGTCTCGAACGCCGCCGCGGTCGCGGCGATCACCGCCACGCCCAGCACGATCCCCGCCACGACGTCGCTCACCCAGTGCACGCCGAGAGCGATCCTGGTGAAGCCCACCGAGACCACCACGAACCAGGCCAGCACCCAGGCGAGCCGCCGCCCCCACCGGGGCAGCATCGGCAGCAGGAGCAGGGTGACGACCCCGGCCCCGAGGGTCACGTTGACCGCGTGGCCGGAGGGGAAGGAGTCGCCGGGCGCCAGGGCGACGGGGTCGGGCAGGTGCGGCCGCACCCGCGCGACGAGGATCTTGAGGCCGAGCCCGATCAGGCCGCCCGCGGTCACGGTCGTGATCGCCCACAGCGCCAGCCTGCGCCTGCCGTGCATCAGCAGCCAGACCGTGAACGCGCCCACCGCGATCCGCCACGGCCACGGGCCGAACAGGTCCGTCCAGACGATGAGCACCCGGGTCACGCCGGGGTGGGCGAGCGCGTACTCGTGCAGTTCGCGGGCCGCTCCGGCGTCCAGCTCGTTGAGCGGCATCTTGGCCACGACGAGCAGCAGGGAGAACGGGATCATGATGAGCGCGACGGCGAACGCCGCGACCGTCATCCGCGGCCCCAGCCTGTGGAGCAGGAACGTCTTCATCGGAACCTCCGCGATCTCCGCAGCTCCGGCGGCCGGCCGTCGGGGTCGACGGCGAACCGGTAGAGCGGCATGGCCATCGCCCTGCGGACCCTGGACAGCGTGGGGGCGGGGTGCGGGCGTAACCGGCCGGCCGGGCGCGGTCCCCGGCAGCCGGAGGAGTGCCAGTCCTCCAGCCGGGCCGCCGACCCGGCGAAGGCGTCGAACGCGGCGACCGGGTCGCACAGCTCGTCCCGGCCGGCCTCGGACTCCTCGTCCAGGTGCTCGGACATGAGCGTCAGCCGCAGGTCGCGGGCGAACCTCAGGGCGCCGTGCGGCGGCCTCGGGTCCTCCCGCTCGTCCAGGACGGCGCAGCTCAGCTCCGAGTCGTAGGTCCACGAGCGCAGGTTGACGTTGTCCGACCCGACCGAGGCCCACACGTCGTCCACCACGCACACCTTGGCGTGCACGTAGACGGGGGTGCCCTGGTGGTTCTCCAGGTCGTAGATCGCGACGCGGTCGCCGCCGGCGCTCGTCAGCCGGTTCAGCGCCTCGACCCGGCCGATCAGGCTCGCCGGGCCGGCCAGCCAGCCGTCCTGGTCGGGGTGGCGCGGGACCACGATGATCATCCGTAGCTCCGGCTCGCGCTCCAGCGCCTGCGCGAACGGCTCGATCACGTCCGTGGACCACAGGTACTGGTCCTCCAGGTACACCAGCGACCGGGCCCTGCCGAGCACCTTGTGGTAGGCGTGGGCGATGCTGCGCTCCCCGTCCGGCGCGAACGGGTACGCGCTGCGCCGGGCCGGATAGGTGCGCAGGAGCTGCACGTGGTGCGTGCCGGCGCGCGGGGGCGGCGGGCCCGGGTCGGGCAGCGGGGGAGCGTCGTCCAGCCTGCTCAGATGGTCGCGCAGGCGGCGCAGCGGGTCCCTGGTCTCGGGGGCCGGGTCCTCCCAGCGTTCGCAGAAGGTCTTCTCCACCTCGGCGACCGCCGGGCCGTGGATGGCGAGCTGGATGTCGTGCCAGGGCGGGCGGGGGCCGTACACGTCGGGCATCGGGCAGGACTGCGGGTCGCCCAGATGCTCGGCGTCGTCGCGGCGGCTGTGGCACAGGTCGATGCCGCCGACGAAGGCCACGTCCGCCGAGGGGTCGCGGTCGTGGCGGAGGATGACGAACTTCTGGTGGTGCGAGCCGCCCGGTTTGGTCCGCGTGTCGAGCATCGCCTGCCCGTGCGCGTTCTCGATCTTCTCGCCCAGGTGCCGGTTCTCGGCCGCGCTGAAGCGCAGGCGGTCCAGGTGGGAGCGCCAGATGAGGCCCCTGACGATGACGCCGCGCTCGGCCGCGGCGCCGAGGGCCGCGCTCACCGTGGGCCCGTCGTCGGTCAGCCGCTCGTCGGGGTCGCCCCGCCAGTCGGCGAACAGCAGCAGGTCGTCCTTGCGCAGCGCCGCCAGGCGGCTGTTCAGCTCGGCGAAGTACGTGGCGCCGTGGATGAGCGGGCGTACCTCGTTGCCGCTGGACCAGGCGTCGAGCCCGGTCGCCCGGTTATCGCGTTCCTCCTCGGTGAGGAACCAGTCCTGGATGCGCATTCGGCCACCGCTACCCGCATGAAAGCCATTCATAACCCCGCAAACCACGGGTAGTGCGGGAGGAGTGTCCCCCACAATCGCAGTTGTCGCACATCAGAAGAAGATCCTCGGCGCCGGGCTGGACCGGCTGCGCGTGCTGCTCACCGAGCGGGACGTCGGAGAGCTGATCTGGCACGAGGTGCCCAAGAGCAAGAAGGCGCCCAAGAAGGTGCGCAAGGCCCTGGAGGCGGGCGCGGAGCAGGTGTTCGTCTGGGGCGGTGACGGCATGGTGCAACGGTGCGCCGACGCCATGGCCGGCTCCGGCGTGCCGATGGCGATCCTGCCCGCCGGCACGGCCAACCTGTTCGCCGGCAACCTGGGCATCCCCACCGACCTGGAGGAGTCCGTACGGATCGGTTTCGAGGGCCGCCGCGCCCAGCTGGACCTCGGGCTGCTCAACGGCGAGCACTTCGCGGTCATGGCCGGCGCCGGGTTCGAGGCCGAGATGATCGCCGAGGCCGACGGCAAGGCCAAGCGGAAGTTCGGCAGGCTCAGCTACGTCAAGGCCGCCGTCCGGCACGTCGGCGGGCCCCTGGTGCCGATGAAGGTCAAGGTCGACGGGGTCACCTGGTTCGAGGGCGAGGCGAGCTGCCTGCTGCTCGGCAACGTGGGCACGATCGCCGGCGGGATCGAGGCGTTCGACGACGCCCGGCCGGACGACGGCTGGCTGGAGGTCGGGCTGTCCACGGCCAAGGGGCCCATCCAGTGGGCCAGGGTGATGGGCAAGATGGCCGCCGGACGGTCGGAGGACTCGCCGTTCGTGCGCATCACCCGGGCGCGCAAGGTGACGGCCCGGTTCGGGTCGCCGCTGACGTACGAACTGGACGGGGGCGACCGCGAGGCCACCACCAAGCTCAAAGCCGAGGTGGCCCCGGGGGCGCTGACCGTCTGCCTGCCCTAGCCCGCGCGGGCGGCGTCCATGACCCGCCCGGCGTCGCGCTCGAAGGAGGCGCGGGCGCCGAGCGTCAGGAGGCCGCCCACGATCATGGGGACGACCAGCAGGTACATGCCGCCGATCAGCGAGCCGAACCGGTCGGAGGCGATGCCGACGACGAGCGAGCCGAACGCCCCGGCCGCCGTGATCAGCAGTTGCAGCACGGCGAAGCCGAGACCGCGCGCCGCGGCCGGGACGACGTCCGCCAGGCAGGCCGTCATGTTCGGGATCGCGATCGACATCAGCGAGCAGGCCAGCAGGACCAGCGCGGTCATCGGGCCGATCGAGTCCATGGCGAGCGCCCCGGCCAGCACCGCCGCGCCCGCAGTGATGCCGCCGCCGCCGGCCAGCAGCCTGCCGCCCTTGCGGGTGCCGTGCCACCGGCGGCCCAGCCAGGAGCCGACCAGGGTGCCGGCCAGCGTTCCCGCGATGGTGATCAGGCCGCTCAGCGAGCCGGCGGCGCCGACGCCGACGCCGTACTCGCGGACCATGAGGGTGGGCAGCCAGTAGAAGATGCCGGCCAGGCCGAGGGTGAGCAGGCCCAGCCCGGCGCACACGAACAGCAGCGTCGGGATGCGGATGACCTGCCCGAACTGCTGCCAGAAGGGCGCCTTGGGCGTCGCGGGCCGGGCTGCGGGCGGCTCGACGGCGGCTCCGGCCACCATCCGGTCCAGGTCGCCGCGGCCCGGCTCGCGCAGGAACCAGCAGAGCACCGCCGTGAGCACGCCGGGCACCACCATGACCAGGAACGCGGTGCGCCACGAGTACGCCTCGGCCAGCACGCCGCCCAGCAGCGTGCCGACGCCGCCGAGATAGGTCGTGACGCGGGTCAGCCCGTACGCCTTGGCCCGGCTGACCGGCGGGTAGTAGTCGGCGAGCAGGCTGCCGGCCGCCGGGTTGTCGATGTTCTCGGCCGCCGCGAGCAGCACCCGCATCAGGTAGAACATCACGAAGCCGGTGGCCAGGCCCGACCCGAGCGTGGCGACGGCCCACAGGAGGACGACCACCGCGATGATCCGCGTACGGCTGAACCGGTCGGCGAGGAAGCCCGCGGGCAGGGAGACGATCGCGGCCGCGAGCGCCGCGGCGGTGGGGATCGAGCCCGCGGCGGTGTCGCTGAACCCCCACTCCTTCTGGACGAGCGGCAGCACCCCCGACAGCAGGTTGTACTCGATCCGGTCCACGAGTCCGACGATGAAGAGCACGACCAGCGGCGCCCAGCCGAACGGCGCCCGGGTCTGCGCGTCGATGGCGCCGGCACGCGGCGATCCCAACGTCCTGACCATGCTCACCCTTCCAGTAGGAAAATCTAGAATGCTGTTCTAGGCGAACGTTCTAGACAGAGTGGCAGAAGTCACACGATTCGTAAATGGCCGTTTTCTGGGAAATTTCGCAGTTTGGGGCTCATGTACGGTGATCTGCATGAACGCTGCGCGGCTCACCGGGGCGATGCTGGTCGCCGGCACCACCTCCGACGCGGGCAAGAGCGTGGTGACCGCCGGGATCTGCCGCTGGCTGGCCCGTCAGGGCGTGCGCGTGGCGCCCTTCAAGGCCCAGAACATGTCGCTGAACTCCTACGTCACCGCCGGCGGCGCCGAGATCGGCCGCGCCCAGGCCATGCAGGCCCAGGCCGCCGGGCTCGAACCGGTCGCCGACATGAACCCCGTCCTGCTGAAGCCGGGCAGCGACCGCCGCAGCCAGGTCGTGCTCCTGGGCGAGCCCGTCGCCGACGTGGACGCCATGGAGTACGGCGCGCTGAAGGACCTCCTGCGGACCACCGCCCTCGCCTCCCTGGAACGGCTGCGCGCCCGGTACGACGTGGTGATCTGCGAGGGCGCCGGCAGCCCCGCCGAGATCAACCTGCGCCGCGGCGACATCGCCAACATGGGCCTGGCCAGGGCCGCCGGGCTGCCCGTCGTCGTGGTCGGCGACATCGACAGGGGTGGCGTGTTCGCCGCCTTCCACGGCACGGTCGCGCTGCTGGACGCGGCCGACCAGGCCCTCGTCTCCGGCTTCGTCGTGAACAAGTTCCGGGGCGCCCGCGAGCTGCTCGAACCCGGCCTCGACATGCTCAGGAAGCTCACCGGCCGGTCGGTGTACGGCGTGCTGCCCTGGCTCGACGGCCTCTGGCTGGACGTCGAGGACTCCCTCGCGCTGGACTCCCGCCGGGTCGCGACCGGCCGGCCACTGGGCAGGCAGACGTTGCGGGTGGCGGTCGTCCGGCTGCCGCGCATCTCGAACTTCACCGACCTGGACGCGCTGGCCGCCGAGCCCGGTGTGGTGGTGCGCTTCGTGACCGACCCGGTCGAGCTGGACGACGCCGACCTGGTGGTGCTGCCGGGCTCGCGGGCCACGGTCGAGGACCTGGCCTGGCTGCGGCGTACCGGCCTGGCCGATGCCCTCCTCGCCCGGCGCGGGCCCGTCCTGGGGATCTGCGGCGGGTTTCAGATGCTCGGCCGGGAGATCGTGGACGAGGTGGAGTCGCGGGCGGGCCGGGTGGACGGGCTCGGGCTGCTGCCCGTGCGGGTCGAGTTCGCGCCGGACAAGCGGCTCGGACGGCCGGTCGGGCGGGCCTACGGGGAGCCGGTCAGCGCGTACGAGATCCACCACGGCCGGGCGACGGTCGAGGGCGGCGAACCCTTCCTGGACGGCTGCCGCGCCGGCGACGTGTGGGGCACCACCTGGCACGGCGCCCTGGAGAACGACGCCTTCCGGCGGGCGTTCCTGGCCGACGTCGCCGACCGGGCCGGGCGCGCCTTCGTCCCCGCCCCGGACACCGACTTCGCCCGTCTGCGCGAGGCCCGCCTCGACGCCCTGGGCGACCTGATCGAGGAGAACCTCGACACCGACGCCCTGCTGGGCCTGCTGCGCGACGGCCCCGCCCCGGTCCCCTACCTGCCGCCGGGCGCCCCCTCACCCTGATCCGGCACCACTTCCTGATCCGGTGGCGCCTCCTGATCCCGGGCCGTTTCCCGGTCCGGCGGCGTTTCCCCGTCCCGCGTGGAACGCTGGGCGGTGATCCAGGCGTCGATCTCCTCCCAGTGGGAGTACAGCCAGCGGACCTGGCTCTCCCGGTCCCGGGGCACCTCGGCCGCCGGCACCCGCCACCACTTGGCCGTGATCCGCGCCGCGTACGGCAGCCTGCGCCACACGTCGCCGATCGTGACGAGGTCGTCCAGGCCGGTGTGGGCGACGAAGATCACGTCGGCCTCCGGGCAGGCGGTGATCGCGGCGATGGCGCCGTTCGGCCGGGGCGGCAGCAGGTGGTCCATGCCGCGTGCCCGTTCCGCCTCCTCGGCCAGCCCCTTCTCCTCCAGCCGCCGGATCGCCAGCCGCCGCCGGCGTGGGGTGAAGTTGCCGCCCTCCGGGAAGATCACCAGCGCGTCGTGGTCGTCCATGGTCGTCGCCAGCCGCCGGATCTCCGCGACCACCCGTTCGCGGCCGGACCGGCGCGGCACGAAGGCGTTCGGCAGCCGGTTGACCACGACGTCGAGCGAGGGGTCGTACTGGAGGGCGGCCTTCATGACGATCCGGGGGCGGCGTTCGTACCGGGACAGCAGGAGATAGATCAGCAGGAAGGAGTCGCCCGGCCCGGCGTGCCGGGAGAGCACCACGACCGGGCGGCTCAGCCGGGCGGCGCGCTCCTGCGGGGTCGGCGGCGGCTCCTCGACGACCAGGGTCAGCCTGAAGATCCGCACGGCCACCGCGTAGACCTTCGACAGGAACCAGCGGATCAGCGCGTAGTGCCGCTCCTGGCGCCGGGCCCGGCCGAACGCCCCCGACAGCCACAGCCCGAGGCAGGCGATGAGCACCGCCGACTCCAGCGTCAGCCAGGCCGCCCCGAACCAGACGAACCGCAGCCCCCTGCGCTGCGGCGGCGGCAGCCGCAAGGAGGCCCCGAACGTGACCAGGAGCCACAACGGCAGCGTCACCAGCACGAGCACGGTGACCACGATCACGAGCGGCGCGAGGATGATCCGGCGCACGATCCGCGGCGGGAGCATCGGTGGCCTCCCTTGGGTCAGCCTCCCTGAGGTTGGGTCTTCATCCTCCTATTGTCCGCAGATAACGAGAAGAAGCCTCGTACGCCCGGTCGATGTAGGTGGAGATCTGGGACAGGTCCCGGTAGCGCAACGGCGACAGCGGCTCACCGACCCCGGCAGGCAGCACGTGCACCTCCACTCCCGGCGGCAACGTGGCCATCTCCTCGGCGAACCGGTAGCGCCGCGCGATCTCGAACGCCACCATCCCCACCTCCCAGAACCGCCGGGGCGCGGTCAGCGGCCGCTCGATCCGGCCGACGTGCAGCACGTAGACCCGCCTGGCCCCGAGTTGCACGGCCCGGCCGACGGGGATGCTGTGCACCAGCCCGCCGTCGAAGAAGTGCTCCCCGTCGATCTTCACGGGCGGCAGCAGCCCCGGCACCGCGCACGACGCCAGCACCGCCTCCACCAGCGGCCCGCTGGTGAACCAGTGGGCCGCGGCCCGCTCGACCGAGGCCGCCACGCACTGGAACGGCACCGCGAGCTCCTCGATCAGCTCCGTGCGCACCGTCCCGGCCAGCACGTCCCGCAGGGGGCCGTTGGGGTGCAGGTGGGTGCCGGTCCTGGCCAGCGTGGACAGCCGGGCCACCCACGACCCGGCGAACGCCGTGCGCACGATGTCGGACCGCCACAGCGAGGTCAGCCGGTCGACCGCCCGCGCCGGGTCGGCGGCGATGAGCGCGCCGTTGAGCGCGCCCACCGACGTGCCGACGACCAGGTCGGGCTGGACGCCGAAGTCGTCGAGCGCCTGAAGCATGCCCACCTCGTGAGCACCGAGCACACCACCGCCACCGAGCACGAACGCTGTCTTCACGCACCTCACCCTGCCCCATTTCCCGGCGCAGTGTCCTGGAAGGGAACCGGCGGCGACGCTAGCGGACGCGGGCGCAGGTGGCGGGCACGTACCCCTTCGTGACCACGAGGCCGATCTCGTCGCGCGTGGGTTTGATGTTGACCTGGTACCAGTTGTAACCACTGGCCCCGCATTTGGGGGTGTACCCGTTGCTGCCGTTGCCTCTGAGGAACTGGCAGGAGGTGAGGACGCTGCCGGTCTTGCGTGTCTGCAGCACCTGCCCGTTGTTGAAGGCGAACTCGCGCACGCCCACGTTGGACCCCGTGATGACGATCTGGCGGCAGGCGGAGGCCGCGGGGGCCTGGCTCTGCGTCTGGGCGCTCGCGGGAACGGCCGCGAGGACGAACGCGGCGGCGAGCACCGACGCGCCGACGGTGGTGCGGGTGGTGAACATTTCGCTCCTTGTCCCGAAGGAATTGCTTGTGTGGGGACGTACGGGAGCGAATGCGAAATGAGTTCAAAGATTAGCGAGAAATAAAGGAAAGTCCGGTTTCTGGAAACTGCTGTTTCTGGAAACGTCCGGAAAGCGGCTGCCGGATCGGCCCCGGGGTCAGTCGTGAAGGGCCAGCCGGAGCCCGAACCCGACGATGACCACGCCGGTCACCCGGTCGAGGACCCGCCGTACGCGGGCCGACCGCAGGACGTCGCTCATCAGCGAGGCGAACCCGATCAGCACCGTGCTCCACAGCAGCCCTTCGGCCGCGTGCACCCCGGCCAGCAGCAGCCCCATCGCCGCGTGCGGCGCCCCGGCCGGGATGAAGTGCGGCAACATCGCCACGTAGAACGCCCCGACCTTGGGGTTGAGCAGGTTGGTGAGCAGCCCGCGCCGGAACCCCTTCCCGAATCCGAACGCGTGCTGCCCGTCCTCCTCCTCGCCGGCCCGCGCCTTGGTGAGGAGCATGCGCACCCCCATCCACACCAGGTACGCCGCCCCCGCCCAGCGCAGGACGTCGTAGGCCGGCCGCGAGGCCGCCAGCAGCGCCGACAGCCCCGCCGCGGTGAGCACGCCCCAGACGAGCGTGCCGAGCTGGATGCCCAGCACCACCCCCCAGGCGGCACGCCGGCCCACGAGCAGCGACGTGCGCAGGGTGAGAGCCGTGTCGAGCCCCGGCGTGATCGTCAGGAGCGCGACGACGGCAGCGAAGGACCAAACTGCCGCACTGATGTCCACAAGGGGTGAGCGTAGCGCTAGGGAATCAACAGCAACTTTCCGGTCGTACGCCGGGCGGCCAGGTCCTCGTGGGCCCGGCCCGCCTCGGCCAGCGGGTAGCGCTCGGACACGTTGATCCTGAGCTGCCCGGAGGAGATCCAGCCGAACAGGTCGGCGGCCCGCCAGAGCAGCTCCTCCCGCTCCGCGACGTAGTGGACGAGCGTGGGCCTGGTCAGGAAGAGCGAGCCGCTGCGGTTGAGCACCTGGGGGTCGATCGGCGGGACCGGGCCGCTGGCCGCGCCGTAGAGGGCCATGAGGCCGCGCGGACGCAGCGCCTCCAGACCGCCGTCGAACGTGGTCTTGCCCACGCCGTCGTAGACCACGTGGATCCGGCCGCGCAACGCCTCGGCGAAGTCGTCGTAGTGCAGCACCTCGTCGGCGCCCGCCGCGCGGGCCAGCTTCTCCTTCTCCGGCGTGGAGACCGTGCTGTAGACCTTGGCGCCGCGCAGCTTGGCGAGCTGGATCAGCAACTGGCCCATGCCGCCGGCCCCGGCGTGCACCAGGACCTGGTGGCCCTCCTTGACCTCGTACGTCGAGTGGGTGAGGTAGTGGGCGGTCATGCCCTGGAGCATCGCCGCCGCCGCCACCTCGGCGGACACGCCGTCGGGCACCGGCACCAACCGGTCGGCCGGCACCACGGCCTTGTCCGCATAGCTCCCCATCACGCCGGCCCAGGCCACGGTGTCGCCGACGGCCAACTCGTGCACCCCCGGGCCGACGGCCGAGACCACGCCCGCCCCCTCGGACCCGATCGGGCTCGGCAGGGAGAGCGGGTAGGCGCCGGAACGGTGGTAGATGTCGATGAAGTTGACCCCGCTGGCCGCGACGTCGACCACGACCTCCCCGTCGCCCGGCACCGGATCGGGACGCTCGACGTACTCGAGAACCTCTGGACCGCCCTGGGCGGAGACGATGATGGCATGCATCCCCCCAGTCAACTCCGCCCCGCCCTCCCACCGCCACCCTGACCCACCAAGCCGCACCCCGCCGCACCCCCGCCGCACCCACGCCGCGCCTCTCCGCGCCCCGCGCCGCGCCGCGCGCCCGCCAGTTGTGGCGCGTCGCTACGGGCGGCTCACCGGGGTGCCGAGTCGGGGGTGGGCGTGACGCGGGCCAGGGCGCCGGCCTCCAAAGCCACCCAGATCGCTCCGTCGGGCCCGACCGTCAGCCCGTGCGGCTCGCTGCCCTCGGCGGGGCTCGGGGCGCCCTCTCCGGCGGACGCGGACGGCGGCACCGAGGGCAGCGGGTGCTCCTCGATCGTGCCGTCGACCGTGATGCGGCCGAGCCGCCCGGTGGCCCACTCGGTGAACCAGAGCGCGCCGTCGGGACCGGCCACGATGGCGTGCGGACGGCAGGCGCGATCGGGCAACGGGAACTCGGTGATCTTCCCGGCCGGATCGATCCGGCCGACCTGCCCGGCGCCGATCTCCACGAACCACACCGCCCCGTCCGGCCCCAGCGTGATGCCCACGGGGGCGGCCCCCTCGGTCGGCAGCGGATGCACGCTGACCTCCCCGGACAACGAGATCCGGCCGACGGCGTGGCCCTGGTTGATCGTGAACCAGAGCGCGTCGTCGCTGCCCACCGTGATGAAGGCGGGCATCCCGCCCTCCACCGGCACGTCGAAGTCGGACCGCTCGCCCGCGCCGCCGATGCGCCCGATGCGCCCGCTGCCCATCTGGGTGAACCACATCGCCCCGTCGGGCCCGGCGACGATCCCGTACGGCGAGTCGGCCGCGTACGCGGTGACCTGGCCGTCGCCGGTGATGCGGCAGACCCGGCCGCCCTTGCCCTCGGTGAACCACATCGCGCCGTCGTGGCCGGGCACGATCACCCCGGGCTGCCCGTCGGCCGGGTCGAGCTGGTGGATCACCGGCTCGCGCCCCGGCACCAGCCTGCCGACGCGGCCCTGGTGCACGAGCGTGAACCAGAGCGCGCCGTCGGCGGCGGTGGCCACGCCGTAGGGCGCGCCTTCGGGAATCATGGTCAACATACGTGTCCCCCTGTCAGTCGGATCTCGGTGCCTGAGAAATGCCGTCTCAGCGCGCGGTCGTGGGTGATCATGACCACCGCCCCGGGGTAGGCGGCGAGCGCGTGGTCGAGCTCGTCGGCCAGGGTCGGCGACAGGTGGTTGGTCGGCTCGTCGAGCAGCAGCAGGTCGTGTTCCCGGATCAGCAGCCTGGCCAGCGACAGCCGGCGCCGCTGGCCGACCGAGAGCGCGCCCACCTTCTGGCCGAGCACGTGCGGCGGGAAGAGGCCGGTGTCCAGCAGGGCCGCGCGACGCTCGTCGGCGTAGCCGTCGTGGCCGAGCGCGGCCGGCACGGGCAGGCCGGGGTCGAAGTCGTCGTCCTGGAGGAGGTGGCCGGCCCGGCACGCGGCGCGCTCGGCCATGATCCGCAACAGCGTCGACTTGCCCGCGCCGTTGGGCCCGCTCACCAGCACCCGCTCGCCCGGCCGGACGGTCAGCGACTCGATGTGGAGCCGGTCGCCGACGTGGACGTCGCGCAGCTCCACCAGGGGCCGGGGCGTGCCGGGACCGTCGCCCGCCGGGGCGGGACCGCGGAAGGCGGCCCGGAAGCGGAGCGGGGCCGGCGGACGCGGGACCGGGTCCTCCTCCAGGCGGCGCAGGCGCTCGTGGGCGTTGCGCACCCGGGCCGCCACCGAGCTCTGGACGCGGCCCGCGTTGCGGTCGTAGGCCATCTTGTTGTTGTCCTTCATGGCCCGCCCGGCCGCCACGCGGTGAGCGGTGGTGGCGGCGTGCTGGCGCACCTGCCGGACCTCCTCGCGCCAGGCCGCGTACGCCTGCTCCCACCGCGCCCGCGCCGCCGCCTTGGCGGCCAGGAAGCCGGTGTGGCCGCCGCCGAAGCGGGTGACGACCCCCTCCTCGACCTCCAGGACGGCGGTGGCCACCCGGTCGAGGAAGATCCGGTCGTGCGAGACCACGACGACCGGCCCCCGGTGCCCGCGCAGCCGCTCTTCGAGCCAGGTCAGCGCGGGCTCGTCGAGGTGGTTGGTCGGCTCGTCGAGCAGCAGCGTTGCGGGGTCGGCGGCCAGCACGCAGGCCAGCCCCAGCCGGGCGCGCTCGCCACCCGACAGGCTCGACAGCACCCGGTCGCGGGTGACGTGCGCCAGGCCGAGGCCGTGGAAGGCCCTGTCGACGCGCGCGTCGGCCTCGTAGCCGCCGCGGGCCTCGTAGGCGGTCAGCAGCTCGCCGTATTCGTCCATGACGTCGTCGGTGAGCGACGACTCCAGCTCGCGCAGCCGCCGCTCCATGGCCCGCAGGCCGGCCAGCGCGTGGTCGACCGCCTGCCGGACGGTGTGGCCGAGCGGCAGGCCGAGGGTCTGGCCGAGGTGGCCGACGTCGCCGGTGACGGTGATCTCGCCGTCGTCGGGCCGCTCGACGCCCGCCAGCAGCCTGAGCAGCGTGGACTTGCCGGAGCCGTTCTCGCCGACGACGGCCACGCGCTCGCCGGGCCCCACGGACAGGGACACCTCGGTGAGCACGGCGCGGTCGCCGTACGACTTGCTGAGCTTGCGGACGTTGATCAGGATGGAACTCCAATCGCAACTGTTGTAGCTTTAGTTTGGCACAGGTCGAGCCGTAAAAGCAACTGGAGTAGTTTTTGGAGACGAGCAGGCGTCCGGGAGGGCGCAGCGCGCGGGTGCGCGACGCCGTGCGCCAGGCGACCCTGGCCGAGCTGGCCGCCCACGGGTTCCGCGGCCTGACGGTCGAGAACGTGGCCGAGCGGTCGGGCGTGCACAAGACCACCGTCTACCGGCGGTGGGGCAGCGTGGAGGGCCTGATCTCCGACGCCCTGGAGCTGGCCAAGGACGAGCCGTGGCCGATCCCCGACACCGGCAGCGTCGAGGGCGACCTGCGGGGGGTCGTCCAGCTCGTCCGCAGCGGGTTCGCCGACCCGGAGATGGGGCCGGTGTCGTCGGCGTTCGTGGCGGCGGCCGTCCAGGACCCGCAGGCGGCGCGGGCCCTGCACGAGTTCTTCGCCGCGCGGCACGACCAGTCGGCCGAGGTGGTCCGGCGGGCGATCGCCCGTGGCGAGCTGCCCGACGTCGTCGACGTGCGGGAGGTGATCAGGGTGGCCGTCGCCCCGGTCTACTACCGGCTGTTCGTGGCGCACGAGCCGGTGAGCGAGCGGGACGCCGACCGCGCCGCCGACGCCGCCCTGGCCGCCGCCCGCGCCGGGGTCCTCTGAGCGTCCCCGATCAGGCCGGCGACCGGCAGCGTCCGGTCAGCGGCGGCGGGCGGCAGGGCCCGTCAGTGGCTGAGGCCGGAGGGGCCAGTCAGCGGCGGCGGACGGAGAGGGCCGTCAGTGTGGGCGGGTGCGGAATCGGTTCAGGAAGCGCCGGGCCTTCTCCTGGTTCTGCGGGTCGCGGGCCATGCGCTTGGCCTTCTCCACGTTCTGCCTGCCTTCAGGGCTGCGCAGGTACGCGCGCACCCGGTCCATGAGCTTCGCCATCCGCATCCCCTACCCCGATGGCCGTCATGAACGCAGGCCCGCCTGGGGTTCCTTCTGCCCCCGCAGCTCGAAGTCGTCGAAGGTCAGCTTCAGCGACGACTCGCTGTCCTTGGGCGTACGCGCGAACAGCCCGACGTGCCCGTTGCCGAGCCCGTTGGGGTCGTCGGCCTGTGCCACCCGCTTGTCGTTCACCCACATCGTCAGCCGCACCGCCGCGCCGCGCTGCTCGCACGAGGCCACGATGCGCACGCGTCCCTCCGGCTTGGCCACCTTGGCGGGCTGGGTCAGCGTGCCGCCCGCGCCGTCGTACACGCGGCGGATCCGCGCGTTCCCCTGGAGGTCGAGGCCGAACTCGTAGTAGGTGTCGTCGTCGTCGGAGTCGTGGCAGTAGACGCCGTACTCGCCGTTGCCTGCGGACTCCCGGATCTCGGCGGTGACGCCGACGACCACCGACGACGGCAACATCGGCGTGGGCGTGGCCGAGGGATCGGGCGTGGTCGTGGGCGTGGCGACGAGGAAGGGGATCGGGGCCTTGGCCCGCTGCTCCTCGCGGCCGTCCGCCACGTCGAGCCCGTACGTGCCGTCCGTGCGGTAGCCCTTGCTGCCCGTGGTGGTGGGGTCGTACGTGCCGAGCCAGCCGCCGGAGGTCTGCGTGAAGTCCTCGCGGTACAGGACGCCCAGGTCGTCGGGCGGCCCGCCCGGGGTGAGCATCGCCCAGGCGGCGACCGAGCCCGCCACGAGCACCGCCGCGGCGGCCGCGCCGATTCCGAGCAGCCTGCCGCGCCGCTTCGCCGCCGTGCCGGCCGCCGTGTTGGCCGCTGTGTTGGCTGCTGTGCCGGCCGGGGGCGCGACCTCGGTGAACGGCGTGGTGGCCTGCTGCCAGGCCACCTGCACGGTGTGCGCCGCCTGCGCGGGCGCCGCCGAGCGGCCCACGAGGTGGTCGAGGAGCTGCTGCGCGGTGGGCCGCATGGCCGGGTCCTTGCGCAGCGCGGCCCCGACCAGCTCGCGCAGGCCGGGGTCGACGTCGTCGAGGCCGGGCTCGGTGTTGAGCACCTGGTAGACGATGGCGGGCAGCGTGTCGCCGCCGAACGGCGCCCGTCCGCTCGCCGCGAACGCGATCAGGCAGCCCCACGAGAACACGTCGCAGGCGGGCGAGACCGGCTCGCCGCGCAGCACCTCGGGCGCCATGTACCGGGGCGTGCCGACCAGCTCGCCGGTGCCGGTGACGCCGCCCAGCGTGTCGAGCGCCCGCGCGATGCCGAAGTCGATCACGCGCGGCCCGACGGGGGACAGCAGCACGTTCGACGGCTTGAGGTCGCGGTGGACCACCCCGGCGCCGTGGATGGCGGTGAGCGCGGTGGCCACGCCGACGGCCAGGGCGTCGAGGCTGGACCCGCGCAGCGGCCCCGACCGGCGTACGGCCTCCTCCAGGTTGGGGCCGGGCACGTACTCGGTGACGACGTAGAGCAGGTCGCCGTCGAGCGCGGCCTCGATCACCGCGGCGGTGCAGAACCTGCGCACGCGGCGAGCGGCGTCGGCCTCCCGGCGGAAGCGCATCCTGAACTGCTCGTGCTGGCTGAGTTCCGGATTGATCACCTTGATGGCGACCTGCTGCCCGGCCGGGTCCTCGGCGAGGTGGACGGTGCCCATGCCGCCTCGCCCGAGCACGCTCAGCAGCCGGTAGCGCCCGATCTGGGATATATCACCGCTCACGGCGGGTCAGCTTACCGATTGACGGCTATCCGCCGCAGATCTCGCAGGCGGTACGCGTACGCCGCGCGTACGACCAGGCCGCCACGGCCATCCCGGCGCCCCACACCACGTACCCGGGCACGGCCACCCAGAAGAACGCCTCGGGCAGGTCGCCCCCGGAGAACGGCACGCCCCCGCCGAGCCGTTCGGCGGCCATCTGCCCCAGCGCCACCCCGAAGTAGGCCAGCAGCCCGCCGGACACCCCCGCGCCCGGCCACAGCACCAGCCGGCGCGGCACCGGCCGACCGGCCAGCCACGGCACCCATCGCGGCCACACCCGCCCGAACCGGTGGACGAGCGCCAGCGGCAGCAGCGTCCCGGCCAGCAGGAACTCCACCTCGAACGCCACCGCCCCGGCCCGGTACGGCACGGCGTCGAACCCCACGGCCGCCTGCGCCGCGATCCGCGCCAGGCAACCAGCCACGGACACGTAGGCCGCCGCGAAGGCCCACCCCGGCGTACGGCCGAGCGCCCTGGCCGAACGCGGCCCGCGCCCGCACGCCTCGCAGGTCGCCGCGGCCCGCCGCCGGTAGGCCGCGGCCGACCGCCAGAGCAGCACCCCCGAGCCCACGCAGGCCGCCTTGCTGAGCGCCCCCGTCCACGAGAACGGGATGCCGAGCCCGGGGACGACCGCGGACACCACGTCGAGCAGCAGCAGCGCCCCCGACACGATGAGCGCGCCGCCCACCGCCCACGCCAGCGCCGGCGGCGCCCACCCGAGCGGGCCGTCCGGGCGCACGGTCATCATGACCACCAGCGCCGCCGCGGCCGCCGCGCACAGGCCCACCGCCGCCCAGCCGGTGAACACGATCAGATCGGGACCGATCGGCGACATCCGCGCCGGCATGTGGCCGAGCTCCCAGTAGACGCGCAGGCCGCCGTAGAGGACCACCAGCGCGAGCGCCGCGACGGGCGTCCTGACAATGCTCATGAACGGCATCCTGCCGACGGCCGCGGGCCCGTCCCTCCCCTGCGGGAGGCGTGCTCATCCCCCGTGCGGGGGAGCGCCGAGCAGCGCGGCCCGCACCCGGGCCAGCCCGTGTGCGGGGTCCACCACCAGCACGCGGCAGCCGGCGGCCGTGGCCGCGGCCACGCCCGCCGGGCTGTCCTCGACGGCCACGCACCGCGCCGGGGCCACCCGCAGCCTGCGGGCCGCCTCCAGGTACGGGTCCGGGTGCGGCTTGCCGCGGGCGGTGTCCCCGTCGGTGATCACCAGGTCGAACGCGTGCCCGAGCCGGGGCAGCACCAGCTCCGCGATGCTCCGGGGGGAGGCGGTCACCAGAGCGGTCGGCACGGCGGCCGCGGCCAGCCCGGCCAGCAGCTCCGGCGCCCCCGGCAGGACCGTCAGTCCCTCCCTGACACGCTCGGCGAACGCCTCGGTGAGCGCCTCCGCCACCTCGCCAGAGGATCCGGCGCCGGTCCCGTCCACCAGGTACGCGGCCGTGTCGCCCACCGTGCGGCCCGCCACGTGCGGCGCGTCGGCCGCCGTCAGCGAGCGCCCCAGCGACCGGGCCACCGCCGCCACGGCCTGCCACCAGAGCCCCTCGGTGTCCACCAGCGTGCCGTCCATGTCGAACAGGACAGCGTCGAACAGGACAGCGTCGGCAGGGACGGCATCAACCTGGACCGCGTCGGGCAGCGCCTCAGGCATCGGCCGACAACACCGGCGCGGGCGCCGTGACCGTACGGGCGGCCACCAGCACCGGCCGCTCCACCAGCCGGACCGTGACCCGGGCCCCAGCGCCCAGCCGGGCCGCCTCGTGCCCCGGGACGTCGGCCAGCACCTCGCCGCCCTCCAGCGACAGCCGCAGCCGCACCGAGGCCCCCCGGAAGGACGCCGCCAGCACCTCGGCCCGCCCGTCGGGGTCGGGCGTGACCCGTACGGCCTCGGGCCGGATCAGCACGTCCACGTCGGGCTCGGCGGGCACCGGGCCGTCCACGGGAAGGAGCTGGCCGAACACGGTCACGCCGTCGCCGGAGAGCCGCCCGGCCAGGTGGTTCATGGCCCCGACGAACTCGGCGACGAACGGCGTGGCCGGACGGTCGTAGACCTCGGCGGGCGGCCCGCACTGCTCCAGCCGCCCCTCGCGCAGCACCGCGACCCGGTCGGCGATCGACAGGGCCTCCTCCTGGTCGTGGGTGACGAAGACGGTGGTGATGCCGAGGTCGAGCTGCAGCCGGCGGATCTCCTCGCGCAGCGTCACGCGCACCTTGGCGTCGAGGGCCGACAGCGGCTCGTCCAGCAGCAGCACGCGCGGTTCGAGCGCGAGCGCGCGGGCCAGGGCGACGCGCTGCTGCTGGCCGCCGGACAGCTCGTGCGGGAAACGGTCGGCGTGCGTGGGGAGCCCGACGAGTTCGAGCAGTTCGGCGGCCCTGGCGTGCCGGACGGCCGCGGGCGCCTTGCGTACGCGCAGGCCGAAGGCCACGTTGTCGCGGGCGTTGAGGTTGGGGAAGAGCGAGTACGACTGGAAGACCATCCCGGCGTCGCGCTTGTTGGCCGGCACGTTCGTGATGTCCTTGCCGTCCAGCAGCACCGCGCCGGAGTCGGGCCGCTCGAACCCGGCCACGCAGCGCAGCGCCGTCGTCTTGCCGCAGCCCGAGGGCCCGAGCAGGGCCACGAACTCGCCGGGGGCGATGGTCAGGTCGAACCCGTCGAGCGCGACCGTCCTGCCGAACACCCGGCGCAGCCCGCGGAACTCCACCTGAGCGGTCATGATTTCTTCCTTCCACTGAAGACGGTGGAGACGGCGAGCAGCAACGCCCAGATGAGCAGCAGGCTGAGGATGGAGACCGCGACGGAGAGCTGCCCCTTGGAGCCGGAGACGGTCACGATCCACACCGCGAACGGCTCGTACCCGAGCAGGCTGGCCACCGTGTACTCGCCGAGCACCAGCGCGAGCGTCAGGAACGACGCGCTGGCCAGGGCCGAGCGCAGGTTCGGCACCACGACCCGCAGCAGCACGTGCGGCCAGGACGCGCCCAGGTTCCGCGCGGCCTCGACCAGCGTGCGCACGTCCATGGTGCGCAGCCCGGCGTCCAGCGAGCGGTAGACGAACGGCAGCACCAGCACGACGTACGCGAGCACGAGCACGACGGGGAACCCCGGGTCCTGGATCGCGATCAGCGTGCCCCAGAACGGCGTCGGCGCCAGCAGATCGGCCCCGTCACGCAGCGAGGTCGTCAGCCCGGCCACGAACGTGATCGGCGGCACCACCAGCGGCAGCGTGCACAGCACCTCCATCACCGGCCGCAGCCGCGGCGCGAACAGCCGTACGGCCAGCATCGCCGGCAGCGCCAGCAGCAGGACCAGCACGATCGTCGCGGCGGCCAGCGACAGCGACATCAGCAGCGAGCGGGCGAAGCCCTCGGCCGTCAGCAGCTCGCCGTAGGCGGAGAACGACACCCCGGTGGCGGGGTTGTGGATCGTGTACCAGAGCGAGGCCCCGAGCGGGATCAGGAAGTAGGCCGCGGCCAGGGCGAACACCAGGCCGCGCCACCAGCGGGGCCGTGCGGGCGGTTTCGCCGCCGCCGCGGCGACGGGCTCCAGCCCGGTCAGCGCAGCCATCGGGAGCTCCTCCTCTGCAGCGGCAGGTAGATCGCCATCACCAGGCCGGCCACCACGATCATGTCGAGGCTGAGCGCCAGCGCGATGTTCTCGTAGCCGACCAGCACGTCACCGGTCAGCGCGCTGGCGATCTTCAGGGTGACCAGCGGCACGACGGTGCCCACCATGGCGTTGGCGGTCGCGTACGCCGAGAACGCCGACCCGAACAGCAGCACCACCCCGCCCAGCATCGCGGGCGCGAGCACCGGCAGCGCGACGAAGCGCCAGTAGTGCCAGGCGGTCGCGCCGCTGTTGGCCGCGGCCTCGCGCCACTGGGGCTTCAGCCCGTCCAGCGCGGGCGCCATGACCAGCACCATCAGCGGGATCGCGAAGTACAGGTAGACGATCGCCAGCCCCCAGAACGTGTACAGCGCCCCCGAGGGCAGCCCCACCAGGCCGCTGATCACGCCCGAGTTGCCCAGCGTGGCGATCCAGAAGAACGCCAGCGGCACCCCGCCGAAGTTGGCCAGCACGCCCGAGGCGGTCAGCACGGCCTCGCGCAGCAGCGTGAAGCGCGAGGTCACCACGGCGTAGGCGAGGAACGTGCCGAGGACGGCCCCGGCCAGCGCCACCACGGCCGACAGCTTGACGCTCCCGGCCATGGCGACGAGATAGCCGCCCTGGAGGCTCTGCGCGAGGTTGGCCAGGCTCGGCCGTCCCTGGGCGGTGAAGGCCCCCGCCACCAGCGCGACCGCCGGGACGCCGAAGACGAGGGCGAAGAAGGCCAGCAGGGGCAGGGCTCCCGCCCAGCCCCTGGAACGCGAGCGGGTCATCCCGAGATCGCGGCGTCCCAGCCGCTGGCCAGCTTGGCCTTGGCCGCGTCGACCTGCTCGGGCGTGGGGAACTCGGGCGTGCCCTCGACCTGGGGCAGCTTCTCGGCCAGCGCCTTGTCCACCGTGCCGTCGGAGGTCATGGACGGCAGCAGCACCGGACGGGCGAAGCCCTTGAGGTAGAGGTTCTGGCCCTCGGCGCTGTACAGGTACTCCTGCCACAGCCTGGCCGCCGCCGGGTGCGGGGCGTCCTTGTTGACGGCCTGGGCGTACATCTGGAAGTACTTGCCGTCGGTCGGCACGTTCACCTTCCAGTCGAGGCCCTTGGCGGACATCTGGGGGGCGTAGGCGGCGTTGTTGTAGTCCCAGTCGATGCTGATCTGGGTCTCGCCCTTCTCGATGGTCGCCGGGGTCGTCTCGACCGGGTTGTAGTTGCCGGCGTCCTTGAGCTTCTTGAAGAAGTCGATGCCGGGCTGGATGTCGTCGAAGGAGCCGCCGCTCGCGATGGCGGCGGCGTACACGCCGGCGAAGGCCGAGCCGGACTTGGTCGGGTTGCCGTTCATCGCGACCTTGCCCTTGTACTCGGGCTTGAGCAGGTCGGCGTAGCTGGTCGGGCAGTTGGCGATCTTCTTGGCGTCGCAGCCGATCGAGACGTAGCCGCCGTAGTCGTTGGTCCAGAGCCCGGTCGGCTCCTTCTGGCCCTCGGGGATCTTGTCGAACGCCTGCACCTTGTACGGCGCGAACAGCCCTTCCTTGGCGCCGCTGATCGCGAACGACTGGCCGAGGTCGAGCACGTCGGGGGCGCGGTCCTGGCCCTTGCGGGTCTTGACGGCGTTGATCTCGTCCGCGCTGGCCGCGTCGGGCGTCTCGCTCTCGATCTTGATGCCGTACTTGGCCTCGAACGACTTGATGATCTCGCCGTAGTTGGCCCAGTCGGGCGGCAGTGCGATGACGTGGAGGTTGCCCTCCTTCTTGGCGGCCTCGACGAGCTTGTCGAAGCCGCCGAAGTCGGCGGCCGAGGCGGCGGTCGCCGCGTTCGCCCCGCCTTCGGCCGTCTTGGTGGTCTGCTGGCTGCTCGGGGCGGCGCCACACGCCGCGGTGACAACGGTAAGGGCCGCGATGACGCCGGCCGTACGGGCGCGAGGTGTGAACACGTCGCCTCCACTCTCCGGGGGGTGTGGAAAGAACCTAAGGGAACTTGTACAAACAAGCGAGCACCAGTAAGTCGCATAAACATTGCTCTTTCATGAATGGAGAGGGTCGCGAATGGTTGCGCGCTATGAACGGATAGCCGCTGAGCTGCGTGATGACATCCTCACGGGCGCGTACCCGGTCGGCTCCCAGCTCCCGAGCGAGGCCGAGCTGGCCACCCGCCACCGGGCGGCGCGCGGGACCGTACGGCAGGCGGTGGCCGTGCTGGTCGCCGAGGGGCTGGTGGGGTCGCGGCAGGGCGCCAGGCGCATCGTGCTCGGCAACGCGCGCAGCCAGAGCTTCGCCGAGCTGCACAGCTTCGCCCAGTGGGCCAGGGCCAACGGCTACCGCATCGGCGGCCAGGTGGTCTCCCAGCGCCGCCGGTCCGCCACCGCGCCCGAGTCCGCCAGGCTCGGCGCGGGCGAGGATGGGGGCGAGGTGCTGGAGGTGCTGCGCCTGCGCTCGCTGGAGGGCGAGCCCGTCCTCGTCGAGCGGACCGTCTACGCCGGCTGGGTGGCCCCCGCCGTCGAGGCGCTCCCCGCCGACTGCGCGTCCGTCACCGAGGCCCTGTACGACTCCATCGGCCTGATCTTCGCCTACGGCGAGCACCTCATCGACGCCGTGCCCGCCGGGGCCGAGGACGCCCGGCTGCTGGGCGTGCGGCGCGGCAGCCCGCTCCTGCGCCAGCGCCGCGTCACCACCACCCACGAGGGCCGGCCGGTGGAGTCCTCCGACGACAGGTACCGGGCGGGCAGCGTCACCTTCAGCATCCGCAACTCGATCGGCGCCAACCCCCTGACAAGACGGGCGGGTGACTTGCGCTTCGGGCCGTAAGAACATATGTTCGATACATAAGCACGCCCGTCTTCCCCCGGGTGGCTCAGCAAACGAACCAGAGCCGCGGGGAGAAGCGTCTTGAGCAGACTCTATGGCGATCCGATAGAGGTGTGGACCAGAGACGGCGAGCCGACCCAATTCGTCTGGCGCGACCGGCTCTACCTCGTCCGCAACGTGCTCGACCACTGGGTCGTGGCGCGCGAGTGGTGGAAGACCGGCGAGGGCGACCCCGGCGAGCGCCGCTTCTGGCGGGTGGAGGCGAGCCCGGGGCGCGAGGTGGGCTCGTACGAGCTGCGCTACGACACCGCCGGGAACGGCTGGCTGCTGCTGCGGGCGTGGGACTGATGGCGCCCCCGTTCCCGCACCTCCACGTGGCCTCGGCGTACTCCATGCGGTACGGCACCGCCTTCCCGCGCGCCCTGGTGGACCGGGCGTCCGAGCACGGCATGGACATCCTCGCGCTGACCGACCGCGACGGGCTCTACGGCGCGGTCAAGCACGTCCAGGCGTGCGCGGACGCCGGGATCGCCCCCGTGGTCGGCGTGAACCTGGCGCTCGACGTCCCGGCCTCCACCCCGGCGCCCGGCCTCCGCCCGCCGCGGCCGAGGACCGGTCCCGGCGCCGAGGACCGGGTCACCGTGCTGGCCCGCGCCGGCGGCTGGTCACGGCTGTGCCGCCTGGTCACCGCCGCGCACGCCGCCGGGGAGCGCGGCGCGCCCAAGGTGACCCGCGAGCTGCTCGGCGCCTGGGCCGGGCCGCAGGGCGGCGACCACGGGTTCGGCGCCGAGGACGGGCTCGTGGTGCTGCTCGGGCCGCGCTCCGACGTCGGCCGCGCGATCGCCGAACGCCGCGACGAGCACGCCAGGACGCTGCTCGGCCTGTGGCGCGCCGCCGTCCCCGGCGTGGTGATCGAACTGGTCGACCAGTACGGCTTCCGCGACGCCACCACGGCCGTCCGCATGCTCGGCCTGGCCGAGTCCGCCGGCGTGCCGGCCGTGCTGACCAACGCCGCCCGCTACCTCGACCCGGCCGACCACCAGGTCGGGGACGTGCTCGACGCGGCCCGCCAGCTCGTCCCGCTGCACCCGCGGCACCTGGAACGCACCACCTCGCACGCCTACCTCAAGAGCACCAAGGAGATGTGGCAGGTGGCGGCCAAGGTCTGCGGCGCCGACCGGGAACGGGTGGCCCGGCTGCTGTTCACCACCAGGCGCCTGGCCGAGGCGTGCTCGATGGACCCGCTGCGGCTGCTCGCGCTCAGGAACGACCCGCCCGACCTCAACCTGCCCGAGATCGGCCGCGACCCGGTGCCGCTGCTGCGCAACCGCGTCGAGGACGGCCTGGTCAGGCGCGGCCTCGACCGCTCGCGGCAGGCCAGGGAACGCCTGCGGGCCGAGCTGGACGTCATCGAGCGCAAGCGCCTGTCCGGGTACTTCATCGCCGTGGCCGGCATCACCGACATGATCCGCGGCATGGACATCCGCTGCGCCATCCGCGGCTCGGGCGCCGGCAGCCTGGTCAACTACCTCATCGGCATCGGCGAGGTGAACCCGCTCGAACACGGCCTGCTCATGGAGCGCTTCCTGTCGGAAGGGCGCGTCGGCCTGCCCGACATCGACGTGGACGTGGAGTCGGCCCGCCGGCTCGACTGCTACAAGGCCATCTTCGAACGCTACGGCGAGGCCCGCGTGGCCTGCGTGTCCATGATGGAGACCTACCGGGCGCGCAGCGCCATCAGGGACGTCGCCGGCGCGATGGGCCTGCCCCCGCACGAGATCGACGCCATCGCCAAGGCGTTCCCGCACATCAGGGCCAGGCAGATCACCGCGTCCCTGGCCGACCTGCCCGAGCTGCGCGAGAGCCGGCTCGGCGAGGCCGGGCTCGACCGGGTGTTCCGGCTGGCCGAGAGGCTCGACGGGCTGCCCAGGCACATCGCGCTGCACCCGTGCGGCGTGCTGGTCGGCAACTCGGGCCTGCGCGACAGGACGCCGGTGGAACGCAGCCTGCTGGAGTTCCCGATGTCCCAGTTCGACAAGGACGACGTGGAGGAGGCCGGCCTGCTCAAGCTGGACGTCCTGGGCGTGCGCATGCAGTCGGCCATGGCGTACGCGCTGAGCGAGGTCAAACGCGTGGACGACATCGAGGTCAGGCTCGACGAGCAGACCGGCGACGACCCCGGCGTCGAGTACGTCCCGCACGACGACCAGGAGACCTACGACATGATCTGCGCCAGCCGCACGCTCGGCTGCTTCCAGATCGAGTCGCCGGGCCAGCGCGAGCTGGTGGCCAAGCTGGAGCCGCGCCGGATGCACGACCTGATCGTGGACATCTCCCTGTTCCGGCCGGGGCCGGTCAACTCCGACATGGTCACCCCGTACCTGGAGGCCAGGCACGGGTGGCGGCAGCCGTACTACCCGCACGAGCGGCTGCGCGAGGCGCTGAAGGAGACGCACGGCGTGGTCGTCTTCCACGAGCAGGTGCTGAAGGTCATCTCGGTCATGACGGGACGCGACCTGTCCTTCGCCGAGACGTTGCGGCGCACCCTGGACACGCCGGCGGGCCGGGAGCGGGTGCGCAAGGCGTTCGTGCCGCTGGCCAGGGCCAACGGGTTCGGCGACGCGGCGGTGGAGCGGGCCTGGAAGGTGCTCGACGCGTTCGGCGCGTTCGGGTTCTGCAAGGCGCACGCGGCGGCGTTCGCGCTGCCCACCTACCAGTCGGCCTGGCTCAAGCGGCACCACGCGGCGGCGTTCTTCGCCGGGGTGCTCACCCACGAGCCCGGCATGTACCCGTCGCGCGTCATCATCGACGAGGCCCGCCAGTGCGGGGTCGAGATCCTGCCGCTCGACGTCAACGGGTCCGGCAAGGACTGGCGGGTGGAGCGGCTCGGCCCGCGTCCGCCGCTGCGGCTGAGGGTGAGCCCGTCGGAGCTGGGGGAGGAGCGGCGTCCGGTGCGGCAGGAGTTCCGGATCGGGGAGATCGGCCGCGGTTACGCGCTGCGGGTGCCGTTCTCGGCGATCAAGGGGGTGAGCGAGGCGGAGGTCGAACGCATGGTGGCGGGGCAGCCGTACACGTCGCTGGCCGACTTCTGGGACCGGGCCCGGCCCTCGCGTCCGACCATCGAGCGCATCGTCCAGGTCGGCGGCCTCGACGCGCTGCACGGCCTGCGTCCCGGCGGTCCCCGCTGGCGTCCGGGAGAGCTGACCCGGCGTGACCTGATCGCCCAGGTGGGCGCGCTGGAACGGGCGTCGTCGATCGGCGTGCGCTCGGCCGCGCCCCGGTCCAGGCGCTACACCGCGGCGGCGCCCCGCCCCCGGGCCGAGCAGCCGTCCACGCAGCTCCCGCTCGGCTTCGGCGAGCACCTGCCGCCCGGCGAGCTGCCCGAGATGACGGAGACGGAGATGGTCGAGGCCGAGCTGGAGATCCTGGGCATCGACGTCAGCCGGCACGTCATCAGCTTCCACGACGAGCTGCTCGACGCGCTCGGGGTCGTGCGCTCCAAGGACCTGCTCGCCCAGCGCAACGGCGCGGAGGTGCTGGTCGCCGGGGTGAAGGTGGCCACCCAGACGCCCGCCGTGCGCTCGGGGCAGCGGGTCATCTTCACCACCCTCGACGACTCGACGGGCCCGATCGACCTGACGTTCTTCGAGTCGGTGCAGGGCAGGTGCGCGGCGACGGTGTTCGGCTCGTGGCTCATGCTCGCCAGGGGAGTGGTCCGCCGTACGGGGGCCCGCGCGGTCTCCATGCGCGCCGTGGACTGCTGGAACCTGACCGACCTGGACGCGCTGTGGCGCGCGGAGGGCGTCGAGGCGGTCCGCGCCCTGCTCGACCAGGCCCCGGAACAGTCGCAGGGCGTCGGCGGACGGAAGATCGAGTACGCCAACGGCTTCCGGCTCTCGCCCTACTCCGACCTCGGCCCCGCCATCGCCGCCCCGCCCCGGCAGCTCTGGCACGCCAGCCCCGGCAGCTCGGGCCCGACGGCTGCCTGACCCGGCAGCTTCTGACCCGACAGAGCCCGCGTGGCCGCCACGGCTAGCCGGTGTGGCCGAACGGGGTCGAGCCCTGGGCGGGCCGGGTGGTCAGGCGGGTCACGACCTCGGGGCCGGGCGCGGCCTCGGCGACCGCCTCGCGCAGCCGTCCGGCCACGTCGAGCCGCTGGACGCGGGTGACCTCGCGGACGGTGGCGGCGCACAGCAGGGCCGCCGTCACTGCGCCGGCCAGCTCCAGCAACCCCACCCCGGTCAGCCCGTCGGAGGAGGACTCCAGCGGGAGGCGGACCGTGATCAGCGTCAGCATGGCCAGCCAGCTCAGCCACCACGCCGTCAGCAGCGCGAGCCACCGCCCGCGCCGCCCGGCCGGCGGCTTGGCCCGCTGCCACACGTCGTCGACCAGCAGCGCGGGCGCGACCAGGTTGACGACGGGGATCAGCCAGGCGGCCGCGACCGGCCCGGTGGGGCTGGAACGGTCCTTGACCTGGCGGGCGCGCACCAGCCAGGTCACGTAGGCGGCCGCGGCGGCGACGGAGGTGCCCGCGACCAGCATCATCAGCACCGCGAACATCGTCACCGCCCCCACGACCGCCTCGGCCTGCGCCCCATGGGGACGGCCGCCGAACGCGGCGAGCTGGACGGCGAGATGACGGCCGCTGGACCGCTCGAAGACCACGAGGGCGCCCAGGGAGAGGACCTGCGCGGCGAGCGTCACGTAGACGGCGGAAGCTGCTTTGGTTGGCGGTGCCTGGGCGTAGCGCACGATGTTCTCCCCCCGGGCCATGCGCTGAGGTTCTGACTCACTTGTATCCCGTGAGCACCGCTGTTAATCAGCTCACCACGCCGGATTCCCACGCCCAAGCTGCGATTCCCACTCGATTGCGGACACCGAGCTTGGCCTGGATGCTGCCGAGGTGCGTTTTCACCGTCGACAGCGACACGAACAGCTCGGCGGCCACCTCCTGGTTGGTGCGTCCCCTGGCCACCAGGCGCACGACGTCCAGCTCGCGGTCGGTCAGCGCGCCGTTCGGCGGCTCGGCCGCCCGCCTGGGCTGGGTCAGGTGCTGCAGCAGCCGTACGGTGACCGACGGCGACACCAGCGCGTCCCCGCCGGCGGCCGCCCTGACCGCCTCGATGAGCAGCGTGGGGCCGCTGTCCTTGAGCAGGAAGCCGGTGGCCCCGGCGCGCAGCGCGCCGTAGACGTACTCGTCGAGGTCGAAGGTGGTGACGATGACCACCCGCATCGGGTTCTCCACGCCCGGCCCGGACAGCACGCGGGTCACCTCCAGCCCGTCGAGCTTGGGCATCCTGATGTCGAGCAGGCACACGTCCGGCCGCAGCCGCCTGGCCTCGGCCACGGCCTCGGCGCCGTCGGCCACGGCGGCCACGACCTCCATGTCCGGTTGTGCGTCCAAGATCATTTGAAAGCCGGTGCGTACCAGCTGCTGGTCGTCGGCGATGAGAACCCGAATAGTCACGGCTCAACTCTAAGGATCAGCCGTTCGGCCGAGGCCGAAATGGACGCACGGCCGATCCGCCGGCACCCCCTGTCCCGGAAGGCTGGAGCCCATGAACGACGTGCTTGTTGGACGAGCCCTGGCCAAGCGGTTCGGGCAGACGGTCGCCCTGGGCGGCGTGGACATCACGGTACGGGCGGCCGAGGCCGTGGCCATCATGGGCCCGAGCGGTTCCGGCAAGTCGACCCTCCTCCACTGCCTGGCCGGGATCATGAAGCCGGACGACGGCGAGGTCCACCTGCTGGGCCAGCGCATCGACGCGATGGGCGAACGCCAGCGCAGCGCCCTGCGGCGCACCCGCTTCGGCTTCGTCTTCCAGTTCGGCCAGCTCCTGCCGGAGCTGCCCGCCGAGGAGAACGTGGCGCTCCCGCTCATGCTGGGCGGCGTGCCGCGCGTCCAGGCCGTCCGGCAGGCGCGCGAGTGGTTCCCGCTGCTCGGCCTGCACCAGATGGAGGCCCGGCGGCCCGGCGAGCTGTCCGGCGGCCAGGCCCAGCGCGTGGCCATCGCCAGGGCGCTGGTGAGCAAGCCCGCCGTGGTCTTCGCCGACGAGCCCACCGGGGCGCTCGACCAGCAGACCGGCCAGGACACGATGCGCCTGCTCACCGAGGCGACCAGGCACAACGGGGCCTGCCTGATCGTCGTCACGCACGACCCCAACGTGGCCGCCTGGTGCGACCGCACGGTCGAGGTCCGCGACGGCCGCCTGCTCGCCCACGGGGTGACCGCGTGAACTTCGACCTGACCTGGCGGCTGCTCAAGGGCGGCGGGCGCAGGGGCATGCTGGGCACCTGGCTCACCTTCGGCGCGGTCGCGGTGGCCACGGCGCTGCTGCTGTTCGCCGTCGCCGCGAACGTCGCCTTCGACGCCAGGGCCGACCGCAGCGCCTGGCGCAACCCGGTGGCGGCGGCCCAGAAGGACGCGGCGGTCGCCGTCGAGGCGAGCCGCTTCGACTACGTGGGGGACCAGGCGATCACTGTCGTCGACCTGGCCGCGCTCAAGCCGGGGGCGCCCGCCCCGCCCGGCATGCCGCACTTCCCCGCGCCCGGCGAGGTGTGGCTGTCGCCCGCCCTGTCCGAGCTGGCCGCCCGGCTGCCCGCCGACCAGCTCGCCAAGCGTTACCCGGCGCCGAAGGGCGTCCTGGGTCCGGAGGCGCTGGTCCAGCCCGAGGAGCTGGTCGCGGTCGTCGGCCACGCCCCGGACTCGCCCGCGATGACCGCCGAGCGCAGCGACGACTGGATCCTCGGCAAGCCGCCGGTCAAGGTCGCGACCCTGGCGGGCACGCCCAGCGAGGACGCCACCGCATACCAGGTGCTGGCGCTGATCGCCAGCGTGCTCATGGTCGTGCCGCTGCTGGTGTTCGGCGGCGCGGCGGCCAGGCTCACGGTCGCCCGGCGCGACCAGCGGCTGGCCGCGCTCAGGCTGGTCGGCGCCACGCCGGGCCAGGTGATCGGCATGACGGTGGCCGAGGCCGTGCTGGTGGCCTTCGCCGGGGCGCTGGCCGGGGCGGTCGCGTTCGGGGTGGCCGTGCCGCTGCTGGCGCGCATCCCGATCCAGGGCGGCACCTGGTTCGTCGCGGACCTGTTCCCGAACCTGCTGATCCTGGCCGGCGTGCTGGTCGCGGTGCCGCTGCTGGTGGGGGTGTCGGCGGTGGTCGGGCTGCGCCGGGTCGTGGTCAGCCCGCTGGGCGTGGCCAAGCGCGAGACGCCGCCCGGCATGCGGTTCGTCCGCGTCCTCGCGCTGCTCGCGGTGCTGGCCGCGTTCCCGCTGCTCACCAGGGGGACCAGCGTGGCGATCGTGGCCGTGGCGCTCGGACTGGCGTTCCTGTGCCTGAACCTGGCCGGCCCGTGGGTGGTCGGCCTCATCGGCAAGGTCGCGGCCGGGACCGCGCGCCGGCCCGCGCGGCTGCTGGCGGCCCGCAGGCTCGTGGACGATCCGCGCTCGGCCTGGCGGACCGTCAGCGGAGTGGCCCTGACCGGCTTCGTGGCCGGGTTCCTCGGCCTGCTCAGCCCCGGCGCGTTCGGCGGGGACACCGGGCCCGCCCAGCTCAGCGTCGCGGCGCCGGTGGGCGAGGTGTCGAAGGTGGCCGACCAGGCCCGCGACCGGCTCGGCCGGGCGGGCATCACGGCCACGGTGAAGACCACCAAGCACACCGTGGTCGCGGCGCTCGGCAGCGGCGCCGACGACGTCGTGGTCGACCGGGCGCGCACCGTGCTGAGCGATCTCGTGCCGGGGCACACCCCGACGACGAAGGCCGACGACCAGCGCTTCGGCCTGCAGATCCTCGCCGACGTGCGCGTGGGCACGATCGTGGTGCTGTCGGTGTCGTTCCTCGTGGCGATCGCCAGTGCGGGGATCACCGCGGCGTCGTCGGTGCTGGACCGGCGGCAGACGTACGCGCTGCTGCGGCTGGCAGGCACGCCCCTGGAGGTCCTGGACCGGGCCCGGCGGGCCGAGACGCTGATCCCGATGGCCGTGATGGGCGGCGGCGCGATCCTGGTGGGCGCGTTCTGCGCGATACCGTTCATGATCGGCGGGATCAGCACGACCGGGGTGGTCACGCTGCTGGTCTGCGTGGCCGCGGGCTTCGGGGGCGTGATCGGCGCGGGCGCGCTGAGCAGGCCGCTGCTGCGCTCGGTGACCGACGACCCGGCGCCGCGCCCGGACTGACCACCCGGACCGGGTGTCCGAACCGGCCGCTCAGCCGAGCACGAGGTCGCGGACCGTGCGCAGGGACTGCTCGTCGCGCGGTCCCATGACCAGCAGGCTGGTGACCGGGCTCTTGTGCCACAGGTCGAGCCGTTCCCTGATCCGGCCGGGCGGGCCGACGAGCGAGATGCCGTCGGCCAGCTCGTCCGGGATCGCCCGGAACGCCTCGTCCTTGCGGCCGGCCAGGTAGAGGGCCTGGATGTGCTCGGCGGCTTCGGCGAAGCCCATGCGGCCGATGATGTCGGCGTGGAAGTTGCGCTGCTTGGCGCCCATGCCGCCGATGTAGAGCGTCAGCATCATCTTGACGCCGTCGAGGGCGGCCCTGACGTCGTCGGAGATGACGACCATCACCATGGCGGCGATCTCGAAGCCGGGGCTCCGGGCCGCCAGCGCGTCGCCGTACATCTCCTCGATCCGGCCGGGGAAGGCGAACAGCGGCAGCCAGCCCTGCGCGATCTCGGCCGCCAGGGCGACGTTCTTCGGGCCCTCCGCGCCGAGGTAGACGGGGATCTCGGGGCGCAGCGGGTGGGTGATGAGCTTGAGCGGCTTGCCCAGGCCGCCCGCCAGGGGGAGCGGGTAGTGCTCGCCGTCGCTGGTCACGGGCTCCTCGCGGCGCCACACGCGGCGCATGATCTCGACGTACTCGCGGGTCCTGGCCAGGGGTCTGGCGAACGGCTGCCCGTACCAGCCCTCCACCACCTGCGGGCCGGAGGCGCCGAGGCCGAGCAGCAGTCGGCCGCCGGTCAGGTGGTCGAGCGTCATCGCGGTCATCGCGGTGGTGACCGGCGGGCGGGCCGAGATCTGCGCCACCGACGTGCCCAGCTTGATCCGGCTCGTACGCGCGCCGTACCAGGCCAGGGGCGTGAACACGTCGCTGCCGTACGCCTCGGCGGTCCACACCGAGTCGTAGCCGAGGCGTTCGGCGGCCAGGACGGTCTCCGTGGCGTCGTCGGCGCCGCGCTGCCAGTAGCCGAGATTCAGGCCGAGCTTCATACGTACCTCCGGAATAAAGTTCCATTACCGACGCCGCAGTGTCAATGCGTGATCCTCCGGGGAGATCAGACATTGTGCTCAAGAGTCTCTGTCGTCTCTTCTGCCTGCTGCTCCTGCTGTCGCCGGCGGCCGAGCCGACGATGGCCGTGAGCGCCGCGCGGCCGAACATCGTGTTCGTGATGGCCGACGACCTGGAGAGCGGCGTGCTGCCCTACTTTCCGACCATCACCTCGGAGCTGGTCGCCAAGGGCGCCTCCTTCGACCACTTCTTCGTGACGAACTCCTGGTGCTGCCCTTCGCGCACGTCGATCCTGCGGTCCCAGTACGTCCACAGCCATGGCGTCCTGACCAACACCGCCCCCGAAGGGGGGTTCGACCGCTTCCATTCGCTGGATCTGGAACGTTCCACGATCGGCACGTGGATGCAGCAGGCCGGCTACCGCACCGCGCTGATGGGCAAGTTCCTGAACCACTATCCCGGCGCGACCGCCGACGCCGCGTACGTGCCGCCCGGCTGGGACGAATGGGACGTCCCGGTCCGCAAGCTCTACGAGGAGTACGGCTACCGTCTCAACGAGAACGGCGACCTGTACGACTACGGCTGGTCGGAGCAGGACTACCTGTCCGACGTGCTGGCGGCCAAGGCGAGCGACTTCATCACCGGCTCCGACGACCCCTTCTTCCTCTACCTGACGCCCATCGGCCCGCACAACCCGGCCAACCCGGCGGTCCGGCACGTCGCCGACCTCCCCGAGGTCGGCGCGCCGCGCACGCCGTCGTTCAACCAGGTCGACGTGAGCAAGGAGCCGCTGTGGCTGCGCTCCCTGCCCCCGCTGAGCCAGGAGGACATCGACCGGGTCGACGAGCGCCACCGCCGGAGGCTGCGCTCGATGCTCGGCGTGGACGACCTGGTCCGATCGGTGGTCGAGACGCTGCGCGCGTCCGGCAAGCTCGACAACACCTACATCGTCTTCACCTCCGACAACGGCTTCCATCTCGGCACGCATCGGCTCACCCAGGGCAAGACGACGCCGTTCGAGGAGGCGATCAAGGTCCCGTTCGTGGTGCGCGGGCCGGGGATCAAGCCGGGCTCGACGATCGGGCAGCTCGGCGCGACCGTCGACATCGCGCCGACGATCGCCGCGCTGGGCGGGGCCGCCGTGCCGTCGTTCACCGAGGGGCGCTCGCTGGTGCCGCTGCTGCGCGGCAGCCCGCCCGCCCAGTGGCGCAGGAACGTGCTGGTCGAGTTCAACAGGCCGGTCAACCGGTCGTCGGCGGCCCAGACGCCGGTGCCCTCCTACCAGGCGCTGCGCACCGACCGCTACACCTACGTCAGGTACGACACGGGGGAGCGGCAGCTCTACGACCTGACCGCCGACCCGTACCAGCTCGACAACCTCGCGGCCACTGCCGACCCGGCGCTGCTGCTCGGGCTCGACACCCGGCTCCAGGCGATGCGGGCCTGCTCGGGCGCCGGGTGCCGGGAGGCCGACCTGCGTCAGTGACCGGGGAACAGGGCGGGGTAGGCGTGCGCCAGGTGGTCGGTGACCGCCTGCTGGGCCTCGTCCGGGTCGCCGGCCGCGATGGCCGCGCGGATGCGCTCGTGGTCGGCGCGCAGCACGGACGGGTCGCCGAGGCGTTCGACCGCCTCTATGGCGTTCCTGCGCATCGCGTCCCGGAGTGAGCGCATGATGGCGGCGATGAGCCGGTTGCCCGAGGCGTCCGCGATCGCGCAGTGGAAGGCCGTGTCGTGCTCCACGAACTCCTCGGCCGTGCCCGCCCGGTCCATGCCCTCGATCGCGGCGTCCAGGGCCGAGGTGCCGGCCCGGGTCGCCGCCGCGTGCGCGGCCGACCAGCGTTCGATCATCAGCCGGGCGTCCACGACCTCGCGCTGCTCCAGGGTGGCCAGGCCCAGGTTGAGCCGGAGCAGGTCGGTCAGCGCGGTGTCGGGCCGCGAGGTCAGCACGGCCCCCGCCTCCGGTCCCCGTCCCACCTGCGAGGACACCACGCCCAGGGTCTCCAGGACGCGCAGCGCCTCGCGTACGGACGAGCGGCCGACGCCCAGTTGCTCGGCCAGCCGGCGTTCGCCCGGCAGCCGGTCGCCCACGGTCAGGCCGTCCTCGGCGATGCGCCGTTCGATCTGGGCGAGCACGTCCTCGAACGCCCGTGTGCGTTTCACCGATGCCTCCCCGGTGCTGGCCCGGAACAGTGTGGTTGGGTATGGTCTGACCATACAGTGGTCAGACCATTCATTGGGAGAGTCGTGCGAGTCGCCCTGTTCATCACCTGCGTGAACGACACGCTCTTCCCGGGCACCGGCAAGGCCGTCGTGTCGCTGCTGCGCAGGCTGGGCTGCGACGTGGACTTCCCCGTCGCCCAGACGTGCTGCGGGCAGATGCACGTCAACACCGGTTACCGGGCGGAGGGCGTGCGGCTGGCCAGGAAGTTCACCGAGGTGTTCGCCGGGTACGACGCCGTCGTGGCGCCGTCCGGGTCGTGCGCGGCCATGGTGCGCGAGCAGTACCCGAAGCTGGTGCGGCCGGGCAGCAGGGGTGCGGCGGCCGTGGCCGAGGTCGTGCCCAAGGTGTACGAGCTGAGCGAGTTCCTGCTGGACGTCCTGAAAGTCGACGACGTTGGCGCATATTTCCCGCACCGGGTGACATATCACCCGACGTGCCATTCGCTGCGCGGGCTGCATCTCGGCGACCGGCCCACCCGGCTGCTGCGGAAGGTCCGGGGCCTGGAGCTCGTGCCGCTGCCCGGCGCGGAGGAGTGCTGCGGCTTCGGCGGCACGTTCGCGGTCAAGAACCCGGCGGTGTCGGCCGCCATGGGGGCCGACAAGGTGCGCGGCATCCTCGACACGGGCGCCGAGGTGATCTGCGCGGCCGACAACTCGTGCCTGATGCACATCGGCGGCACCCTGAGCCGCCAGAAGACGGGAGTCAGGACGATGCACCTGGCGGAAATCCTCGCAGCCACGGAAGAGACCCCATGAGCGCAACATTCCTCGGCATGCCCGGAAATTTCCCGAAAAATGCGGCGAAAGCCGTGGAGGACTCGCAACTCCGGTTCAACCTCCGGAAAGCCACTCACACCATTCGCGGCAAGCGCGCCGCCGTCGTCGGCGAGCTGCCCGACTGGGCCGAACTGCGCGCCGCCGGCAAGGCCGTCAAGGACCACACCCTCCGCCACCTCGACCGCTACCTGCTCCAGCTTGAGGAGGCCGTCCGGCGGGCGGGCGGCACCGTCCACTGGGCCAGGGACGCCGACGAGGCCAACCGCATCGTCGGCGACCTGGTCGCGGCCACCGGCGAGACCGAGGTGGTCAAGGTCAAGTCGATGGCCACCCAGGAGATCGGGCTCAACGAGGCGCTGGCCCGGCGCGGGATCACCGCGTACGAGACGGACCTGGCCGAGCTGATCGTGCAGCTCGGGGACGACTTCCCCAGCCACATCCTGGTCCCCGCGATCCACCGCAACAGGTCGGAGATCCGCGAGATCTTCCTCGACCACATGCCCGGCGCGCCCCCCGGCCTCACCGACGAGCCGTCCGCCCTGGCCGAGGCCGCCCGCCTCCACCTGCGCGAACGCTTCCTCAAGAGCAAGGTCGCCGTCTCCGGCGCCAACTTCATGATCGCCGAAACCGGCACGCTGGTCGTGCTGGAGTCGGAGGGCAACGGCCGCATGTGCCTGACCCTGCCCGAGACGCTCATCAGCGTCGTCGGCATCGAGAAGCTCCTGCCGTCCTGGCAGGATCTGGAGGTCTTCCTCCAGCTTCTTCCGCGCAGCTCCACAGGTGAGCGGATGAATCCGTACACCAGCACGTGGACCGGCGCCACCGAGGGCCAGGACTTCCACCTGGTGCTGCTCGACAACGGCCGCACCGACGTGCTCGCCGACGAGGTCGGCCGCCAGGCGCTGCGCTGCATCCGCTGCTCGGCCTGCCTGAACGTCTGCCCCGTCTACGAACGCGCGGGCGGCCACGCGTACGGCTCGGTCTATCCCGGGCCGATCGGGGCTATCCTCACCCCGCAGCTCAGGGGCATGTCCTCGGACCTGGACGCCTCGCTGCCGTTCGCCTCCAGCCTGTGCGGGGCCTGCCTGGAGGTCTGCCCGGTGGCCATCGACATTCCGGAGGTGCTGGTGGACCTGCGGGCCAAGGCGCCGCACGCGGCGGCCGAGCGCGCGGGCATGAAGGCCGCCGGCTGGGTGCTGGGCGACCAGGCGCGGCTGGCCAGGGCGCAGCGGCTGGCGGGCCGGCTGCGCCGGCTGGTGCCCAGACGTCGGCTCCCCGGCCCGCTGTCGGCCTGGACCGACACCCGGGACGTGCCGGACATCCCTGAAGAATCCTTTAGAGACTGGTGGGAGCGTGACGATGGGCGCGCGTGAAGAGATCCTGGCCAAGGTCAGGAAGGCGGTCGCGGACGCGCCCGAGGTGGAGGTCGCCCGGCACTACCGGACCCGCCCGCAGGTGGACGACGTGGTGGGCCTGTTCGCCGAGCGGGTGCGCGACTACCGGGCCGTCGTGCACGTGCTCCCCGACGGGGAGGTGCCCGGCAAGCTGGCCGAGCTGGCCGAGGGCCGCCGGATGATCGTCCCGGACGGCTTCGCCTGGGCGGCGCCGAGCAGCCCGGAGGCCGGGACCGACCGGCGCTGGGACGCGCTGGACGCCGCCGACGGGGTGTTCACCGCCTGCGCGGTGGCCGTCGCCGAGACCGGGACCATCGTCCTCGACCACGGGCCCGGCCAGGGCGCCAGGGCGCAGACGCTGGTCCCCGACCACCACGTGTGCGTGGTGCGCGCCGATCAGATCGTGGCGGGCGTGCCCGAGGCGGTGGCCAGGCTCGACCCGGCCCGCCCGCTGACCTGGATCAGCGGCCCGTCGGCGACCAGCGACATCGAGCTGAACCGCGTCGAGGGCGTGCATGGCCCCAGGACGCTCGAAGTGATCATCAGCACCTGAGCGGCCGCCCTCGCAAATCGTCAGTATCTGAGCACGGCCGCCACGTCGTGCACGTCGTCGGTGAACCACAGCTCGGCGTCCGTCATGGCGGCCGCCCTGACCACGGCCGAGTCAGCGCGCTCCTCGACGGGGTGCTCCACGCCCCAGCGCCGCAGCTCGGCCGGGTCGGTGGCGAGCTGGGTGCCGCCGTCGCCGGTCCACACGTTCCGGTCGAGCGGGCCGGGCATGAGCACCGCGTGCACCCTGCCCTCGCGCAGGGCGTGCGCGACCTGGGACAGGCCCGCCGGCCCCGAGGACTCGCGGTGGCGGTCGAGCAGCTCGGCGCGGCGGCGGTCGAGCCAGTCGTCCAGCGCGCGCTCGACGTCCTCCTCGAATTGGCCGTGGTCGGAGCGGCTGCCGTGCTCGACCATCATCACCCGGTCGGCGGACTTGGTGCTGAGGTGCTGCAGCAGGTAGGAGCGCGACTTCGGCTCGCCGGCCACGATGATCAGCTCGGCGCCGATCCTGCGGACCTGCTCGTCGATCTCGCGGGCGACGGCGACCGCGTTCTTCTCCCACGTCTCCTCGGCGCCCCGCTCGTACCGCTTCTGCGACCAGCCGCCCTGGGCGGTCTTCTGCAGCGGCCAGTCGGCCGCCTCCACGGTGGTCGTGCGCGCCGCGCCGCCGCCGAAGACCGACAGCTCGGCCCCCGCGTGGTCCACGATGACCCGCAGGTGCGGCACGTTCTCGCCGCGCTGCATCAGCATCGGCGTGACGTGCGGCAGCGGCGACACGGTCGCCAGCTCGTACGGCGGCCGCGCCAGCGGCTCGGCCAGCACCACGGCCCCGTGCGTGGCGAACAGCGCCTGGCCGGGGGCCGGCCGGTTGGCGGCCACCTCCAGGGCGTCGATGGTGGCGGGGTCGGTCCCGTCGAGCTGGTCACGCACGCTGTGCCAGTGCGTCTCCCGCTGCGGCTCGGTGAGCGCGCCCAGATAGACCGAGGCGTACGGGCCGCGCCGCTCGTACAGCGGCCGGATGAAGTCGAGGCGCACCGGTCACCACCTCCGCTCTTCCAGGCCGAGCCCGAGGGCCTTGGCCACGTCGGCGATGTTCACAAAACGGCGGTCGGGAAGGGATTGCACCATGTCGGCCACCTGGTCAGGCGCGTCCACCTCCTGGGCGTGCTGGACCAGATCGTCCTTGGACGCGGGCCAATGGGTGTCGCTGAGCCACTTGGCCAGGTCGCTGCGGATGTCGACGCCCCGCCGGGTGATGCCTTGGGGGGTGCCGGGCTCGTGTCCGGGGGGGTACGACTGCAATGACTCCTCGCCGGGCCCGGGCATGGACTCGGTCTCCTTCCACTCCTCGGCGTGCGTGCTGCCGCCGCCGCGGACCATGCCCTCGGTCTCGTGTTTCTGCTGATCGTCCAGGCGCGGACCGTGCTTGTCGCTCCCACGTTCCATAGTTCCCTCACTCCTCTCGATCGGCCCCTACCCCCGCTTTCGTGGGCAAACATCGTGGGTGTGTAGGGTGCGCACGTGTTCGATCCCGATGCGCGCATAGCCGCCGGACGGCTCGTGCTGCGGCCGTTCGGTCCCCGTGACGCCGACCGTGTGAGGTCCGTGGTCGAGGCCGCAGTCGGGGCCGCGTCCGGGCCCGGGGACCGCTTCCTCCCGCCGGGCGCGCCCGTCCACCCCTCCGGCGTCGGCCAGTGGCTCACGCACGGCGTGCACGAGCTGTACCGCTCGCAGCAGGGCCTGCACCTGGCCATGACCGAGGCCGACGACCGCATCGTGGGCGCCATCAGCCTGTTCAAGACCTCCTGGACGGCGGGCACGACCGAGGTCGGCTACGGCGTCCACCCGCTGTACCGGGGCCGCGGCTACGCGACCGAGGCCGTACGCGCCCTGACCGCCTGGGTGTTCGCCACCACCGCCCTGCGGAGGGTCGACCTGACCGCGAACCTGGACAATCCGGCCTCCCTGCGCGTCGCGTTCAAAGCGGGCTTCACCTGGGAAGGCGTGCTGCGCGCCGCCGTGCTGGAGGAGGACGGCCCGCACGACCTGGTCGTCCTCGGACGGCTGCGCGAGGACTCCGGCGAGCCCGCGCCCGCCCTGCCGAGGACCGAGCTGCGCACGCCCCGGCTGCTGCTCAGGCAGCCCAATCTCGCCGACGTCCCCGACCTGACCGCCACCGCCGCCGACCCGCTCACCCAGGCCAGGACCGGCGTCCCCCGCGACTACACCGAGGACCACGCCCGCGGCTTCATCGACATCTGCGAACGTATGCGGATGAGGGGCGCGGGCATCGCGTTCGCCGTGGAGGAGTTCACGACCACCCGTTTCGTGGCCAACGTGGACCTCAGGGACCTCGACTGGCACAACCGTACGGCCGAGGTCGGCTACATGACCGCCCCCTGGGCCCGCGGCCACGGCTACGCGGGCGAGGCCGTGACCGGCATCGCCCGCTGGCTGTTCGAGCGCCACGGCTTCCGCCGGCTGCAACTGCGGGCGGCGGTGTCGAACCCGGGCTCACAGCGCGTGGCGGAGAAGGCCGGCTTCACCCGCGAGGGCGTCGCCCGCGCCGCGCTCGGCGGCGAGGACCTGGTCGTCTACAGCCTCCTCCCGTCCGACCTGGCCTGAGGGCACGGCGGACTGGCCCCGCCGACCCATGGTGAAACCCGGCGTGAACCGTCACCCTGGGGATGAGGACGGTGAGGCTGAATGATCACGGTTGTCGGCTGGGACGGGGTCGAGCTGCCGGCCAGGGCCGCGGACAGGCTGCGTGAGGCGGAGCTCGTCGTCGGCCCCGCCGCCATTCTCGGCCGGCTCAGGGTCGAAGGACGGGCCGCGAACGACGGCGACCTGCTGCAAGCCCTCGACGGCCACCTCGGACAGGGCCGCGGGCCGGCCGTCGTGGTCGCCGAGGGCGATCCCGGCTTCTTCGGAGTCGTCCGCACGTTACGGGCGCACGGCCTCCGGCCGGACGTGCTCCCGGCCACCTCGCTGATCAGCCGCGCCTTCGCCTGCGCCGGGCTCAACTGGGAGGACGCCCTCGTCGTCGCCCCCTCCGGCCCCGGCCAGCTCGCCCGCGTGGTGAACGCCTGCCGCGCCCACCCCAAGGTCGCGCTGCTCGTCGCGCCCGGCGTCGGCCCAGCCGAGATCGCCAGGGAGCTGGCACCGACCACGCCGCGCGCCCTGATCGTCTGCGAGGACCTCGGCGGCCCCGAGCAGCGCGTCACGCACAGCCGCATGGGCGAGGCCACCACCCGGCCCTGGAAGGACCCCGACGTGGTGCTCGTCATCGACCCGCTGCACCGGCCGGGAGAGCCCGGCTGGCTGGCCGGGGCGCAGCCGGGACCGCCGGAGTGGGCGCTGCCGTCCGGGAAGGGGCTGCCCGCCGAGGTGCGGGCGTTCGTCCTGGCCAAGCTCGGTCCCCGGCTCGGCGACCTGGTCTGGGACGTCGGCGCCGGCGAGGGCGAGATCGCCGTCGAGTGCGCCAGGCTGGGCGCGGCCGTCGTGGCGGTCGAACGCGACCAGTCCGCCTGCGCCCGCCTGCGTTCCAACGTGCTGGCCCACGGCGTCAAAGTGGCTCTGACCAGGGGACAGGCGCCGGCCGCGCTCGAACCGCTGCCCGACCCCGACGCCGTCTACGTCGGCGGCGGCGGCGCCGACGTGCTCGCGGCCTGCGCCGCCCGCGGGCCCCGCGCGCTGGTGTGCGCGCTCGGCACGGTCGAGCGGGCCGTGGCCGTGCTCGCCCTGCTGCGCGAGCACGGCTACCGCGCCGAGGGCACGCGGATCCAGGCGTCCGGGCTGACGCTCGGCGCCGCCGGGTCGCACCGCCTGACCTCCGCCGACCCCGTCTTCGTGGTGCACGCCAGGCCCGTGCACGCAGCGTGACCTGTCCCCCACGGGCACGTATCGGTTATCCTCGCGTGACTTTGTCTACGCACCGGAGATTCCCTCAATGAAGCCGCCGCTCCTGCTGATCGGGCAGGGCTCGAACGATGACGCCTACGCCGCGGAGTTCGGCAGGTTCGTCCACCGGCTCCGCTGCCGCCTCGACCAGACGGCCGTCGACGTCTCCGGTGGCTACCTGGAACGCGCCACGCCGCGCCTGAGCGACTCCGTGGCGTCCCTGATGGCGCGCGGCCACCACCGTCTCGTCGCGCTGCCGCTCAGTCTCAGCAGGGTGGGCGAGGAGTTCCCGGCCGCGATGGCGCTCGAACAGCAGCGCCACCCCACCCTCATGTACGACTACGGCCGTCCCCTCGGCCCCGACCCGCGCGTGCTGGCGCTGCTGGCCGACCGGCTCGGCGAGGCCGCCGCCGAGATGGCCAGGCCGCGCCCGCTGGAGCTGGTCGGCGCCCGCCCCCGGCTGCGCGCCGTTGACACGCCGGCCTTCGACGAAGCCCCCGGGCAGGTCGAGCCGGGCGAGACGGCGGTCGTGCTGGTCGGCGAGGGCTCGACCGACGCCGTCGCCAACGCCGAGGTCCACCGGGTGTCGCGGCTGTTCTGGGAGACGCACGCCTACGACTACATGACCGTCGAGACCGCGTTCGTCTCGGTGACGCCGCCCGGCGTGCCCGGCGGGCTCGAACGTTGCCGGCGGCTGGGCGCCAAGCGCGTGATCGTGGTGCCGTACCTGCTGTTCGCGGGCGGTCTGCTGGAGCGCGTGTGGGCGCAGGCCCTGGCGTACGGCGCGGGCCACCCCGACCTCGACATCCGCTGCGCCGAGGTGATCGGCGACTGCGAGACGCTGGCCGACGTCGTGATCGACCGCTACGAGGAAGCGCTCCAGCTCGTTCACTAAGTGGAGGTGTCCCGTGCTCGCCGAGACCCTGGCAGCCATCCGTCCCGCCGACCCCGAGGCGCTCGCCGAGGCCCGTGCCCACCAGGACCGGCTCACCAAGCCGCGCGGCGCGCTCGGGGCTCTGGAGGAGGTGGCCGTACGCCTTGCGGGCGCCTCCGGCGTCTGCCCGCCGCCCGTGCCCGAGCCGGCCGCCCTGGCCATCTTCGCGGCCGACCACGGCGTGCACGCGCGCGGCGTCAGCCCGTGGCCGCAGGAGGTCACCACGCAGATGGTCGCCAACTTCCTGGCCGGGGGCGCGGTCGCCAACGCCTTCGCCGCCCAGGTGGGCGCCTCCGTGACGGTCGTGGACGTCGGCGTCGCCGCCGACCTGCCCGACGCCCCCGACCTGATCAAGCGCAAGGTCGCGTACGGCACCGCCGACCTGTCCCGCGGCCCCGCCATGAGCGTCGACCAGGCCGTCAGGGCGCTGGAGGCGGGCATCGCGGTGGCCCAGCAGCTGATCGACAAGGGCGCCCGCTGCCTGATCACCGGCGACATGGGCATCGCCAACACCACCGCCTCGGCCGCGCTGATCTCCGTGTTCACCGGCAAGGACCCGGCCGAGGTGACCGGCAGGGGCACCGGGATCGACGACGAGACGTACGCGCACAAGGTGGACATCGTCCGCGAGGCGCTGCGCGTCAACGGCCTGCCGGGCGGCACCGGGCCGAGCGACGCCCTGCGCGCGCTGGCCGCCGTGGGCGGGTTCGAGCACGCGGCCATCGCGGGCTTCGTGCTGTGCGGCGCGGCGAACCGGGTGCCGGTGATCCTCGACGGCGTCATCGCCGGCTCGGCCGCCCTGGCCGCCGCCGCGCTCGACCCTCACGTCAGCGGTCACTGCGTGGCCGGTCACCGCTCGGCCGAGCCCGGCCACGCCGCCGCGCTCGACCACCTCGGGCTGCGCCCCCTGGTGGACCTGGAGCTGCGGCTCGGCGAGGGCACCGGCGGCCTGCTCGCGCATCCGCTGGTGTGCGCGGCCGTACGGGTGATGCACGACGTGGCGACGTTCGACTCGGCGGGGGTCACCGAGAAACCCGTGTGATGATGGGGGACACGCCAGACAGCACGTGAGGTGAGCAGTGTCCCGGTACGGTCCCATGTTCGGCCCCGACATCACGTTCCTCGGCGTCGAGCGCTGCGACCTCGCGGACCCGGCCAGTCATGCCGGCGCCGACGTCGTGATCATCGGCGCCCCCTTCGACGGGGGCACCTCCAACCGGCCGGGCGCCAGGTTCGGGCCGATGGCGCTGCGCCAGACCTGCTACCTGCCGCACAACGGGTCCCGTCCGAGCCTGGCCCTGCGCGTCGACGCCCTGCGCGACCTGCGGGTGTTCGACGCGGGCGACGTCGAGTGCTACTCCGGCGACGTCGAGGGCTCGCTGGCCGCCATCGAGGACGCGGTCCACCGGATCGCCTCCTCCGGGGCCGTGCCCGTGGTGCTCGGCGGCGACCACACCGTCGCGCTGCCGGACGCCCGGGGCACCGCCAGGGCGTACGAGCCGGGCCGCACGTCCATGATCCACTTCGACGCTCACGCCGACACCGGCGACATCGAGTTCGGCCACCTGCACGGACACGGCCAGCCGATGCGGCGGCTCATCGAGTCCGGCGCCATCCGGGGCGACAGGTTCCTGCAGATCGGGCTGCGCGGCTACTGGCCCGAGCCCGAGACGCTCGACTGGATGGCGGCGCAGCGCATGCGCTCGTACGAGATGACCGAGATCGTGACGCGCGGGCTGGAGGAGTGCCTGACGGAGTCGTTCACGATCGCGCTCGACGAGTGCGACCAGGTCTTCCTGTCCGTGGACATCGACGTCTGCGACCCCGGGCACGCCCCCGGTACCGGCACGCCCGAGCCCGGCGGCCTGTCGGCCAGGCAGCTCCTCGACGCCGTGCGCAGGATCTGTTACGAGCTGCCCGTGGCCGGGATGGAGGTGGTGGAGGTCTCGCCGCCGTACGACCACGCCGACATCACCGCGTTCCTCGGGAACCGCGTTATTCTTGAGGCACTCTCGGCCATGGCCAGACGCCGCAAAGACGCTCAGGGCGGGCCACGCTGGGACCCGTCGCAGCCTCTTCTTGACGGCCGTTGAGCCGTGTGCAGCGAACGACGCACGGTGAGCCGGTAGGTTTACCTCCGAACACAACCTTCGCGAACGGGAGATTCCCCCCATGGGTCCCTACCTCCTCGGCCTGCGGCTTTCCGGCCGCCGGGTCCTCGTCGTGGGCGGCGGCCGCGTCGCCCAGCGGCGTGTTCCCGCGCTGCTAGAGGCCGGTGCGGAGGTCACCGTCGTGTCCCCGGGCGTCACGCCTGCCCTCGACGACCTGATCGCGGCGGGCCGGGTCACCTGGCACCCGCGGCCGTACGAGGTCGGCGACTGCGACGGCGCCTGGCTCGTGCAGGCGTGCACCGACGACAGGGCCGTCAACACCGCGGTCGCCGCCGAGGCGGAGGCCAAGCGCGTGTGGTGCGTGCGCGCCGACGACAAGGACGCCTCCGCCGCCTGGACCCCCGCCTCCGGCCGGGTCGACGAGATCAGCGTGGCCGTCACCGCGGGCGGCGACCCGCGCAGGGCCGCGGGCATCCGCGACGCGGTCGTCGACGCGCTGCGCGACGGCACGGTCGACGCCCGGCGCAACCGCACCAAGCCCGTCGGCGTGGCCCTGGTCGGCGGCGGTCCCGGCGACCCCGGCCTGATCACCGTGCGCGGGCGGCAGCTTCTCGCCCAGGCCGACGTGGTCATCGCCGACCGGCTCGCGCCCCGGGCGCTGCTCGACGAGCTCGCCCCCGACGTCGAGCTGATCGACGCCGCCAAGGTGCCCTACGGCAGGTCGCTGTCCCAGGAGAAGATCAACGAGCTGCTGGTCGACCGGGCGAGGCAGGGCAAGTTCGTCGTCCGGCTCAAGGGCGGCGACCCGTTCGTGTTCGGGCGCGGCGGCGAGGAGATGATCGCCTGTGCCCGGGCCGGCATCCCCGTGCTCGTCGTGCCCGGCATCACCAGCGCCGTCGCGGTCCCGGCCGCTGCCGGGGTGCCGGTGACGCATCGCGGGGTCAGCCAGGAGTTCCACGTCATCTCCGTGCACGTCGCGCCCGACGACCCGGCCTCCACCGTCGACTGGCCCGGCCTGGCCCGTTCCCAGGGCACGCTGGTGCTGATGATGGCCGTCGAGCGGCTGCCGAAGGTGGCCGAGGCGCTCCTTCGAGACGGACGTGCGCCGGAGACTCCCGTAATGGTGGTACAGGACGGTACCCTTCCGACCCAGCGGGCGGTAGTCGCACCGCTTTCCACCGTGGCCGACCGCGTGTCCGCGGCTGGGATACGGCCTCCGGCGATCGTCATCGTCGGCGACGTCGTGCGGGTCGGCCAGGAGGTCGAGATGGTTCGAGCGGAGCGATCGCCGTGAACACCGCCATGGATGACGGGCGGCACGAGTCGCTGGGGGAGCAGACGTTGAGCTTCCGTCCGGTGACGGACGACGACCTGCCCGACCCCGGAAACCCGGCCCCTTCGTCCCCCGAGGCCCCCCAACCCCCTGCGGCCCCGCCGCCTCCCCCCACCGAAGGGCCGTCGTCCTCTTCGGGTTTGCCGTCGCGGTCTTCCGCTGAGCGGTCCTCTTCGGGTTTGCCGTCGCGGTCCTCTGCTGAACGGCCCTCCTCAGGTTTGCCATCGCGGTCTACCGGTGAGCGGTCCTCCTCAGGTTTGCCGTCGCGGTCTACCGGTGAGCGGTCCTCCTCAGGTTTGCCATCGCGGTCTACCAGTGAGCGGTCCCCCTCCGGTTTGCCGTCGCGGTCCTCTGCCGAACGGCTGCCGTCCGCTGCGGACGAGCCGTCGTCCTCCTCTGGCCGGCCCTCGCTCTTCCAGCGGCCGCCGCGTGCTGACGAGCCCGCCGCCCCGCGTCACCCGTCCGGGCCGCCGGCCTCGGCGTCGCAGGAGCCGGCCGCGCCGCAGCGTCCCTTCACGCGGCAGGTGCCCTCGGCGCCGCAACGGCCGTCCGCCGAGACGGAGACCGGCCAGCCCACCGGCCCCAGCCTCTTCACTCCGGCGCGTCCCGCCGAACGGCCCAGCCTGTTCACCCCGGCCCGCCCTGCCGAGCCGCGCGAGGGCAACGACCCGCGCCCGAGGCCGCCCGCCTTCTGGGAACGCGCCGCCCAAGAACCCGCCGCCCCCTCCCAGCAGCCCGCCTCCCCCGAGCCGACCCCGGACGCGGAGTCCGACCCGGTGGCCGCGAGCCCGAACGCCGACGCGGACGACACCGGAGCCACCCCTTCCGACATCGAGCCCGAGCACGTCCCGGCCGACGCGGCTTCTGGCGACGACGACGCACCCCCGAACGACGCTCCGCTCGACCCACACCCCGAAGAGTTCTCACCACGGGATACGCACGACGAGACGGACACCACAGGCGACGACCGCCCGCCCACCACGGACGGCCCCCTTCCCCACGTCGCCCCCGCCCCTGACGCAGATGCCGTCCCCTCCGAGGTGAGCGCTGCTTCTGACAGCGACCCCGACCTCGACACCGCTCCCGACGCTGACGTGGACACCGGCGCCCTCGCCGAGGCGACCGACCTCGAAGGAGAGGACGCCGACGCCGGTCCCGCCACTCAGGCCGACGCGGGATCCGACCCCGCTCCCGAAGCCGAAGCGTCGCCTTCTACGGAAGGCGAGGACGTCCTCGCCGAGGCGATCGCCCTTGACGACAACGACGGCGACCTCGACGACACCCCCGCCGACGACGAACCCAGCGACACCGCCACCACCGAAGCCACCGAAGACACTGCGGCCACCGATGTCCCCGCCGACGCCGACTACCCCACCGACCCGGGAGACCTGGCGGAAGAGGAGTTCGACGTCGAGGCCGACACCGACGACATCACGATCCCGGGTGAGGCCGACAAGGCCGGAACGGATGCCGCCGATCCCGCCGACGACAGCGGCGAGACCGATCCTGACACCGACCCGGATGCCGTGGCCGACACCGACACGGCGGCCGACGCGGCGGCCGACGCGGACGCCGTGCCGGAGCCGGAAGATCCACAGGGCGCGGAAGCAGGGCAGCGGGTCGAGGAGTTGCCCGCCGAGGTCGTCGAGGCCATGACGGCGGCACTGCGCGCGTTGCGCGAAAGCGTGTCCGACCTGCGCTTCAGCCTCGACCTGCCGGGAGCCGAGGAGGCCAGGCAGGCACGGGCCGACCTGCTCGCCCAGCTGGAGAACTACGTCCTGCCCAGGGTGCGCACCAACACCGCCCCCGCGCTGATCGTGATCGCGGGCTCCACCGGCGCGGGCAAGTCCACCCTGGTCAACTCCCTGGCCGAGCGGAACATCTCCCGCACCGGAGTGCGCCGCCCGACCACCGGCACCCCGATCCTCGCCTGCCACCCCGACGACAGAAGCTGGTTCGCCGAGGGCGAGCTGCTCGCCGGCCTCGAACGGCTGGAGCGGCCGTCGCCCGACAGCGGCACGGACGGCCTGGTCGTCGTGTCCACCGAGAAGCTCCCGCAGGGCGTAGCGCTGCTCGACACCCCCGACATCGACTCGGTCGTCGAGGAGCACCACGAGATCGCGCACCGCATGCTCGACGCCGCCGACCTGTGGATCTTCGTGACCACCGCCGCCCGCTACGCCGACGCCCCCGCCTGGAACCTCCTGCGCCTGGCCAAGGAGCGCGGCGCCCGCCTGGCCATCGTGCTGTCGCGGGTGCAGCCGCGCTCGGCCGACGTCGTGCTCAAGCACTTCGTCCGCATGTTGACCGAATACGGCCTGGGCGACATCGACAGGTTCGTGATCCACGAGGCGACGGTGACCGACGGCAGGCTGCCCGACAGCGAGGTCACCGACCTGCGCCTCTGGCTGGCCGAGCTCTCCGTCGACGAGGCGCGCCGCGCGCAGGCCGTGCAGGAGACCCTGAACGGGGTGCTCAACAGCTTCCGCACCCGCGTGCCCGCGCTGGCCAGGCACCTGGAGGGCCAGGCGGTGTTCCGGGCCGAGCTGCGCAGCGACGTGGAGGCCGCCTACCTGGGCGCGCTGGCCGAGATCGACAAGGCGTCCAAGAACGGCTCGCTGCTGCACGGCGAGGTGCTGGCCCGCTGGCAGGACTTCGCGGGTTCCGGCGACCTCATGCGCTCGCTGCAGTTCGGCAAGGGCGGCAAGGCGGGCAGACAGACGCCCGAGCGCGTGCTGGCGTTCAAGGCGGCGATCCGGGCCGGGCTGGAGTCGGTGATCGTCGCCGCGGCCAACCGCGCCGCCGAGGAGGTGGTCGCTCGCTGGCGGCACCGCTCGGAGCTGGGCGCCAAGCTCGTCGAAGGGCTGGACCGCCCGTCGGACAACCTTCTGCGGCACGCCGGGCGAGCCATCGCGTCCTGGCAGGATCACCTGAACGAGCTCGTACGGACCGAGGGCGTGACCAAGCGCTCGGTGTCCAAGCTCGTCTCGTTCGATCCCGACGCGCTCTCCCTGATCTTCACGGTCGCCATGTTCAGCGGCGGCGACGGGTCGGGCGTCCCGCACCGGCTCGTGAACGCGCTGCTCGGAGCGGAGTCGCTACGCGGCATCGGCTCCAAGGCGCTCAGTGACCTGCGAGCCAGGATAGGCATGCTGTTCGACGAGGAATCCATGCGTTACGTACACGCTCTCGACTCCGCGGGCATCCCGGACGAGTCCGTCGCGACCCGCCTCTTCCAGGCGACCTACAACCTTGAGGTCGCCCGATGACGACGACCACGCCCCCGAGGGCGGGGCTCGCGCCGAGGTTGGCCGCGCTCAACAAGGTGGTGGAGCTCGGCCCCGGACGGCTCGACCAGAAGCTGCTCACCGAGGCCGGAGCGCTGCTGATGCACGCGGGCGACCGGCTCAAGCTGTCGTCCGAGCACACCGTGGTCGCTCTCGCGGGCGGCACGGGCAGCGGAAAGTCGTCCCTGTTCAACGCCATTTCGGGGCTTGAGCTGTCGCCCACGGGCGTACGCCGCCCGACGACCGCCCGTACCCACGCCTGCGTGTGGGGGCTGGAGGGCTCGGCGCCGCTGCTCGACTGGCTGCGGATCCAGCAGCGCCACCGCTTCTCCCGTACCAGCGCGCTCGACAAGGGCGACAGCCAGCTCCACGGGCTGATCCTGCTCGACCTGCCCGACCACGACTCGATCCGGGCGCTCAGCGACAACGAGGCCGACCGGCTCATCGGGCTGGCCGACCTGGTGGTGTGGGTGCTCGACCCGCAGAAGTACGCCGACGCCTCCACGCACCGCCGCTACGTCACCGAGCTGGCCGGGCACGACGCGGTGACCGTGTTCGCGCTCAACCAGGCCGACAAGCTCTCCGCCGCGGAGCTGGCCGAGCTGGTCATCGACCTCAACGACCTGCTGCGCAGGGAAGGCGTCGAGCATCCCAGCGTCGTCCCCACCTCGGCCGTCACCGGGCGCGGCGTCGAGAGCCTCAAGAGCGTGATCGCGACCGCCGTCGGCCGCCGCCGCGCCGCCATCCAGAAGTTGGAGGCCGACCTCCAGCGCATGGAGCAGCGGCTCGGCGAGGCCATGCCGCTCGGCGACGCGCTGCTCGTGCCGTCGTCGGTCGACGAGGCGCGCAGGATGGGGCTCACCGACGCGCTCTGCGACGCGATCGGCGTCCCCGCCGTCGGGGAGGCCATGGAGAACGTCTACGCCGAGCGGTCCAGCCAGTGGGTCGGCTGGCCGTATCCGCGGTGGTTCGCCAAGTTCCGTCCGGATCCGTTGAAGAGCCTGCGTCTCCAGGACGTCGGCGACGAGATCCGCGGCATCACGACCGGTTCGGTGAGCGCGCAGTCCGCCGAGGTGGCCAACGCCGTGCAGGCGCTCACCGACGGGCTGTCGTCCGGGATGGACCCGGTGTGGCGGTCCGCGGTGCAACAGGCGGCGCGCTCGCACGCGTCCCAGCTGCCGAAGGCGCTGACCGAGGAGCTCACGGAGGTGGCGCCGCGCCTCGACCGGGTGCCCGGCTGGTGGCGGCTGCTCAAGGTGTGGCAGTACCTGCTGGTGGTGGCGTTCGTGGCCGGCGTGGTCTGGCTGGTGGCCGGGCTGACCGTGCCCAGGCAGCTGCCCGCGACCCTGCAACTGGTCGGCGACGGCGCCGCGCTGCCGTGGGTGGCGCTCATGATCGCTTCTGTGCTCGGGCTGGGCGCCCTGTCCGGCATCGCCTCGCGCAACTTCGTCGAGCTGGGGGCCTCGCGCGAGCGGGAACGGCTGGAGCGGGAGATGCGCCGCCGGGTGGCGGCGGTGTCGGCGACGATGGTGGTGGAGCCGGTCGAACGCGAGCTAGGCCGTCACCACGCCTTCTACACGGCCCTTCGCGACCTCTCCAGCTGATCCCCGTCTGTTCGTACGGCCGTCGTCCACAGGCTCGTTCCCTTCCCGTCCCCTCATCCACAGAACGGCGTTCGCCTCCACCCCACCCGGCCCCCTTCAGGCACCGTGTTCCCAGGTCGCGGGCAGCAGGCCCGCATCATGGGAGGCACGGATGAACGACATCTACATCACGCTCACCGGAAACGTCGCAGCAGAGCCACGGCAGTACAGCTTCGACGACGGCACCAGGGTCACATCGCTGAAGGTGTTCACCTCGCACCGCTACTTCGACAGGAAGACGGGGCAGTGGACCGACGGTGAGCGCGTCTGCTTCACCGTCCGCTGCTGGCGGGCGCTGGGCGACAACGTCGCCGGCTGCGTACGGGCGGGGCAACCCGTCGTCGTGTCCGGCAAGCTCCGCATCCGCGAGTTCGGCGCGGAGGGCGACCGCCGCTTCATGCCGGAGATCGAGGCCAGCGCGGTGGGGCACGACCTGCGCTGGGGCACTGGCGCCTTCACCAAGCCGGAGCGCGGGGGCGGCCTCGGCTCGATGACCAAGGAGATGCGCGAACGCCTCGACGAGGAGACTCAGGACTGGGCCATGGGCACCAGGCCCGTCCGCCCGCCGTCCCGCCCCACCGCCGACCCGTCGATCCCCCTGACCGCCGACCCGTCGGTCTCCCTGACCGCCGACGCCGCCGGAACCGTCCCCGCCCAGCCTCACGACGAGGATGCCAGGCCGGAAGCCGACCATGCGCCAATGGCCATCGCGGCCACCGACCCCGGCGCCACCACCCCGAAGCCGGCCACACCCCCTGTGCCCGTCCCTGAAACCCCGGCCGACCCCGCCTCGGAAGACGCTCCCGCCTCGGGAGACTACGTCGACGCCGACACGGGCACCCGAGAGCACCGGGTGCGTGGCTCGGCAACGAAGACCGGCACAGTCCGCCCCCTGGGCCCGACCGCCCGGCCCCGGACGAAGACCCAGATCCCGGAAAAGGCCGCCGCCTGACACCAGCACCACCCCACGGCCAGGCATCCACACAGCCAGGCGTCACACAGCCAGGCGTCACACAGCCGGGCGTCACACGGCCAGGGATCTGCACGGCTAGAGCTCTGTACGGCTAGAGCTCTGTACGGCTAGAGCTCTGTACGGCTAGGCACTGACGTCGGTGGATGCTCGTGCCGTGAGGGTGGCCGCTGTCGGTGGAGGCGCGTGTGTGCCGGTGCCTTGCTCAGGCGACCAGCAAGACACGCGCCTCCCCGCACCGCGAGCGACCGCTCGCCGACAGGAGTACGCGCACACGGCGCCGCCCACAAAGGCGGCGACCTCCAGCCTGCGGGGAGGCCCAACCTGGGAAGGCGCTCGTCCACCGGCGCGGCTGTCCGCCGCCTTGCGGATTTGTCCACCTTCACGGCGCCCTCGCCTACGCCGGGTCGCCCCTCGCCTACGTCGCGTCAAGTGCATTGGGGGTCGTCCGCTGCACTTTCGGGGCGGCCACCTGGGAAGCTGCTTGGTCACCTTCGCTTGCGCACACCCGACTCGGGAGCGCGCACGTACGGACGCGCGGTGCTCCTGCCCGCCGCCGGTGTCTGCGGTCGGGCGCGTGCAGACGTCGGCAGAGGGGACGTCGTGAGGAACCGGAGTGTGTCTCATGGGGGTGAGACGGTGCGCCGTCTGACGCGAGGCCCGGCCGGCGGGCGTGATGAGACACCCGGTTGTTGGAGTGATGCGCACCTTGGCGGTGTGAATCCCGATTCGCGGTCGATCACCGGCCGGTGGACGGGGTGGGAAGCGATCGGGGCGGAGGGGCAGCAGCCGATTGTCGGCGCCCCGCGCAGGGGACGGCCTAAGGGGAGGGGGAGGGGCATCGGCCGATGGCCCCGATGCCACCCCGAAGGGGGGCCGATGGGGTGTTTGTCCGCGTCAGATACCTAGAGCATGGGTCATGTCCAGGTCACGCCCCGCACCATGGTTGCTCCTTTCCGGCAGCCCGCTCGCGGAGTGAGCGGGCGTGGTCGTTTCAACGTAGCGGTTCCCATCGCATAACGCACACTCCGCAATTATTGTGTTACACATCGTTAGTCAGGGAGGAGACGAGATGGCGGCGACCAGTCACGCCACGATCAAGTCTCGCGACGGTGTGTCAAGACTGGCCGGTCGCTGGCCATTGCTCGGGCAACGGCGCCCGCTTGTGGCGTATCTGTGCGCCATTGTCGCCCTCGATGCCGTCGCGATTACCTTGTTCACGAGATCTACCGATTTCCAATGGCCGGATTTGCTGACCTTTGCCGCGCTCATGGCATGCGGCGCGGTCTGCATCGAGGCCAGCAGGCGTCTGGGCATGCCCGCCGGAGTCTCGCGCGACCTGTTGTCGGCCTGGTGGCTGCCGGTCGCACTGCTCCTGCCGCCGGTCTACGCCCTCTTCGCGCCGATCGTGCTGCAGATCCTGCTCCAGGTGCGCGTCCGCGCCACAGTTCTCTACCGTCGGGTGTTCAGCTCGGCGGCCATCGGTCTGGCCGGGTGTACGGCGTCGGTGGCCTTCCACTGGGTCGTCCCGGATCCCTGGGTGCTGACGCAGGGGAGCGGGCCGCCGATCGCCTACGCGGTGACGGCCGCTGTGCTCTTCTCCTTGCTCAACATCGGTCTCATCGCGGTCGCGGCGCACACGTCCGACCCTGAGGGGTCGTGGCAGGAGGTGCTGTGGAACAGGGAGAGCGTGCTGCTGGACATCGTCGAGCTGTGCCTCGGGGTCACGGTCTCGATCGGGTGCGGGCTCAACCTCGCTCTGCTGGTTCTCGCGTTGCCGCCGGTCGTCCTGCTGCAACGCAGCCTGTTGCACGCGCAGTTGCAGGCCGCCGCGCGTACCGACTCGAAGACGGGGTTGCTCAACGCGGCCGCCTGGCAGCGGGAGGCCGACACCGAGATCCTGCGGGCGCGTCGCAGCGGCGAGACGCTGGCCCTGCTGATCATCGACATCGACCATTTCAAGCGCGTGAACGACGCGCACGGCCACCTGGTCGGCGACGAGGTCCTCGCCGGGGTGGCGGCCATGTTGCGCAGGGAGCTGCGGGACTCCGACGTGGTGGGGCGGTTCGGAGGTGAGGAGTTCGTCGTCCTGCTGCCGGGCGCGGATGTCGACGAGGCTCGGCAGGTCGCCGAACGTCTTCGTACGCACATCGGGCACATGGCGACCCCGGTGGACGACGCGTTGATCCGGATCACGATCTCGGTCGGGGTCGCGCTGATGACCGTGCACGGTGACGATCTGATCGATCTGCTGGCCGCCGCTGACCTGGCGCTCTATCGAGCCAAGGAACTGGGACGGGACCGTGTCTGCATCCCCGCCGTCCAGCCGCCGCAACCGCCGTCGCCCGAGGAGCAAGCCGTGTGATCTCGCTTCGTACGACGAGGCGATCGTGCCGGTCGCGTGCGTCGATCTCCCGACCGTGGGGCTGTCGGTCGGCTGCGGATCTGCAGGGCGGCGGTCGGCCGCCTCCGCCGAGGGCTCTCGGAGGAGCTGGGGGCAGGCGTCTGAGGGAGGTGCGGGTCAGGGGCCTGCCCCTGCCGGTGCCGGTCCGGGGAAGCCGGCCGGGATGTCAGGACGTGGTGACGCTGTCGCAGGTGACGAGGCGGACGGCGGGCGCCGAGACGATCTGGACGTGCGGTACACCCGGGACCTCGACGTTGAGGTACCCGCCTTCGATGGCGAACCGTACTCCTTCCACCTTCGACAGGCGGCGGCCCTCGGAGTCCGTCAGCGTGTAGCCGTCGAGGAGTTCGACGGTGCCGTTTCTCCAGGTGGGGTTCACGCCTGCACCTCCGGGAAGTCCAGCTCGGGCTGGGCGAGATGGTTGAAGTAGTTGGACAAGGTGTTGAGGGCGACGTGGCCCACGATCTCGGCGAGCTCCGCGTCCGAGACGCCGGCGGCCCGTGCGGCGTCCAGGTCGTCGTCGCTCACCGCGCCGCCCGTGTGCATGATCGCCCTGGTGATCGCCAGGACGGCTGCCGCGTGCGGCTCGTCGTCGGCGCCCTGGCGGGTCTTGATCAGCTCCTCGTCGGACATGCCCATACGGTGACCGCGCATGGTGTGGGCGCTCACGCAGTAAGTGCAGTGGTTCTCCTGGGCGACGAACAGGGCGATCTGCTCCCGCAGCCTGGGCGTGAGGACGCCCGAGCTGAGGTGCTCCCGCATGGCGAGGTAGCCGGCCAGGGCGGCGGGGCCGTTGGCGAGGGCGGCGTACAGGTTGGGGACCTTGCCGAGTTGGCGGCGGGTCTGTTCGAGCAGACCGTCGTGGTCTTCGGTCAGTTGCGGAAGGCGGGGCATGATGTCTCCAAAACGGTACTGATCGGTTCCGTCTCGGCAAGACGATACCGAATGGTTCCGTTTTAGGAAAGTTCGGGATAGCTTGGAGGCATGCCCACCCGCGCCCGCGAACGACTGCTCGACGCCGCCGAGGACCTCTTCTACGCGGAGGGGATCAGAGCCGTCGGGGTCGAGCGGATCCTGAGTGTGTCGGGCGTGGGGCGTGCCTCCTTCTACCGGCACTTTCCGAGCAAGGACGACCTGGTCGTCGCGGTGCTGCGGCGGCGGGACGAGCGGTGGCGGGCATGGCTGGCCGAACGGGTGGAGGCTCTGGGTGGGCATGCGCTGAACGTCTTCGACGCCCTGGCCGAGCGGTTCGCGAGAGCGGACTTCCGTGGTTGCGCCTTCATCAACACCATGATCGAGACGGCGGACCCGGACAGCGCGGCCCATCGGGTGGCGGCCGAGCACAAGGAGCGCGTGCGGGCCTACGTGGCGGAGTTGATCGAGCGGGACGCGCGGCCCGACGCCGTCGAGCTGGCGCACCTGTTCGTGCTGCTGGTGGACGGGGCCATCGTCACGGCGGTACGCGAACGTTCAATCCGCCCTGCGCTGCGAGCGCGGGCCGCGGCCGCCGCGCTTCTCGCCACCGGGGAGGGCGTGACGACGGACGTTGCGGGGGCGGTCAGGGAGGACGCGGTCCGCTGACGTCGAATCGTCGGGTGCTTGGAGCGCGCAGGCGCGGACCACCGGTTCGTGACCGGGTCGGCTTCGCCGACCGGAGGCGGTGTTGATCGGGGGTCGCCATTGGTGCTGACGGGCTGATCGGTGTCCTGCCGAGGGTGGGCGTTCGGCTGCGGCGGCAGGGGGTTCTGCCCGGCCGGAAGACCCCGTGAGGACTGTGGCGTCGAGGGGCTGAGGGGTGGCGGGGGGAGGGAAGGGCGGAGGGGAATGGGGCTGGGCGGCGGAAGCCTGGGCGTGCAGCCTCTAAGCTAGGGAGCATGCCGGAGTACATCTACACGCTGCAGCGCGTGCGCAAGGCGCACGGCGACAAGGTTGTCCTTGACGACGTCACGCTGTCGTTCCTGCCCGGAGCCAAGATCGGTGTCCTGGGGCCGAACGGCACCGGTAAGTCGACGCTGCTCCGGATGATGGCCGGCCTGGAGCAGCCGTCCAATGGCGACGCCAAGCTGATGCCGGGCTTCACGGTCGGCATGCTCCAGCAGGAGCCGCCGCTCAACGAGGAAAAGACCGTTCTGGGCAATGTGCAGGAGGGTGTCGCCGAGACGATGGCGATGCTCGAGCGCTACAACCAGATCGCCGAGCAGATGGCCACCGACTACAGCGACGAACTGCTGGCGGAGATGGGCAAGCTCCAGGATCAGCTGGAGCACCGCAACGCGTGGGACCTCGACAGCCAGCTGGAGCAGGCGATGGACGCCCTGCGCTGCCCGCCGCCCGACGCCGAGGTGAGCAAGCTGTCCGGTGGTGAGCGCCGCCGCGTGGCGCTGTGCAAGCTGCTGCTTGAGGCCCCCGACCTGCTGCTGCTCGACGAGCCCACCAACCACCTCGACGCCGAGAGCGTGCAGTGGCTGGAGTCGCACCTGGAGAAGTACCCCGGCACGGTGCTGGCCGTCACCCACGACCGGTACTTCCTGGACAACGTGGCCACCTGGATCCTGGAGCTCGACCGCGGTCGCTGCTACCCCTACGAGGGCAACTACTCCACCTACCTCGACATGAAGGCCCAGCGTCTCAGGGTCGAGGGCCAGAAGGACGCCAAGCGCAAGAAGCGCCTGGAGGACGAGCTGGAGTGGGTGCGCTCCAACCCCAAGGCCCGCCAGACCAAGAGCAAGGCCCGTCTCCAGCGGTACGAGGAGATGGCGGCCGAGGCCGACAAGTTCCGCAAGCTGGACTTCGAGGAGATCCAGATCCCGCCGGGCCCGCGTCTGGGCACCACGGTGATCAGGTCCGACGAGCTCACCAAGGGCTTCGGCGACCGCCTGCTGATGGAGAGCCTGACGTTCGACCTGCCGCGTAACGGCATCGTCGGCGTCATCGGCCCCAACGGCGTCGGCAAGACCACGCTGTTCCGCATGATCACGGGTGGGGAGACGCCGGACACGGGGTCGATCACGGTCGGCGAGACCGTGAAGATCTCCTACGCCGACCAGAGCCGGGGCGGCATCGACCCGAACAAGAACGTCTGGGAGGTCGTCTCCGACGGGCTCGACCACATCAAGGTCGGCAACGTCGAGATGCCGTCGCGGGCCTACATCGCGGCGTTCGGGTTCAAGGGGCCCGACCAGCAGAAGAAGGCCGGCGTGCTGTCGGGCGGCGAGCGTAACCGGCTCAACCTGGCGCTCACCCTCAAGCAGGGCGGCAACGTGCTGCTGCTGGACGAGCCGACCAACGACCTCGACACCGAGACGCTGTCGTCGCTGGAGAACGCGCTGCTCGACTTCCCGGGCTGCGCGGTGATCACCTCGCACGACCGGTGGTTCCTCGACCGCATCGCCACCCACATCCTCGCGTGGGAGGAAGGCTCGAACTGGTTCTGGTTCGAGGGCAACTTCGCCGACTACGAGAAGAACAAGATCGAGCGTCTCGGTGCCGACGCGGCCCGTCCGCACCGGGTGACGTACCGGAAGCTGCACCGGGACTGACGTCCCGAGCCGACGAGCGGCGGGCCTCTTCCCAGGGGCTCGCCGCTTTTCGCGTGTTGTGAGGGGCCGGAGCGCCATGCGGGAGGGCCCGGACGAGCCTTGTACGACGGGGGATCAGCCTTCGGCTTCGGTGAGGGCGATCGGTACGGGGGCCGGGGTGGTGCGTCGCCAGGGGCCGTTGAACAGCAGGATCGCGGGGATGAACAGCACCAGGCAGCCCAGCGCCACGAACAGCCAGGTCTGCCAGCTCGTGGCCGCCACGACGTGCGGGATGACCAGCAGCCCGACCACCGCGATCGCCTTGCTCAGGAAGCCGAACAGCCCCCAGGCCGTGCCCTGCAGGCGCGGGTCGGCGTCCTCGGCGTCCTCGGAGTAGTTGGCCATCCAGGGGGCGTACGCGACGCCGAGCGAGCCGCCGAGCAGGGCGCCGGCCACCATGAGCGTGCCGGTGGAGACGCCTTCCTGGCCGAGTGCGACGGCGAGGTAGGCGGTGACCAGGACCGCGGCGATCGTGCCGGCGAGCGAGAACGGCTTGCGCAGTTGCAGACGGTCCGACAGACGTCCGGTGACGATCAGCGTGATGAGGTTGAGGCTCCAGAACGCGGCCATGATCGTGGACGCCTGCGCGCTGCTGATGCCGAGCGAGCCCACCAGCATCGTCTGGCCGAACAGCGACAGCGTGATGTAGAGCACCAGCCAGAGCGAGATGCCGACGACGTGGGCCCAGATGTTGCGGCGCGCGAACAGCGACCGGATGGTGGGCGGGCGCCGCAGGTCGACGACCTCCTCGGCGGCCCGTTCCGTGTGCTGGATCCTGGCGCGCAGCTCGGGGGACAGGTCGGCGATGTTGAACGCGATGACCGCCGAGATCACCAGAGAGAAGCAGCCCATGATGACGAACTGCGACCGCCACGACTCGTCGAAGATCGGCAGCGTCCAGCCGGCGACGGCGGCGGCCAGGAAGTTCGCGCCCACCGGGCCCCACGTCCAGAATCCGAACGCCTGCGCCCGCCCGAGCCGGGGCGAGAAGTCGCGGATCAGCGGCGCGGTGGAGGCCATGGCCACGCCGTCCACGAAGGCCAGCAGGATGCGGGCGATCAGCAGGTCGCGCGGGCTGTGCACGAGCGTCATGGCGAAGCAGCACACGGCGGTGAGGGCCATGAGCGGGATGAGCAGGCGGACCCGGCCGACCCGGTCGGTGAGCCTGCCGCCCAGGATGGAGGCGATCGCCCCGGCCACCGCCGCGGCCCCCGAGACCGCGCCGTACGTGGCCAGGGACATGTTCAGGTCTTTGAGCAGGAGGGGTACGACGGGCGCGATCTGCCCTTCGTAGGAGCCGATGAGGATGGCCAGCACGGCCATGGTGAGGATCTTCATCCGGCGGGCGCCGGTCGGGTACTCGTCGAGCTCGCGGACGTAGGACAGCCTCATGACAAGCCTTTCTGTCGAGCCTAGGCCCCCCGTCATGAGTTCTAGAAGCTAGCTCTAGAATCCATTTCTGAGATGCTGCTCCTCGCATCGGCGGACGTCAAGAGTGCGTACCCGGTATGAGGTGATTAGAATCAAATTCTAGGATTCGCTCGTAGTAAGGAGCCGTGCGTGGACCTGGAACTTGACGGCCTCGACGTGACCTTCGACCACACGGCCGTGGCCGCTCCCCGGATCAGGGACCTGCTGCCGATCTATCGCGACCTGCTCGGGGGCCGCCACCTGGGGGGCGGGGGTGACAACCGGGTCAACGGGTACCGCACGCTGCAGCTCACGTACCAGAACGGGAGCAAGATCGAGCTCATGGAGCCGCTGGCCGGGTCCACGTTCTTCGACAGCTTCTTCGGGCTGACGCGGGGGCGGGGTGGCGTCCACCATCTGAACTTCCACGTCGGCGACATGGACGCGGCCGTCGCCCGGCTCACCGAGCGCGGCTACCGGCTGCACGGGCTCAACCGGGCCGACGTCCGCTGGCAGGAGGTGTTCCTGCACCCCAAGGAGGCGCACGGGGTGCTGATCCAGCTCGCCTGTCCGGGGTTCCGCGAGCCGGACGAGACCCGTCCGACGCTGGAGGAGGTGCTGGCCGGACGCGGCCGCAACGGCGACGGCATCCCCAGCCCCTGACCGCCCCCCCGTCCCTGACCGCCCCCCCGTCCCTGACCACCCCCACCCCCTGAGGTCCCCGCGTCCCTGAAGTCCTGAGCCTTCCCTCGGAACCGAACCTAGATCTAGAGTGGGATTCTAGAACCAGATTAGGGAGGCCGATGAAACCGGTACCGAAGCCCACGCCCGAGACCCAACCGTTCTGGGACGGCACGGCCGCGGGAGAGCTCAGGATCCAGCGCTGCCAGACGTGCGCGCGGCACTACTTCTACCCCCGGCCGAGCTGCCCCCACTGCGGCGGCGACGACGTGGAGTGGGTACGCGCGACGGGCCGCGCCACCCTGTACTCGTACGTCATCAACCACAGGCCCGCGCCCGGTTTCGAGGCCGACGGACCGTATGCCATCGCCGTCGTGGAGCTGGAGGAGGGCGTGCGGATGATGACGAACATCGTGGGCGTGCCCAGCACCCCCGAGAACCTGCCGCTGGACATGGAGCTGCGGGTGGTGTTCGAGCGGCGCGGCGACGTGCACGTGCCGCTCTTCGAGCCCGCCGGAGGCGCCCGATGAACATCGTGATCGCCGGGGCGGCCGAGACCGACGAGATCGGCCGCCTGCCGGACCGCTCCACCTTCCAGCTCCACCTGGAGGCCGCGCGCAACGCCCTCGCCGACGCGGGCATGACGAAACATGACATCGACGGCATCGCCACGGTCGGCACGCCCGGCCCGATCCAGATCGCCCACGCCCTCGGCATCACGCCCTCCTGGCTCGACGGCACGGGGGTGGGCGGGTCGTCGTTCCTGTTCCACGTACGGCACGCCGCCGCCGCCATCCGGGCCGGGCTGTGCCGTACCGTGCTGATCACCCACGGCGAGTCGGGAAGGTCGCGCGTCGGCGCGGGCCGGTGGGGGCTGGGCGCGGACTCGCTTTTGGGGCAGTTCGAGCTGCCGTACGGGGTGGCCGGGCCACCGACGTCGTTCACCGTCACGGCGCTGCGCCACATGAAGGAGACCGGCCTCACCCACGAGCAACTGGCCGAGGTGGCGGTCGCGCAGCGCCGCTGGTCCTCCCGCAACCCGCGGGCGATGTACCGCGACCTCATCACGGTCGAGGACGTGCTCGACTCGAAGATGGTCGCCTACCCCTTCCACCTGCTGGAATGCTGCCTGGTGACGGACGGCGGCGGTGCGCTGGTCGTCACCTCCGAGGAGCTGTCGCGCCGCTCGCCGGTGTACCTGCTGGGCTCCGGCGAGGCCATGGACGCGCCGATGGTCTCGCAGATGGAGGACTTCACCACCTCCAAGGGCTTCCGCCTGTCCGGCGAGGCCGCCTTCGCCGAGGCCAAGATCTCGCACGACGACGTCGACCACCTGATGGTGTACGACGCCTTCGCCCACGTGCCCATCTACGGGCTGGAGGACCTGGGCTTCGTCGGCCGGGGCGAGGCGGGGGCGTTCGTCGCCGAGGGGCACACCTCGCCCGGCGGCCGGCTGCCGATGAACACCAACGGCGGCGGACTGTCCTACACCCACACCGGCATGTACGGCATGTTCGCCATCCAGGAGTCGGTGCGGCAGCTCCGGGGGGAGGCGGCGGCGCAGGTGCCGGACGTGGAGGTGAGCGTGGTGCTGGGCAACGGCGGCATGTTCGCCTCGGCCGCGACCCTCGTCCTGGCGTCCCGGCTGCCCTAGGTTCCCCGGTCGGCCCTCCGGGCAGGCGAGCCCGGACGGCCGATGGAACGGCATGGAACGGGATGGAACGCCTCTCCATCGGAAGCGGAAGACCATGAGAAGAGGAGACGGCGATGCCGAAGTTCATGGACGTGCACAGTGGTTTCGTCGGTGTCACCGAGGAGCAGTTGCGCGAGGCACACGAGCGGGACCTGGCGGTCGAGGACGCCGAGGGCGTGCACTTCGAGCGCGCCTGGCTCGACCCCGACTCGGGCAAGGTGTTCTGCCTGTCCTCGGGGCCGTCGAAGGACGCGGTGATGCGGGTGCACGAGAAGGCCGGCCATCCCACGACGGAAATCTACGAGCTGCCGATCGAGGTCGAGTAACCACAGGGGTGACCGCCGGACCGGTGACGACGACCGCGCTGCTGCGGACGCGGACGTCCGTCACCGCGGCGCCCCGGACCTTGTGAATCCGGGACCGGGGCGCCATGGACCCAGAGAATCCGGGCAGGCGGGGCGCGTCGGGTGCCGGGGCGGGGGCGGGGGCCGTACTAGATTCGTCGGGTGGGAACGGGAGCCGCGCGCGGGGTGGGGCGGTTCGTCAACGGCGAGTCGGTCTACGGGACCATCCTGACGGCCGGCGTCGTGTCCGGGCTCTCGCACTTCATCAGCGACGCCGACGAGCTGCTGGTGACCGCGATCGGCACGGTCATCGTGTTCTGGATCGCGCACGCGTTCGCGGAGATCGTCGGCGACCGGTCGCCGGACGTGCGCCAGGCGGTGAGAGGCGCGGTGATGCGGTCCACCGGCATGTTGTGGGGGCTGGTGCCGCTCACGGTGATCCTGTGCGTGGCGATGACCGGGGCGATGTCCGTGGACGCGTCGGTGTACCTGGAGATCGTCGTGTCGGTCGTCCTGCTCACCGTGCTGGGCTTCTTCGCGGCGGCGCCGAAGACCGACCGGCTCTGGGTCCGGTTGCTCTGCGGTGCCGGTGCGGGGGCTCTGGGGGCCGTGATGATCCTGCTGAAGAGCCTCGGGCACTGAGCGGGGCCGCGCGTGGCGGTCCCGCCCGGGGCGGCCGAGGTCAGGGGGCCGGTGGGCGCCAGGTGATGAGGGCGTCCAGGGCCTCGACGCGGGAGCCGGTGACCAGGAGCGGGTTGATCTCCAGGGACTCCAGGGCGTCGCCCAGGCTCTCGGCGAAGGCGGCGATCCGGGTCACCACGTCGGCCACCGCGTCCAGGTCGGCCGGCTCGGTGCCCCTGGCGCCGTCCAGCAGGGCCGCGCCGCGCAGCTCGGACAGGGCCCGGCGGACCTCGACTGCGTCCACCGGCAGCACGCGCAGGGCCGCGTCGCGCAGCACCTCCACCCAGACGCCGCCGAGCCCGACCGCGAGGGTGAGCCCCCAGGCCGGGTCGCGCACCACGCCCACCAGCAGCTCGACCCCGCCGCCGCGCTGCGGCTGGATGAGGGCGCCCGCGTCCGGGGCGTGCGCCCGCGCCGCGGCCACCACCTCCCGGTAGGCCTGCCGCACCTCCTCGGGCCCGGACAGCCCGAGCCGTACGCCGCCGATGTCGCTCTTGTGCCCAAGCCCTTCGGCGGCGGCCTTGAGCACGACCGGGTAGCCGAAACGTTCGGCCGCCGCGACCGCCGCCGCCTCGTCCGCCGCGGTCTCGGACGGCACCACGGGCAGCCCGGCGGCGGCGAGCAGGGCGGCGGCCCGGTGCTCGGCCCACACGCCGCTCGCGCCCTCGGGCGCGCCGGTGACCGCCGCGCGCCCGGCCGGGGCGCTGGTGAGCGCCCTGCGGTGCGCCTCCGACCAGCGCACCGCCGCGCCGATCGCGGTCAGCCCGTGCTCGATCCCGCCCATGACGTACGGGAACCCGGTCTCCTTCTGCACCCGCCGCCCGAACTCCGTGACGTCGGTCAGCACGTTGCTCACCACCACGACGGGCACCGGCGACTCGGCGATGCGCCGCGAGCTGGCCTCGTACATCGCGAGCACGGGGGCCGGGTCCGGAGGGGCGGTCCTGGGCGGCTCGGACAGCAGCATGACCAGGTCGATGCCGGGATCGGCGGTCACCGTCTCCAGGGCGCGGCCGAGCAGGGTGCGGTCGACGAGCACGTAACCGGTGACGTCGAGCGGGTTCTGCACGGTGCCGAACGACGGCACGATCCCGGCCAGGCGCTCGACCGTCGCCGGGGCGAACGGCGGCAGCTCCAGGCCCTCGTCCTCGGCCCGGTCGGCGATGATCTCGGACGCGCCGCCGGACGGCGTCACGACGCCCATCCGGCGGCCGGGCAGCGGCCCGGTGGCGGCCAGCAGCCCGGCGGTGATGATGAGGTCCTCCAGCGAGCGCACCCTGATCACGCCGAGCTGGCGCATCGCGGCGTCGATGACGTCGTCGTCGCCGACGAGCGCGCCCGTGTGGGCCTGCGCCGTGTGCGAGGCCAGCCCGCTGCGGCCGATCTTGAGCGCGACGATCGGTTTGCCCGCGACGAGCGCCCGGCGCGCGACCCGGGAGAACTCGGCCGGGTTCCTGATCGTCTCCAGGAACAGGGCGACGACCTTGGTCGCCGGGTCGTCCACGAGGTGGTCGACGACGTCGGTGACCGTGACGACCGACTCGTTGCCCATCGAGGTCAGCAGGCTGATGCCGACGTTGCGGGCCTGGGCGAAGCCGAGCACCGAGCTGGCCAGCGCGCCGCTCTGCAACACCACGCCGACCGACCCGCGCAGCAGCGGCTCGGGGATGGGCAGCCCGTACGGGGTCACGCCGGCGGCGGCGTTGATGTAGCCGTTGCCGTTCGGCCCGAGGATCGTCAGGCCGTGCTCGCGGGCGAACCCGGCGATCTCGGCCTCCAGGCGAGCGCCCTCCGCGCCCGCCTCCCCGAACCCCGCCGTGAGGATCACGTAACAGCCGATGCCCAGCTTGGCGCCCTCCTTCAGCACGCCGAGCACGGCCGCGGTCGGCACCATGACGTAGGCCAGGTCGACCGGGGAGGGGATCTCGGTCAGGCTGCGGAAGGCCGGCGATCCGTGCACCACCCCGCCCCTGGGATTGACCAGGTGGACGGGCCCGGAGAAGCCGTGGGTACGCAGGTTCAGCAGCGTGCTGACCGACCAGCCCGACTTGTCCGTGGCCCCCACCAGGGCGATCGAGCGCGGGTTGAACAGTGCCTCGACCGACATGGGGCTACTCTCCGATCAGGCCGAGCCTGGCGTGGCCCTTGATGAGGTTGCGGGCGATCGTGCGGCGCTGGATCTCGTCGGTGCCCTCGAAGATGCGCAGCAGGCGCAGCTCCCGGTACCACCGCTCGATCGGCAGCTCCTTGGTGTATCCCATGCCGCCGTGGATCTGCAGCACCCGGTCCACGACCTGGTTGGCCATCACGGCGCCGTTGAGCTTGGCGATGGAGGAGGCGTGCCGGGCGTCCATGCCCTGCTGCACCTGCCAGGCCGCGTAGAGGGTGAGCCACTTGGCCGCCTCGATCTCCACCTGGGAGTCGGCGATCATCCACTGGATGGCCTGGTACTCCGAGATGGCCTGGCCCATCGACTTGCGGATCTTGGCGTAGTCGACGGCCATCTGGAGCATGCGCTCGGCGGAGCCGATGGCACGGGCCGGGATCATGTAGCGTCCCTGCCCGATCCACTGCATGGCAAGCTCGAAGCCCTTGCCGAGCTCGCCCAGGATGTTCTCCTCGGGCACCCGTACGTCCTCGAACACCAGCGCCGCCGGGCCCCACTCGCCCATGGTCGGGATGGGCTCGGACTTCCAGCCCATGTCCCGGTCGACCAGGAAGCACGTCACGCCGTGGCCCTCGGCCACCGCGAACACCATGACGAAGTCGGCCTCGCTGCCGCCGGTGATGAACGTCTTCTCGCCGTTGATCACCCACTCGGCGCCGTCGCGGGTGGCGCGGGTGCGGATGTTGCGGGCGTCGGAGCCGGCGCCGGGCTCGGTGATCGCGAAGCAGGACCGCCGCTCGCCCTCGATGGTGGGGACGAGGTAGCGGCGCTTCTGCTCGTCGGTGCCGGCGTACAGGATGTTGTCGGCGCTGCCGCCGAAGGAGAAGGGCACGAACGTGCGGCCCATCTCCATGGCGATGATCGCGGACATGATCGGGCCGAGCGCCGCGCCGCCGTACTCCTCGGGGGTGTTGATGCCCCAGAAGCCGGACTTCCTGGCCTTGGCGCGCAGGTCGCGCACGACCTCGGGATCGAGCCCCGGACGGCCCTCGCGCTCGTTGCGCAGGACCTCGGGCTCCAGCGGCATGACCTCCTTCTCGACGAAGGAACGTACGGTGTCGCGGATCTGGCGTTCCTCCGGGCTGAGCGAGAAGTCCACGGCCGCCTCCTGAATTTCTAGAATCATTCTCTAGTACTGGATTCTAGCCCCCGTGCCGCCCTGGTCAAGAATCAGATTCTAGAATTTACCGGGCTAGAATGGGCGGCATGGCACGCAAGTCCTCGTGGGAGTGGAGCCGCACGGCTCAGACGCGCAAGAGCATGTTGCAGGCGGCCCGTGAGGTCTTCAGCGAGCACGGCTTCGCCGACTCCAACGTCTCGGAGGTGGTGGCCCGCGCCGGCTCCAGCGTCGGCAGCCTCTACCACCACTTCGGCGGCAAGACCGAGCTGTTCCTCGCCCTCTACGAGGACCACCAGGCGGCCCACGAGCAGGCCTCGGCCGCCAGTGTCGCCAAGGCCAAGAAGGCGGGCGTCAGCGACCCCGTCGAGCTGCTGATCGCCGGGGCCCGCGCCTACCTCGACGGCGCCTGGGACCGGCGCGACCTGGTCAGGCTCTTCATCGACGGCGACGGCCCGCCCGGCTTCGAGCTGATCCGCCGCACCCGCGGGCGCGAGTGGGTGCGCCAGAACGCCGTCCTGCTCGGCGCCGGGGGAGACCCGCTCGACCGGTTCACCGTGGCGGTGCTGACCAGCATCATCGGCGAGGCCGCCCGCGAGGTGGCCACGTCCGACACCGAGGAGGAGGCCAGGGAGATCATCGAGGCGGCGATGAAGCTCATCCACCGCCTCGATCCCCTCAGAGGGCTCGGTGACGACTGATCGTCGCCCGTCCGCGGTCGATCACCACCGTCCCGTCGTCCTTGGCGGTCCTGAACAGCACGTCGTCGCCGTCGGCCCAGATGGAGACGGTCAGTGACTCGCCGGGGAAGACCGGGCTGCTGAACCGGCCCGACATCGCCCCGAACCGCGACGGGTCCGACCCGGCGAGCGTGTGCAGCAACGCCCGCCCGGTCACCCCGTACGTGCACAGCCCGTGCAGGATCGGCCGGTCGAACCCGGCCCTGGCGGCGAACTCAGGATCGCTGTGCAGCGGGTTGAGATCGCCCGACAGCCGGTAGATCAGCGCCTGGTCCGGCCGGGTCGGGCAGGTCACCTTGTGGTCGGGCGCCCGGTCCGGGACCGTCCACTCGTCGCGGGGCCCACGGTCGCCGCCGAAGCCGCCCTCGCCCCGGATGAACACCGAGCTGTGGGAGGCGATCACCAGCTCGCCGGTCTCCAGGTCCACGGCCCTGGCCTCGGTGGTCACCAGCGCGCCCGAGCCCTTGTCGTAGATGCCCGTCACCTTCGACGTCGTCCGCACGCCGCCCGCGGCCGGCAGCTCCCGGCGCAGCTCGAAGCCCTGCTCGGCGTGGACCAGCAGGGCCGGGTCGAAGTCGCCCAGCCGCCGCCCCGGCGACTGCGCGGCCAGCACCGCGAACGTCGGCAGCACCCGCTGCCCCTTCTCGGTGGCGAACTCCAGCTCGTCGAGGCCGGAGCCGACGCCGAGGGCGTACAGCATGGTGTCCTTGGCCGTCCACGTACGCTCGTGTGCCGGGCCCTCGACGCCGATCAGCGAGTGGTCGAGCGGCATGTCAGTCCTCCCGTCCGGGGACGCGGCCGTTGGTCAGGGCGTTGGGGGCGGCCTTGTCCACCAGGGCGGGGATGACCGCGCCCAGCTCGGCCGGGTCCCAGCGGGAGCCCTTGTCCACGCCGGGCCCGGCGTGCCAGCCCTCGGCCACGCTGATCATGCCGCCGCGCACGTTGAACACCCGCCCGGTGACGGCCCGCGCCTCGGCACTGGCCAGCCAGACCACCAGCGGCGCGATGTCGTCGGGGTCGGCGCCGGTCGCCCCGGCCGGGATCAGGTTCTCCGTCATGCGGGTGAGCGCGGCGGGGGCGACGGCGTTGACGGTCACGCCGTAGCGCTCCAGCTCCCTGGCGGCGATCACGGTCAGCCCCGCGATGCCCGCCTTGGCGGCGCCGTAGTTGCCCTGGCCCGGGTTGCCGTAGATGCCGGAGGACGACGTCGTGTTGATGATCCGGGCATCGAGGCGTTCGCCGGACTTCGCCTTGGCCCTCCAGTAGGCGGCGGCATGCCGCAGGGGCGCGAACGTGCCGCGCAGGTGCACCCTGATCACCGCGTCCCACTCGTCGGCGGTCATGTTGACCAGCATGCGGTCGCGCAGGATTCCGGCGTTGTTGACCAGCACGTGCAGGTCGCCGAAATGCTCGACGGCCGATCTGATCAGGCGCTCGGCGCCCTCGAAGTCGGAGACGTCCTCGCCGTTGACGATCGCCTGGCCGCCCATGGCCTCGATCTCGGCCACGACCTCGGCGGCGGCCCCGGACGAACCGGTGCCGTCCACCTCCGCGCCCAGGTCGTTGACCACGACCTTCGCACCCTGCCTGGCGAACTCCAGCGCGTGCCCGCGCCCGATGCCCCTGGCCGCACCCGTGACGATCACCACGCGACCTTCGACGATCCCGCTCATCCGACACCTCGATCCTTGACCCGCCGACGACTTGAACTGGATTCTAGTATTAAAATCTAGAAAGGACAGGCCCTTGGTGACGACGACCACCGAATCCGTCGGCCACGCCTGGCGCACGCTCTCGGTCGTGAGCCTGGCCAGCGTGCTGACCGGGTTAGGCGGCAGCTCGATCAACGTCGCGCTGCCCGAGATCGCCCGGCACACCGGGGCCGACGCCACGGCCGCGGGCTGGATCCTGCTGGGCTTCCAGTTGACCACGACCGTCCTCATGGTGGTATTCGGTCGTCTGGCCGACATGTTCGGCAGGCGCAGGATGTACCTGCTCGGGCTGGCCGTCTACACCGCGGCCGCCCTGCTCGCCGGGTTCGCGCCCGGCGCGTGGGTGATCGTGGCCATGCGGGTCGTGCAGGCCGTCGGCGCCGCGATGTTGCTCACCAACAGCGCCGCCCTGGTCAGCGACGCCTTCCCGCGCGAGCGGCTGGGCGAGGGCATGGGCGTCTACGTGGCCTCCTTCTCCATCGCCGGGCTGATCGGCCCGACGCTCGGCGGTGTGCTCGCCTCGAACCTGGGCTGGCGCTGGGTGTTCTGGTTCAACGTGCCCATCGGCGTGATCTGCCTGGTGTGGGGCGCGGTCACGCTGCGGCGGACCGAGCCGGCCGGGCGCGAGCGCGGGCTCGACCTGCCGGGCAGCGTGTTCGTGCTGGTCACGCTGGGCGGGCTGCTGCTGGCGTTGTCGGAGTTCGGCAGGCTGGGCTGGGGGCATCCGGCGGTCCTGGCCGGGCTCGGCGCGTTCGCCGTGGGGCTGCCGCTGTTCGTGGCCAGGGAGCGGCGGGCCGCCCATCCCGTCGTGGACCTGCGGCTGTTCCACGACCGCGCCTTCGCCTTCGGCACGCTCGCCTCCTTCCTCAACGCCGTGGCGCGCATGGGCATGGTCTTCCTCGTCGCGCTCTACTTCCAGGCCGTGCGGGGGGACGATCCCGTACAGGCCGGGTTGAAGGTGCTGCCGCTGGCGGTGGCGGCCATGGCCGCGTCGGTGGCGTCGGGGTTCCTCCAGCGGCTGACCAGCGCGCGCACCCTGGCGGTGGCCGGGGCCGCCACCACGACCTGCGGGCTGCTGGTGCTGCTGGCCACGATGTCGGCGAGCACGCCGTACGCGGCGGTGACCGCCGGGCTGGTGCTCATCGGGCTCGGCTCGGGCGTCTTCCTGCCCTCCAACACCACCGCCATCCTGGACGGCCTGCCCTCCGACCGCCTCGGCATCGTCAACGCCATGCGCCTCATGCTCCAGAACACCGGCAACGTGGTCGGCACCGGCCTGGTGCTGTCGATCATCACCGCGCCCCTCCCCGCCGCGCTGCACCAGCGCGTCTTCGCCGGGACGCTCTCGCAGGTCTCCGGGGAGGCGGTCGGCGAGCTGGTGACCGGCTACCGCTGGGCGCTCACCTGCATGGCCTCGATCTCGGTGCTGACCGTGCTGGCCTGCCTGGCCCGCCGCAAGGCCCGGTGACCGGCGGACCGGACGGTACGGGTACCGTGGCGGACGTGGCAGAACCCTCCTCGGCGCACCGGCACGTCTTCCCCCGCATGGTCAGATTCGCCGACATCGACTCCCAAGGGCATGTGAACAACGTGCGCTTCCTCGACTACCTGGAGGACGCCCGCTTCGGCATGTTCGCGATCGATCCGGTGCGGGCGGGCGAGGCGCCCTTCGGAGGGCTCGTGGTGACCCGCCACGAGATCGACTACCGGCGGCCGCTCGGCCTGCGCCCCGACCCGGTCAGGGTCGAGACCTGGGTCACCGGGATCAGACCGGTCCGCTTCACCCTGTCCTACGAGATCCGCGACGACGACGAGATCTACGTGACCGCCACCTCGGTGATCGTGGCCTACGACGTCGAACGGGCCGCGCCGCGCCGGCTCACCGAGGACGAGCTGGTCGTGCTCAAGCGCTACGCGGCCGAGGGCTGACCGCCCTGGAACCGCAGCCGCCCGCCGGCCCCGGCAGGAAGCGCTGGTTGATGCTCGCGTTGGGCGTCAACGCCCACGCGAGCGTCACCTTAGGACTCTTCGGCCTGCCGCTCGTCATGCCGGAAATCGAGCGACATTTCGGGGTTCCGCTGGCGGTGGCCGGAATCATTGGGAACGCCCCGGGAATCGGGGTTCTGATCGCGCTCGTCGCCTGGGGCGCGCTGGCCGACCGGCACGGCGAGCGTCTCGTGCTCGGCATCGGCGTAAGCCTGGCGGCCGTGCTGCTCGCCGCCGTGGCCTTCGCCGGGCCCGCCTGGGCGGTGATCGCGCTGCTGGCGCTGGCCGGCGCGGCCGGCTCGGCGGCCATGGTCGGCGGCGGCCGGATCGTGCTGCGCTGGTTCCAGCCGCCCGAGCGCGGGGTCGCCATGGGCCTGCGGCAGGTCTCCTACACCCTCGGCATGGCCGTCGCGGCGTTCGTGCTGCCGCCGGTCGCGCGGGCGCACGGGCTGCCCGGCGTGCTGCTGGTCTGCTCCGCCGTGAGCCTGCTGGCCGCCGTCCTGGCCGCACTGTTCCTGGCCGAGCCGCCGCACTCGATCTCCGGCGGGAGCGCTGAGCAGGCGCGCTCGCCGTACCGGCAGCCGGCGCTCTGGCGGGTGCACGCGACCAGCGGGCTGCACGCGGTCCCGCAGATCGTGGTCAGCACGTACGGCGTCACCTGCCTCGTCGGCCTGTACGGCTGGGACGCCGTGGCGGCCGGCCAGCTCTTCGGCCTGTCGGCCGTGGCCGGGGCCGTGGTCCGCGTGGCCGTGGGCCGCTGGTCGGACCGGGTCGGCCTGCGGATGCGTCCCCTGCTGCTGCTCACCTGCGCCTGCCTGGCCGTGCTCGCCCTGCTGGTCGTGGGCACGGGGACGGACAGCCTGCTCGGCCCGGCGGCGCTCGCGACGGCCTCGGTGCTCACCGTGTCCGGCAACGGGCTGGCCTACCTGAGGGCGGGCGAGCTGGCCGGACCCGCCTGGGCGGGCAAGGTGCTCGGCACCCACAACACCGTCCAGAACGTCGTCGCCCTGGCGGTGACCCCGCTGGCCGGAGCGCTGATCACCGGGACGGGGTACTGGGCGGCGTACGCGGCGGGCCTGGCCTGCGCGCTGCTCTCGCTGCCCGTCATCCCCGTCCGCGGCGAGCAGCGGGCCGGCCTTCGCTCATGACTCCCGGCGCAGCCACACGGCGGTGTCCGGCGGCAGCGTCCCCGCCTGGACCGGGCCGCTGGACAGCAGCACCGCGTCGTGCGCCGGCAGCCGTACGGCCTCCGTCCCGCAGTTGATCGCGCAGATCAGCGGGCCCCGGGAGAAGAACAATGCTCCTTCGGGGGAATCCAGCCACTCCAAGGTGTAAGGAATGTCCCCCGCCAGCTCGCGGCGGCAGGCCAGGGCCCGGCGGTAGAACTCCAGCGTCGAGTCCGCGTCGCCCTCCTGCTTCTCGGCCGTCAGCTCGGCGAAGGAGGACGGCTGCGGCAGCCACGGCCGCACGCCGGGCGGCGAGAACCCGTAGGAGGGGGACTCCGCCGACCACGGCAGCGGCACCCGGCAGCCGTCGCGGCCGGGCAGCTTGCCCTCCGACTGGACGAACACCGGGTCCTGCCTGGCCTCGTCCGGCAGGTCGGTCACCTCGGGCAGGCCCAGTTCCTCGCCCTGGTAGAGGTAGGCCGAGCCGGGCAGCGCCAGCATCGTGAGCAGCGCCGCCCTGGCCCGCGCCAGCCCCGTGCCGGGATCGGCGGTCCCGTAGCGGGTGCGATGGCGTACGACGTCGTGGTTGGACAGCACCCAGGTGGCGTACGGCACCGAGGCCAGGGTGTCGTCGATCACCTTCTTGAACGCGGTCGGCGACCAGGGCGCCTGGAGCCAGGCGAAGTTGAAGCTCTGGTGCAGCTCGTCGGGCCGCACGTAGAGGGCGAGATCCTCGGCGCTGTCGGTCCAGACCTCGCCGACGGCCATGCGCTCGCCCGGGTAGCCGTCGAGCACCTTGCGCCAGTCGCGGTAGACGCCGTGCACCTCGGGCTGCCCCCAGACCGGCGAGACCGACTTGAACGACTGGTCGCCGACGTCCGGCAGCCCCTCGGCCTTGTACAGGCCCATCGCGACGTCGATGCGGAACCCGTCGACGCCCTTGTCCAGCCAGAACCGCAGGACGTCGAGGAACTCCGCGTGCACCTCGGGGTTGCGCCAGTTGAAGTCGGGCTGGGCGGGGGCGAACAGGTGCAGGTACCACTGCCCGTCGGGGGTCTGGGTCCACGCCGGGCCGCCGAACGTGGACTGCCAGTTGTTGATCGTGTCGCGGAAGAGGTAACGGTCGCGGCCCTCGCCCCGCAGCGCGGCCTGGAACCAGGGATGCTCGGAGGAGCTGTGGTTGGGGACGACGTCCACGAGCACCTTCAGCCCGTGCCCGTGGGCCTCGGCCACCAGCGCGTCGAAGTCGGCCAGCGTGCCGAACAGCGGGTCGACGCCGCGGTAGTCCGCCACGTCGTAACCGCCGTCGGCCATCGGGGACGGGTAGAACGGCGTCAGCCAGATGGCGTCGACCCCCAGCCTCCTCAGGTACGGAATCCGTTCCCGTACCCCGGCCAGGTCGCCGACGCCGTCTCCGGAGGCGTCGGCGAAGCTGCGAACGTAGATCTCGTAGACGACGGCATCGCGCCACCAGGGGATATCCATGTGGGCGTCATGCCCGCTATGTCGGCGAGTTCACCAAACTGTGGGCCGCGTACACCAGATAGTCCCAAAGTCGGGTCGCCTGCTCCTCGGGCAGGTCGAGCGAGTCGACCGCGTCACGCATGTGCCGCAGCCAGGCGTCGCGCTCGGCCTCCCCGATCACGAACGGCACATGGCGCATGCGCAGCCGGGGATGGCCGCGCTCCTGGCTGTAGGTGTTGGGGCCGCCCCAATACTGGATCAGGAATCCACGCAGCCGGTCTTCGGCGCCCGTCAGGTCGGGCTCGGGGTAGAGCGGCCGCAGCAGCGGGTCTTCCGCGACACCTTCGTAGAAACGGTGGACAAGGCGGCGGAAGGTCTCCTCGCCGCCTACGGCGTCGTAGAAGGAGGTCTCAGTCACGCTCTCAGCCTACGGTCGGCCGCGTTCGGCGGCCAACCGCAGGTGGCAGGGGCCGCCGCCTATGCGTGGGCGACCATGGGGATGCCGGCCGAGTCGAGGGCGGACTTCACCCTGAGCCGGATCTCCCGGGCGACCTCGGCCTGGTGGGAGGGCAGCGTCTTGGCGGTGATGCGGAACACCAGAGCGCTGTCGGAGAGCTGCTCCACGCCGTACACCTGGGGCTCCTCCACGATCACGCTCTCGCGGAACTCGGGGTCGGCCCAGATCTCCTCGGCCACGATCTCCAGCGCCGCGCGCACGGCGGTGATGTCGGCGTCGTAGGCCACCGGGACGTCGAAGTAGGCCCGCGACCAGCCCTGCGACTCGTTGCCGACGCGGGTGATCGTGCCGTTGCGCACGTACCAGACGCGGCCGTCGGCGTCGCGCAGCCGGGTGACGCGCAGGGTGACCGCCTCGACGGTGCCGACGGCGGCGCCCGCGTCGATCACGTCGCCCACGCCGTACTGGTCCTCCAGCAGCATGAACATGCCGGCGATGAAGTCCTTCACCAGCTCCTGGGCGCCGAAGCCGATCGCGACGCCCAGGATGCCGACGCTGGTCAGCAGGGGAGCGATGGGGATCGTCAGCCGGTCGAGCACGGTCAGGATGGCGGTGCCGAGGACGACGATGGAGGCGATGTGCTTGAGCACCGAGCCCATGGTCTCGGCCCGCTGCTTGCGGCGCTCGTGCAGCAGCGCGTCGATGCCGTCGGTGGCGGCGTTGCGGCGGAACCTGTTGGCGAGCGAGCCGCCGGTGGCCGCCCGGGTCACCACCTTCGTGATCACACGGTGCGAGATGTTCCGCACGACGAACCCGAAGATCAGGATCAGGACGATGGTGATCAAGCTCGCCAGCAACGGCGCCCACGATACGTTGCCCAGCCAGTCGACCAGGGGACCACAGATCACTGTGTCACCTTGACAGGCTTGCGCCATCTGCGAGCTCACTTTGTCCAAGTCCTGCACGAGCGACGACTCCGTCGGCGCGGGCGTCGGTGATGGCCCCGATGTCACCAACAGGAACACTGGGTGGATTCCCCCTCAGGAAGCGGTTCGGTCAGCGGCAAATCAGTCCAATTGGATCTAAAAATACCGCTGACCGAACCGGCCGCCGTCACATCACGCCGGGGAAGACGGGGTCGCCAGGTCTCTGGGCCGCGGAGGGAGAGACCGGACGCTCCGATGACGGACGGCTCGGACGGGCCACGCACCCGGAAGCGTGTCCCGTTCCGGTTCCAAGGGGGGAGGTGATCCCCCCGGCACCCGGCGGGGGCACCCGCCGGGCTGTCCTGCGCGCACGGGCACCCGCCCGCGCGAAAGAGCCGGAACCGGCGGGACGATCAGGGGCCCGGGAACCCGGACGCCCTCCGCACCGATCGTCCCGCCGGCCCCGCGAGGCCGCCGTGGGGACGGTGAGCCGTGGTGGCTGCGCTCCACCCGGATCACCGCGTCGTCACTCTCCCACGGCGGCGAGCACGCGTGCGACCTTGGTCGCGGCACCGGCCGGGTCGTCGGCCGTGTGCATGGGTTCGCCCCAGGACCAGCAGTACCACCAGTCGGGAAGGTCCGAGGCGTTCGCCGGTCGGCAGGTGACGTTCTCGGACAGGCTCGTCGCCTTCGGGTTGATGACGCGTACGAACTGCCGGCCGCTCTGGGTCTGGACCACTCGTGCGAGCAGACCGCGAGCGCCGAGCTCGGATACGAGGCGCTGCAGATGTCCGTTCTTGTCGTCCGTCACCTTCTCGTCCTCCCTGGGAATCGTTGCTGGTGGGCCAAACATGGCTCAAGTCAACAGCACACGCAACGCCACTGTGGTGATCACAGGGAGTGGCTATTCCCTCGTGGGTTGTAAGAAACGACCCCTCGGAGGACGATCCTTAACCGTAGGCTTGATGAGCACGTTTTCAAACGGTCCTCACTGCCTCATAGTCATCTCTAGGCGAAGAGCTACCTGAGGGCTACGCTGAGTCACCAGTCTTGACGGGTCGAGACATCGGGAGAGGGGCCGGGATGTCCGGCAGGCAGCACAGGGAAACGGAGATAGCCCGGCGGGTCAGGGCCAAGGGCCTTGCCACCGGGCGCACCTCCGCCCAGATAGCTGAAGAGATCCACGAAGCGTGCTCACCACAGTTCAGCACGACCCGCATCAAAGCGCACCGCCTGTCCTACGGCATCGCACTCGCGGACGTGATCGAACAGGTGCGCGCGTTGTTCGAGCGCGACGCCAAGGCGCCGCCGGGCATCGGCGAGACGTTGCTGTCGGCGTACGAGAGCGGGCTCAAGCGCCCGGGTCCCGAATACCTGCACTACCTGTGCACGGTCTACCGGGTAGAGCCCATCGAGCTCGGCTTCGACGGCCCCTGCATCTGCGGCCACGGCCACCGCATGCCGGGCGCGCTCGCCGAGATCACCCAGCGCATGGGGTCGGCGTCGCTCCCTCGCGACCTGGTCCTGCAACCGGTGACCGTCGAGGCCGACGCCCAGGAGGACGAGAACATCCTGCGGCGCACGTTGTTAAATCTGCTCGACACCGACGTCTCGTTCAAGCAGCAGTTCGACGGGGCGATGCTGGGCGCGTGTGAGGGCATCCGGCGGCGGATGGACCAGACGCTGGTCTCGGCCACCGTCTCGGGCGGGATGCTCGACCAGTGGGAGGAGGCGACGCTCGCCTTCGGCCGCCAGTACACCACGACGCCCCCGCTACGGCTGCTGTGCGACGTGCTGCTGGAGCTGAGCGCGGTCCGTACGGCGCTGTCCCAGCGGCAGCCGATCGACCTCCAGGACCGGCTGTGCCGCATGGCCGCGCAGCTGGCCGGCCTGAGCGGCATGGTGATGATCAATCTCGGCGACCACCGGCTGGCCCGGTCGTTCTTCCGCACCGGCCGCATCGCCGCCGACGAGACCGGCGACCGTGCGCTGCGGGCGTGGATCACGGCCAGGGAGTCGCTCGTACCCCTCTACTACGGCGACGCCCGCGAAGCCCTCAACCTCGCCAAGAAGAGCCGTGACCTGGCGGGCACCGTTCCGTGCGTGGCCCAGGCGATGGCGCCGGTCGTCGAGGCGCGGGCCCTGGCCATGCTCTCGGGCACCGACAGCAAGAAAGAGGTGGTCGACCAGGCCAAACGGGCGCTGGCCAGGGCCAGGAGCGCTTTCGCGCACATGAAGAGCGAGGAGCAGGAGGACATGGCCTTCGGCTACACCGAGAAACAGCTCTACTTCTACCAGGGCGACGTGCTCACCAAGCTCGGCCAGACCATCGAGGCCGAGGTGGTGCTCGACCAGGCGCTCGGCAAGTACGAGGACCACATCCTCGACCAGACCCTGATCAGGCTCGACCAGGCCCAGTGCCGCCTCCTGGAGGGCGACGTCGACGAAGCCCTTCAAATCGGTACGAAAGCCTTGCGCGCTTTGGGGGATGAATACCTTACGGACCTCATCATCCGCCCGGCGCTCGCTCTGGAGCAGGCGATCATGAAAAAGGTCGACAAACATCACATGCTGGCCGAATTCAGCGCCGAGTTGCGTCGAAGGTCGGCCCAGAAGGAAGGGAGCGGTGGATGACGTTGAAGATCCGGCGGTACCGCTGGTCCGATCTCGACACCATCCTCGCGCTACACCGGATCTGCCTCGCCGAGGTGGGCCTCCAACCCGGCGACGGCGTCTACTACGACGACGACTTCCCCCGCATCCAGGAGATCTACCTGGCCTGCGGAGGTGACTTCATCGTCGGCGAGACCGGCTCACGGGTGGTCGCCATGGGCGGCCTGAAACCCGTCGACCGGGAGACCGCCGAGGTGTGCAGGCTCAGGGTGCATCCCGAGTTCCAGCGGCGCGGCTACGGCGGCGCCATGCTCTCGGCCCTCGAAGACCGCGCCTTGGAGCTCGGCTTCAGCAGCCTGCGCGGCGACACCACGCTCAACCAGGGGGCGGCCCTCGCGCTCTACGCCCGTCAGGGCTGGCGTGAGCTCTCCCGCTGCCAGGTGGGCGACCTCGTCGTCATCTACGGCGAGAAACGGCTGGCGCGCGCGCCGGCCATGGAGCTCTAGCTCCCACACGTCGAGGGTCCGACGCTTCCGGACCCGGCGGCACGCCCCATCCCCTCCTGGGGCCCTGGCTTGCCCTGGCTCGTTCTCCCTTTCCGTCCCCGCAGGGCTCCTGCGAGCTTTTACGCTCAGGCGTGTCGATCCCGCCTCGCGGCGCTCGCGGAGAGTGACGGCCCCGGGGTGCGGCATCGGTTCGCCCGCACGGTCCGCGTACGCGCCGGCACATCGTGCGAATGGTGAGAACCTCGCCTTACTAGGCAGTAACCGCAGGAAAGAACAGTTTTCGCCGACGCCGGTATGGATGTTTCGGGCCTGCGAGTGAGGCTCTTAACTCCGAGTGGAACAGGAGCCTCACCGGCTTCGTCACGTGCCCTGGCGAATGCTCTTAGTAGTGGCATGCTCTGCTCCATGGCAGTCGTGCCCGCTCCCCGACCCCTCTTGGGAGCCGTGCTTCTGTTGTTCGTCAGCGCCGCTTGGGGGTCGGCGTTCCCGCTGATGAAGGACCTCATTCTCCGGTTACCTGTCGAGGACCTGCTGGCCGAGCGGTACCTCGTCGCGGCGCTGACGCTGCTGCTCATCCGGCCTCGCTGCCTTCGGGGGCTGTCGCGCAGGACGTGGGTCAACGGGCTCGTGCTGGGGCTGCTGTTCGGTGTCGGACAGACCGCTCAGGCGCTCGCGCTGCACAGCCTGCCCTCCGCGGTGTCAGGGTTCGCCGTGGGGTGCAGCGTGGTGATCACGCCCGTCCTGGCCCTGGTGATGTTCAGGAGCCGGGCGCCGCGGCGGGTGTGGGCGGGCGTGGTGCTCGCCATGGCCGGGATGACCGTGTTCACGCTGCTGCGCGGGGTCGAGGACCACGAGGTCTCGCTGCTCGCGCTCGGCGTCACGCTCTCGGCCGCGGCGCTCTACTCGGCCCACACGCTCATGCTCGCCGAGCTGTCCAAGAAGGGCGAGCGCTTCCAGGCGTACGCGCTGACCACGATCCAGCTCTTCACCATCGGGCTGCTCACCGGGGGCTTCGCGTTGCGCGGCGGGATCACGCTGCCGTCCAGCCTGCCCGACTGGGCGATCCTCGCCCATCTGGCCGTGGTGTCGTGCGCCCTGGGCTTCCTGGCCCGCTCGTACGGGCAGAAGCACGTGCCGGCGGTGCCCAGCGCGATCATGATGTCCTCGCAGCCCCTCTGGGTGGCCGCCATCGCGGTCGTCTGGTTCCACGAGCAGGTGGGCTGGAGCATGGTGATGGGCGGCGGGCTCATGGCCGCGGCCATGCTGCTGGCCCTGCCCGAGAGGGCCGCCAAGGGAAAAGTGGACCAGCCGGGCAGGCGCGACCTGCTGGCGGTCTCCCGCCGTGCCGCACTGGTGCTGGCCGACCTGCGGATCAAGCGTGAGGAACGGCTGCCTTTGGAGCCGGGGCCGGCGCCGTTCATCGCCAAGAGCGCGTGCGGGGACGTCGAGTCGTGCCCGTGGAACGCGCACGCGCTGAAGGGCGGCGGCGAGCCGAGCCTGGAGCGGCTGATCGAGCGGGCGACCGCGATCGTCCGCGCCAAGAAGTTGCCGGGGCCCGGCTGCTGCCAGTCCGTCACGCTGGTCGGGCGGTGCCTGTGCACGTTGATGGAGGAATCGGAACAGACGCGGGTCGCGGCGGTCGAACATTGGTTTCGGTCTCAATAGGCTGCGGGACGCGCACAAAAGCCAGGTGCTACTTATTCGTTAAACCACCACCTATTCCCTATAAATCTTGATATCCGGTTGAGTGTCCGAATAATGGGAAATCACACCCATCGGAGAGGCACGTCATGAAGCGCATCGTCGTCCGTAAGCCAGGCACCGCGAGGCTCGCAGGGACCGCAGGCGTCATCCACAAGGGTTGACCAGGGACAGGTCCCACCTCAGCGTCCAGGGCGGGCCACCTGCCCGATGGGGGGCCGTACGGCTGCTGATGCCGGTGATGGACGCGCATCGCCGGCCACGCGGCCCCTACACCGTGGGCGCCGCCCTGCTGCGCCGTCTGGTGCCGGGCGCGTCGCCCGAGCTGGTCGCGGCGTACGACATCGAGATCCGGGCGGCCGCACCCGAGCTGGCCGCTCAGGTGCCCGCCCGGCGCATGACCATCGACGCGGGGCTGCCCGACGAGGAGCGCATCCTGGTGCCGGCGCCCCGCCGGACGCTGAGGCTGGCCAACGGGATCGCCGAGTTCGTCCGGGCCGCCGTGCCGCCGGGCTCGACGCTCGCGGTGTGCAACGGCGCGCACGCCGACCCGACCGACACCGAACTCCTGGACGTCCTGACCCGGCGCGTCCCGGCCGGCACGCTCACCGTCCTGGTGTACGCCGACGGGCCCGAGCCGCCCCCCGACGAGCGTGCCGCCGACGAGCTGTGGCCCCTGGTGGACCGTTGCATGCGCGAGGGCTTCCTGCACGCCGCGGCCGAGCTGGGCGAGCGGGGCCTGGATCGTACGGAGCCGGGGGAGGCCCGGTGGTGGCGCTTCGCCCAGCGCACCGCCACCGCGCTCGGCGGCCTCGGCCGCGTCCGGGAGGCGCGGGCGCTGTGGGACCACGTACGCGCGGCCAGCCAGGACCCGGTCGTGCACGCCGCCGCCGCGTACGGGACGGCTATGCTCGACGCCCGCCACCCCGACCCCGCGCGGCGCGACCTGGGCCGGGCCCGGCGCTGGATCAACGAGGCCATCGCCATCGCGGGGCTGCTGCCCGACCCCCTGGAACGGGCCTTCAAACTCGGCTTCGACCGCAACGGCCTGGCGCTGATCGAGCTGCGGAACGGACGGCCGCAAGCCGCGCTGTCGCTGGTGGAGTCGGCCATCGAGCTGGCCGCCGAGCTGGGCGACCGGCACCCCGTGCACCGGATGGTGCTGCTGGCCAACCGGGCCCAGCTCCTCGCCATGCTCGGCCACCCCAAGGAGGCCCTGGAGGACTACACCGCCGCCATCGCCATCGACCCGGCCTTCCCCGACACCTATCTGGAGCGCGGGAACCTGCTGTTCGGGCTGGGGCTGACCGAGGAGGCGCTGGCCGACTACGAACGGGCCATGCGGGCCGGGCCGCCGCTGCCGGAGGCGTACTACAACCGGGCGGAGCTGCGTACCGTGCGGGGTGACGTGGCGGGGGCGCTGGCGGACCTGGGCACGGTGATCGAGCTGGACCCCGCCTACCTGGACGCCTACGTCAACCGCGCCGGGCTGCTGGCGGCGGCGGACCGGGACGAGGAGGCCAGGGCCGACGTCACGGCCGGGCTCGCCCGCGCGCCGGAGAACCCGCACCTGCTCACCGTGCTCGGCCAGCTGGAGACGGCGGCAGGCCGCTTCGAGGAGGCCGCGGCGGCCCTTGACCTGGCCCTGGAACGCGCTCCCGAGCTGGCCGCCGCCTGGGGGAACCGGGGCGTGCTGCGTTACGCCGCGGGCGACGCCGAGGGCGCGGTCGCGGATCTGAGCAGGGCCGTCGAGCTGGACCGGCAGCCCGACCTGTACGCCAACCGCGCCGTCGCCCTGCGCGCCCTGGGCCGAACCGCCGAGGCCGAAGCCGACGAGCTCCGCGCGACCCGCTCCGCCTGACCACGGCCGCTTCGCCTGGCAGCGACGCGTTCCTCCTGACCACGGCCGCTCGCCTTCCCCGTTCCTCCTGACCACGGCCGCTCGCCTGGCCCGTTCCTCCTGAGGGCGGCCGGTTCACCTGGCAAGCGGCCCGTTTCACCTGGCAGCGGTCTGTTCCTTCTGGCGGTGGGACGATTGATGTATGACGGGGCGTATTGGGCGAGCTGCGGGGGTGTGCGGGGCGCTGGGGGTGTTGTGGTGGGCCACCGCCCGGCTGACGTGGGCGGGCGTCGGCTGCGCCGACTGGGACTGCCTGGCCCCGGCCCTCGGCGTCCTCCTGGCGATCAGCCTGGTCATGCTGGCCGGGGCCGCGTACGTGCTGGACCGCGTGGACGTGCGGCCCGCGCGGCGGGCGGCCCTGGTGGCCGCCGGGGCGGCGGTGGCGTTCTGGGCCACCGGGAAGCTGCTGCCGTCGTGGCCGTCCACCGCCGCGCACGCCGTGGGCGCCGCGGTCGTCTTCGCCGGGGCGGGAGCCGTCGCGGCGTTCGTGACCGGGCCGGGGCTCGCGCCGCGCTGGCGGGTGCTGATCGCGCTGACCCTGGCCGCCCTGCCGTGCGGCGTGTTCGCCGTGCTCTGGTTCGGCCTCGGCGGCTGACGACCGAACGCGGCTGACGACCGAACGCGGGCGACGACCGAACAGCGGGTGACGGCCCGGAGCGCCTGGTCGTCGGGAGCGGTCAGGCGGGGAACACCTGGACGTGGTCGGCGGCGACCCGCAGGCGCACCTCGTCGCCGGGGGACAGGCCGGCGGCGGCCCTGGAGGGCAGGTCGGCGAAGATCACCGAAGGGCCCGCCTGGGCGTACACGCGGGTGGTCGCGCCCAGGAACACCGTCACGTCCACGACCGCCCGAGCCCCCGGGCCGTCCTTGGCCAGCTCGACGTCCTCGGGGCGGAACATGCACAGGACGCGGGGAGCGGGCGCCTCGACGTCGAACGCGCCGCCCGCGGTGACCCGGCCGTCCACCGCGTCGAGTTCCAGGGTGTTGCGGTTGCCGACGAAACCGGCGGCGAAACGGGTGGAGGGGGCGGTGTAGATCTCGGCGGGCGGTCCGCACTGCTCGATGTCGCCGGCGTTCATCACCGCGACCCGGTCCGAGATCGCCAGCGCCTCGGCCTGGTCGTGGGTGACGAAGACGGTGGTGATGCCGACCTGGTGCTGGATGCGGCGGACCTCGTCGCGCAGGCGGTGGCGTACCTGGGCGTCCAGGGCGGACAGGGGCTCGTCCAGCAGCAGCACCTCGGGGCGGGGGGACAGCGCGCGGGCCAGGGCGACGCGCTGCTGCTGGCCGCCGGAGAGCTGGTTCGGCAGGCGGTCGCCGAGGTGGTCGAGGCCGACGAGGTCGAGCATCTCGTCCACGCGGGCCCTGACCTCCTCCTTCGGCCGCTTCCTGACGGTCAGGGGAAAGGCGACGTTGCCGCGTACGGTGAGGTTGGGGAACAGCGCGTACGACTGGAAGACCATGCCGATGGGCCGCTTGCGCACCGGCACGCCCGCCATGTCGGCGCCGCCGATCGTCAGCCGCCCGCCGTCGAACCCGGTCAGGCCCGCGATGCAGCGCAGCAGCGTGGTCTTGCCGCAGCCGGACGGCCCGAGCAGGGCCAGCATCTCACCCTGCTCGACGCTGACGCTCACGCCGTTGAGCGCGGTGTGGCCGGCGTAGCGCTTGGTGATGCGGTCGAGTACGACGTGGCTCATGGAGTGATGCCCTTCTGGACCGGAGCGGTGGCCATGGACGCGCTCACCCGGCCGCGGCCGAGCCAGACGACCAGCGCGGACAGCGCGAACAGCAGGCCGAAGGTGAAGATGGTGACGACGGCCAGCGCGTTGGGGTCGCCGAGCGTCCGGGAGACGAACTGCCTGGCCGACCAGAGCGGCAGCGTCTCGTAGCTGACGCCGGTGAGGATCTTGGCGAGCGCGAACTCGTTCATGGCGGTCGCGATGACCAGCAGCGCGCCGGAGACCACGCCGCCGCGGATCGCCGGGAGGATCACCCTGATCAGGGTGGCGGCGGGCCCGGCGCCGCACGTGGCGGCTGCCTCGCTGAGCCGCACGGCTCCCGCCGCGAGCAGCGAGCTCTCCACCGCCCGGTACATGAACGGGAACGCGATCGCCGCGGTCGCGGCGGCCAGCAGCCAGAACGTGCCGAACAGCTCGGGCGCGACCGACTTGGTGACGAGCTGGAGGCCCGCGCCGACGACCACCCACGGGATGGCGAACGGGATCACCGAGATCGTCTGGACGATCGACCCGATGCGCGGGTTGTGCACGACCGACCAGTACGCGGCCGGCACGACGAGCACGATCTCGATCACCACGACGACCGCCGAGAGCACGAGCGAGCGGCCGAGCGCGGCCATGACGTCCGGCTTGGCGAACACGCCGGTCCAGTGGGCCAGGGTGTAGCCGTCGGGCAGCGGCGTGTCGGTCCAGCGGGTGGCCACGGAGTACAGCAGGGCGGCCAGCAGCGGCAGCCCGAAGTAGACGGCCAGCAGGCCGAGGAAGACGCGGCGTCTCACAGCCACCTCGCAGCGCGCCTGAGCGAAAGCCGGTAGAGCAGGGTCGCCCCGATGGCCAGGATCATCAGCAGCACCGACAGCACGGCGGCGCGGCCGAGGCCGAACACCGAGGACTCCAGCGTGGTGCCGATCTGCAGGGTGATGAGCTTGGTCGCGCTGGGGGAGGAGCCGATGGCGTACGCGACGGCGTAGACGCCGATCGTCCAGGTGAAGACGAGCAGCCAGCCCGCGATCACGAACGGGGAGAGCACGGGCAGGCCGACGTACCGCCAGAACTGCCATCTGGTGGCGTGGCAGACCGCGGCGGCCTCCTGCCAGTCGTCCTTGAGCACGCTCAGCGCGGGCAGGGTGAGCAGCACGAACATCGGGATGTTGAAGTACAGGTAGACGACGTTCATGCCTTTGAAGGAGCCGAGCGAGGGGAACGGGTTGTCCTCGATCCCGAACAGGCCCTTGAGCACGAGCGTCAGCATGCCGGTCGAGCCGATCAGCGCGACGAAGCCGAAGGCCAGGCCGATGCCGGCGAAGTTCGAGGCGACGTTCATCAGCGACAGCCAGAAGGCCCGGCCGCCGAGGCGCATCCGGGTGATGAGCCAGGCGGCGGGCGCGCCGAGCGCGGTGGCCAGCGTGGCCTGGGTCAGGCCGAGCGCGAGCGAGCCGCCGATGGCCTGGCGGTCCACCGGGTTCCCGGCCACCTTGACGATGTGGTCGAAGCCGTAGCTCCCGTCGGGCAGGGCGAAGGTGTCGTGCAGCAGCCGCAGCGCCGGCAGGACCAGGGTGGCCAGGGTGAACAGCAACAGCGGCAGGGCCGGGCCCCAGGCGGTGAACAGCTTGCCCGGGACCCTGCGACGGGCGGCCGGTGGAGCCGCCACGGACTCCGTGATGTGGGACGTCACGCGAGGACCTTCGCCTCCCAGTCGGCGACGATCTGCTCCGGATTGACCTTCGTGATCTCGATTTCCTTGACCGGCGCGTACGACTCCTCGGGCAGCCAGTTGGCCTTGGCGTCGGCGGGGAGCCGGAGGTCGCCGTTGAGCGCGCGGATCGGCCGGGCGCCGAACTTGGCGAACAGCGTCTGGGCCTCGTCGGAGAGCACGTAGTCGAGCAGGCCCTTGAGGAAGTCGCCCTTGGCGGTGTTGTACTTGTTGATCATCATCCCGGACGGCGACCAGACCGAGCCGTCGGAGGGGATGACCACGTCCACGTTGACGTTCTTGGCCTTCAGGGCGGCCTTCTGGGCCAGGCCGTTGAAGTCGTAGTTGATCTGGATGGGGGCCTCGCCCTTCTCCAGGGTCTCCTCGCTCATCTTGACGTCGCTGAGGTTGCCGGCGTCCTTGAGCTTCTTGAAGTAGGTGTAGGCGGGGGTCAGGTCGTCCACCGAGCCGCCGTTGGCGACCGCGGCGGCGACGACCATGGCCTGGCCGGTGCCCGACGAGGCCGGGTTCTTGATGGCGATCTGGCCCTTGTACTCGGGCTTGAGCAGGTCCTGCCAGCTCTTGGGCGGGTTGCTCACCTTGTCGGTGTTGACGACGAACGCGGGCGCGCCCACGAACGTGGCTACCCAGCCGCCCTTGCCCTTCTGCCAGTCCTTGAGCCTGCCCGCCGACGGCGGCAGGTACGCCGGCACCACGCCCTTGGCCTCGGCCACCGGCCCCCACATCAGGCCGATGTCGCTGGCCGTGCCGATCGGGTTGTCCTTCTCGGCGTCGAACTTGACGATCTCCTCCGAGGAGGACATGTCGGTGTCCTTGTGGGCGCAGGCGCCCTGGTACTTGGCGCAGAACGTCTTGACGACCTCGCCGTAGTTGGCCCAGTCGGGGGCCAGGCCGTAGGTCGGCAGGTCCTTGCCCTGGGCGGCGATCTTGCCGGTGTCCGGGGCGGCGGACCAGTCGTATTCACCGGCGCCGGCCGAACTGCCGCACGCGGTGAGGGCGAAAAGGGATGAGGCGGCAATTACCGCCCATGTGCGATGCTTCATATGGACCCTCGGTTAATTCCCGGTAAATTCGACAAGTGCCGTGAGCAGGTCTTTTCCCCGGCATGTCTAGTGCAGCGGAACGGTCCGGCCAACGTGTGATTTGCCTATCGCCGCTATAGGCAGACTCATATAACGGCTGCCTATCGGGGGCATCGGTCTAATCCCCCTTGTCCGGAACATCCCTGGCCATGAGGCTTTGCCCTACTAGAAGTTGACCGGAAAGGAACCCGATGGCGACGATCCCGAGTCGCTACCTGCTCAACCACATCGGCGGCGAATGGCGTGCCCCCGAGAGCGGGCAGACCCGGCCGAACATCAACCCCGGCGACCTCTCCGACCACATCGGGGACTTCGCCGAGTCCGGTGGCGCGGACGTCGAGCTGGCCGTGGAGGCCGCCGCCGCGGCGATGCCGGGGTGGAAGGGGCTCGGGCCGATCAAGCGCGCCGAGTTCCTGCGCGCCGCCGAGCGCCTGATCGAGGAGCGGGCCGAGGACTTCGCCCAGGCGATCACCCGCGAGCAGGGCAAGCTCATCAAGGAGGCCCGCGGCGAGGTCAGGCGGGCCCTGGCCATCCTCGACTTCACCGCGGGCGAGGGGCGCAGGCTGAAGGGCGAGACGCTGCCCGCCGAGGAGCCGCGCACGTTCTCCTACACCTTCCGAGCGCCGATCGGCGTGGTCGGCCTGGTGACGCCGTGGAACTTCCCCCTCGCCATCCCCATGTGGAAGGTCGCGCCCGCGCTGCTGGCCGGGTGCGCGGCGGTGCTCAAGCCGTCGCCGTTCACGCCGCTGACCTCCGCGCTGCTGGTGGAGGCGTTCGTGGACGCGGGCGTGCCCGCCGGGGTGCTCAACCTCGTCCAGGGCGACATCGCGGCGGGCGAGGCGCTGGTGACGCACCCGCGCGTGGCCGGGATCAGCTTCACCGGCTCGCTGCCCGTGGGCCTGGCCATCCACCAGGCCGGAGCGCCCCGGCTGCTGCGCACCCAGCTCGAACTGGGCGGCAAGAACGCGGTCCTGGTGCTCGCGGACGCGGACCTGGACAAGGCGGTCAAGGCCACCGTGTTCGGCGCGTTCGGGCAGTCGGGACAGCGGTGCAGCGCCACGTCCAGGGTGATCGTCGACCGTTCCGTCAAGGAGGAGTTCCTGTCGCGGCTGGTCGCCGAGGTGGCCGGGCTCAAGGTGGGCCCCGGTCTGTCGGACGGGGCCACGATCGGCCCGGTCGTGAACGAGGCCCGCATGCGCGCCTGCCTGGACGCGGTCAAGGCCGCGCAGGAGTCCGGCGCCAAGGTCGCCATCGGCGGCGAGCGGCACACCGAGGGCGTGCCCGAGGGCTGCTACGTGCAGCCGACCGTGCTGCGCGACGTGCCCTGGGACAGCGAGATCGCCCAGGAGGAGATCTTCGGCCCGGTGTTGTCCGTGGTGGACTGCGACGGCTTCGACGACGCCATGCGCATCTCCAACTCGGTCCGGTACGGCATGAGCGGCACGATCTTCACCCAGGACCCGGCGACCATCTTCGAGGCCCTGGACCGCTTCGAGGCGGGCATGCTGCACGTCAACCGGCCCGGCGTCGGCGCGTACGCGCACCTGCCCCACATGGGCGCCAAGTTGTCGCAGTTCGGCCCGCCCGAGTGCTCGCCGCAGGTCTGGGACTTCTACACCGAGTGGCGGTCGGCGTGCATAAGTTACTGACGGCCGCCGAGGCCGTCGCCCGGCACGTCCCCGCCGGGGCCGTCGTCGGGATGGGCGGCCAGAACATCAACCGCTGCCCGATGGCGCTGGTGCACGAGGTGATCAGGCAGGGGATCGGCGGGCTGACCGTGGTCGGCTGCAACCTGTCGCTGCCGCTCGACATGCTGGTCGCGGCGGGCCTGGTGGTCCGCACCGAGCAGGGCACCGGCAACCTGGAGCGCTACGGCACGCTGTTCGCCTGGCGCCGGGCCGTCGAGCGCGGCGAGGTCGGCGTCGGCGATCATTCGCACCTGGCGATGGCCACCCGCTTCGCGGCGGGGGCCATCGGGGTGCCCTTCCTGCCGACGCGCAGCCTGCTCGGCACCGACCTGCTCGCCGACCTGGTGGCGGAGGGCGTGGCGGTGGAGTCGGCCGATCCGTGGACGGGGCAGCCGGTGGTGCTGCTGCGGGCGATGACGCCGGACGTGGCGATCATCCACGCGAACCGCGCCGATCTTTCCGGAAATGTCGTGATCGAGGGGGTTACCTCCCATGAGGTGGACATGGTCCGGGCGGCCCGCGCCACGATCGTGTCGGCCGAGGAGGTGCTGCCCGCCGGGGCGTTCGCCGACCGGCCCGAGCGGGTCACGATCCCGGAGGCGTACGTGACCGCGGTCGTCCACCAGCCCTTCGGCGCCTTCCCGACCTCCGTCTACCGCGAGTACGACTTCGCCGAGCCGGAGATCAAGGAGTACCAGGCGCTGGGCCGGGCCGGGGACGCCGAGCTGCGCGAGTGGATCGGGGCCAACCTGGGCGCGTCCTTCGACGATCACCTCCAGGCCCGCGACCCGGCGGGCACGCTCCGGGACGGGCTGACCGAGCAGATGAGGAGGCTGGTGTGAGCGCGTCCGGGGAGTGGGCCGCCCTGCCGAGGGAGCTGCTGGTCGTCGAGGGCGCCCGGCAGATCCGCGACGGCGACCTGGTGATCGTCGGCACCGGCCTGCCGCTGCTGGCCGCCACGCTCGCCCAGCGCACCCACGCGCCGGAGGCCAAGCTCGTCATCGAGTCGGGGGTGATGTTCCCGAAGGTCGTGCCGACGCCGGTGTCCGTGGTCGATCCGCGGCTGATGCACGGCGCCGCGCGGCACGGGTCGTTGTTCGAGGCGCTGGGCGGGCTGGTCCAGCGCGGGCTGGTCCGTACGGGCTTCCTCGGCGGGGCCCAGGTGGACGAGTACGCCAACATCAACTCCACCTGGGTCCCGAGACCGGACGGCTCGCGGGTGCGCCTGCCCGGCAGCGGCGGGGCCAACGACATCGCCAGCCACTGCCGGCAGGTGGTGATCCTGACCGACCACGAGAGGCGGCGCTTCCCCGCCCGCTGCGACTACGTCACCAGCCCGGGGTTCCTGGGCGGGCCGGGGGAGCGGGCCAAGGCCGGGCTCGGGCCGTTGCGCGTCAAGGTCGTCACCGACCTGTGCGTGATGGAGGCCGAGGACTCGGCGCTGACCGTGACGGCCCTCATGCCGGGGGCGAGTGTTGCGGACGTACTAGAAAACACCGGCTTTACCCCGAAATTTCGGGATTCGTTGGAAATTGTGGTGCCGCCGGACCCCGAGGACCTCCGCCTGCTGCGCGAGGAGATCGACCCGGCGTGCGTGTACTTCCCTGAAAGGAAAGCCCGTTGACCGACAAGAAGCCGTTCGCCTGGGAGACGGCGATCGCCTGGAAGAACAAGGACCGGATCGTCGTGCGCGGGTACGACGTGAACGAGCTGACCGGCAACATCTCCTTCGCCGAGCACTTCCACCTGGTGCTGCGCGGCGAGTTGCCGACCCCCGAGGTGGGCCGGATGACCGAGGCGATCCTGGTGAACATGGCCGAGCACGCCATGTCGCCGTCCTCGGCCACCGTGCGCTTCGCCACCTCCGGCGGCGCCGAGCTGAACGCGGCCGTCGCGGCGGGCGTCGCCGGCATCGGCCGCCTGCACGGCACCGCCGACCGGCCCGCCGAGCTGTTCCTCGCGGTCGGGCAGCGGGCCGAGCGCGACGGGCTGAGCGACCAGGAGGCCGCCGCCAAGGTCGTGGCCGAGATGCGCGAACGCCGCGAGCGCATGCCCGGGTTCCACCACGCCCAGCACATCCGCGACCCGCGTACCGCCCGCCTGCTGGAGCTGTCGGACGAACTGGGCGTCACCGGCCGGTACGTCCGCATCGCCCGCGCGATGGAGGACGCCACCGAGGACGTCTTCGGCCGCCGGATCTGGATCAACGGCCCCGGCTCGATGGGCTGCGTCGGCCTCGACATGGGGTACGAGCCGTTGCAGCTCAAGGCCATGTTCATCGTGTGCAGGTCGTTGTCGTTGTGCGCGCACTCGATCGAGGAGATGACCAGGGAGAAGGGCTGGCGGGCCTCCACCAACTCCGACATGGTCCAGCCGCTGGACCTGTCGATGCAGGGCCCGGACCACTACGACGGCCCGGCCGACCGCGCCCTGGCCTGACCCCGGGCCTGACCACCGGCCTGATCACCGGCCTGATCACCGGCCTGATCACTGGCCTGACCGCCGCCGGCACCTCCGCGCCGACCCTTGACACCCGCGTTCTCCAGGATCAAGGTGGTGTTCCGTATACGGAACAAGCGTGGAGGTGCAGTCATGCGGCCCAACTCCCGGTTCGCGCAGGTGCAGCCGTTCGACATCGACAAGGTGGCGTCCGCCGCCGGGGCCGACCCCGACGTCCTGCGCCTGGAGAACCTGGACACCGACGTCCCGCCGCCGCCGGTCGCGGTGGCCGCGACCAGGCGGTCCCTGGAGGAGGGGACGGGCAACAGCTGGCTGCCGTTCACCGGCCTGCCGGTGTTGTGCCAGGCGGTCGCCGCCGAGCTGCGGGCGCGTACCGGGGTCGACTACGACCCGTTGCGGCAGGTGTGCATCACCTCGGGCGGCACGTCGGCGGTGATGCCGGTGCTGCTGGCCACGACCGAGCCGGGCGAGCCCGTGGTGCTCACCGACCCCACCGATGCCGGGCTGCTCCAGCGCGTGCGGCTGTCGGGCGCGCGTCCGCACCTGGTGCCGCTGCGGGTGGAGGGCGGCCGCTGGCGGCTGGACCGCGAGGCGCTCGGCCGGGTGCCCGCGGCGGCGGCGCTGCTGCTGATGAGCCCGTCGATGCCGTCGGGCGTGGTGTTCGACCGGGAGGACTGGGAGGCGGTGGCGCGGGTGTGCGAGCGTACGGGCGCGTACCTGATATACGACGCCGCCATGGAGCGCATCGTCTTCGACGGCCACCCGCGCGTCAACCCGTGCCAGGTGGACGGCCTGGCCGAGCGCACGATCATCATCGGGTCCATGTCGAAGGAGTACCGGATGATCGGCTGGCGGATCGGCTGGGTCGCCGGCCCGGCCGACATCATGTCCCGGATCATGGTCGCGACCATCTACAACACCACCGTGGCCAGCGGCTACCACCAGTACGGCGCCGCCGCCGCGCTCACCGACCCGGCCGGCGCGGGGGTGGCGGAGGCGGCGGCCGAGTACCAGGCCCGCCACGACACCGTGGTCGCGCAGCTCGACGGGCTGCCGGTGGTCCGGGCGGGCGGCGGCTGGTCCGTCCTGGTGGACGCCGAGGCCATGGGGCTGACCGCCGCCGACCTGTCGGCCCGCCTGCTGGAACGCGGGCGCGTCGCGGCCACCCCCATGACGGCCTGGGGCGAGAGCGTCGCCCCCCGGTACGTCCGCCTCGTCTACAGCGCCGAGCCGGTCGGGCGCCTGTCGGACCTGCGGGCCCGCTTCGAGGCGGCGCTCGGCTGACGGGACTGACCGGGGCTCAGCGGGCCAGGCGGTCGCGCAGGAAGCCCTCGAACGTGCGCAGGCCGGAGTGGCGGGCGCGGAGGGCGGCGACGTCGGCCTGGTAGCCGCCTTCCAGGAACCACTCGTACATGCGCTCCCCGCCGGTCGGGGTCTGCTCGAACCGGGTGGGGGTGCCGGTGACACGCTGGTAGATCTCGGCGAGCTCCGGACCGGTGCGTTCGTCGCCCGCGAGCTCCAGCGCCCGGCCGGCGTACTCGTCGGGATGCTCGAACGCCTCCGCCGCGAAGTGGCCGATGTCCTCGGGCGCGACGAGCTGCATGCGCCGGAACGGCAGCGCGATGACCCGCTCGTCCCCGGCGGGCTCGGCATAGTACAGCAGGTTCGTCATGAAGAACACCGGCCGCAGGACGGTGGCCCGCAGGCCCAGCTCCGCGAGGCGCCGCTCGATCGCCCACTTGCTCGCGAAGTGCTCGATGCCGGTGTCGCGCTCAGCGCCGCCGACCGAGCTGTAGACCAGGTGGGCCAGGCCCAGCCCGGCGGCCAGGTCGGCGACCGCGACGCCCTGGCGCACCTCGCGGGCCAGCTCCTCCTCGGTCAGGGCGAGGGCCTGCACGCTGAACACGCCGTGCACGCCCGTCATGGCGGCCCGCAGGGAGGCGGGGTCGTCCAGGTCGCCCTTCGCCAGGGTGGCGCCGAGCGCGGACAGGGCGCGGGCGGCGGGCGAGGCCGGGTCCCTGACCAGGGCGCGGACCGTCCAGCCGCGTTCCAGGAGCGTCCGGGCCACCGCGCCGCCCTGGTTGCCGGTGGCGCCGGTGACCAGGATCGTCCTGGCACGGGCGGGCAGCAGCAGCGACTTCCCGGTGACCTTGCGGGCCTCGACGGCGGCGTGCGCCTCGGCCGCCGACTCCAGGGGCAGCACGTTGCCGACCGTGGGACGCAGGCGGCCGGCGGCGGCCAGCTCCAGGGCCTCGCGGGCCAGCTCACGCGGGTCGGCCGACGGCCAGGCCACTGCGGTCACGCGGGGGTCGGGGGTGGTCATCGGGCCGCCGGCCATGCCGTACGCGCTGAGCCGCCCGCCGTCCTTCAGCAGCGCCTGCGCCTGGGCGCCGACCTCGCCGCCCACGCCGTCGAAGACGACGTCCAGGCCGCCGGTCGCGGCGCGTACCTCCTCGGCCCAGCCCGGGACGGTGTAGTCGACCGTCAGCTCGGCCCCGAGGCGCGCGGCCAGGTCGCGCTTGGCGGCGCTGCTCGCCGCGCCCACCACGCGTGCCCCCGCGGCGCGGGCGAGCTGCACCAGCAGGCTGCCCACCCCGCCTCCGGCGGCCTCCACCAGCACCCATTCGCCGGGCCGCGGCGCGGCGGCGCGGGTCAGCCCCACGGCGGTGCGCCCGTCGGCCAGCAGCGCCACGGCGTCCCGCGCCGACAGGCCCGGGGGCAGCGGGATCAGGTCGTCGGCGGCGGCCACCGCCAGCTCGGCGTAGCCGCCCCGGCCGCCGAGCGTGGTGACCACCCGCGTTCCCACCAGCGCCGCGTCCACGCCTTCGCCCACCGCCAGGACGGTGCCCGCCACCCCGTTCCCCAGGATCGCGGGCAGCTCGGCCCGTCGCGGCCCCCGATCGGCGCGCACCTGCGTCTCCACGAACGTGATGCCCGCGACCGCCACCTCGACCAGCACCTGCCCCGGCCCCGCGACGGGATCGGGCACCTCCTCCACGACCAGCGACCCGGGACCACCGAACCGCCGCAGCACCACCGCACGCATGACAATCCTCCTTAGTCGGAGCGCTACGCTCCGACTAAGTACGGTATATCGGAGCGCTCCGCTCCGCAATATCCTGTACGGCATGGCAGGACGCGGCAGACAGGCCGAGGCGGCGCGGAACGATCTGCGCCTGCTCCAGGCGGCCCACGAGGTGTTCACGACACAGGGGTTCGACGCGCCGGTGTCGGCCATCGCCAAGCAGGCGGGCGTGGGCATGGGCAGCCTCTACCGCCGCTACCGCACGAAGGAGGAGCTGCTCCAGCGGCTGTGCCTGATCGCCATGGAACGCGTGGTCGACGCCCTGGAGTCGGCCCTGGCCGAACCCGACCCGTGGACCGGGCTGGAGGCGTACGTGCGGGCCTGCGTGGAGGGCCGCTCCGGCGCGCTGGCCCCGGTGGCGGGCACGATCGAGGTCACCGACGAGATGTGGCGCACCTCCCGGCGGGCCACCGAGCTGGCCGACGAGCTCGTCACGAAGGCCCGCGAGGCCGGCGCGCTCAGACCCGACGTCACCACGCTCGACGTCTCGCTGCTCATCGAGCAGTTCAGCAGGCCGGCCCCCGGCCCGCCCAGCGAGGAGCACCAGCGGGTCAAGCAGCGCCTGCTGGCCGTCACGCTCGACGGCCTGCGCGCCCCCGGCACGACCCCGCTGCCCGGTGATCCGCCGAGCACGGAGTGGTACGAAGGGCGCTGGCGGACCGCCCCGTAGGTCTACGGTGGGACGGTGGCCTTCAATGACCTGCTGAAAGACCTCGACCACAGCGCCGGAGCGCAGGCCGCGGGCATCAGACGCGGCTACGGCGGCCCGCCCGCCCGGACGATGAGCGTGCGCTCGGGCCCGGCCCGGCTGCGCTGCGCCTCGCTGCTCAAGCCCCTCTACGCCTGGGTGGCCGCCGACCACATCGACGACGCCGAGCGCTGGCGCCGCCACGCCGAGCCCGCCGTGGTCCTCTCCTCCAACGCCGACACGCTGAGCCTGTGGTTGTCCATCGGCCCGCGCGTCCTGCTGGAGGACCTCTACCGGCGCACCGGCGTGCGGTGGGCCCAGCCGGGCGGCGACCCGTCGCGCTTCGGCTCGGTCGAGGTGGCGGCCGACGAGGTCGCCGCCGCCTACACCGTGTTCGCGCAGGCCGCGGCGGCGGGCGACCCGGTGGCGGCCACCGTCCTGGAGTGGATGCGGCAGGTGGCGGGGGAGCAGACGTTCGGCGCCCGCGAGGCGCTCGGCTCGCCCGACGCCGGGATCAAGTGCGGCTGGTACGGCGCCCCCGACGAGACCTGCCTGCGCACCCACGCCGTCGCCGTCCTGCCGCGCGGCGGCACCCGGGCGACCGTGGTCGTGGCGATGACCGCGCTGCCCTACACCGGTGAGCGCGACCGCGAGGCGTACCACGCCCGCATCGCCCAGGGGTTTCCGGTCGAGTCCGTGCACGAGGGCCTGGCCGGGTCGCTGCTGCGCGGTCTCATGTCCACCACGCTGGCCGAGCTGGGCCACCGGCCCCGCTAGAGTCGGGGATCATGCGGATCACGGTGCTCGGCGGATGCGGGGCCTGGCCGGCGGCGGGCCAGGCGTGCAGCGGCTACCTCGTCGAGCACGACGGGTTCCGCGTGCTCGTCGACCCCGGCTACGCCACGCTGCCGCGGCTGCTCGAAAGCACGCCGGCCGAGCGGGTCGACGCCGTCCTGGTCAGCCACGGCCATCCCGACCACTGCTCCGACCTCAACCCGCTGCTGCGCGCCCGCGCCCTGGGCGACGCGCCGCCGGCCGCGCTGCCCGTGCACGCGCCGCCCGGCGCGCTCGACGCCGTGCTCGCGCTCGACCGGCGCGGCATGCTGGCCGGCAGCTTCGAGCTGCACGACCTGGAGCCGGGCACGCCGCGCGAGATCGGCCCGTTCCGGCTCGACGCCTTCTCGCTGCCGCACCACGTGCCCAACGCCGGGCTGCGCCTGAGCGCGGGCGGCCGGGCGATCGCCTACACGGGCGACACCGGGCCGTCCGCGGACCTCGTCACGCTGGCCGCCGACGCCGACCTGCTGGTGGCCGAGGCCACCTACCCCGAGCGGGTGCCCGACGAGGACGCGCCCTACCTGTCCAGCGCCCTCGACGCGGGCCGCACCGCCGCCGCGGCCGGGGCCGCCCGGCTGCTGCTCACCCACCTGTGGCCGGGCACCCGGCCCGAGCCGGCGCTCGACGCGGCGGCCAGGTCCTACGCGGGCGACCTCGCGGTGGCCACGGCGGGCCTCGCGATCGAGGTGTGACGCACCGGGCTCAGCGTGGCGGGGGCGTGCGCAGGGCGGTCACCACGGCGGCGAGCTCCGGCGGCTCGACGCCGTACGGCATCTCCTCGGCCCATGTGTGACCGCGGTAGACGCCGAGCTCCTCCTCGGTGAGCGCGGCGGGGGTCACCCGCGGGCGCGCCTCGTCGAACGTGGCCAGGAAGAACGGCTCGGTCTTCACGTAGCGCACGCCCAGCCAGGTGAAGTCGCGCTCGACGTCCACCGAGTGATCGCGCACCGCCGACCCGGGCAGCCCGGTCTCCTCGGCCAGTTCGCGCCTGGCGGCCTCCAGCGGCGTCTCGCCCGGGTCGAGGCCGCCGCCCGGCGGCTCCCAGAGGTCCCTGCCGCTGATCGGGTCGTACCAGTGCATGAGCAGGACGCGTCCGTCGCGGTCGAGGCAGACGACGCGGGCGGCAGGACGTTGGCTACTGCCCATTTGGGCCCCCTTTTTCCTCTATGGCGACCATCGGAAAGACGCTATTCACGCACCCGCCTGACGCTGGAGATCCTTCAGCCGGATCATCCCAGCACTCAGCGAGGAGTACGTCCATGCAACGATGGCGCATCCTGCCCGCTCTCGTGGCCGCGGCCGTGTCGGTCCCCGCGCCCGCCGCAGTGGCCGATCCCGTGGCCGATCCCGCACCAGCCCCAGAGGGCAAGGTCCTCAACGGCGTGACCACCCTGGCCGCGCCCGTGCCCGTCCCCGACGTCCCGAACGGCATCAGCGCCGACAAGGTCCTGGTCATCGGCCTGGACGGGTTACGCCACGACCGCATCGCCCCCGCCGACGCCCCGAACCTCGACGCCCTGATCAGCGGCGGCACGTTCGGCACCAGCCTGCTCTACACCAGCCCGATGGCCGCCACCTCCAGCGGCCCCGGCTGGTCCACGATCGCCACCAGCGTCTGGCCCGACCTGCACGGCGTGAAGGACAACACCTTCGCCGGCAAGCACTACGACCAGTACCCCGACTTCCTGACCAGGCTGGAGAACACGAACGCCGCCTACTCCACCTACGCCGCGCTCGACTGGAAGCCGCTCGCCGACCAGGGCACGTTCGGCCCCCGGATCGACGCCAGAGTGGCCCTGGACGGCGACGCCGACGGCTACCCTGCCGAGGACGAGCGCGTCACCCAGGTCAGCGAGACCGTCCTGCGCACCAGGAATCCGGACGCCTCCTTCGTCTACCTGGGCGCGATCGACATCGCCGGGCACGGCAGCGGCGCCGGCTCGGCCGCCTACCTGACCGCGATCCACGACGCCGACGCCCGGATCGGCCGGCTGCTGGCCGCGGTCAGGGCCAGGCCGTCGTACGCGAGCGAGCGCTGGACCGTGGTCGTGGCCACCGACCACGGTCACACCGACGCGGGCGGGCACGGCGGGTCCTCGATCGAGGAGCGCCGCACGTTCGTCCTGGCCTCCGGGCCCGGCATCGCCGCCGGGGCGCGGCCGGCCGACACGCGCCTGGTGGACGTGACGGCCGCGGTCTTCACCGGGCTGCGGCTGGCCGTGCCGGGCGGGATCGACGGCAGGCGCGTCGACACCAGGACCGGCGACCCGTTCGAGGGCGTGACGCTGTCCGGCAGGACCGACGAGACCGGCATCCCGGCCGGCGTGCTCGGCTACTCGCACACGCCGCCCTCGGGCTGGTCGGCGGACGCGTCCAGGATGCCGTCCGGGGGCGTCCAGGAGTGGCGCGGCTGGGCGTTCACCACGGACGAGTTCTGGTCGCGGGCGGCCCGTGACCAGCAGCGGGAGCTGAACGTCCGGTCCAGGGGCATCTTCGCGGTGGCCGACTCCGACGAATGGGACGACAAGTCCCACGAGACCGGGACGTTCGACTCGACGCTCGTCTCGCCCGCCTACACCGTGACCGGCCGCGCGTCCGTCACGCTCGCCTACGCCACCCACTACCGGGTGGACGGCGCCCAGAAGGCGCAGGTGCTCGTCTCGTTCGACGGCGGCGCGGACACGCTGGTGAAGAACTACACGGCCGACGCGATCGCCAGGAACGAGTCGCTCAGGGTGACCGTGCCGGCCGGGGCCACGTCGATGAGAGTCAAGTTCCACTACTTCGACGCGACCAACAACTGGTACTGGGCGGTGGACGACCTGCGCGTCTCCTGACCGTGCTGCCGGGTAGGGCCGGGTGCGGCCGGGAGTCTCGTCCTGGGACGGGGCTCCCGGTCAGGGGTTGCGGGCGGCGATGGAGGCGTTGAGCGCGGTGGCGAAGGCTGTCCAGCCGACGTAGGGCAGCAGGGCCAGCCCGGCGCGGCGGTCGGCGCGCAGGAAGCGGCGCAGGAGCACCAGGTTGGCCGCGTCGAGCGCCACGATGTCGGCCAGGGCCAGGCGGGGGGAGCGGGCGCCGAAGAACAGCGGCGTCCAGGCGGCGTTGAGCGCGAGGTTGGCGCCCAGCGCGCGGGTCAGGCCCGCCCGGTCGTCGCCCGAGGTCAGCGCGCGGGCGCCGGCGTAGGCGATCAGGCCGTAGATCGGGGTCCAGACCAGGCCGAACGCCCGCGTGGGCGGCTGCCAGCGCGGCTTGCGCAGCCGGCGGTACCAGGCCGAGCCGGAGGAGGTGGCCAGGCTGCCGAGCGTGGCCGTGACGGTGACCGCGGCCGTGGTGGCGAGGAGGTTGCGGGCGAACGGGCGCATCTGCATGGGCCTGCCCCTACCCGCCAGGGCCGCCGCATGCCCTAGGCGCCCTCGGGCTCCTCGACCACGAGGGTGAGCAGGCCGGGGAAACGTTCGTCGAACTCCGCGCGGCGCAGCCGGTTGAGCCGGCGGGTGCCCTCGTCGCGCTGCTCCAGCAGGCCGACCTGGCGCAGCACCCCGAAGTGGTGGCTGAGCGTGGACTTGGCCACCCGCAGGTGGGCGAACGTGCCGCAGGCGCGGGCCCAGTCGGGCTCACCGGCCAGCTCGCGGACGATGCGGCGGCGGACCGGGTCGCCGAGCGCGTCGAGGGCGGCCTGCAACGACACCTCGGCGGGAGAGGCGTGGGTCAGGCCGCGCGTCCTGTTCGATGCCGGTCGAACATTGGTGTAGTGTTCCATCTCGATCGAACATCCTAGTCGAGGGAGCGGTCATGGAGACCGGGCACTTCGGAGTGTGGCACCCGCTGATCGGCAAGGCCCCCGCCGAGCAGGCGCGGCGGGCGGCGGCCGAGATCGAGCGGCTGGGCTACGGCTCCGTGTGGATCAACGAGGGCCGGCAGAGCAAGGAGCCGCTCACCACGGCGGCCGTCCTGCTGGCCGCCACCACCCGCGTCGCGGTCGCGACCGGCATCGCCAGCATCTGGGGCCGCGACGCGACGGGCATGACGGCGGGCACGAAGACGCTGGCCGACGCCTTCCCGGGCCGCTTCCTGCTGGGCATCGGGGTCAGCCACGGCCCGCTGGTCGGCAGCCGCGGCCACGCCTACGACAAGCCGCTGAGCGCGATGCGCGCCTACCTCGACGGCATGGACGCCGCCGAGGAGGGCCTGCCCGAGGCGCGCGCCCCTCGGCTGCTGGCGGCGCTGCGTCCCCGGATGCTGGAGCTGTCCCGAGACCGGGCCGACGGCGCCCACACCTACTTCGTGCCGCCCGAGCACACCGAGCAGGCCCGCCGCGTCCTCGGCGCCGACCGGCTGCTGGTGCCCGAGCAGGCCGTGGTGCTGGAGGCCGACCCGGTCAGGGCCCGCGAGATCGCCCGCGCCCACCTGGCCTACTACCTGACCCTGCCCAACTACCTGGGCAACCTGCGCGCCCTCGGCTTCACCGACGACGACTTCGCGGGCGGCGGCAGCGACCGGCTGGCCGACGCCATCGTGGCCTGGGGCGACGAGGAGCGGGTCGCCGCGCGGCTGCGGGCCCACCTCGACGCGGGGGCCGACCACGTGGCCGTCCAGCCGCTCTCGCCGGGCGCCCCCGACCTCGACGACGCCCTGAAGCAGCTCCAGCGCCTGGCGCCGGCCCTCGGCCTCTGATCGAGGGGCGGGCCCCGGCGGGTCGGTTTGACTTAGAGCGCACTTCAATTCGTAACGTCGGTCCCATGACAACGCCTCAGCACAAGATCGGTTCGGGTTTCGGCGCCAGAAGCACGGCGGACGAGGTGCTCCAGGGCATCGACCTCACCGGCAGGATCGCGCTGGTCACCGGCGGCTACTCCGGCCTGGGCCTGCAGACCACGCGCGCGCTCAGCAGGGCCGGGGCCCATGTCATCGTCCCGGCCCGGCGTCCCGGTGCGGCCGAGGAGGCCCTGGCCGGCATCGACCGCGTCGAGGTGGGCGAGCTCGACCTCGGCGACCTCGACAGCGTGCGCCGCTTCGCCGACGGGTTCCTGGCCACCGGCCGCGACCTGCACCTCGTGATCAACAACGCGGGCATCATGGCCTGCCCCGAGACGCGGGTCGGCCCCGGCTGGGAGGCCCAGTTCGCCACCAACCACCTCGGCCACTACGCCCTGGTCAACCGCCTGTGGCCGGCCGTCGAGCGCGGCGGCGGCCGGGTCGTGGCCGTCTCCTCAGCCGGCCACCGGCGCTCCGGCATGCGCTGGGACGACGTGATGTTCGAGCACGGCTACGACAAGTGGCAGGCGTACGGCCAGGCGAAGACGGCCAACGTGCTGTTCGCCGTGCACCTCGACGCCCTGGCCAAGGACGCGGGGGTGCGCGCGTTCGCGGTGCATCCCGGCGGCATCCTCACCCCGCTCCAGCGCCACCTGACCAGGCAGGAGATGGTCGAGGCCGGCTGGATCGACGAGCAGGGCAACCAGCTCAACACCAGCTTCAAGACGCCGGAGCAGGGCGCGGCCACCCAGGTGTGGGCGGCCACCTCGCCGCAGCTCGACGACATGGGCGGCGTCTACTGCGAAGACTGCGAGATCGCCGAGCAGGCCGGCGCCGCGGGGGGCGGCGTCCACTCCTACGCGACCGACCCCGAGCAGGCCGCGCGCCTGTGGCGGCTGTCGGCCGAGCTGACCGGCGTCGACGCCTTCGCCGCGCGGTCCTGAGGGGCGGCGGCGTCGCGCGGTACTGAGAGGCGGGGTCTCACCGGGCTGACGGTCAGCGTTTCATGGCGCCGTCGGCGATGGCGTCCGCGGCGTCGCCGATGGCCATGCCCACGATCTCCAGGCGGCGTACCAGTTCGCGCTGCTTGAGGGCGTCCGAGGTGACCTCGGCCGAGAAGATCCGGGAGATCTCGTACTGGTACATGCGCCGGATCGCGCCGCCGGCCTTCTTGGCCTCCAGGGCGTCCTGCACCACCGCCGAGGGCCGCGCGGCCAGGCCGCGTACGGCGCTCTCCAGGGCGTCGATGCCCACGATGACCTGGTCGAGCAGCGGCGTGAAGCGGATCTGGTCGGGCACCCGGTACAGGTGCGACTCGCGCACGAAGTCCCGCAGCGAGTCCAGCACGTCGTCGATCGAGCGTGACAGGCGGAACAGGTCCTCGGGGTCGATGGGCGTGACCAGCGCCGTCTTGAGCTCCTCGACCAGGCGGGCGCGCTCCTCGTCGCCGAGGTGCTCGATGGCGCGCATCTGCTCGTGCGCGCCGGTCCTGCCGACCTCGCCGCCGATCATGGCCATCGCCAGCCAGGCGCCCTGCTTGGTGGCCTTGAGCTGGCCGAGCAGGGCCCCGCTGAGCGCGCCGTCCATGCGGCCGGTCATGAGGTCCCGGATCCGGCGCCATCGCTTCACCACGTCCCCCTCAGCCCCTTCAGGACGAACGCCGCGGTCGCGGCCAAGAGCCCGCTCAGCGGGAGCGTCAGCAGCCAGGCCACGACGATCTTGACGGCGGCGTACCAGCGGACCCGGCCGCCGCCCTGCGCGACCCCCGCGCCGACCAGCCCGCCGGCCACGGCCTGGGTCATGCTCACGGGCATACCCACGGCGGCGCAGGCGATCACCGCGGTGCCCGCGGCCAGTTCGGCGGCGACGCCGTGCGCGGGACGGGAGACGATGATCTCGCGGCTCAGCGTGCGGCCCGCCCTGGGCAGCCCGTACAGCGCGCCGAGCCCGAACAACATCGCCACCAGCGAGGTGCAGGCCAGGGGCGCGCCCTGGAAACCGAGTGCGATCATGAAGACGGCCAGCATCTTCTGCCCGTCGTTGGCCGCGTAGGCGAGCGTCTGGAGCAGGAACCCGGCCCAGTGCCAGCGGGCCAGGCCGGGCGCGTCGGTCACCCGTACGAGCAGCCGGATGAGCAGCCACGACAGCAGCGCCCCCGCGAACGGCGCGGCCAGCCCGAAGGCCAGCACGAGCGCCACCGAGCCGCCCGACACCGGCAGCCCCCACCCCAGCCCCGCCCCGGTGAGCCCGCCCACCACGGCCAGCGTGAGGCTGGTCGGCCGCCCTTTGGCGCTGAGCGTGAACACCACGGCCAGCGAGCAGAGCACGGCGACGGTCATCGCGGCCTGACCGCCGGGGGCGTGGAAGGCCGCCAGCCGGTTCACGAACGTCAGCGCCACCCGGTGCGTGATCAACGGGATCACCGTGACGAGCAGCACCAGCGTGAGGATGCCGACGGCCGGCCGGATCACCGGCAGCTTGAGCCCGGTCGCCAGCAGCGCCCCGCCGTCGTTGATCCCGGACACGACGGCGAACAGCCCCGCGACCCCGATCAGTACGACGGTCTCCAACGGCACGTGCTCCATCCCAGTCGGCGCTGTTCAGCACGGACAAGCCCGTTTCCCTTATGGCCCCCATAGGGGAAAGGCGGCTGTCCCATGCGGCGCCACCCCGGATAGCGTCCGTAATGCCCGATAACTACCCAAGATCGAGTGGATTGATGGACGAAGAACTCATTCTGTTGAATCCCGGGCCCGCATGTACGTCGAAGCGGGTCAAGGACGCCCTGCTTCGCGGCGACCTCTGCCACCGCGAGCCCGAGTTCACGGAGTTGCTGTTCAGGATCCGTGAGGCCCTGCCCCGGTGCCTGAACCTCGGCGGCACGCACGAGGCGCTGCTGGTCACCGGGTCGGGAACCGCGGCCATGGAGATGGCGGTCATCAGCTCCGTCCGCGCGGGACGTGGCGTGCTCGTCGTGAACAACGGCGTCTACGGCGACCGGATGATCAAGATCGCGAAGGCGCACGGCATCCCGTTCCACGAGGTCAGGAGCGACTGGACGGTCCCGGCCGACCCCGAGGCCGTCCGGGCGGCGCTGGCCGGGCGCGACGACGTGGACGCCGTGGTCTGCGTGCACCACGAGACCACGACCGGCCTGATCAACCCGATCAAGGAGATCGGCGAGGTCGTGGCCGAGCACGGCGCCCTGTTCGTGATCGACGCGATCAGCGGCACCGCGATCGAGGACCAGGACCTGGCCGAGGTCAAGGCCGACGTCGTCTGCGGCACCGCCAACAAGGGCCTGCACGGGCTGCCCGGCATGTCGTTCATCCTGTGCAGCGAGGCGGCGATCGAGCGGATCCAGGAGGCGCCCGCGCGCAGCCTGTACCTCAACGCCGCCAGCTACCTGGCCGGCCAGCGCAAGGGCGACGTGCCGTTCACCCCGGCCGTCCAGGTCTGCTACTCCCTCGACGAGGCGATCAAGGAGTACGAGGAGGCGGGCGGGTTCGCGGCGCGCACCCGGCTGTACCGCGAGCGGGCCGACCTGGTCCGCGGCCAGTTCACCCGTCTGGGCCTGAAAATCCTCGTTGATGAACAATTCAGGTCAAACACCGTAACAATGCTTCATCTCCCCGAAAACGTAACTTATGCGGCGCTTCACGATGAGCTCAAAAAGCGCGGTTACGTTATCTACGCCGGTCAGGGGCAACTTTCGGCGGACTTCTTCAGGATCTGCACGATGGGCGAGATCCCCTGGCACCGGCTGGAACAGCTCGAGGACGCGCTCCGAGAGTCGATCGAGGCAGCTAGGGGTTAACGACGACATGCAGCTCAACCTGCACCGGCTCTGGATCTTCATGACGGTCGTGGAGTGCGGCGGCTTCTCGGCCGCGGCGCAGAAGCTCTACCTCAGCCAACCGTCCGTGTCACACCAGGTCAGGCAGCTTGAGCAGTCGCTGCGCGCCACGCTGATCGACCGCAGCGGCGCCCGCATCAGGCTCACCCCCGAGGGCGAGGTGATGCTGGAGTACGCCAGGCGCGTGTTCCTGCTGGCCGACGAGGCCGTGGCCGCGATCCGGCAGGTCTCCGGGCTGCAGACCGGCAAGCTGGTCGCGGGAGGCACCACCACCGTCGGCACGTACCTCCTGCCGCCGTTGCTGGCCGCCTTCCGCGACCGTCACCCGGGCATCGAGATCGGCATCCAGGTCGGCAACGGCCAGCGGGTCGAACGCGGGCTCGTGGACGGCGAGATCGGCGTCGCGGTGCTGGCCGGCGAGCCCGGCGCGGCGCAGCTCGTCAGCGAGCCCATCCTGGAGGACCGGCTCGTCGTCATCACCCAGCCGGGCCACCGGCTGGCCAGCAGGGGCCGCGCCGAGCCCGCCGACCTGACCGGCGAGTTCTTCCTCATCCGCGAGCCCGGCTCCTCCACCCGCGAGCTGCAGGAACAGGCGCTGGAGACGTGGGGGCTCGAAGAGGCCGGCCGCAGCGAGATCTGGGGCCCTGAGACGATCAAACAGGCGGTCGCCGCCGGGCTCGGCGTCTCGCTGGTGTCCGAGCACTGCGTCGAGCAGGAGCTCGCCGACGGGCGGCTGGCGGCCCTCGAAGTGCTGCCCGCGCCCAAGCCCCGCCCCATCGTGCTGGCCCACCGCCGCGACCGGCTGCTGGGGCCCGCCGAACAGGCGTTCATCGCCATGTTGCGCAACGTCCGCAGCTGGCCGGGGATCAACCGCTTGAGGAGCATCTCGTGACATCCCTGCCCTCCCGGGCACAGGTCGTGATCATCGGTGGCGGCATCGCCGGTTGCAGCGTGGCCTACCACCTGGCCGAGCTGGGCTGGACCGACGTCGTGCTGCTCGAACAGGGACAACTCTCCTGCGGCACCACCTGGCACGCCGCCGGGCTCGTCGGCCAGCTGCGCAGCACCGAGAGCATGACCAGGCTGATCAAGTACAGCACCGACCTGTACGCCCGCCTGGAGGCCGAGACCGGCTTCGGCACCGGCTGGAAGCAGTGCGGCAGCGTCAGCGTGGCCCGCACCCCCGAGCGCATGACCCAGCTCAGGCGCACCGCGTCCGCCGCCCGCAACTACGGCATCCAGGCCGAGGTCATCACCCCGCGTGAGGCCGGCGAGCTGTGGCCGGTCATGCGCACCGACGACCTGGTGGGCGGCGTCTGGCTGCCCGGCGACGGCAAGGCCAACCCCTCCGACCTCACCCAGGCGCTCGCCAGGGGCGCCCAGCGGCGCGGCGTGCTGGTGATGGAACGCGTCCGCGTCACCGGCGTCACCGTACGGGACGGCGTCGTGCGCGGCGTGGACACCACCGAGGGCCACATCGAGACCGAGGTGCTGGTCAACTGCGCCGGCCAGTGGGCCAAGGAACTCGGCCGGATGGCCGGCGCGACCGTCCCGCTGCACTCGGCCGAGCACTACTACGTGGTGACCGAGCCGATCCCCGGCGTACGCCCCGACCTGCCCGTGCTGCGCGACCCCGACGGGTACGCCTACCTCAAGGAGGAGGTCGGCGGCCTGGTCGTGGGCGGCTTCGAGCCGGACGCAAAACCGTGGGGCATGGACGGCATCCCCCACCCCTTCGAGTTCCAGCTCCTGGAGGAGGACTGGGACCAGTTCGCGATCATCATGGAGAACGCGATCCAGCGCGTCCCGGCGTTGGAGAGCACCGGGATCAGGATGTTCTACAACGGGCCGGAGAGCTTCACGCCCGACAACATGTTCCTGCTGGGCGAGACGCCCGAGGTGCGCGGCCTGTTCGTCGGCGCCGGGTTCAACTCGGCCGGCATCGCCTCGGCGGGCGGCGCCGGCCGCGCGCTGGCCGAGTGGATCGTGAACGGCGAGCCGACCGGCGACCTGTGGCCCGCCGACATCCGGCGCTTCGCCCGCTGGGCCGGCAACGACACCTGGCTGCGCGACCGGGTCACCGAGACGCTGGGGCTGCACTACGCGATGTCCTGGCCGGACAAGGAGCTGGAGACGGCCCGGCCGCTGCGCCGCTCGCCGGTCCACCACCTGCTGGCCGAGGCCGGGGCGCGCTTCGGGTCGAAGATGGGCTGGGAGCGGGTCAACTACTTCGGGCCCGCCACGCCGTCCACGTTCGGGCGGCCGGGATGGCAGCCGTACGTGGACGCCGAAGTGGCGGCGTGCCGGAACGCGGCGGCGCTGTTCGACCAGACGTCCTTCTCCAAATTCGTCCTCAAGGGCCCCGAGGCCATGGAGGCGCTGCAGTGGCTCTGCACCGCCGACGTGGACGTCGAGCTCGGCCGGGTCGTCTACACCGGCCTGCTCAACGACCGGGGCGGCTACGAGTCGGACCTGACGGTGACCCGCGTGGCCCGCGACGAGTACCTGGTCGTGACCGGCTCGGCCCAGACCACGAGGGACTTCGACCACATCTCCAAGGGCCTCGGCGACCGGCGGGCGGTCCTGGTGGACGTCACCGGCGCGTACGCCGTCTTCGGCGTGATGGGGCCGTCGTCCAGGAGGATCCTGCAGTCGGTGTCGAAGTCGGACTTCTCGGCCTTCGACTTCGGCACGTCCCGGCTGGTCGACCTCGGTCACGCCACCGTGCGCGCCACCCGCGTCACGTACGTGGGCGAGCTGGGCTGGGAGCTGTACGTGCCCGCCGAGTTCGCCGTCACCGTCCACGAGACGCTCATGGGCACCGGCGAGCTGACCCAGGCCGGTTACTACGCCATCGAGGCCATGCGCATCGAGAAGGGCTACCGCGCCTGGGGCCGCGAGCTGGGCCCGGAGATCACCCCCGCCGCCGCCGGACTGCGTTTCACCTGCAAGAAGAGCGGCTACCGGGGAGCGCGGCACGCCCTGGGGTCGCCGTCGCGCAGGGTAGTCTCGATCGTGCTGGACGACCCCGCCGCACACCTGTGGGGCGGCGAGTCCCTGCTGTCCGACGGCGTCCCGGTGGGCTACGTCACCTCGGCGGCCCACAGCCCCACGCTCGGCAGGTCCGTGGCGCTGGGCTTCGTCACCGAGGTCTCGCCGGAAGGCGGCGTCACGCTGGAGAAGGTGGAGGTCGAGGTGGCCGGCGACCTGTACTCTGCCCAGATCAGCCTCAAGGCGCCCTACGATCCCACGTCCGCGAGAGTGAAGTCATGAGCAGCCACGCCGAGTACATCCTGACCCTGTCCTGCCCCGACCGCCCCGGCGTGGTGGCCGCCGTCTCCGGCCTCCTGGCCGGGCACGGGTGCAACATCATCGAGAGCCAGCAGTTCGGCGACCGGGTCGCCCAGCGCTTCTTCATGCGCGTGCAGTTCTCCGCCCCCCTTGGCGAGGACGAGCTGGGCGCCGCCTTCGCCGCCCTCGCCCCCGACTTCGCCATGGAGTTCAAGCTGCGCGACGTGGCCAGGAAGCCGCGCGTGCTGATCATGGTCAGCCGGTTCGACCACTGCCTCAACGACCTGCTCTACCGGGTCAGGTCGAAGACGCTGGACATCGAGATCGTCGCGGTCGCCTCCAACCACCCCGATCTGCGCCCGCTCACCCAGTCGTACGGCATCGACTACCACCACCTGCCGATCACCCCCGAGACCAAGCCCAGGCAGGAGGCCGAGGTGCTGGCGCTGGTCGAGCACTACCAGGTCGACCTGGTGGTGCTGGCCCGCTACATGCAGGTGCTGTCGGAGGACCTGTGCGAGAAGCTGGCCGGGCGGGCGATCAACATCCACCACTCGTTCCTGCCGTCGTTCAAGGGCGCCAAGCCCTACCACCAGGCCCACAACCGCGGCGTCAAGCTCATCGGCGCGACGGCCCACTACGTGACCTCCGACCTCGACGAGGGGCCGATCATCGAGCAGGAGGTCGCCCGGGTCAACCACAGCCACTCGCCCGAAGACCTCGTGCGCATCGGCCGCGACGTGGAGTGCGTGGCGCTGGCCCGCGCGGTCCGGTGGCACGCCGAGCAGCGCGTCCTGCTCGACGGCCACAAGACCGTCGTCTTCCCCCGCTGACCTCTTCCGATGGGTTACGGGCGATAGGTCCCGAAGAACCAGGAGTTGCCCTCGGGGTCCTTGCAGGCGTACTCGCGCGAGCCGTACGGCTGGTCGACGAGTTCCATGGTGATCACGGCCCCCGCGGCCCTGGCGTGATCGTGGTGGGCGTCGACGTCGTCGACCGCGATGTAGACGCCGGGCCCGCCCGGCTTCCCCCGGCCGATCATGATCAGGTCGTCCTCGACGAACAGCTCGGCGTGCTCGACGGCTCCGGACGCGTCCTTCGACGACTCGTGCACCCGGAACCCGAACGCCCCGGTCAGGAAGTCGAGCGCCGCCTGCGGGTCCTCGTAGCGGGCCAGTGCGTAGACAGTGCGTTTCATGGCTCCAGTGTCCACGGCGGGCCGCCGGCGGGTCTTGGACGAATCTGACCGGGCGTGGTGCCGCCGAGCGCCCGGAACTCCCGGTTGAGATGGGCCTGGTCGTAGAAGCCGCACTCGGCCGCGACCGCGGCGATCGGCTCGCCGGAGCGCAGCAGCCGCGCGGCCCGGCCGAACCTGATCACCCGGGCCGCCGCCTTCGGGGCCAGCCCGACCTGGTCGTGGAAGCGGGCCACCAGATGACGGTGACTCCAGCCCAGCGACGCCGCCAGCGACGACACGCCGAGCCGCCCGCCCGACTCCAGCAGCCGCGCCCACGCCCACGGCAGCTCGGGGCCCACCTCGGGCCCGGCGAGGATGCGTTCGGTCAGCAGCCGGTCGGTCAGGGCCAGCCGCTCCCGCCACGACGGCGTCGCGGCCAGCCGGTCGAGCAGCTCCCCGGCCCACCGCCCGAGCACGGCCTCCACCGGGACCACCCGGTTGGTCAGGTGCCGCATCGGCAGCCCGTGCAGCCGCCGCGCCCCGAACGGCGTGAGTACCACCTGCACGCCCTCGCACGGCCCGGTGACCCGGGTGAGCGCGAACCGGTCGGCGAGCCCGCCCGCGAACGCCCTGACCCGCTCCCCGTACGCCTCCATCGGCGCGCCGACGCCCAGGATGAGCACCGCCCCCGGCATGGCGGCCTCGGCCCGCGTCAGCGGCGCGGGGTAGTGCTCGCTGTAGGCGCACAACCGGGTGACGTACGGCCGCAGCGCAGCGCCGGGGGCGGCCTCGACGATGGCCGGCCCCGGCGTGCTCATGCCGCCGACACTACAGACCGGTGTGCTCGGCGAGGAAGGTCAGCGTGTCGGCCGACAGATCGACCGTACGGCTCACCGAGCGGGCGCCGTGGCCCACCTCGGTCTCGTTGCGCAGCAGCACCGGCCGCCCGGCGGTCGAGGCGTGCTGCAACGCCGCGCACATCTTCCAGGCGTGCAGCGGGTGCACCCGCGTGTCGGACTGGAAGACGGTGAACAGCGTCGCCGGGTAGGCCACCGACTCCTCGACCCGATGGTAGGGCGAATAGCCCCGCAACCAGCCGAACTGCTCGGGGTCGTCGGCGCTGCCGTACTCGACGTTCCAGGTCGCGCCGAGGCCGAACCTCTCGTACCTGATCATGTCGAGCAGCGGCGCCGAGCAGACGACGGCCGCGTACAGGTCGGGGCGCTGCGTCAGCGCGGCGCCGACCAGCAGGCCGCCGTTGGAGCCGCCGGAGATGCCGAGCTGCTCGCGGGTGGTGACGCCGGTCTCGATGAGGTGCTCGGCCGCCGCGTGGAAGTCGTCGAAGACGTTCTGCTTGTTGGCCAGCATGCCCGCGCGGTGCCAGTCCTCGCCCTCCTCGCCGCCGCCGCGCAGATTGGCGATGGCGTAGACGCCGCCCGCCTCGACCCAGGCCAGGATCGAGGCCGAGTAGCCGGGGGTCATGGACAGGCCGAAGCCGCCGTAGCCGTACAGGATCGTCGGGCGGGGGCCGGGACGCTCGTCGGCCGGGGAGATGATCAACATTCGGACCTCGGTGCCGTCCTTGGACCGGTACACCTCCTGCGACGTGCGCACCGGCGGCACCTCGACCGCGCCCGGCGAGGCGGCCCACAGCGTGGTCTCGCCCGTGCGGGCGTCGTAGCGCTGGATCGTCGGCGGCGTGGTGTTGTCGGTGTAGCCGAACCACGCCTCGAAGCCGCCCTCGGGACGCTCGGAGATGCCGCCGATCGTGCCCAGGCCCGGCGTCGGCACCGAGCCCACGCGCTCGCCGGTGGCCAGGTCGTGGACGGTGATCTCGCTGATCGCGTGGCGGGTCCAGCCCACCAGCATGACCGGGCGCTCCAGGTCGTCGAGGATGGCGAAGTCGGACAGCACCGCCTCGGGGTCCTCGGGGATCAGGTCGCGCCAGGTCTCGTAGCCCGGGTCGGCCGGGTCGGTCACGCACACCCGGCCGCGGGAGGCGTCCCGGTCGGTGTGCACGTAGAGCCTGCCGTCGCGGCCGAACACCAGGGCGGTCTGCGCGTCGACGCCCTCCTGCACGACCTTCAGGTCGGGGGAGTCGGCGGGTGAGGCGGTCAGGTCGGCCACCCACAGGTCGTTGCGCGGCGCGGTGCCCTCGTGCGCCGAGACCTGGAGCCAGTGGCCGTCACGCGAGACCGAGACGCCGTAGTAGTTGGTCATCTTCAGCCCCTGGCCGAAGATCAGCACGTCGTCCTCGGTCGAGGTGCCGACGCGGTGGAGGTAGACGCGGCGGTGGAACTGCGCCTCGTTCTCCGGCACCTCGGTGCGCGGCAGCCTGCGCACGTAGTAGAACGCCTCGCCGCCCGGCAGCCAGGCGATGGGGGAGTAGCGGCAGCGGTCGATCGGGCCCTCGACGCGCATCCCGGTCGCGACGTCCATGATGTAGAGGATCGACTCCTCGTCGCCACCCACCGAGATCTGGTACGCCAGCAGCCGCCCTTCCTTGTCGGGCTGCACGGCGTCGAGCGTGGTGAGACCGGACGGGTCGATCTCCATCGGGTCGATCAGCGCCCGCTCGGTGCCGTCGGCCTCGACGACGTAGTAGACCGCGTGCTCCTGGTCCGGCGTGCGGCGGGAGAAGAACCGGCGCTCCCCGCGCCAGGCCGGCGGGCCCACCGAGCCGGACCGCAGCAGCTCGGCGATGCGGTCCTTGAACCGCTGCTCGCCACGCGTGGCGTTGAACAGCTCGGCCTGCGCGAGCAGCCATTCCTTGGTGTCCGGGTTGTCAGGGTCCTCCAGCCACCGGTACGGGTCGGGGACGGGCGTTTCGTGCAGGATGTCGACGACGTCTTCGCGGCGTGCCGTCGGATAAGGCTCTCGCGTCATGCCAGGAACCCTACTGCCAAGGTGGGGGCGTAAAGCGCTGGTGAAGCGGGCATAAAACGTAACGTGTGTCCCTCTGGTCATTCCGGCTTGAAGATTATGGGGTGGCGGGGACGCTACGGCTAACGCCAGACTTGGTGACAGGACGGTGCCGTGGTGACCATCCGCTGGACCGTCCGGCGGAGGTCCATGTGACGGAAGCACCAGTGCCCCAGGAGGGGCCGACAGGCGGGACATGCCACGGCATGTCCCCTTTGATACGCGCGCGGCAGGGAGAGGCCCGATGACGCGCCAGGTCCTGCTGCTCAACGCCACCTATGAGCCGCTCACCACGCTCTCGCTCCACCGGGCCATCGTCCTGGTGCTGCGGGAGAAGGCCGACGTCGTGCACCGCGACGGGCGGGGCGCCCAGCTCCGCTCGGCGAGTTGCACCCTCGATGTGCCTTCGGTGATCAGGCTCCGCAGATACGTCCGCATCCCCTACCGGTCCCGAATCCCGCTGACCAGGGCGGCCCTCATGAGGCGCGACGACTACCGCTGCGCCTACTGCGGGCAGCGGGCCGAGACCATCGACCACGTCATCCCGAGGTCGCGCGGCGGCACCCACACGTGGGAGAACTGCGTCGCCTCGTGCACGACCTGCAACCACCGCAAGGCCGACAAGTACCTGGAGGAGCTGGGATGGACGCTGCGCGTCCTCCCGGCGGTGCCGAGGGGCGCCCACTGGCGGCTCATCGGCGCCTCGCTCGTCGGCGATCCCCAATGGGCGCCCTACCTGGAGGCGGCGGCCTAGACACACTTTTTGAACCCGGAGGCCGCCGCCTGTCACCATGACGGGTATGTGGACCTTCACCGCTGATCCAGAGGAGTTCGCCGCGGTCGCCGAGCCGTTCCTGCTCGGCGACCCGGTCGGCAACACGGTTCCGCTGACCGTTCTCGCCGAACTGCGTGCCGGCCGGCCCGCCGAGGACGCCTTCTTCGCCTGGTGGACCGCCAGTGGCCAGGTTCGCGCCGCCGCCTTCCGCACGCCGCCCGCCCCCTTGAGCCTCACGCGCATGCCCGCCGAGGCCGTCGCGTCGCTCGTCGAGGCGCTCGTCGGTGACCTGTCCATGGTGATAGGGCCGGTCGAGGTGACATCCGAGGTCGTCCGGCTGCTCGGCGAGCCCGACCGGACGGTGTCCGAACGGCTCTACCGCCTCGGCGTGCCCGCCGTCCCCTCCGTGCCCGGCCGCGGCCGGCTCGCCGGGGCGGGCGACTTCCCGCTGATGGTGAGCTGGTACCAGGCGTTCGGGGAGGAGGTCGGGCTCGGCGAGGCGCACGACGTCGCCGAGCGGGTGGCCCGGCGGGTGGCCGGGCGCGAGCTGTTCGTCTGGGAGGCCGGGGGCGCGCCGGTCTCGATGGCGGGGCTCGGCCGGGCGGCCGGCGGCGTGTGCCGCGTCGGCCCGGTCTACACGCCGCCGTCGTGCCGAAGGAAGGGCTACGGGGCCGCGGTCACCGCGTACGCCGGCCAGGTGGCGCTGGCCGAGCGGTGCGAGCAGGTCGTGCTCTTCACCGACCTGGACAATCCGACGAGCAACGCGATCTACCGGTCGATCGGCTACGAGCCCGTCTCCGACCATGCGCACCTGACCTACACCGGCTCCCGCTCACCCGCCGCAGCGGGTTAGGCTTACGGCATGCCGCGTTACGACTTCCGCTGCCGCGCCTGCGGCTCCACGTTCGAGGTCTCCCGTCCCATGTCGGCCTCAGACGAGCCGGCGACCTGCCCGGAGGGTCACGGCGACACGGTCAAGCTGCTGTCCACGGTCTCCATGACCGGCGGGGCGGCCGCTCCCCGTCCGGCCGGCGGCGGCGGCGGTGGCTGCTGCGGCGGTGGCTGCTGCTCGTGACCGGCGGGCCCGGCTGAGCACCTCCACCACGACCCGGGCCGCCCGTTCCACCGTCTCCACGCCCGTCTCCAGGTCGGGGCTGCGTTCCGACAGCACGGCGACAAGCAGTTCGTGGCCGTTCAGCACGATCCGGCCCGCGCTGTTGACCGTCCACCGGCCGCCGTGCGCGCCGACGGGCAGCCAGCCGTTCTTGAGCGCGACCTCGCCGCCGGCGGCGCTGACGCCCCACGCCTGCGTCCTGTCCACCGACGACATGAGCCCGAGCGCCCAGCGGCGGCTCGCGGCCGACACCGGCCCGGCGGGGTCGGTGAGCTTCTCCAGCACCCTCACCTGGTCCGACGGGCCGCTGAGAGTCATTCCCCACGACAGACCGGCGCCCGGCACGGTGTCGTGCACCTCCAGCGCCCGCAGGATGCGGGTGAGCCCGACCTGGCCGCCGACGGTCATGTACAGCTCGTGGGCGCTCTCGTCGTCGCTCTCGCGGATCATCCGGGAGGCCAGCCCGCGTTCGTACGCGCTGAGCCGCCGGTGCTCGCTCTGCCTGAGCAGCAGCAGGGCGAGCAGGATGTCCACCTTGGCCACGCTGGCCAGCACGAACGGCCTGCCCTCGGCGTAGGAGTACCGCACGCCCGTCGCGCGGTCGTACACCGACAGCGCCGCCCGCCCCGGACGGCCCCGTAGCTGACGGTCCAGCGCCCGGTCGATCGCCCGCCGCGTGGAGGGCGGCAGCAGGCGCCCCATGGACACCGCCTTGCGGTGCGCCACGATCGGGAGCGGGTCCGGCGGCCGGCCCGCCGAGCAGGCGGACACGACGACGGGCAGCAGGGCGGGCAGCAGGGCGGCGATGAGCGAGATCCCCCGGACGCGCATGTGCGCGAGCCTGTCACGCCCCGCACCAACGCCCGGGGGTCCGAGGGTCAAGCTTGCGGCAGGTTACGCCGCGTGGTCCGCTTGCGGCTCACGCGGCGTGGTCCGCTCGCGGCTCACGCCGCCTTGGTCCGCCGGCGGCGGCGCTGGAACGGGAGGAACCGGTCGGCCAGGTGCGGCCGCGACGGGGTCAGCGTGGGTTCGACCGCGATGATCCGGTCGAACCTGAACGCCCTGATGGCCTGGCGCATCCTGCACACGCCGACCAGGTACCAGTACTCGCGGTGGACCAGGCAGGTCACCGGCTCGACGTCGCGGGAGGTGACGGCCCCCGAGGCGTCGCGGTAGTGGAGACGGATCATGAGACGGCTGGTGATGGCGTCGGCGACGAGCCTGGCCCGGGAGGCGACCTCCACGGGCAGCGGCTCGGTCAGGGTCGCGAGCGTGGTCGCGATGACGTCGTCGTCGAGCTCCAGGTGTTCGAGCGCGTGCTGCAGGCCGCGCCGTGCGGCGACGGCCTGCGGGCCCGCTCCGAGGTGAGCGAGGGAGAGGGCGATGGCGGCGATCTCGGCGGTCGTCAGCGGGCGAGTCTCGTCCTTCACGACTGTCGTCATACCCCAAGAATAGGGACGACCACCGACAATTTTCGAAAATCTGTGCGGTGGACCGGGGGCCCACCGCACACTAACTATCGGGACAGCTGCGACAGATCACGCGAGGCGCCGGTCGAGGCGGACGTGGTCATCGCCGCGTACGCCTGCAACGCCACGCTCACCGGCCGGTTGCGGTCGCGCGGCCGGTAGCCGCCCAGGTCGGCCAGCAGCCGCTCGCGCCGGGCGGCCAGCTCGGCCTCGGGCACCCGCAGCTCCATCGACCGGCCGGGGATGTCGATGTCGATGATGTCGCCGTCCTCGACCAGCGCGATCGTGCCGCCCTCGGCCGCCTCGGGCGAGGCGTGCCCGATCGACAGCCCGGACGTGCCGCCGGAGAAGCGGCCGTCGGTGACCAGCGCGCACGCCTTGCCCAGGCCCTTGCCCTTGAGGAACGAGGTCGGGTAGAGCATCTCCTGCATGCCGGGGCCGCCCTTGGGGCCCTCGTAGCGGATGACCACCACGTCGCCCTCCTTGACCTGCCCGCCGAGGATGCCCTCCACGGCCTGCTCCTGCGACTCGAACACCACCGCGGGCCCGCTGAACTTCCAGATCGACTCGTCGACCCCGGCCGTCTTCACCACCGCGCCGTCGCGCGAGATGTTGCCGTAGAGCACGGCCAGGCCGCCGTCGGCGCTGTAGGCGTGTGCGCGGTCGCGGATGCAGCCCTCGGCCCGGTCGAGGTCGAGGGAGTCCCAGCGGTTGTCCTGCGAGTACGCCTTCACCGTGCGCACGTTGCCCGGCGCCGCGTGCCACAGGTCGGTGGCCTCCGGCAGCGCGGAGGGCGACTTGACGTCCCAGGCGGCCAGCGTGTCGGCCAGCGTGCCCCCGTTGACGGTGGGCACGTCGCGGTGCAGCAGCCCGGCCCGGTCGAGCTCGCCCAGGATGGCCGGGATGCCGCCGGCGCGGTGGACGTCCTCGACGTGGTACTTGCTCGTGGCCGGGGCGACCTTGCACAGGCACGGCACCCGCAGCGAGATCTCGTTGATCTCCTTGAGGCCGAAGTCGACCTCGGCCTCGCGGGCCGCGGCCAGGATGTGCAGGATCGTGTTGGTCGAGCCGCCCATCGCCACGTCGAGCGCCATGGCGTTCTCGAACGCCTCGCGGGTGGCGATCGAGCGCGGCAGCACCGACTCGTCGCCGTCCTCGTAGTAGCGGCGGGTGATCTCGACGAGCTGGCGGCCGGCGTCCTCGAAGAGCTGCTTGCGCTTCTTGTGGGTGGCCAGGATCGTGCCGTTGCCGGGCAGGGCCAGGCCCATGGCCTCGGTCAGGCAGTTCATGGAGTTGGCGGTGAACATGCCCGAGCAGGAGCCGCAGGTCGGGCAGGCGTTCTCCTCCATCTCCAGCAGCTCGGCGTCGGACACCGAGTCGTCGGCCGCGGCGATCATCGGGTCGACGAGGTCGAGCTTGCGGCCGGGCGTCTTGCCGGCCTCCATGGGCCCGCCGGAGACGAAGATCGTGGGGATGTTCAGCCGGAGGGCGGCCAGCAGCATGCCCGGGGTGATCTTGTCGCAGTTGGAGACGCAGATCAGCGCGTCGGCGCAGTGGGCGTTGACCATGTACTCGACGGCGTCGGCGATCAGCTCGCGGGACGGCAGCGAGTAGAGCATGCCGCCGTGGCCCATCGCGATGCCGTCGTCGACGGCGATCGTGTTGAACTCGCGCGGGATCGCCCCGGCCTCGCGGATCGAGGCCGACACCACGTCGCCGACCTCGCGCAGGTGCACGTGGCCCGGGACGAACTGGGTGAAGCTGTTGGCCACCGCGATGATGGGTTTGCCGAAGTCGCTCCCGGCTACGCCGGTCGCCCGGAGGAGGGCCCGGGCGCCGACCATGTTCCTGCCGTGGGTGACCGTACGTGACCTGAGGGCCGGCATTGTGCTTCTCCCATCATGAGGCGAGTCTTCACATGTTACGGCCACCCGCCCGGCGGCTGAGACACGTGTCCATCAACCGGACACCTCAGTCCGGCAACCGTACGGCCGCCAGCTGCGTCGCCTGGGCCACCAGCCGCCCCTTGGAGTCCCACACGTGGGCCACCTCGTCCATGCGGTCGCCCCCGACGTCCGTGGCCGACAGGCGGACCCTGATCGGGCCGGGCGCGGGCAGCCGGCGGACGTAGGCCGAGAGCTGGATCGTCGGCACCCAGCCGGACAGCCCCAGCTCGAACGAGACCGGCGGCACCGGGTCCAGCGCCACGAGCAGGCTCAGCGGGTCCCAGTCGGTGCCGTCGGCCAGGCGCTGCCAGGTCGCGATCACGCCCTTCCTGGCCGGTGTGCCGAACACGAACGCCAGATGGGCCGGATCGACGCGCTCCTCCACCACGGCCATCAGCGGCACGGCGAAGCCCGCGCCGGGCGCCTCGGTGGGCACGAGGAAGCAGTCCTCCTCGGGCGGCAGCTCGACCGGCGGGAGCGCGGACCACCAGGGGTCGCCGTCGTCCAGCACGCCCAGCGTGACGTGCGACTCGACGCGCACCCTGCCCTCCTGGGCCAGCGAGACCCGGACCTGGGCCACGCTGCGGCCGATCCGCAGCGGCTCCACGCGCACGTCCGCCGGGCCCGGCACGGGCGGCTCGAGGAAGGCGCCGCTCACGGCGGTCACGTGCGGGTGCCGTTCGCCGGCGGTGCTCTGGCAGGCGGCGCGGGCCAGCACGGCCAGCAGGTAGCCGCCGTGCAGCTTGGTGCCCACGCTCCACTGGGCGTCCAGCGTGGCGCCGAACGCGTCCGCGCCGCGGGCGACCAGCGCGGTCGCCTCCCCGAAAGTCCCCATTTTTCGCGATATCCCTTCCGCAGAAGGTCAGCTTGACACCGTCAACCTGACGGCGTCAATGTGAGTTCCATGACCGCTGCGAAACGTGTGCGCGCCCGGCGCGGAGAAGGCGGCCTGCTGCGGGAGGAGATCCTGCGCGCGGCCGAGGACCTGCTGACCGAGTCCGGCACCGAGGACGCCCTCACCCTGCGCGCCGTCGCCCAGCGCGCCGGGGTGTCCACCCCCTCGGTCTACCTGCACTTCGCCGACCGGGAAGCGCTGCTGGAAGCGGTCTGCCTGCGCGTGTGGGACGAGCTCGGCCGCCTGTTCCGCGAGAACCTGACGGGCGACCCGTTCCTCGCGCTGGGCCGCTGCGGACGGGCCTACGCCCGCTTCGCCCTGGACCATCCCGTGCAGTACCGGGTGCTGATGATGCGGCCCTCGACCGCGCAGGGCGTGCCGCCGGCCGCCGCCGAGTGCTTCCGCCACATGGTGGCGGCCGTCGCCGCCTGCGTGGCCGTCCGCGTGCTCGAAGGCGACCCCGAGAAGCTGGCGCTCGGCCTGTGGTCGTCCATGCACGGCTGCGTCTCGCTGCTCATCGCCCAGCCGTCGTTCCCGTGGCCCGAAGACCGGGAGGCGCTGATCGACCACATCGTGCGCATCGCCGGGATGGGCACGGCGCTGGCGTCCCGCCTGCCCGGCGCGCTGCCGCCCAGCGACGTGCTGGCCGCCGAACTGGACGACTTCGGCGCCCGGCTGTCGGCGGACGTGAAAGAACCCCGCGGAGCGGAACTCCGCGAGGTCCGTCGGCCGTCCTAGGCCGTCCTAGCCTTCGCCGTACCTGGCGGGCAGGACCTGGGCGGCGATGTCGTAGAGCCGGTCGATCTCGGCCGGGGTCAGCGCCCGTTCCCGCTTGGTGATCCACTTGCGGGCCCGGTCGCCCTGGTAGACGTCCACGCCGCGGATGGTCATGATCTTCCACGGCACGGGCGGCCCGTAGATGGCCAGCGAGGGCACGACGACGACCTCGCGGCCGAACGCCTTGCTGATCAGCTCGCTCGCCTGGGACGCCTCCCACTTGGCCTCGGTCAGCCTCGGCTTCATGTCGAAGGGACCGTGGAACAGCTTCTTGCCCGACTGGACGCGGACGGGAAGCCGTTTGTCCCACTTCTCGGAGTCGACCGCGTAGACGCCGGTCGGCCCCACCACGAGGTGGTCGATCTGCGCCTCGCTGCCTGGGATCGCCCTGGCGTGCAGGGTGCGGTAACCGCTGCGCTCCAGCCTGCGGAGCTGCCCCTCGGTACGCCGTTCGGCCACGGACGCGCGCCGCCACGCCGGCACCGTGGAATGGGAACGCGCGCGGTAGACCGTTTCGAGGATGGCCGCGACCACCCCCGCGGTCACTCCCATGCGCCAGTCGCGCAACAGGAAGCCCACCACGACCGCCACGCCGACCGCCACGAGCGCGCGATTGCGCAGGCGGCGGAACCGTGGCTGCTGGAGCAGGTCACGCATGGACGCGCGTTCCACGGGCGCGTAGGTGGTCGTGGGCGCCGATGGCGTCGCGGCGGCGGTCTGCTCGCCCTCTGGCCGGTCGCTCACCCAGATGGGTGACGCATTGTGACCGTCTTCTCGCTGGTTGTCGGAGTCCACGTAACTCACCGTAGCCCGGAGATCGGAACGATTCCTAGTGTTGACCTGTCCATAGTTTTATGGCCCAGCTCATCGTGTTCCACTCATGTTTTCGGGGTATGTCTTACGTTCTTCTCTAGAGATGCCTAGTGTGCCGATCGTGCGAGAACTTCATGAGCTTTCCGCGCTTGAGCAGGCCCGGGCCGTCCGCGACCGTGACGTCTCACCGGTCGAGCTGACCCGGCACTATCTCGACCGGATCGAACGGATCGATCCGCAGGTCGGCGCGTATGTCACCGTGACCGGCGAACAGGCCCTCGACCAGGCCCGACGCCTGGAGAAGGACCTGCCGGACGGGCCGCTGGCCGGGGTGCCGATCCCGGTCAAGGACCTCAATCTGGTCAAGGACGTGCCGATCACGTTCGGGTCGGCGGTGTACCGGGGGTTCGTCGCGCCGGTGGACGACACCGTCGTGACGCGGCTGCGCGAGGCCGGCACGGTCATCCTGGGCAAGACCGCCACCCCCGAGTTCGGCCTGCCCTGCTACACCGAGACCGACGTCTCGCCGCCCGCCCGCTCGGCCTGGGACCTCGGCACCTCGGCCGGCGGGTCCAGCGGGGGAGCGGCCGCCGCCGTGGCCGCCGGGCTGGCCCCGGCCGCCCAGGGCAGCGACGGCGCGGGCTCGATCCGCATCCCGGCCTCGGCGTGCGGCCTGTACGGCATCAAGCCCACCCGTGGCCGGATCAGCTTCGCCCCGATCATCCCCGACCTGGCGGGCATGTCCACGAACGGCCCGATCGCCCGTACCGTGGCCGACGCGGCGGCCCTGCTCGACGTGATGGCGCACAACGAGCCCGGCGACCTCTACCTCGCGCCCCGCCACGAGGGCACGTTCCTCGACTGCGCCGGCCGCGACCCCGGACGGCTGCGCATCGCCCGCTACGCCGACCCCGTCGTGCCGGGGACCGAGATCGACCCCGAGGTGCTGGCCGCGTACGAGGACGCCGCCGAGACCCTGGCCGGCCTCGGGCACGAGGTCGTCGAGATCCCCAGGCCGTTCGGCGTGGACCTCGTGCCGCAGTTCGTCACCCTCTGGTACACCTTCGCCTGCATGCACCCGGTCGCCGACGACCAGCGGCACCTGCTCCGGCCGCTCACCCGATGGCTGCGCGAGCGCGGCCTGGCCACCCCCGCACCCGCGTTCCTCCAGGCCCAGGCGGCCCTCCAGCTCGCCACCCGGGGCGCGCTCGCGATCACGAACGCCTACGACGCGGTGCTCACCCCGACCCTCACCCAGCCGCCCAGGCCGATCGGCTGGTTCGAGGACGTGGACGACGTCGAGGAGACGTTCGAGCGCATGAAGCGCTTCGCCGCCTTCCCCGCGATCTACAACGTCAGCGGCCAGCCCGCGGTGAACCTGCCGCTGCACTGGAGCGGCGACGGCCTGCCGATCGGCGTCATGCTGGCCGGGCGGATCGGTGGCGAGGGCACTCTGATCTCGCTGTCGGCCCAGGTCGAGGCCGCCAGGGGCGGATTCTGGGGGGAGCGGCGGCCGGTCGTCTGGTAGGCGGTCGCGGCCTGGGTCTGGCCGGGCCCCCGGCTGAGGATTACGTTCGTCGTGTGAACAGCGCAGCGGAAAGTCTGCTCTTTCTCCTCGGGGTGTCCTCAGGGCTGTTCGTCCTGATCAGCCTGCTGGTCATGGTGCCGGGGCGTGGTTCGTCCCGGGTGGCGGAGGCGGGGCCGGTGTGGGTGGGCGGGCCGTCCGGGAGCGAGCACGGCGTGAGCACGTCGGGGCTGGTGCTGGCCGACGGCGTCGCGCCCTGGGCGCGGACGTCCGAGCACGACTGGGTGGCCTCGGCGGCGACCGCAGAGCCTGACGGGCACCTCGGCGGCGCTTCGGCGGGATGGTGACCCGGCGATGCGCACGCTGACGACGGCCCAGGCCGACGACCTCCGGAAGGCCGTCCAGGGCGCTGAGCGGCGCAGCGGGCTGCGTTTCGGCGTGTTCCTGGGCGAGCCGGTCGGCGCCCGGCGGCACTTCGCCGAGCGCCTGCACGCCGCGCTGGGCGCCGAGGCCGCCGACGCCGTGCTGGTGTTCGTCGATCCGGCCGGACGCGCCGTGGAGATCGTGACGGGCCCGAACGCCAGGCGGCGGCTGAGCGACGGCGCCTGCCGGCTCACCGCCCTGTCGATGGCCACCGCCTTCAGCGCCGGTGACCTGGTCGGCGGCCTCCTGTACGGCATCGCCGCCCTCGGCGAACAGGCCACGACCCGCCACTGACCTGCGCCGCAGCGGTCGTCAGGCGCGTTGCAGCAGGGTGACGACGTGGTCGCTGACGCCGGCGAGCAGCCCGGACGGCTCGATCGGCGCCCCCGCCACGGCCGAGAACAGCGCGGGCAGCCCGGGCAGCGGGAAGTCGTCGTCCTCGGTGGCCGCCGCGCCCACGGCGTTCTTGTCCAGCGCCGCCCGGCTGCGCTCCCAGGCGTCGAGCACCTCCTCCGGGGACGGCACCCCGAACCCGTGCCCGACGGGCGCGGCATGCCGCAGCCGGACGAGCGGCGTCTCGGCGAAGGTCAGCGCCGTACGGGCGCGCACCTGGAGGTCGGCGCGCGGTTCGGGCTCGATCCAGTCCATGGCCGTGCACGGGTTGCGGCAGGTCGCGACGCACACCGCCAGCGCGCCCGCGAGCTGGCTGTGCTGCCGGTCGAAGTAGGCCCGCCAGCCCTCGCCGGGCTCGACCGACACCCGCAGCGTGCGGTTGGTGGCCGACTGCTCGGACTTGGTGTGGTCGCACTCCCGGTCGCCGATCACGCCGAACCTGCTCCCGGGCGCGCTCAGCCCCGCGGGCCAGCGGGCCGGGTCGCCGGCGTGGCCGAGCTGCGGCTCGAAGGCCAGCAGCGGCAGGTACTCGCTGGCGATGTGCACGGCCGCGATCATGGGGCTCAGCTCGCGCCGGTGCCAGCGGACGGCGATCACCTCAAGGAGCAGGCCATAGGCGGGCTTGAGCGACTCCAGGGCCCCGCGCGGCTGCTCCCGCGGCGTCTGCGGCATGTGACAGGCGCGGGCGAGCCGGCGCAGGTCGGCCGGCACGGACCTGGCCTCGGCAGCGAAGTCCTCGGCGTCGAGCGAGAGCAGCCGCTGCCCGAACTCGCACACGTCGGAGATCTCGGCCGTGGGGGCGAGCGCGCCCAGGTCGGCGAAGGCGTACCGGCGGGCGAGGGCGATCAGCAGCTCACGAGTCGAATCCACGCGATGACTTTCTCACGATCTTGGAACGGTCACGGACACGGGGCGCGCACGCACTGGACGTCTTCCGGCGGGCTGGTGACCGTGGGCTCGTCCGTGGGCTCCTCCGGGCCGGGCTGGCTCGGCTCCTGCGACGGCTCGGGCTCGGCGGTGGTCGCGGTGGGCGTGGGCTTCGGCGAGATGGAGGGCGTGGCGCTCGGGGTGGTGGGGGCCACGGTCGGGCCGGGCGTCGCGCTGGTGGTGCCGCTCGGCTTGGCGCTCGGCGCGGCCTTGGTCGGCGGCACGGGCTGCCTGGTGGTGTGCTCCGGGCTGCTCGGGGTGTGGGCCTGCGTGGTCTCCTCGGCGGGCGGCAGCACCTCGCCCGTGCTCGCCGGCTCGGCCGGACGCAGCCACACCGACCCCGCCACCGCGGCCGAGACCATGACGGCGGCGGCCATGGTGACCAGGGCCGTCAGCGTGCGCCGCCGGCGGGACGTGCGGCCGGCCGGGGCCGACGGCATGGTGAACGGCGATCCGGCGTCGGCCGCGGGCATGACGCCCGTCGGCTGGAGGCCCGGGTGGGGACCGCTCGTCGTGGACGCGGACACCGAGGACGTGGTGACGGGAGACGTGTTGACCGGCAGGTCGACCGGCAGGTCGACCGGCAGGGCCGCGCCGCTCACCGAGGCGCGGGCCGCCCGCGCCATGTCGGAGGCCGACGGCCAGCGCTGCGCCGGGTCCTTCTGCAGCGCCCGCGACACCACCTGGCGCACCGCCGCGGGCAGCTCGGCGGGCAGCTCGGGCACGGGCGCGTTGAGGTGCTTGAAGATGATCTGGACAGGGGTCTCCCCCTGGTACGGCAGCCGCCCGGTCAGGCACTCGTAGGCCACCACGCCCAGCGCGTAGACGTCGACCGCGGGCGTGACCTCGTTGCCGGCGGCCATCTCCGGCGCGCAGTAGGCGGCCGAGCCGAGCATGGTGCCGGTGGCCGTGAGGTGACCGGCCGAGGCGGAGTGGGCGACCCCGAAGTCGGTCAGCGCGACCTGCCCGTCGGGCCTGACCATGAGGTTGGCCGGCTTGACGTCGCGGTGGACGATGCCCTGCGCGTGGGCCGCGGCCAGCGCGTCGGCCACCTCGGCGATCAGGCGCATGGCCTCCTGGGGGCCGAGCGGGCCCCGGCGCAGGACGCGGTCGAGCGACTCGCCCCGCACGTACTCCATGACCAGGTAGCTGACCCGGCGCCCGTCGGCCTCGTGGACGCCGTAGTCGTAGACCCCGACCACGCCGCGGTGCCTGAGCGTGGCCATGGCCCTGGCCTCGTTCTGGAAGCGCTGGGTGAAGGTGGGGTTCTCCGACAGGGCGGGCATCATCACCTTGACCGCGACGGCCCGGCCCAGGACCAGGTCGTCGGCACGCCAGACCTCGCCCATGCCGCCGCCGCCGAGGCGGTCGGCCAGCACGTAGCGGTCGTTGAGCGTGGTACCGGCGCCTAGCACGTACTTGAGGCTAACACCCACTCTCCGTGCTCAGGCCGTATTCGGCGCAGCGCGAAGCCGGGTCCCCGCCGGGCGTGGCGGGGACCCGGGTGGATCAGGCCGACGCGGCGTCGGTCTCGCGGTTGCGCAGGGCGCGGCTGACGCCGTCGGCGCCCTCCAGGATCAGCCTGCGCAGGGCCTGCGGCGGCTGCTCGGCGGCCAGGAAGTCCTGGGCGGCCTGGACCGTGGCGGGCTCGATGAGCAGCGTGGGGAAGCAGCCCACGGCGAACGTCGAGGCCTTCTCGAACGTCCACTCCTGGTAGACGCGCCCGACCTCGGCGAAGTACTTCTCCCGGTACGGCTCCAGCAGCCCGGTGTGATGCGGGTCCTGGAAGCCGGCGATGGTGCTGCGGGCGATGTGGTTGGCCAGCTCGCCGCCCACGATCCGGGCCCAGGCCGCCGCCTTGGCCTCGGCCGTCGGGATCGCGGCCCGGCACAGCGCCGCCGACCGCTCACCCGTCGCCGTAGGGTCGCGCCGCAGCTCGGCCTCGATGTCGGCCTCGTCCAGCCGGCCGCCGGAGACCAGCGCGGCCACCAGCGTCCAGCGCAGGTCGGCGTCGACGGTCAGCCCCTCGGGCACGCCGGTGCCGTCGAGGATGGCCTGCACCAGGTCGAGGTCGGCGGCGGAGACCGCCACCGGGGCGAACGCCTGGAGGAAGGCGAGCTGGTGGTCGGAGCCGGGCGCCGCGGAGCCGAGCAGCGAGCGCAGCTCGGCGGCCAGCAGCGCCTGGCCCTCGGCCTGCCAGGCCGGGTCGGCGTACTGCTGGACGGACTGCCGCGCCTGGCGCAGCACCGCCTGCAGGACCGTGATGTCGGAGACCGTGCCGGCGCCGGAGATGACCAGCCTGACGTAGTCGCGCGTGGACATCTCGCCGTCGCGGGTCATGTCCCAGGCCGCCGACCAGCACAGAGCGCGCGGAAGCGAGTCGGTGAAGGCCGCGATGCCGCCCTCGACGAGCGTGCGCAGGGAACGCTCGTCGAGCCTGATCTTGGCGTAGGTGAGGTCGTCGTCGTTGAGCAGCACCAGGTCGGGCTGCTCGGCGCCGACCAGCTCGGCCACGCTCGTACGGGCCCCCACCACGTCGAGCTCGACCCGCTTGGTCCGGGTGAGCACGCCGTCGACCAGCGAGTACAGGCCGATCGCGATGCGGTGCGAGCGCAGCGTCGGGTAGTCGGCCGGGGCCTCCTGCAGCACCTCGAAGGAGGTGAAGCGGCCGTCGGACACCTCGAAGGAGGGACGCAGCGTGTTGACCCACGCGGTCTCCAGCCACTCCTTCGACCACGACGACAGGTCGCGGCCCGAGGTGCGCTCCAGGGCGGCGAGCAGGTCCTTCAGCTCGGTGTTGCCCCAGGCGTGCTCGGCGAAGTAGTCGCGCACCCCGGCCAGGAAGTTGTCCAGGCCGACGTAGGCGACGAGCTGCTTGAGCACCGAGGCGCCCTTGGCGTACGTGATGCCGTCGAAGTTGACCTCGACCGCCTGCATGTCGGGGATGTCGGCGGCGATCGGGTGGGTGGAGGGAAGCTGGTCCTGGCGGTAGGCCCAGGACTTCTCCACGTTCGCGAACGTGGTCCACGCGCCGTTGCCCCACCGGGTGGCCTCGGCCTGGGCCAGCACGGACACGTACGTGGCGAAGGACTCGTTCAGCCACAGGTCGTCCCACCAGCGCATGGTGACCAGGTCGCCGAACCACATGTGGGCCATCTCGTGCAGGATCGTCTCGGCGCGCCGCTCGACGACCGCGTCGGTGACGCGGGACCGGAAGACGTAGTCCTCCAGGAACGTCACGCAACCCGCGTTCTCCATCGCGCCGGCGTTGAACTCGGGCACGAAGAGCTGGTCGTACTTGGTGAACGGGTAGCGGACGCCGAACACCCGGTGGAAGAAGTCGAAGCCCTGCCGGGTGACCTCGAAGAGGTTGTCGGCGTCGAGGTGCTCGCCGAGCGAGGCGCGGCAGTAGAGGCCGAGCGGGATGCCGTCGTGCTCCGAGGTGACCTTGTAGTACGGCCCGGCCACCAGCGCGGTGATGTACGTGGAGATCACCGGCGTGGCCTCGAACTCCCACCGCCTGGCCGCCTCGACGCCGCCGTGGCGGCCGGAGTGCCCGTCGAGGTCCTCCACCTTGGCCGCGGCGCCGTTGGAGACGACCTCCCAGTCGGCCGGGGCCAGCACGGTGAGCTGGAAGACCGCCTTGAGGTCGGGCTGGTCGAAGCAGGCGTACATGCGGTGGGCGTCGGCCGTCTCGAACTGGCTGTGCAGGTAGACCTTCTGGTCGACCGGGTCCACGAAGCGGTGGAGGCCCTCGCCCGTGCGCATGTAGCTGCAGTCGGCGTCGACCAGCAGCTCGTTGGACTCGGCCAGCGAGGGGAGGGGGAAGCGGCCCTTCTCGGCGTCGTAGGCGGAGACGTCGAGGTCGACGCCGTTGAGGGTGACCTTGCGCACGTTGGCGCCGTGGAGGTCGATGAAGGTGGAGGCGCCCGGGCTGGTGCTGGTGAAGCGCACCGTCGTGACGCTCTCGAAGCGCTCGTCCCCCTCCGTCAGGTCGAGTGCGACGTCGTACGACTCGACCGTCAACAGCCGGGCGCGCTCGCGAGCCTCGTCCCGGGTCAGGTTCCCTGCCAAGTTGCGCTCCTTTTCACCACTTCGTTGTAGTTTGTCGGTATCCTGCCACGCCGGGAATAGGACCTCGACACCCTCAGGTTATGGCCCCACGTGACTGAGAAGATTCCCGTGGACCTGTGGTTCGATCCTTTCTGCCCATTTGCCTGGGCGACGTCACGATGGCTTCTCGAAGTGGAGAAGGTTCGCGCCATCGAGCCGCGCTGGCACGTGATGAGCCTCAACGTCCTCAACGAGGGCAATGACGTGCCCGACTCCTACCGTGAGGCCATCGCCAGGGCCATCGAACCCGTCCGCGTCGTGGCCGCGGCACGGGCCGCGCACGGCGACAAGGTCGTCGGCCCGCTCTACACCGAGCTCGGCACCCGCCTGCACAACCAGGGCGGGAGCAAGGACCTCAGCCGCCTCGGCGAGCTCATCGAGGACTCCCTGGAGGCGATCGGCCTCAGCCGCGACCTTGCCGCCGCCGCCCACTCCACCGAGTGGGACGACGACGTACGCGCCTCCCACCAGGAGGGCATCACCCTGGTCGGCCAGGACGTCGGCACCCCGGTCATCCGCGTCGGCGCCAACGCCTTCTTCGGTCCCGTGATCACGTCCATCCCGAAGGGCGAGGACGCGGGCAGGCTGTGGGACGGCGTTCTTCTCGTCACCGAGTTCGATGACTTCTTCGAGCTGAAGCGGACTCGTACCAGACAGCCCACCTTCGACTAGATATGTCTTCCGCCGCCGGGGTAAGACTCCTACCCTGGCGGTAGGTCTCGGGCGCGCCGAGGATAAGGAATCCCCCTCTGCCCGGTCCATGCTGTCGCCAGTCCACGACGTGCACGCGAGGATGGCCCCATGCGCCAGCTGTACATCGGCGGTTCCTGGAACGCCTCTACGTCAGACGAGTCCATCGAGGTCGCCAACCCGGCCACGGAGGAGATCATCGATCGGGTGCCCGCGGGCACCCCCGACGACGTCGAGGCGGCGGTGTCGGCGGCGCGCGAGGCGTTCCCCGTCTGGTCCGACACGTCGGCGACGCAGCGCGGGAAGCTGCTCGGCGCCGCGGCCGAGCTGCTCAAGCAGCGCGCCGAGAGCGTCGCGCGGACGATCGCGACCGACATGGGCGCGCCGCTCGGCTTCGCGCTCAAGGTGCAGACGCTGATGCCCGCGGCCGTGCTGTCCTCCTACGCGCAGATGGCCGAGAGCTACCCGCGCGAGTCCCGCATCGGCAACTCGCTGCTGGTCAAGGAGCCGATCGGGGTCGTCGCGGCGATCACGCCCTGGAACTACCCGCTCCACCAGATCATCTGCAAGGTCGGCCCCGCGCTGGCCGCCGGATGCACGGTCGTGCTCAAGCCGAGCGAGGTGGCGCCGCTCGCGGCGTACGCGCTGGCGGAGATCTTCGACGAGGTCGGCCTGCCGCCCGGGGTGTTCAACCTGGTCAGCGGACGCGGCCCGGTCGTCGGCGAGGCCATGGCCGCCCATCCCGACGTGGACATGGTCTCCTTCACCGGCTCCACCGCGGCCGGCCGCCGGGTCGCCGCGCTCGCCGCCGAGACCGTCAAGCGGGTGGCGCTGGAGCTCGGCGGCAAGTCGGCCAACATCGTCCTGCCCGACGCCGATCTCGCCACGGCCGTCAAGGTCGGGGTGGCCAACTGCTTCATCAACGCGGGCCAGACCTGCTCGGCCTGGAGCCGGATGATCGTCCACCGCGACCAGTACGACGACGCCGTCCGCCTGGCCGTCGAGGCGACCCGCAAGTACACCGTCGGCGACCCCTTCGACGAGGCCACCAGGGTCGGGCCCCTGGTGTCGGCGGCCCAGCGCGAGCGGGTGGTCCGCTACATCAACCGGGGTCAGGAGGAGGGCGCCAGGCTCGTCGCAGGCGGCACCGAGCGCCCCCGCGAACGCGGCTTCTACGTCGAGCCCACGGTCTTCGCCGCGGTCGAGCCGGGCATGACGATCGAGCAGGAGGAGATCTTCGGGCCCGTGCTGGCGCTGATCCCGTACACGAGCGAGGGCCAGGCCGTGGAGATCGCCAACGACACCAGGTACGGCCTGGCCGGGGCGGTCTGGTCGGGCAGCCAGGAGCGCGCGGTCGCCGTCGCGCGCAGGCTGCGCACCGGTCAGGTCGTCGTCAACGGCGGCCAGTTCAACCCGCTGGCCCCCTTCGGCGGCTACAAGCAGTCGGGAGTGGGCCGCGAGCTGGGCGAGTTCGGCCTGGAGGAGTACCTGGAGATCAAGTCGCTGCAGCTGTAGGCCCCGGCCTACGCGCGGAGCATGATCTTGCGGGCCTCGTCCTTCGGCAGGCGGTCCACGTACAGCTTGCCGTCGAGGTGCTGGGTCTCGTGCTGGAAGCAGCGCGCCAGCGAGCCGCGGGCCTTCAGGCGCACCGGCCGCTGCAACCGGTCGAGCCCCTCGACGGTGACGCCCGCCGCCCGCGCGACGGCGGCGTAGATCGGCGTGCCGGTGCGGCGGTCGGGCACCGACAGGCAGCCCTCCTCGTCGGAGACCTCCTCGGCGTCGTCGACGGTGAGCACGGGGTTGACGACGTGGCCCTTGCGGCCGGCGATGTCGTAGACGAACAGCCGCCGCGACACGCCGATCTGCGGGCCGGCCAGGCCGACGCCGTTGACCGCGTACATCGCCTGGAACATCTCCTCGATCAGGCGGCGCAGCTCGCGGTCGAAGTCGGTGACGGGCTCGGCGGGCGTGCGCAGCACCGGATCGCCGATGACGCGGATCTCACGCATGCGTCTCCACTTTCGTAAGGACTGGGGAACGGTTGGGGTCCTTACTCTAGCCAGCGAGTGGGATCGGCGGGGCTGTGGAAGACTGGACGGGTGCGTGTCTACATCGGTGCCGACCATGCCGGCTATGAGCTCAAGAACCACCTCGTGTCCTGGCTCAAGGACCACGGCCACGAGGTGACCGACTGCGGTCCCTTCGTCTACGACGCCGAGGACGACTATCCCGCGTTCGTCCTGCGCGCCGCCGAGGGCGTCGCCGGCGACCCCGGCAGCCTCGGGGTGGTGATCGGCGGCTCGGGCAACGGCGAGCAGATCGCGGCCAACAAGGTGCGCGGCATCCGCGCGGCCCTGGCCTGGAGCGAGGAGACCGCCTCCCTGGCCCGCGAGCACAACAACGCCAACGTCGTCAGCATCGGCGCCCGCATGCACACGACCGAGGAGGCGACCAGGTTCGTGGAGGTCTTCCTGACCACCTCCTTCTCCGGCAGCGAGCGCCACAGCAGGCGCATCGCGCAGCTGACCACCTACGAGACGATCGGCCAGCTGCCCTCGCTGCCCTAGGCGGGCTCGCTCTTGCGCCTGGCCTCGCGCCGTGGCGTCTCGTCGCGCAGGGGCCGCCGGTCGGCGGCCTCCTGCTGCTCCTTCGACGGCCTGGACACGTCGCGGGCCCGCATGGCGATGGTCGCGGTGATCTGCAGACTTTGCAGGGCCATGCTCCGAGCCTACGCTCCGGGTCTCGTTCTGTGCCTTGTCCTGTGCCCTGTCTCCGGTCTTGTCTCCGGTCTTGTTCCGGGGATCAGAACACCAGCCCGGCCAGTGGCTTGGGGGTCCAGGCCATGGCCGCGGCCAGCGCCCGCACCGCGCCCGGCGTGCGCTCGCGCAGCAGGCCCGCGTCGAGCTGGGCGCCGAGCAGGCCATCCCCCATGTACGCCGAGCCGAGCGCGGACACCGGCACCGTCAGGTCCGGCTCGTCGTCCACCTGCTTGCACTGCGCGCCGTCGGTGCCCGCGGTGAGCCGGCGGCGGCCGGCGTTCCACGGGCACACGTCGTCCTCGATCTCGATCACCAGGTCCACGGGGGCCGCGTAGGCGCGGGCGGTCAGGGCCTCGTCGACGTCGACCAGGCGTACCCACAGCTCGTCGGACCAGGTCGCGCGCAGTTGCCGGGAGTCGGCGAGCAGCGCGGTCAGGGCGTCGTCCACCGGCCGGGCGTACGCCTCCAGCCTGGTGATCAGGTCCCGGTCCAGCACGTTGCGCCACAGCAGGGCGTAGGCCGCCGGGTCGGCCGCCTCCAGTTCGATGAGCCGCAGCTCGCCGTTGGCCACGCCGTTGGGGTCCCAGGCGGACTTCGTGCGGAACAGCGCGTAGCCGCGCACGTTGCCGTCGTCCTCGGCGAGCACCGCGCGCAGCGAGCCCCAGCCGTCCCTGTCGTGCTCCTCGTCGGCGAGCATCCCGTCCCAGATGTGCCGGTTGCGCGCGTATCGTCCCGGACGCCGGGTCACGACCTCGGAGAACAGCTTCTCGAAGTCGCTCCTGGCCTCGGCGGGGGAGACCACCCTGATCCTGAGCGCGGGGTCCGTGGGGGCGTCCCGCACGAAGGCCGAGCGGTGCTTGTCGATGCGGTACGACAGCTCGCTGGCCGCCCTGCCGTAGCCGAACCTGCCGTAGATCAGCGACTCGGAGGCGTAGAGGGCGGCCACCGACTCGCCCCGGTCGCGGATGTCGGACAGCTGCCGGCGCATGAGCGCGGACAGCACGCCGCGGCGGCGGTGCGAGGGAAGCACACCGACCGCGGTCACGCCGCCCACGGGGATCTGGCGTCCGCCGGGGACCGTCATCGTGAGGCTGAAGACGGACGTGACGCCCGCCATGGTGGTGCCGTCGAAGGCGACCAGCGTGCGGTCGAACTCCGTGGCCGCCTTGAACCGCTCGTCCTGGGTGGGATGCGGCGTCCAGCCGAACCCCTCTGCGAGCACGCCGGCGAAGCCCGGCCACTCGGATTCGTCAATGGGACGGATCGGATAGGTCATCCGTCCACGGTAGGAGCGGGCAAAGGGGGACGGCCACCCAATATCCGTGCTTAATGATCAAGGCCTTGGTCAAGTGGGCTGCCCAAACAGGGGTCAGACCGATACAGTCACACGCATCATGAGTTCCCGTCCGGCGCCGCTGATTCCGCCACGGGTCCGCGCGGTCCTGGTGCGGGTGCCGTTCCTGGTGTCTGCCGTCCGGTTCCTCCGGAGAGGGCCGCTGGCCCGCGACCGCAACCTGCTCATCACCCTGACCGTGCTCTCGCTCGTCATCGGGCTGCTGGCGGCGAAGGTGTCCACCGAGTGGTTCTCGCCGTCGCTGCTCATCCTGGTCACCTTGATCGGCGGGTTGCAGCTGCGGCTGCGCAGCCTGGTCAAGCTGCTGGTGGCGGTGGGCGTCGCGCTGGCCTACATCGCGGCCACGCTCGGGGTGGCGCGGGTGGGGCTGGGGCTCACGGTGACGATCGTGTTCACCACCGTGCTGGCCGTGCTGATGGCCCGTACCAGGGGCAAGCTCGGCGTGCAGGGGCTGCGCGGCGACGCGATGCTGCTGGAGCTGCGCGACCGGCTCAAGAGCCAGGGCGAGCTGCCCCCGCTGCCCAAGGACTGGGGCGCCAAGGTGGTGCTCAAGCAGGCCGGCGGCTCGTCGTTCGGCGGCGACTTCCTGGTCTCCATGCGCGACGGCGACTCCGTGGAGATCGCCCTCGTCGACGTCTCGGGCAAGGGCGTCGACGCCGGCACCCGCGCGCTGCTGCTGTCGGGCACGTTCGGCGGGCTGCTGGGCTCGGTCGACGACTTCCTGCCCGCGTGCAACGCCTACCTCCACCGGCAGCGCGGCGACGAGGGCTTCGTGACGGCCGTGCACGTACGCCTCGACCTGGCCACCGGCGACTACACGATCACCTCGGCCGGCCACCCGCCGGTCGTCAAGCTCGACTCGGGCACCGGCAACTGGCAGGTCGCCTCGGCCAAGGGCGTGGTGCTCGGCGTGGTGCCCGACCTCCACTGCGAGCCCGACAGCGGCACCCTGCGCAAGGGCGACGCGCTGCTGCTCTACACCGACGGGCTGATCGAGCAGCCGGGGCGCGACATCGACGCGGGGCTCGACCGGCTGCTCGGCGAGGCCGAACGGCTGCTGCCCTCCGGCTTCCGCGACGGCGCGAGGGCGCTGGTCAACGCGATGTCCTCGGGCCACAACGACGACTGCGCGCTGGTGTTGATCTGGCGTCCGTAGTGACGTTTCACACGGGTCAGGTCGTGATGGCGGTCACTGGCAGCGGGTTCGGCAGGCTGAGATCATTCGACTGTTCGGGTCCCGGCGGAGCGGCGCGGCTCCACCGGGCCCGTCTCCTCGTCCGGCTCCCGTGGGCCGCTCTCACAGCCAGCCGCTGTCGCTGGCGATGCGTACGGCATCGAGCCGGTTGCGGGCGCCCGTCTTGCACATGATCCGCGACAGATGATTGCGTACGGTGCCGACCGACAGGAACAACTGGTCGGCGATCTCCGTCGATCTCGCCCCGCCGGCCGCGATGCGCAGCACGTCGAGCTCCCGCCGGGTGAGCGGGTTGGCGGCCGACTGCAGGGCGGCCACCGCCAGCTCCGACTCCACCGCCCGGCCGCCCGCCGCGACCTGGCGCACCCCCTCGGCCAGCCGCTCGGGCGCCACCCGCAGGCTCATGAACCCCAGCACGCTGCCGTTGAACGCCCTGCGCACCTCGCCGGGGCTCGGCCGCGCGGAAAGGATCAGCACCGAGCAGTGGGGGATCTGCTGGGTCAGATGGGTGGCGACCGGCAGGCCCGGCAGGTCGAGGTCGACGATCGCGACGTCGGGCGCGCTGGACCGCGCCGCGGGCAGCACGCCGTCGGGGCAGCCTGTCTCGGCGACCACCCGCAGGTCGGGCTCGGCTTCGAGCGTGGCCTGCAGACCGCGTCGCACCAAGGGCAGGTGTTCGGCGATGAGTATGCGGATCAAGGCGTCCCCCTCCATCGTCTCCCAGGGTGATCGGCTGATCGCTTACTGTCAATGTGGCTCGTGGATTCGCCAAAGTGCGGACAAGCCCGAGGGATGTGATGAGTTCGACTAGATGAATGAGTCCAAGGCGTAGCTGCGGAGATAGGGCGAGGATGTCCATTCTCGGGTTGTGACGACCGAACTGGACACCCTCGCAACCGCAC
>NZ_JBFAOV010000013.1:0-261057 GCF_040675375.1 Nonomuraea sp. NPDC049607
CCCCTGAGGTCCGCCCAGGACGCCGAAGAGGGTGGCCACCCCGTGACAGGCGAACAGCAGACCCGTCACGAAACGATAGAAAGCCAGGAACAGACTCTGCCGTTCGAGCGGCGTGTCCATCGGGACGTTGTTTCTGACTCTGTCCATGACGCCGCCCAGGCGTCCTGGCCGGGCCGGCGAGTGTTCACGTTCCGTAGTCATACCGGTCTGTTCTCCCGAACGAAGATCAGAAGACATGAGAGCACTCACGTCAGCATCAAGAGTTCGGCATCTCTCCGGCAACCATGAACCACCCACGAGAGAGAGGGACGACTGCCCGTACACATCGCCAACCGGCCCTTATCGTCCGGCGCCCATGAAGCCGCAGCTTCCGGTCGCTCAGCGGCTGAGTCCGTCCGGGGTGAGGTCGAGCAGACGCTCGGCCTGCTCGCGCCCGCAAGACTTCCGCCCTCACCATCGGGCGACTGCGACAGATCGTCCTCGGCACCGGGTGGCGGCACGCCGTGCGATGAGGCCACTCTCCTGTCGGCGAAGGTTCGCAAGTTCGTCAGGCGCGGTTGGCTCCCCCGATCCACGTACGCGTCACGCTCAAGGGATGCTCGACCACGAGGGCGAAGCGATGCGCCTGACCGTGCTCGGCTGCCGGGCGGGCATGCCTTCGCACGGAGTGGCCAGTTCCGGCTATCTGGTCACCACTGCCGGAACCAGGCTGCTGCTCGACTGCGGGCCCGGAACAGCCACCGCCCTCAGCGGCGTCACCCGCCCGGACGACCTGAGCGGTATCGTGATCAGCCATCTGCACATCGACCACTGCTATGACCTGCTGCCGCTGGGCCGCAGGATCCCGTCCGGTCAGCTCACCGCCCACGACACCGACGTGCGGCCGCTGGCCATCCCGCTCCACGTGCCCGCCGGCGGCCGGGACCTGCTGCACAGCCTGGCCGGGCTGTTCTCGCCGTCGGCGGCAGGGGCCGCCCAGCTCATGCTCACCCACCTGCCCCATCGCGACGCAATCTGGTACGAGACTCTCAAGGCCGAGGCCGAACTGCACTTCGACGGACCGGTCCACCTTGCAACCCCGGGCCTGGAATTCGACCTCGCCTGATACAGGGCAACATCCCGATGCCGGCTTCCCACCTGAAGGGGTCAGGGCCGCCAAGCGCGCCGTCAACGATCTCACGCTGCCCGACCCCGCCCAAGTGCGCTCCGACGCCGCCACGTTCCAGAGGCTCATCGCCCTCCCGGACACCCGTAAACGCCTCGACCATCTGACCGACCGGGGTCTGCAAACACCTTGCGAGACCAAATACGATCTCGGCAGAGTGGTCGCGGAGTTCCCCCTGACTGACCTCTGCCTTCACAGCTGACGCCCAGTTCCGAGGGGAATCCGCCCCCCGTATCGGCCTCCGACGCTGTTCCGGGTCGTCGAGAACTTCTGACGGCACGCTCGATGCGCGGCATGCGGGGAACGGGCTCACGCTCCCAGGGCATCCTTCAACTGCCTGCGCGAGGTTATGTCGAGCTTCCTGAACACCTTGCGCAGGTGATACTCCACGGTGCTCGCGCTGAGGAACAGTTCGGCGGCGATCTCCTGGTTGGTACCACCTCCCGCAGCGAGTTGCGCCACTCGCAACTCCTGCGGGGTGAGGACGCGGACGGTGCTGAGGTCACGGGTGCGGGCGTGCTCGCCGGTGGCGGCCAGCTCGATGCGGGCTCGTTCGGCGAAGGCGGCCGCTCCCATGTCTGCGAACAGCTCGTGGGCGGCCCGCAACTGCTGCCTGGCCTCGCTCCTGCGGTGGCGGCGCCGCAGCCACTCGGCGCGTTCGCCGACGCCTCCACCTGGAACCCCGTCATCACCCGCCTGCAGACGCTCGGTTTCCCGTGCTGGCCCCGGCCAACCGCTGCGTGATCTGGCCGCGGATTCGGCCTACGTCTCCAGCGTCCTGGACACCATCACCGGCCCGGTCATCCTGGTCGGCCACTCCTACGGCGGAGCGGTCCTCACCAACGCCGCCCGCGGGCACGCAGACATCAAGGCGCTGGTCTACCTCGCGGCCTTCGCCCCCGACCAAGGCGAAAGCGCCTACCAGCTCACCGGCCAGTTTCCCGGCAGCAAACTCTCCGAATCGATCCTCGCCCGGCCCTACCCGGGCGGAGTCGACGGCTACGTCGACCCCGCCAAGTTCCGCGACGTCTTCGCCGCCGACCTGCCCGCCTCCCAAGCGCGAGTGCTGGCAGCCGCCCAGCGACCCGCCAACGTCGCCGGGCTCCAGGGCCCCAGCGGCGCCCCAGCTTGGAAGGACATCCCGTCATGGTTCCTGATCGCGGGGGCCGACCACACCATCCCGCCCACGGCCCAGCGCTTCATGGCCAAACGCGCCGGTAGCCACACCGTCGAGCTCCGCCGTTCCTCCCACCTCGTCATGCTCTCCAACCCGGACGCCGCCACCGCGCTGATCCTGGCCGCCCATACGGCAACGCGTGCATGACCTCGCCCATCCAGCAGCCGCGCCGTTTCAGCCACCGGCGCGGGGCGCCACAGGCTGCGGTGAAGGTCACCGGCCATCGACCGCCTCGCTCGTGATGTAGTTCGGCCGCTGGTGTTGAGATCGATCGATTCTCAACACCAGCGGCGCGAGGCTCCGGACCTCTCTTCGGGGCCATCACGGGCTGTTGTGAAACGTGTTGAGAAGTCTTGGCGTGCAACAAGTCGGCGAGCACCCTTTCCGTACGCTTGGTCACCCAGGCCGCCTACGGCCGCGACTGCCCGGCCTCCCTGGCCAGCCGCTCGCGGTGACCGTCCACTACGCTGCCCCCGGCGGCGGGTCGTGGTGAACGCCACGGGCAAGCACCTCGCGCTCCCTGAAGGCCCGCTACTCGAGGGGTCCCTCAGCGGAAGACCGGCTGGCGGCCGAGCCCCCTCGGCCCCGTCGGGGCCCTGATCGGCTACGCCCGCGTCTCCACCCGAGACTAGCTCCTGGACCGCCAGCTCACCGCGCTCACCACGGCAGGCTGTCTGCGCATCTTCGCCGACAAACAGTCCGGCAGGAACGCCGAACGCGAGGAACTGCGGAAAGCGCACGACCGTGATCGTTCATCACGACTCCGGCTGTCCCCGACGAGGCGGCTCGGCAACACCCGTGGGTTACCCGGGCGCGAACGAACGCTTTTCCGGGTCAGGCTGGAGGCATGATCAACGAACTGCCTGGTCCCACGCTCACGCAGGTGTTCCGCCTGCACGCAGTGCTGGGCGCTCCTGTCGATCTCGGATACAGCGGACGCCTGATCGTGCCGCTGATCGGCGGCCGGTTCACCGGCCCGGAACTCCACGGCAATCTGGTCGTCGAGGGCAGCACCGACCGGTGGGAGACGCTCCCGGACGGAACCATTCGGGGCCACCTGCGCTGCACGCTGCGTACCGACGGAGGCGATCTGCTCGACGTCCACTCGCATGGGATCACCCAGGTCGGCCCGGCTGACGGCCCGCTGATCCGCGCCATCACCCGGCTGCAGGCCGCCACGCCGCATCTCGACTGGGTCAATCAGGGCGTGTTCATCAGCGTCAGTCTCTACCGGGGCGACGGTATGACCTTGGAGACATATCTGGTGTCGTGAGTTGACCGCATACTTCATGGATGACGGGCAGCTCTGGGACCAACTCGCTTCTACTGGGCCGTCAGGCCGAGTGCGCCGCCATCAACGCTCTGTTGGAGCGCGCTCGCGACGGGCATGGATCGGTTCTGGTCCTGCGGGGCGAGACGGGTGTGGGGAAGACGGCGTTGCTGGAGTACGGCGCCGGCCGCGCTGCCGCCTTCCGGCTCGCCCGGGTGGCGGGCGTGGAGTCGGAGTCGGAGCTGATGGGCGCCGGCCTGCAGCAACTGCTCGGGGCGTCGCTGATCGAGGGGGCTCAGCGCCTGCCCTGCTCGCAGCGCGATGCCCTCCGCGTCACGTTGGGGCTGCAGGACGGTCCGGCGGCTGACCGGTTCCTGGTCGGGCTCGCCGTTCTCGGCGTGCTGAGCGAGCTGGCCGATGAGCGGCCGCTGCTGGTCGTGGTCGATGACGCGCAGTGGCTGGACGCGGTCTCGGCTCAGGTCCTCGCCTTCGTCGCCCGGCGGCTGGCCGCCGAGCGGGTGGCGATGCTGTTCTCGGTGCGCGAGCCGGGCCAGGAGGACAAGCTCGACGGGCTGCCTGCCCTGCCCGTGGAAGGGCTCGGCGACCACGACGCCCGCCGGTTGCTGGGCTCGGTGATCCCGGGCGGCCTGGACGGGCAGGTGCGCGACCGGATCGTGGCCGAGACGCGCGGCAACCCCCTGGCCCTGCTCGAACTACCTCGCACGATGACACCGGCGGAGCTGGCGGGCGGGTTCGGGCTGCCCGACGCCCGCATGCTGTCCGGACGCATCCAGCACAGCTTCGTGCGGCGCGTCGAGGCGCTGCCCGGCGACACCCGCCTGCTGCTGTTCACCGCGGCCGCCGAACCGGTCGGCGACATGCTGGTGCTGATGCGCGCGCTGGAGCACCTGGGCATCGCTATCGGCGCCGCCGCGCCCGCCGAGTCGGCTGGCCTGATCGATCTCGGCCCGCGGGTCGTCTTCCGCCACCCCCTGGTCAGGACCGCCGCCTACCGGGCCTCGCCACCTGAGGTGCGTCGTCGCGGGCACGGGGCGCTGGCCAAGGCCACCGACCCGGAAGCCGACCCGGATCGGCGCGCTTGGCATCGCGCGCACGCGACGGCGGCGCCTGATGAGGACGTCGCGGCTGAGCTGGAGCGTCGTGCCGTCCGCGCGCAGGCTCGCGCCGGCGCCGAGGCGGCGGCAGCTTTTCTGGAGCGGGCGGCCGAGCTGACGCCCGATCAGCGGACGCGCGGAGTACGGGCCCTGGCCGCCGCCCAGGCCAAGCTGGACGCGGGCGCTCTCGGCGCGGCCGAGGCCCTGCTCGCGCTGGCGGCGATCGCCCCGCTGGGGGAGGCCGACCGGGCGCGGCTGGAGCGGGTGCGCGCCCACATCGCGTTCGCGCGCACCCGGGGCAGCGACACGCCCATCCTGCTCAGCGGGGCGGCCAGGCAGCTCGAAGTCGTCGATCCCGAGCTGGCGCGCGAGACACATCTGGAGGCGATGTGGGCGCTGATGCGCAGCGGCCGGTTCGGTCGTCCCGACGGCGTTCTGAGCGCCGCCGAGGCCGCGCTGGCGCCGGTCCGCGATCACCCGGTGCGGGCCGTCGACCAGTTCCTCGACGTGCTCGTGACCCGGGCCACCCACCAGTACGTGCAGGTGCTGCCCTCGGTGGCGCGGGCGATCGCGACCTTCCAGCGTGAGGGTTTCCGCCGTGACAACATCGCCTGGTGCTGGCTGGCCTGCCAGCTGGCCATGGACGTCTGGGACGACGACGCCTGCGCGGCCATGGCCGGCGGCCTGGCCGAGACGGCCCGCGAGCGCGGCCTGCTCACCGTCCTGCCGTTCGCGCTGAACTACTCCGCCGCCCACCAGTTGTTCGCGGGCCGCTTCGACCTCGCCCAGCAGCTCGTCCAGGAAGCCGACGCGATCACCCAAGCGACGCGCAACGTCGCCGTCGCTGACTTCTCCATCCTGCTCGCCGCCTGGCAAGGCGAGCGGGAGCGCACGCTCGACCTGCGTGAGCGCATCCTCGCCGCGGCCACGGCCCGTGGCGAGGGCTTCGCCGTGGAGGCGGCCGAGTGGGCCGCCGCGACCCTGCACCTGGGCTACGGCGAGTACGGCCCTGCCACCGAGGCCGCCCAGCGCGCCGCCGAGCCCGACGGGATCGGGTTCACCGTGTGGGTGCTTCCCGAGCTGATCGAGGCAGCCGTCCGCTCCGGTGACGCGGACACCGCGCACCAGGCGTTCGAGCGGCTGGAGGAACGCTCGTCGACCAGCGAAACGCCGTGGGCACGCGGCATCGAGACCCGTTCCCGGGCGTTGCTGAGCCAGGACGGCACGGCCGAGGAGCTGTACCGGGAGTCGATCGAGCACCTGGCCCGCTCCCGCGTCACCGTCCACCACGCCAGGGCTCAGCTGATCTACGGCGAGTGGCTGCGCAGGCAGAACCGCAGGATCGACGCACGTACCCAGCTCAGGGCCGCTTTGTCCGCCTTCGACGCCATGGGGGCGCGGGCGTTCGCCCGGCGTGCGGAACGGGAGCTGCTGGCGACCGGGGAGACGGTCCATAAGCGCAGCGAGGGCCCGGGCGTGGGGTTGACCCCCCAGGAGGCGCAGATCGCGCGGCTGGCCGGTGATGGGCACACCAACCCGGAGATCGCCGCCCTCCTGTTCGTCAGCCACCGCACCGTCGAATGGCACCTGCGCAAGGTGTTCACCAAGCTCGACGTCACCTCACGCAAGGACCTGGCGCAAGCACTGCGAATGGTGAGCACGTGATGGACGAACCCGCCGCCCGCGGTCACTGACGGCCTGACCTGCACCGAATCCATCACCCCAGTAGACGGCCAGTGGACGGGCCAGGGGTCACAAGGGCAGGGCCAGGGGGTGTCACGGGCGCGAGAGGCGGCAACCGCGCGCGATCGTGAACACATCACCCCCTAGGGCGCCCCGATGAGCGGGGCCCTATCCCGCCAGGGAGAAGAGATGTCCCTCACCGCCGCTTCCCCGTCCCCCCGCAGAAGCGTCACCGTCCTGTTCGCCGCCGCGGCCGCCGTGGGTGCTCTCATCGTCGCCTCTCCCAGCGCCCAGGCGCAGGGCAACTGCTACCACTACGGCTACGCCGGGTACGCGCAGCTGTTCACCGGCTACAACTTCGACGGCGACTGCTACGAGGTGCAGCTCAACACCGGCCGGCACGCGATCCCCGCCTACGCGGCCCGGAAGGTCTCCTCGGTCAGGAGCTGGGGCTGGTACGGCACCGAGACCGTGGAGCTGTCCGACTCCTACTACGGCGGCGTCGCCCGCATCGCCGCCGGCCAATGGGTCACCAACCTGGGCAACATGGACGACAAGGCCGACGGCGTCGAGTTCCGCTGAACCCGATAGACCCGGCCACCTGCCCCCACCGGTCCGAAGACCTCACCACCATAGTTACTTACAGCGTTCAGTCCACTACTAGTAGTGATAACGGCGTACACCTACCACCGCTACGTCCAAGCAGCCTCCGTCGCAGCTACGGAGGAACCAAGAAGGGAACATTCTCATGTGGAACCTCCGCAAGGCCCTGACCGCGACCCTCACGGCCCTCCTCCTGGGCGTCGGGATCACCGGCGTCACAGCCCAGTCGGCCGCCGCGGCCACCGGCACGTGGAAGCTGTGCGACGACTGGAACATGTGGGAGATCACCCGCGCCTGCCTGACCGGCACCAACACCAACCCGCCCAGGGTGCCCGACCTGCGCGCCTGGGCCTACAACGACGCCATCTCCTCCATCAAGACCAACTCGGTCGCCATCGAGGCCTGGACGAACGTCAACTTCCAGGGCACCTACGGCTACTTCGCCCCCAACTCCGTGTGGAACGCCCTGGACTACCCCTACGACAACTCCATCAGCTCCATCTCCTACCCCGGAGCCTGACGCCTCCCGGCGGGGGGTGGACGCCCCTCCACCCCCCGCAGCCCCCCGCAGCCCCTGCAACTCCCCAGCAACGATGAACGGAGGTGCGCCATGGCGGCCAAGCTGCGCACACCAGTCCGGATGTTCGCCTCGACAGCCCTGTCCGTCCTCACCATCGTCGGCTGCTCCTCCGTACGGCCCGCGACACCCACCGCCACGGGTGTGTCAGCTCAGCAGATGGTGCACCTGCTCCAGACCCAGCTCCCCCCGGGAGAGTTCTCCGGCCAACATGGGCAGGGTGTGAGCGCCCAGCCCGGCCCCGCCCCCTCCGCGCAGTTGCTCTTCCAGGCGGGCGGGAGAAGGGCGACCGTGACGGTGAAGCTCAACAGATGGCCGGTCCCGGTCCCCGTGCAGTACGCGCAGTGCCCCGACACCGCCTACCACCCCTACAGCCATTGCACCCGGACCCGCCTGGCCGGCGGCGCCACCCTCGTCCAGGACCGATCCCCGCGTCAGGAGGAGCATCCTTCGGCAGGTCAGCTCCTGACCGCCCTGCTCACCTACGCCGACGGCCGGCAGGTCCTCGCCTCCCAAGCCGGCAGCTCGGCCCTTCCGCTGACGACTGAACAGCTCGCGGCGGTGGCATCCTCGCCGCGGTGGCACCGGGTCCTGGCGGCGATGCCCGCTCCGGCGGCCGCTGCCCGCAACGGCTCGGTCGCCCGGCTGAGCGCACCGCAGATCAGCCGCATCATCGAGCGGCTGCTGCCGAAAGGGCTGCGCGCCGGGCAACCCGGCGGCGCGGACGGCTTCGGCCACCTCACCGTCGACGACGGCCACGGCAAGAGCCTGGTCGCGGTCAACGTCCAGCAATGGAAGCCCGGCGACCCGGCCATGACGCAGCTGTTCGGCAAGGCCGCCACCCTGTCCGACGGCACCCGCGTCGGCATGCGGCGGGGCCCCGCACAACGCGGCGGAGCGGGCGCGGTCGAATGGACCGTCGACACCCTGCGCGCGGACGGCCTGCGCGTGGTGATCTCAGCGGTCAACGCGGCCGCCTACCGGCTACCCGCCGGCCGTCGCGCCCCGGCCCTCACGTTGGAACAACTCCGGCAGATCGCCCTCGATGCGGCCTGGCGACAGGCCAACGGCTGACCCCCTCCTGAGTACCTGCCGGTCGCGGATCACTGAAGGGATGCCTGGCCATGACGTATCGGACTCTGCGCCTCACACACACCGGCGATGGCGTGCTGGGCGTGGTGATGGACGCGCCCCCGATGAACCTGATCGGCCCCGAGCTCGTCCGCGATCTGGCGAACCTGGTCGGCGAGCTGGAAACAGGTCAAGCCATCCGGGTCGTGGTCCTGGAAAGCGCCGACCCCGACTACTTCGTCCCGCACGTCGACCTGACCAAGGTCGCCGACTACACCGCCGAGGCCGCCAAGGCAGGCGGTCCGGGCGACGCCTCGCTCGGCATGCTGTGGTACCGGCTCAGCGAGCTGCCGGTCGTGACGATCGCGAAGATCCGCGGCCGGGCGCGTGGGGCGGGCAGCGAACTGGCTCTGGCGTGCGACATGCGCTTCGCCGCCCGCGAGAACGCCGTCCTCGGGCAGATCGAGGTCGGCACCGGCGCGCCTCCCGGAGCCGGAGGCATGCAGCATCTCGCCCGGCTGCTGGGCCGGGGGCGGGCGATGGAGGCGATCCTCGGCGCCGATGACTTCGACGCCGACACGGCGGAGCGGTATGGCTGGATCAACCGGGCGTTGCCCGATGCCGAGCTCGACGCCTTCGTCTCCAGGCTCGCCCGGCGTATCGCCTCGTTCCCGGTCGAAGGGGTTCGTACGGCGAAGCGAGTGCTCAACGGGCTGACCCTGCCCGCCGCCGACGCCGTCCGGGCGGATGCGATCCGGTTCCGCGATCTGGTCGCCGCCGACGCCACCCAGGCCCGGGTGAGGGCCCTGTTCGCGCGGGGACTGCAGACTCGCGGCCCACTCGAACTCGACCTGGGAGAACGCCTCGGCGACCTGTGAAGGAGAGGGCGGCGAGCGACCGCCGCCTGCTCCCCGCGGCTCAGCGCAGGGTGAGCCCGCTGCCCTCGTGGACGGCGCGGAGACCGCGTTCGACCGTTTCGTCGTTCTCGCCGACCGGGGCGACGTAGTCGAGGACCGCGCGGGCGGCGTCCTCGCCGAGGGTGCGGGTGATCACCCAGGTGGCCAGGTACTGGGACGCCAGGCACCCGCCCGCCGTCGCGATGTTCCCCTCCGCGTGGAAGGGCGCGTCCAGCACGGTGACGCCGCAGGCTTCGACGAACGGCCGGCTGGTTCTGTCCGCGCAGGCCGGCATGTGCTCCAGCAGGCCCAGACGGGCCAGCACCAGCGCCCCCGAACACTGCGAACCGATCAGCTGCCGGGCGGGGTCGAGCGGAAGCATGGACAGCAGCCGATCGTCGGCGACCACGTCGCGGGTCTTCACGCCGCTCCCGATGAGCACGACCTCGGCTTCGCTCACGAACTCCATCGGACGCTGCCCGGTCACCGGCACGCCGTTCATCGACGTGACCACCGGCGTGGGCGTCGTGATGAACGCTTCCAGCCCGTCGGCCCGGCATCGGTTGATCAGCGCCGAGGCGATGAAGCTGTCGAGCTCGTTGAACCCGTCGAACGTGACCACCGCTACCCGCATGACATCTCCTTCGGACAGGTCTTCGGAATCGGCGACAGGCGCTGCGCACGTTCAGCGTCCTGCGGCCGTGCCAAGCTGAGCACATCCTCCCCCGGAACGGCCACCTGGCGCCAAGGCCCGCCCGCGCCCGCGTCGAACGTCAGGCGGACGCCTCAGGGCCCGCGCTTCAGAGCAGAGCGCGCAGGACGGGTTGAAGGGCTCGGTGGAAGGTCGGGTAGGCGAAGTGCATCTCGGCCAGCGTCGCGATCGGGGCATGCGCGTGGATCGCCGTCACGAGCGCGGCCAGCACCTCACCACCCGCGCTGCCGTCAGCGACATGGAGGTCTACGCCGACGCCGTCGCGGCCCAGATCGCAGACCTCGACGAATACGTACTGGTCGGCGACTCCTACGGCGCGAACATCGCGCTGGCGCTGGCCGTCCGCCGACCGGCCGGGCTGCGCGGACTGGTGTCGACCGGCTGGTCGCCGCCGGCCTGGTCAAGCGCGAGGTGGCAACCCACGATCGCCGCCACATCGAGTTGTCGCTCATCCCGGACGGAGCCCGGCTCGGCCAGGAGATCACCAAGATCGAGGACGATCTCTACCGGTCGATCGACGCCGCGGCCGAAGGGCGCGATCTGGAGCAGCTCTTCGGGTTTCTCCGGGCCTTCGTCGCCGATCTGCCCGCAGGGCAAGCCCTGGCCCGCCGCACCAGTCCTTGACCCCCGGTCCGTCGGCGCGCATGGACCAGCTAATTCGCTTGAAGATCCCAGATGACGATGTCCCGGCCAGGCCCCGCCCTTTGTCCCCTGGACCCACTCGACCACTCAACGTGTGGCAACCGAGGAGGCCGGCTACGCCCGCTGCTCCGCCCTCACCCAGGAACTGCAGTCGCAGCTGGACGCGCTGGGCCGCACGCGGTATCCCACGGGAGAAGATCTTCCAAGAAGATCTCGACCCGGCTGAAGGTGCGCCCGCAGTTTGAGGCGGCCCTCGCGCCGGCCCGGCAGATCGAGGCGCGCGCCCCGCACTGCCGGGCCATCCTGAGCTCGACCTCACCGAACGCGGCGCCTCGATCCTGCGCTACAAGGGATCCGACGGACGCCTCGCGCCTCGATGCGACACCTGGACGAGAACCTGGCGGCCGACGACATGCCCGCCCACTCCTTCGACTGGATCGAGAAGCTCTCACCCGGCCAGATCGTCGCCCTCGACATCGACCTGTTCCCGATCGGCATGTCCTTCCAGCCGGGCGAACGACTGCGCTTCGTCGTCAGCGGCCGGCACCTGCTCGGCCCGATGATGCCGGCGCTGGTGGAGTACATCCCGACCAACAAGGGACTCCATGTCATCCACACCGGCGGGGAGCACGCCTCCTACCTGCAGCTGCCCGTCCAGGCGCGATAGCGGCGCCCTTCAGCAGCCGGGCGGTGGGGTCGCCCCACTTGCGCAGGCCCGGCACGAACACCTCGTGGCGACGTAGTCGATCACCTCGGTGGGAACGTCCTCGGGATCGTCCAGGAAGCAGTTCAAGAACCGTGCGGTGCCCAGTTGCACGGCCAAGCCGAGCTGGCTGCGCGCGTCCTTGGCGGCCATCGCCCGGTGCCGGTCATCGGCATCGAGATGGCAGAAGGCGCTCAACTGGGCGATGTCGGGCACGGCGTTGAAGACACCATATCGGCTGCGTTGCTCCGTGGTGAGAAAACTGACCGGCATGAGGGCCTCCCCAGGCATGCGAGGGGCACCGCCCGCCTCGCGCAGCGCGGGGGCGCCCCTCGGAAATCAGCAGCGGTCAGATCAGATGATCACCGTGACCGATTACGCGGTGAATTGTGTGAGTGCCACGCCGGTCTTGATCACCGTCGTCCAGCTCATGACTGGCCGGATCAGGTCCCCGCCGTTCGTTGGGCACATCGCGGGTGTCGCAGCCGGGTGTGTGTCACCCATCCGGTACGCGGATGGCTCCGAAGCTGTTGTGGCTGGTGCTGTGCCGGTCGAGGCAGGAGGGGCTGTATGGGAGCGCGTGACCGGTCGCCGGTGGGTGAGGACCGCCTGGGCGGCTCCCCGCCGGGTTTGGAGGAGTTGTTGCAGGCGGTCGGCAGGGGTGATCGCGGGGCGTTCGAGCGGTTGTATGAGGTGCTGGCGCCGCGCGTGTTCGGGCTGGTGCTGCGGGTGCTGCGGGATCGGGCGCACAGTGAGGAGGTGGCCCAGGAGGTGCTGGTGGAGGTGTGGCGTAGCGCCGCCCGCTTCGAGCCGGCCAAGGGGTCGGTGCTGGCGTGGGTGCTGACCATCGCGCATCGGCGTGCGATCGACCGGGTGCGGTCGGCGCAGGCGGGCACCGACCGGGAGGAGCGGGCCGCGAGGCTGGAGCCGCACCGATCCTTTGATGAGGTGTCGGAGCTGGTGGTGGGCCGGTTGGAGGGCGAGCGGCTGCGCCGCTGCCTGGGCAATCTCACCGAGATGCAGCGCGAGTCGGTCACCTTCGCCTATTACGGCGGCTACTCCTATCGGGAGGTCGCCGAGCTGGTCAAGGCGCCGTTGGGGACGGTCAAGACACGGATGCGCGATGGGCTGATCCGGCTGCGCGACTGCCTGGGGGTGGAGCGATGAAGGCACGAGAGGGCGGGTTCGACCCGCACACCCTGGCGGGTGCGTACGCGCTGGATGCCATCGACGACGAGGGTGAGCGGCGTCGTTTTGAACGGCATCTGGCTGTGTGCGCCGAGTGCGCGCGGGAGACGGCGACGCTCGGCGAGACTGCCGCGCGCCTGGGCGTGGCGGTGGCGGCCGAGCCGCCGCCAGGTCTGCGGGAGCGGGTGCTGGCTGAGATCGATCAGGTGCGTCAGCTGCCGCCGGCGGTCGCGTCGGCATCACGTGCGATGCGGGTGTGGCGGGTGGCGTGGCGGCCCTGGCTGGCGGCGGTGAGCGTGGCGGCGGCGCTGGCTGTGGTGGCTGGGCTGGGTGTGACGACGGTGCAGGCTCGTCAGGAACTGGAGCAGGCCCGGCGTGCCGAGCAGCGGATCGCCGCGGTGCTGGGCGCCGATGACGCCCGGGCCGTCACTGCCCCGGCCACGGTGCCGTCGGCCGGGGGCGGGCGTGGGCGCGGCACGCTGGTGCTGTCGCGCTCACAGGGCTCGCTGGTGTTCTGGGCGGCCGGGCTGGGTGATCCGCCGGCGGGCCGGGTCTACCAGCTGTGGCAGCTTGCGCCGGGGCGGATCACCTCCGCCGGGCTGCTTGCCTCCAGCGGCTCCGGCGGCACCGTGCCGGTGGTGAGTGCTCTAGGGGCTGATGTGGGGCAGGTGGGAGTGACGGTGGAGCCGGCCAGCGGCTCGCGGCAGCCGACCACCACGCCGTTGCTGCTGGTGGACGTGCCCACTGCCTGACTCCTCCCGCCGTCGGGAAACCGGCACCCATCCGTTTCCGCCGTGGCTCCGAAGCCCTGCTGTGACTGCTGAGAAACAAGCCGACGACGTGGCGGCTTCCACACCGACCCCGCCACCAGCCGCCGTGTCGGCGGGCCGGATGCCGGGGGCCGGCGTGTCGGGGGTCTTCGGTGTGCTGGCCGCGGCGCTGGCGCTGGGGGTGGCGGAGCTGACCGCCGCGCTGGTGGGTCGGCCGCAGGCCGGTCCGCTGCTCGCGGTGGGGTCGGTGTTCATCGACCTGAGCCCGGCGTGGCTGAAAGACTTCGCCATCCGCACCTTCGGCGCCGCCGACAAGCTGGTCCTGCTCCTGACGCTGGCGGCCGTGATCGCGGCCGCGTCGGCGGCCGTCGGAACGGCCGCGCCCCGGCGACCGCGCCTGGCCATCGCGGCCCTGGCAGCGCTCGCGGCGCTCGCCGGGGCCGCGGCGCTGTCCCGGCCGGGGGCAGGACCGATCGACGCGCTGCCCGCTGCGGTGGGGGCGGCGGGCAGCAGCTTCGCCCTGCTCTACACCCGCCGCCGGCCCCGCCCCGCGCGTGGGAGCCGCATCACGCTCGGCGGCGTGGTGTGCTCCGTCCATCCCCTCCAGCTGCCGGTGCCAGCAGCCGATCGGCGGGCCCTGCTCACTCGCGGCGCCCTCGTGCTCGGGGCGGCCGTCCTGACCGGCGGTGCCGGCCGGGCGATCACTTCGGCACGGCAGGCGTCCGCTGATGGCCGCGCCTTGGTGCTGCCGCCTCCTGCCGACCCGGCCCGGCCGCTCCCGCCAGGCGCGGGACTGCGAGTTCCGGGGCTCGGCCCGTTCACCACCCCCAACGACGCCTTCTACCGGGTCGACACCGCACTGATCGTCCCGCGCGTGCCACACCAGGAATGGACGCTGCGCATCCACGGCCTGGTCGACCGCCCGGTCGAACTGTCCTTCGCCGAGCTGCTGGCCAGGCCGCTGACCGAGCGCGACATCACCCTGACCTGCGTGTCCAACGAAGTCGGCGGCCCGTACGCCGGAAACGCCCGCTGGCTCGGCGTCGACCTGGCGGCGCTGCTGCGCGAGGCCGGCATCCAGGCCGGGGCCGATCAAATCCTGTCCCGCTCCGCCGACGGCTGGACCGCCTCCACCGCGCTGGAATCGGTGCTGGACGGCCGCGACGCGCTCCTGGCCATCGCCATGAACGGCGCTCCGCTGCCACCCGCCCACGGCTTCCCGGCAAGGATGATCGTGCCCGGCCTGTACGGCTACGTCTCGGCCACCAAATGGATCACCGACCTCAAGCTCACCCGCTTCGCCGACGAACGCGCCTACTGGACCCGGCGAGGTTGGGCCGAACGAGCGCCGATCAAGACCGCCGCCCGCATCGAGGTGCCCAAACCGTTCGCCGAGATCCCCGCCGGAGCCGTCACAGTCGCCGGGACCGCGTGGGCCCAGCACCGAGGCGTTGCGGCCGTCGAGGTCCGCGTCGACGGCGGCCCCTGGAGCCCAGCCCACCTGGCCCCCTCGGCCGGGCCCGACACCTGGCGGCAATGGCAAACGACCTGGCAGGCCGCCCGCGGACAGCACCGCATCGAGGTCCGCGCCACCGATGCCACCGGCCACACCCAGCCCGCCGAACGCGTGCCGCCGATCCCGGACGGCGCCACCGGCTGGCACACGGTCCTGGTGACCGTCACCTGAACTCCCCTCCACCGTCCATCCACCAGACACAAGGAGCCTCATGAACACTCGTCACGTCGCCGCCGTACTGCCGATCCTGGCCATGACCGTCTCAACGGCCGTCTCGATGACCGGCACCGGCGCAGCAGCGCTCGCCTCCACCCGGCACGCCGACACCGCCGCGGGCGCGGTGACCTGGTCCGCCCAGTCGATGGCAGCGCGGCGTCCCTTCGGGCCCGCCTGCTCGGCCGTGCCCCGCATGGGCATGGGCAGCTTCGCCGGCATGGCCGCCGACCCGGTCGCCACCGCCGCCTCCAACAACCCCGCCCTGTCCACTCTGGTCGCGGCGGTGAAGAAGGCCGGCCTGGTCGACACGCTCAACGGAGCCGATGGCATCACCGTCTTCGCGCCCACCAACCAGGCGTTCGCCAAGATCCCCAAGAAGACCCTGGACAAGGTCCTGGCCGACAAGAAAACGCTGACGGCCATTCTCACCTACCACGTCGTCAAGGGCCGCAAGGCCCCGGCCGACCTGCGACGCGGCAGCTTCACCACCCTGCAGGGCGGCAAGGTCGCCACCCGCGGCTCCGGCACCACCTACACGATCAACAACGCCCGCGTGGTGTGCGGCGACGTGCCCACCCGCAACGCCACCGTCTACATCATCGACACCGTACTCATGCCCAAGAAGTAACCCCACCACCACACACAGCCGGCTCGCCGCAATCCTTGCGGCGAGCCGGCCACCCCTACCGAAGGCAGGATGCGTAATGCGCAGGTCTTCTTCTCGGGGGCACAGAACTTGACTTCCGGATACTTCGCCGACGGCTTGTCCAGCAAGGGCTGCGGCCTCTTGTGCAGGTGCTGGTCGAAGAAGGCGGTGACATACCTGCGGGTGATGGTCATTGCGCGGGTGCCCGGGATGGCGGCGCCGTCCTCGATGCCGAGCTGGTCCATCAGTACGCCGAGGTCAGTGAAGGAGGTGTGCGCGGCCCCGGTCACGAGCAGCCAGCGCTTCCAGCCGTGCAGCCCTGCCCAGACGCCCTCCCAGTTGGCGCCGGTGCCAGGCTGGCCGGGCGTGTACGTGGCGGGCTTGCCCAGCAGCAAGAACGGCCGAGTCAGCCCGGCCGCGGGAAGGGCGCTCTCCACGGTGCCGTCCACGTCGATGCCGGCACGCAACCGGGTGTCGGTGGCCATGGCGGCGAGCGTGCTCGCGCCGCCGACGGACTGACCGGACATGGCGATCCTGGAGGTGTCGATCAGCCGTGCGTCCTTCCACTTCGGGTGCGCGCCGGTCAGTTCGTCCAGGACGAAGGAGACGTCGGCGGCCCGGCCCTTCTCCAGCTTCTCCCACACGGCCGGGTCCTTCTTCATCTCGCACGTGAGGCAGGTGGTGACCCTCCCGTCAGGGAAGGTCTCGGCGACGTTCTCGTAGGTGTGGTCGATGGCAGCCGCCACATATCCCCGGCTCTGCCAGTTCCTCGGCCAGGGCGGTGAGCTCGGACCTGGGCTTGCCATGCCCAGGGGACAGCAGGATGAGGGGCAAGCTGTGTGCGCCTCCCGCGGGGCGGGCGTCGGTGAAGGCGTTGGTGCGTACCTTGCTCAGCGTGCCGGCCGGGATGTCGGTGATCTCCCCGTCCTTCAGGAGCAGTTCGGACTCCGTGGGCGTCATGTACTGCGCTCGGTGACGCCCTGGGGCCTTGGCCGGATACCACAACGAGAGCATGAGCTCGCGGGCCTTGCTGCTGGGCAGCCAGGGGTCGGGGCGGGAGGTGTCCTTGAGGTAGAGGGATGTGGTGCCGGCCGGTCGCGAGCCGGTGGGCGCCGGAAGGTAGAGCTCGGCGGCGGCGATGGTTTCGGCGGCGGTCCCGGCGGCGGCGGTCTCGGCGTGGCCGAGGCCGGTGGCGGCCATGGCGGCGATGAGCCCGGCGGCAGCGGCCAGCCGGCTTGCCCGCCAGGGCTGGCGCAGTTCGCGCCTGGTCTGGGTCTGATCGTGGATCAACTGGCTAATGCCGGCGACTATAACCTACGGATATACACTCAGCCAATACAGGCTAGAGGATCTCTGCCGGAAGACCCTGGAGGCGCGGGGACCGGCGATGATCTCCCGCCACACCGCCCAGCCCTTGAGGCCGAACCCCGGCAACGTCCTCATGCACAGCTGCTCCGGCTCCGTGGCAGTGGAGGAGCATGACCGGCACCGAGGCCCCAGTCCGGCGAGTCACGGGAGTCATCATGGAGTGGGCGTACACGCTGGCCCGTGCTCTTGGGGAACGGCTCCCTCACCGACGATCGCGTCCCGCTGGGCGGACAGATCGTCGGCGAGTCGGCCGGTCAGGCGTCTGTGGACGGTTCAGGCCGTCGGCGCGGAGTGGGCGGCCGACTGGAACGCCAGCCAGGTCCAGGAGACGTCCTGGCGGTCATATGGATCGATACGCTCAGCGCGATGTATCAGCTCCAGGCCGTGGGTGTCAGCCAGGACGATCGTCTCCTGTGCGGAGACGGGGAACATGCGGCGGCCTGTGGGGACGGGGCCGTGACGAAGGGACAGCATCACGCGCCCGCCGGGGAGAGCAGGCCAGCCAGGTCGGGCAGCGCGTCATCGACCCATTCCAGATCCTGGCCGGCGTGCAGAGCCTTCCCTCGCGCACGAAGCTCAGCGGTGGGTTCGGCGGCGACGACCTGATGGCCCAGGGCTGCCAACGCCGCCGCATCGCGGCCGCTGCCCGCACCGATGTCCAGCACCGAGCTCGGCCGTGCGGGGAACAAGTGCAGCATCTCGCGGTGGACCTCTGCGAACGTGACGCTTTCGTACTGCTCGGCCAGCCTCTCAGCCGCTTCGGCATATCCGGAAGTGGATTGCAAGGGTTCGACCGGTATGTTCCTTTTCACAGCATGGCACTCTAAGCGGGATTCCTCTCCGGACCCTCCGCTCAGACTGTGTGATCCCATCCCCGCAACGGCAGAGCTTCTAGCGGTTCACCTGTTCGGCTTTCTGGGTTTGATGTTGGATCTGCAGGTCAGCGGGGAAAGGTGTTTACGCTCCCCTCCCCGTCTGCTGTGCCGGGCCAGCGGCGATGATGACAGAGCGGGTGCTCCGCTGCCCGATCAACGCCGATCTAGGCCGACTGCGTGATGTGGTGCATGCCTACGCCGACGCCGGCGGGTTGCGCGGGGAGCGGTTAGAGGATCTGGTGCTGGCGGTCAACGAGGCGGTCACCAACGTGCTCGACCACGGCGGCGGCGCCGGCACGCTCACCCTGCACGCCCGGCCTGGCGCTGTGCTCGTTCAGATCGAGGACACCTCCGGCCAGCTGACCCGCGAGCACCTGGACGCCGCGGAGATCGATCCGACCGCGATGCGCGGGCACGGGCTGTGGATCATCCAGCGGTTGTGCGACGGGGTGCACCTGCAACGCACCAGCCGCGGCGCGCTGCTGACCCTGACCATGAACACCCCCCGCACCCCGCACACCCCCGGCCCCACGGGTAGCCCAGACTGCTCTTGACGTGCACAAACCCTCCTCCCGGGGGCCGATGTGCGCGGCAGACATTCCGGACTACGATGGCATCCGTGATCACTGTCGGCAGTGACGATGTACCGCCTGCGCCGCTGACCCTGACCTCGCGGCTCGTGGACGGCATCGCCGTCATCACCATCAGCGGGTTGCTGGATGTCACCACCCGCGACCAGTTCGCCGACTACCTCGACCAGGCCGGTCCCGCGCTGTTCCTGGACCTGGCCGGGGTGACCTTCATGGACTCGCGCTCCCTGGGCCTCATCGTGCACCACTGGCAGCGCGCCGTCACCGGCGGCGAGAAGTTCGCGCTGATCGGCGCCGACTACGCCCGCGTCAAAGTCATGTGGATCACCGGCCTGGCTCAGCGTATCCCCAGCTACGACACCCTGGACCAAGCACTGGCCGCCCTGGCTTGACCCACCCGTCAGGCCCAGGGAGAGCGCGGGAGGGCGGGCGCCGCAATATAACCCTCTGGACCGGTAAGGGGTCAATGTTCCGTCTCATCAGGGCCGGGGAGGGGGAGGCGATGACGGACGTGCTGGAAGCCGCCGGGCTGGAGGCGGCCGGGGTCGTGCTGCGCCGCCAATACACCTCGATGCGGCTCAGCGCGTCAGGTGAGCAGCCTCGCCTGCGCATCGAACAGCAGCACCTGGGCACCGTGCGGCTGGGCCGGGTGAGTGTCCAGGCGGCTCTGGAGGCCGACTGCGAACCGCTCGGCACGTTGTGCGTCGGGCGGCTGCGTTCGGGACGGCTGCGCTACCGGTCCGGGCGGGAGGAGGTGCTGCACCGGCCCGGCGAGGTGTTCCTGGCCGCCCAGCCCGGCCGGCCGTTCCAGACGAGCCTGCGCGACCTGGCCTGCGACGTGGCCGTCTTGGACCCGGTCCTGCTCGGTGACGTGGCAGCCGAGCTCGCCGCACCGTCCGGCCAGGCCCCGTCCGCCTCCGGCGGCGGGGGCCGGGTGCGGCTGCTGAGCTATCGGCCTGTCTCGCGGGAGGCCGGCGTGTTGTGGACGCGGACCTACGCCTACGTGCACAGCGCGGTCGCGGGCAACCCGCACGCCATGCACAGCCCGCTGATCCTGGCACAGGCTGCCCGGCATCTGGCCGCGGTCACGCTGTCGGTCTTCCCGTACACCACCGCTGCCGAGCCAGCTCACTTGGCCGGCCGGGACGCCCACCGGGACACATTGCGCCGCGCCATCGCCTACCTGGAGGCCCACGCCGATCAGGACATCACCGTGGCCGACATCACCGTGGCCGACATCGCCGAGGCCGCGCACGTCACCGTGCGCACCATCCAGCTGGCCTTCCGCCGCCACCTGGACACCACTCCCCTGGGCTACCTGCGCCGGATCCGCCTGCACCACGCCCACGACGACCTGCGCGCCGCCGCCCCGGGGCGAGGCGACTCAGTCGCCGCCATCGCCGCCCGCTGGGGATTCGCCCACCCCGGCCGATTCGCCGCGCTGTACAGGCGAGAGTTCGGCCGCTCCCCCAGCCTCACCTTGCACGGCTGACCACCCGACGTCCCGGCGCGATCCGCGCCGGCACCGCCTGATGAGCGGGCAGGCGGGCCTTGCAGCCGGTCTGGTCCTGGCGGCACCAGTCAGTTGAAGAGCTGGACGACGGTGGCCTTCTTGACCCGGTCGTAGCCGTCGATGACCAGGTACCAGTAGTCGTCGTAGGGCACCTGCAGTGTGAGAGGGCTGTAGTCGAAGAAGCCGCCGTGGTACTTGTAGGCCTCCTGGTCGAGGCACGCCTGGTACTCGTCGCTGTCCATCAGGCAGACCCGGGCCGTCGACCCGCGCCGGTCCACCTCAAAGCAAGCGCCGGCCCCGGTTTCTCCAAGATCCCAGTACAGATGCTGCACACACCATTAGTAGCTGGCCACGCACCGCCCGGGAAGCCGCGCAAGGACGACCTACTGGTGGGTCGTCGGCCATCGACGTGCGCTGACCGCTTCTCCAAAGCCCCGGCCGGGGCGGCTTCCCTTCGCCAGCATGAGATGCACCCGACCGTCCAGAGACATGGAGACCTTGATGGCGCGCCCGAAGTTCCGGATCACCTGCTGTCTGTGCGGCAGGCTCATCCCTCTGGCGTCGGACGCCTACGACCTGGACAAAGAATGGCAGCGCCGATATCCCCAGATGAACGGCACCATCGCGTGCGGCTGCGCTCTGAAGATCTCCTGGCAGTGCCACGGTCCCGGCGGCGGTTACGTAGAGGGCCACATTCCCGCGGTCCGGTCCAACGGCGAGCCTGAGCCCGACGGCAGTTGTTTCGATGCCTGGTCCCACATCGGGCCACCCGGGACCCACGTCGCGCAGGTCATCGGCAACCCTTGGTCAGGCTTGCTCCAAGGGGCTGAGGAGTACCTGCGCTACACCGCTGAGCGTGGGGGCGTGGATCCCGCCGTGGCGCAGGAGCTGCGGGCCGTCCTGGCTGAATGGGACGCTGCCCGAGCCGAGGACCGACCCGCATCCGCTACTGCGGGGCGGCGGGGAAGTGCAGGTCCAGGATGTCGACCCACTCCGGCAGGATGATGAACCCGCTGCGGCCGCAGAACTTGTCGTCGTTCGGCGTGACCAGTTCCACCAGGGCCTGCACGAAGGGGCTGTCGGCCTGATCGGCAGGCAGGGCCTGCAGCGCCGTCTGGAAGCGCGCTACCGCGTGGGGGAAGAGTTGCTCGGCGCGTTCTTCCTCCTGGCGCACCTGCTCGGCGCTGATCTCCGTCCGCAGTTGCCATTCCAGATGCTCCCCGCAGTCGTGGGCGTGCAGCTGGTTGGTTTTGCTGGTGAGTAGCAGCAGCGTTTTGTCGGTCAGTTTGGACAGCACTCGGGGGTGATCGGGCCCGGAGTGTCGGTGAGAAGTAGCAGCACCCGGAGGCTCGACCACCCACCATGCGTGTTCATGCGATTGCTGATAGGGGCGTGCGGTGGCTGGCTTGGAGGGAGCCAGCGGGGGTCCCCGTAGCAAACGGCGGAAATCCAACGAATCTACGCCTGACCTGTGGTTTCTCGCGTTCCACGATCCTAATTGATCTCCGCTACCGACTAGAGCGGGAGCGCCGAGCGGCACGTCATTCGAGCGGGTTGTGAAGTGGGTGGACGAGGACGCGTTTGACCTGCGGAGTTAATGCCCGTCACCGAGTCCACCCGTCCGAGGTCAGGGCACGTGGAGGCAGACGAACTCGGCCTCCAACAGGGCATCCATGGCGGTCTCGGTGCTGCGCAACGCAAGGGCGGGCCACCCTGCCCGGCTCCGCCGCGACCCTGCCGTGTCTGGATCGGTGGCCTGCCTTCAGTCGCCAGGGATGTACAGCAAGCAGAGGTTGGAAGTCGGGGTCGCTTCCGCACGGTCCCAATCCTGCGCGAGGTTGCCGTCCTCGCAGCTCTCGCTCGGATCGGGGCGTGGCGAGTCCACGTTGGGGTCTTTCATGATGACGCGGTATTCGGCGTCAGCGGAGTCGCAGGGGACCTTGATCAACGAGCCGTAGATGTCGGCGACACAGTCCCCCGCATCGAGTTCGCGCACGCCGAGGTGGGTCAGCGCACGATTCACCCAGGCGGAGAAGCGATCTGTGCCGCCGTCGTGCAGCACGACGGCAGTGGGGGCGAGGGCCAAGAGGACGAGCCCGGCCGCCGCACCCTTCCACCCGACCATCCACCCCCGCGCCTTCGCGGGCGCGTTCCCGACAGATTGCGCATGAGGGGTAGGCGGTGGAGTGCCCGGTGGCTGGACGCGCGTCGCGTGCAGCGTGACGACCTCGGTGACGGCGTCCGGCAGCCAGGCCCCACCAGCACGTTGCGGGTTGTGCGGGGCGAGGGCGGCCAGCTCGTCCAGCAACGCCCGCGGTGTGGGCCGTGCGGCGGGGTCCTTGGCCAGGCAGGCGGCCACAAGGGTGGTCAACGGGGTGGGCAGGTCCGACAGGTTCGGCTCCTCGTGCACGACCCGGTAGACGACCGCGTGCACCGGGCCCTCACCGAACGGGCTGTGGCCGGTCGCGGCGAACGCGAGCACACAGCCGAGGGAGAACACGTCCGCGGCCGAGCCGACGGTCTGGACCGTGGCCTGCTCAGGGGACATGAACGCGGCGGTGCCCAGCACAGTGGCGGTGCGGGTGTGGGAGGTGGCATCCAGGGCGCGGGCGATGCCGAAGTCGATCAGGCGGGGGCCGTCCGCGGTGAGGATGACGTTGGCGGGTTTGAGGTCGCGGTGCACCACGTTCTGGGCGTGTATGGCGTCCAACCCCTCGGCCAGGCCGGCGCCGAGCACGGCCACCGACTCCATCGGCAGGGGTCCGTGGTCGGCGACGGCCTGGTGCAGGGTGGGGCCGGGGATGTAGGCGGTGGCCAGCCATGGCGGGTTCCCCTCGGGGTCGGCGTCCACGACCGGGGCGGTGTAGAAGCCGCCCACCTTACGCGCGGCCTTCACCTCATCGGCGAAGCGGCGCCGGAAGCCTGCGTCACCGGCCAGATCGGAGCGCACGATCTTGACCGCGACGGTGCGGCCACCTGGGGAGCGGCCCAGGAACACCTGGCCCATCCCGCCGCCGCCCAGCCGGGCATGGATGCGGTAGGGGCCGATCTGTGCGGGGTCGTCGTCGCGCAAGGGGGTGGTCATGGCACCACTTCCGTGGGGGAGTGCGGGAGTCGATGATCCCAGGAGAATCCGTTGCTTGCCGGAGCCGGCCACGGCCCCGGGTGATGGTGACGCCAGGTATTCGCATCAGATGCGATTGGCGCTGGATGCAGCTTTCGCGGAAGATCCAACGCCTAGTCGCGCGTCGACATCAACCACCCCCACGCGCCACAGATCACCCAGATTCGTGACAAACCGTAGCGGAGATGATCAACAAGAACCGTGGAACTCGAGAACCCACAGGTCAGGCGGAAATCCGTTGGACTTCCGCCGTTTGCTACGGGGACCCCCAGCGCGTCGGGCGCATGGGCTCTGGGCACAAGCGCGTGCGGCCCCCGACGCCATCGGCATCTGAGGTTGTCAAGCGAACCTGGTGGTCAACGACATGATGGTCGTTAAGCGCGGCGGCGTGACGTACGTCATCCACCCGCCAGACCACCCGCTGCCTCCGACGACCACAGGGCTGCCCGCGAACTGGTGAGCAGCGCCCTGGCGGACTTGCGGAACGCCGCCACCAAGCGGTTGCGGTCGCTGGCCCGGGTCGCCAGCACGACATGACTCGGCTCGACGCCCTCCAGGGGGATCGAGATGAGGTCCGGGCGGAGGTTGACGAAGATCGGGCCGGCCGCGATGGCCACCGCCTCCCCGGCGGCGATCGGCTCGAACTTGTCCTCGATGCTGGCGATGAGCGGGCCGTCGGGGGCCGGGCGGCCGTCGGGCCTGGGATCGATGCGCCAGTACGCCTCCCAGGCCGGGTCCGGGTCTGCCAGCCGGGGCAGCGGCTCGTCAGCGATGTCGGCCAGCGTCACGGACTCCCTGCCCGCCAGGCGGTGGTCGGGCGAGAGCAGCAGCATGCGCGGCTCGTCGTACAGGATCGTCACGTCGAGCCCGTCTGTCGCGAGCGGCAGCCGGGTCACCACCGCGTCCACACGGTAGTCGAGCAGGGCGGGGCGCGGCTCGTTCCAGGCCACGTGCGAGGTGCGTACGTCGGCGTCCGGGTGCAGGCGGCGCAGCTCGCGCACGGCCGGCGTGACGATGAGGCCCGCCGTGTACCCGATCGTGATCCGGCTGGGCCGAGCGGCGGCGCGGGTCTGCGCCGCCGCCTGGGCGGCCGAGCGCAGCAGCGTCTTCGCGCGGGGCAGGAAGACCTCGCCCGCCTCGGTGAGCCGCGTGCCCTGCGGGGTACGGTCGAGCAGGCGGGCGCCCAGTTGCCGCTCGAGGCCGCGGATCTGCCGGCTCAGCGACGGCTGGGTGATGTGCAGGGCCTCGGCGGCGCGGCCGAAGTGCCGGTGCTCGGCGACGGCCGTGAAGTAGCGCACGAGCCGCAGATCGAGGTCGGGCGAATCGGGCATAACCCGCAGCCTACTGCGGTGATGCCTGAAACGTATTGCCCGATGAGGAACAGGCTTTGGACGCCGTGCGGCACCGGCTCCGACTATGGGAACACCGCTGAAGAAGGAGATCATCATGCGTGTTTTCGTCACCGGTGCCACGGGTTTCGTGGGTTCCGCCGTCGTTCGTGAGCTCATCGAGGCCGGGCACCAGGTGGCCGCTCTGGCCCGTACGGACGAGGCCGCCGCCGCGTTGAGGGCCGCGGGAGCCGAGCCCCACCCCGGCTCGCTCGACGACCTCGCCGGCCTGCGCGACGGGGCCGCCGCCGCGGACGGCGTCATCCACCTGGCCTTCGTGCACGACTTCGCGAACTTCGAGGCCGCCAACCAGACCGACCGGCGTGCCATCGCGGCGCTCGGCGAAGCGCTGGCGGGGTCCGGCCGGCCGTTCGTGATCACCTCGGGCACTGGCCTGCTCCCGCCCGGCCGCGTCGGCACCGAGGAGGACCAGCCGGGGACGCATTCGCCCCGGGGGGCCGCCGAGCAGGTGGCGCTGTCGTTCGTGGAGCGCGGGGTGCGGGTCTCGGTGCTGCGGCTGCCGCTGGTGCATGGGGAGGGCGACCCGGGATTCGTCGCGACCGCGATCGGCATCGCCCGTGCGAAGGGCATCTCCGCGTACGTGGGCGACGGCGACCACCGCTGGTCGAGCGTGCACCGGCTGGACGCCGCCCGCCTATACCGGCTGGCCCTGGAGGAGGCTCCCGCGGGCGCGCGGCTGCACGCCGTCGCCGAGGAGGGCGTGCCGGTACGCGACATCGCCGGCGTCATCGGGCGCCGGCTCGGCGTGCCGGTGACCGCGATCACCGCGCGAGAGGCGGGCGAGCACTTCGGCTGGCTGGCCTCCTTCGTCACGCTGGACATGCCGGCCTCCTCCGCCCTGACCCAGAAGCTGCTGGACTGGCGTCCCGGCCGACCCGGGCTCATCGCCGATCTGAACGCGGGACACTACTTCAAGGGCTGAGCCCACAGCTCCGCCAGTCCCTCGTCCCTGGTCCTGACCGGCTGGTAGGCACAAGCACACATCAATGCTCCCGCCGCCGGCCCTCGGGCGCTGTTACTTCTCAGCGACATCACCTTGCAGTGGAAACGATCGCTGTCGCAGCAGACCCGAAAACGCTGTCACATGTCACCGACAAAGCCAACTGGTGGACGACCACGCCGTCTTCGATCCACATGAGCAGGCTCATGTCGTCGGTCTTGGGGGGCATCGCCTGGCACGTGAGGCACAGGCGGATCGAGGCCTCGGGGTACGACTCTTCGGTCAGCGGCCACCTTCTCTTGCAGAGCGGGGACGGCCGCGGCCACCGGGAGTTGGTCATGCCCCGTCATCTGGGCTGATCGGGGGCGATGCCTCCTGAGGCGGGTATCTGCAGCAGCCCGTCGTCAAAGGCCAGATGGAACAGGACACCCAGCTGTATCGCCGCGTAGTCAGGATCAACCGCGGCGAGCGTGCGGGCGTCCGGCCGGACCGAGACCGGGTCCAGCCGAGGTACGGCCAGAACCGGCCATGAGTCGATCTTGAATCTGTGCGTGGGGCCGTCGTTGACCTGCCGTGCCGGCGAGCATCGTGGGTGAGAGGAGACCACTCGAGCCAAGGCAAGACGGCAGGTCATCCGCTATATCGAGGGGTTCTGCAACCATCGGCGCCTGCATTCGGCGCTCGGCCCCTCACCGCCACTAACCTTCTCGTCGCGACTCACTGCCAGGATCTTGTCGCTCAACGGGATCGATGTAGGCGGTGACGAAGACGAAGCGGTGCAGCCATTCGTTCTTGAGCGCGGAGAAGAACGACTCGGCCATCGCGTTGTCGTAGCAGACGCCGGTGCGGCCGACCGAGCGGCGGATGCCCAGGCCGGTCAGGAAGCGGCCGCACTCGTCGCTGATGTAGTTCGAGCCGCGGTCGGTGTGGAACAGGGCACCGGGCTGGAGCAGGCCGGTGCCGGCGAAGATCTCGGCGACCGATGCGGCCAGCAGCGTCCGGCGTTGCGCGGTGGCCGAGGCCGGCCGCTCGCGCCATTCGTAGTAGCCCGAGCGGGACACGCCCAGCCAGGCACACATCCGCGCGGTCGGGTGATGCGCCTTCTCCGCGTCGATGAGCTCGTACTCGGCGAGCGTCACCGAGACTCGGACGCGAAGAAGGCGGCCGCTTTTTCAGGAAGATCAGCTTCTCCCGCAGTTCGGCGTTCTCCCGCTCCAACTCCCGGATCCGCGCCCGCTCCGGCCCGGAGAGCGGCTGCCGCTCATCCTGCGCGCTCGCGATCCGATGCCGGTTCACCCAGCTGCCCAGGGTGCTGGCGTTGATGTCGAACTCCCGCGCCACGGACGCGACCGTCCGATCGCCCTCCAGCACCATGCGGATGGCTTCTTCCTTGAACTCCGGCGAGAACTGCCTGCGACGCCTCGTCACGTACCTACCTCTTCCAGACTTCTGTCAGCTTATGTAGACGACTGTCCGGAATCTGCTGGGCACCTCACGGAGAGTGAGGAACATCTTGGGACAACGCGAAGGGTGAAACCTGGGGGATCAGCGACACGGGCTCCGCTGGGATGTGCAAGCTGCCCCGCATTCTCTTCGGAACCGCGATGTCGTGAGGGCCCCTTTCAGGTGGACTCATCCTGTTGCACTAGTGCACAGGATGGCATTTCCTGTTGATGCCGTGGGATCAGGCGTTCGCGTGCGTACGGTGTCCACATGAAGTATCTGGAAGGGCCTTTCGCGCCCCTTACGGAAGAAGTCACCGCCTACGACCTGCCTGTCACCGGGCGGATCCCGGCCGAGCTCAACGGCCGCTACCTGCGCAACGGGCCCAATCCTCTGGGCGTGGAAGACCCCGTTGTGCACATCTGGGGCATGGGGCAGGGCATGGTGCACGGGGTGCGGCTGCGTGACGGCCGGGCCGAGTGGTACCGCAACCGCTTCGTGCGTGTACCGGGCTTCGCGCCCATGGTGCACGTGATTGCGTACGCTCAGCGCACCTTCGCCTTGGCGGAGGGTGGCCTGCCGCCCGCCGAGTTGGACGAGGAGCTGAACACCGTGGGCGCGTGCGAGCTGGGTGGGACCGCGGAGGGGTTCACGGCGGGGGCGCACTCCAAGCACGACCCGCTCACCGGCGAGCTGCATTCGCTGTCGTACATGCCGGGCCGCGACTTCGTCCAGTACATCGTGACCGACCCCGGGGGAAGTGTCGTCCGAACCACCACCATCCCCATGACGCGGACGCCGTTCATGCACGACTTCGCGCTCACCGAGGAGCACGTGGTGTTGTGGGACACGCCGCTGGGTTTCGACGGGTTCGAGTGCCGGTGGCTGCCTGGGCATCCGACGCGCGTGGGGGTCATGCCGCGGACCGGTGGTGACGTGCGCTGGCTGGACATCGACCCGATCCATGTCAGCCACACGCTCAACGCCTACGACGACGGCGACTCGATCGTGGTCGACCTGGTCACGGCCGAAGGGCCGTTCGATCCCGCCGACCCCGGGGCGATCCGGCCCGTGCTGGACCGCTGGACGATCACGCCGGACAAGATCCACCAGCGGCGCGTCGACGACCGTCCGCAGGATTTCCCGCGTGTGAACGAGGCACGTGCCACCCGCCCGTACCGATATGGCTACTCGGCCGCGACAGCCCTGTACGGGATTCCGTTCGCGGCCCAGGGCGAGGCGCCGGACCACGCCTTCACCAACGCCCTGGTCAAGCACGACCTGAAACGAGGGACGACCGAGGTGCACGGGTTCGGCAGGGACGAGGCGGTCGGAGAGGCCGTGTTCGCCGCCGCGGGGCAAGGGGAGGACGAAGGGTACCTGCTCACATACGTGCACAATCCTCGCCGAAACGCCAGCGACCTGGTGATCCTCTCAGCCCAGGACTTCACCGGTGAGCCCGTCGCGCGCGTCCACCTTCCTGTCAGAGTGCCGCTCGGCCTGCACGGCAACTGGCTGCCCGACCACTGAGACGTGGCAGCATGGCCGTCGTGAACGCTCCCCAACCGCCGTACCTCCGGATCGTCGCCGACATCGAGCGGCGCATCGCCGACGGAGAATTGCAGCCCGGCGCTCCCGTTCCGACGACCAGAGCGATCATGCGCGAGTGGGGCGTGGCGATGGCGACGGCCACCAAGGCGCTGGCCGCGCTCAAACAGGCAGGCGCCATCGAGTCGGTGTCTCGGGTCGGCGCCGTGGTCGCTCCCCGGAGACTGCCCTCACGTTCCGCCGGGGGTCTCGAACGCGACCGCGTCGTCCGCGTGGCCATGGAGATCGCCGACGCCGACGGCCTGGCCGCACTGTCCATGCGGGCGGTGGCGGCCAAGCTCGGCGTCGCCACCATGGCCCTCTACCGGCACCTTGAGGCCAAGGCCGAGCTCACCCAGCTGATCGCCGACGCCGCGTTCGCCGAGATCGAATATCCGGCGCCACCGCCGGGATGGCGTTCCCACCTGCGGGTGGCCGCCCAGCTGCAGTGGGCGGCCTACCAGCGCCATCCCTGGCTGCCACGGCTCGTGTCCATCACCCGGCCGGCCACACTGCCCGGGCAGCTCGCGTACGGGGTATGGACCCTGCGCGCGCTCGACGGCCTCGGCCTGGACCCGATCACCCGCATGCACGTCTACGGCACGATGGTGAACTACGTGCGGGGGACGGCGATCAACATCGAGAGCGAGGCCATCGCCGAACTGGACACGGGGATGACCAGCAAGCAGTGGGGCAAGGCAAAACTGTCCGTCGACGGGCCGCTGATCGCGCAGGTCGCGGAGCCGGGCGCGGAGCTCGACCTGGAATCACTGTTCACCTTCGGCCTCGAACGCCTGCTGGACGGCCTGGCCACCGTGATCGCCCCCCGGAAGATCCGCCAGTAACCGGGCCTTCACAGAGTCGGCACGTCGATTGGACGCCGGAGCGGCCCAGTGGCACCGCGGTCTCGACCGCGTCCCTCACTGCGCGCAGCGTGGAAGGCCGGCGCACCAGAATGACGGCGAGTTCTGCGGTGAAGAGGCCCTGGACGGATCGTCCAAGAGTTACGGGATAACATCCGTTATCTGGCAAGGTGACGATCACCGGGGTAGCGCGAGCTGGGCGGCCGCCGTCCGGCGCGCGGGCTTCGTTTCCCGGTTATCTGGCAACCCGGCGGAGGATGGAGGTCGGTACAGTGGATCCGGTCATCGCCGAGCAGCTCGGCCGCGCCCACCCGCTCGCCCGCCATCTCGACGACTTCCTCACCGACCTGGCCAACGCCGGGAAGTCGGCGCACACCCGGCGGGCCTACCGCGGCGACCTGATCGCCTTCGCCGCCGCCTCAACAGCGACTGCATCGAGCTGCTGCGCCACCTGCACGACCACCACGACACCCGCTTCGCGCTGCTGTACGTCGGCGGCGACGGCTGCTGGGAGGTGCTCTCGCGCGAGCCGATGCTGCGCTCGCGCGTCTTTCGCCGCCTGCCGTTCAAGGCACTGCCCGCCGCCCAGGTCTCCGAGCTGATGCGCGGCTACCACCCGATCTACGCCGACGCCGACGAGCAACTGCTGCTCGACATCAACGACTTCTACGCCCACGGCACCCTGCGCGACTGGGCGGCCTTCACCCACACCGCAGCCGAGCTGTGCCGCCTCGGCGCGCTCCAGCGAACCGACACACCCTGCCCGCGCCTGCTCGTCCGTCCCACGCCAGGCGCCGGCGATGAGCTCACCCTGGGCCTGGACCTGCTGGCCGCGCTCGGCAAGAACCCCGAAGGGCTGCGCCGCGACACGATCGGCGGCGCCGGATAGGAGCTGGCCCGCGCCTGGCACCGGTCAGTGATGCGAGCGACTACCCCCGCCCCGCCGGTGCCGTCACAAGCGCCCGCTCTGAGATGCGGTCGGATCCACCGCGGAAGACGTCGCTGGGTCGTGGCTCGCCCGAGCGTCAGGGGCCCGATGACGCCGCATCCGTTCGGCGCGGCACCATCGGGATGGCGGTCGCTGGCAGATGGTCGGCGACCCGGCGCACCGGGGTTGGCGGCCGGACACGTGAGGGTAAGAAGAGCCATGGCCCCCCGGTTCGAGCCATCGTCCAACACGGGGGACCCTGTGACCGACAACAGCCAGAAACAGCAGCAACTCGATCAGTACCGGGTGGATTCCACCAACACGCGCTACACCACCGACCAGGGCGTGCGCATCGACGACACCGACAACTCGTTGTCGATCGGTGAGCGTGGCCCGACGATCCTGGAGGACTTCCACCTGCGGGAGAAGGTGACGCGCTTCGACCACGAGCGCATCCCGGAGCGGGTGGTGCACGCGCGTGGCTCGGGCGCGCACGGGGTGTTCCAGGTGTATGAGTCGCTGGCTGAGTACACCTGCGCCGACTTCCTGTGCGACCCGGAGCTGCTCACCCCGGTGTTCGTGCGTTTCTCCACGGTGGCAGGCTCGCGCGGTTCGGCCGACACGGTGCGGGACGTTCGCGGCTTCGCGACCAAGTTCTTCACCCGTCAGGGCAATTACGACCTGGTGGGTAACAACTTTCCCGTGTTCTTCGTGCAGGATGCGATCAAGTTTGCCGATTTCGTGCACTCGGTCAAGCCGGAGCCGCACAACGAGATCCCGCAGGCGCAGTCGGCGCACGACACGTTGTGGGACTTCGTGCAGTTGCAGCCGGAGACGATGCACACGGTCATGTGGTTGATGTCGGATCGGGCGATCCCGCGCAGCTTCCGCATGATGCAGGGGTTCGGCGTGCACACCTTCCGCCTGGTCAACGCCGCGGGGCGGGGCACGTTCGTGAAGTTCCACTGGCGGCCCGCGCTCGGCACGCACTCGCTGGTGTGGGACGAGGTTCTGCGCATCCAGGGCAATGACCCCGACTTCAACCGGCGCGATCTGTGGGATGCGATCGAGGCCGGCCAGTACCCGGAGTGGGAGCTGGGCCTACAACTGGTGCCGGAGGAGGACGAGCACAAGTTCGACTTCGACCTGCTCGACCCCACGAAGATCATCCCGGAGGAGGAGGTGCCGCTGCGGATGGTCGGCAAGATGACCCTCAACCGCAATCCGGACAACTTCTTCGCCGAGACCGAGCAGATCGCCTTCTGCACCGCCAACGTGGTGCCGGGCATCGACTTCACCAACGACCCGCTGCTGCAGGGCCGCAACTTCTCCTATCTCGACACCCAGCTGCTGCGCCTGGGGGGCCCGAACTTCCAGCAGATCCCGATCAACCGCCCGCTCGCCCCCGTCCACAACGACAACCGCGACGGCTTCCACCAGCACATGATCCACACCAGCCACACCAGCTATTCCAAGAACTCCATCAGCGGCGGCTGCCCGGCCACCGGAGTGCTCAGCGGTGACATGACGGGCGTGTTCCGGCATTACACCGAGCGGGTCGAGGGTGAGAAGATCCGCAGGCGCAGCCCCAGCTTCGCCGACCACTACAGCCAGGCCACCCTGTTCTGGAACAGCATGTCGGACTGGGAGCAGCATCACATCATCAAGGCGTTCCTGTTCGAGCTGGGCCACGTACAACGCCGATACATCAAGGAGCAGGTGGTCGAACGGCTGGCCAACGTGGACACCGGGCTGGCCGGGCATGTGGCCGCCGGGCTCGGCCTGCCCGCCCCGGCTCCGAAGGGCAGCAACCACGGCAAGTCCTCCCCGGCGCTCAGCCAGGCCGGCCAGCCCTCCAGCCTGGCCACCCGCAAGATCGCGATCTTGGTGAGCGACCAGACCGACGCCGGCGCACTGCATCCGGTGATGCAGGAGCTGGAGAGCGGCAAGGCGGTCTGCGATGTGATCGCGCCGCACGAGGGGACGGCCGGATCGCTGACCGTGGACAAGCAGGTCAGCGCCGCCTCCTCGGTGCTGTACGACGCGGTGCTGTGCACCGGCGGCGCGGAGCTGACCGGCAACGGGCACGCCGTGCAGTTCGTCCGCGAGGCATTCAGGCACGGCAAAGCCATCGGCGCGCTGCCGGACGGCGAACCGCTGCTACAGGCCGCCGCCCTGCCCGGCCGCCAGGGCGTCGTCGACTCCGCGGCGGCGGACGACTTCACCGGGCAGTTCATCGCCGCCATCCTGCAACACCGCCACTACGACCGGAACGTGGCCGCCTTTCCCGCCTGAGACCCTCGCTTCCTGCGGGCGGCATCAGCCGGCCCTGCCCATGCCTGCCCGGTTCTATGGTGCTCGACTGGCGCGAGCACCATACCGGGCCCGCTCACACGCTGGAACCACCTCATCTTCGCCGTCGGAGAGCACCCCGTAGACGCCGGCCAACGAGGGATGCCGGCGCAGCCTTGCCTGTACTCCCGAGATCAGCAAGCCTCGGAAGCAGGCTCCCGGATGTGACCTCCGAGACTGCGCGCCCGGACCCTCACAGGAGCCCGGCATTGCTCCCTGGATGACGAAGCGCCCTCCGGCGCCCGCCCCGCCCGGCAGCAACCCGCCTACGACGCGGTGCTCGGCAGGCAGGCCACTGTCGGCCGAGCCCTGGCGCACCTACCGCTCCGGAGGGCGCATGTACCTGTCCCGGCTGGCCGATCACGCCACCGCCTATGACGCCGATGCCCTCGCCCAGCGGCACGCGCGGGACTGGGGGTGCGCGACTTTCGCGAGTGGCTGCTGCGCGAGGGGGCCGGCCCAGCGCAGCCCCGTCTACGTCAACTCCGTCCTGGCCGCGCTGAACGACTTCCACATCCGCCGGGGCCTGGGCAAGGCCGACGTCGCCCGCGAAGACCTGCCCATGAGCGCGCTGCGAGGAGGTGCCTCGTCGGCGATGACGGCGAACCGCTTGCCCTTCAGACTGGAGTCGCCCCGGCCTTGCGCACGTCCTCGGGGCTGATCGTCGCGACGATCTTCCCGCTGCCGTCGATCTGCCGGATCGCGTCCTGAAGCTGCCCGTCCAGCATCGTGCGGTCGACCACCACGATGACCGAGTCGAAGACCTTCTCATCATCGACATGAAGCCGGGCCAGACGATGCGCTGTCCAGGCGATCGTGTTCGTCTTTCCTGATCCCGAGGAGTGCTTCTCCCAGACCCGCTCCCACAGGTACCTCGTCGCCGACCTCCCGTCGGCCCCCGAACGGGTTCCCGGCACCTTCCTAGAAACCGGTGTTGAACGGCAGGAAGTGCGTCTTCTCACCCTCCAGCCGAGTGGTCATCGCAGCCAGATCGTTGGAGACCGCGAAGTGAACCAGCGCCCGGTGCCCAAACGACAGCAGCGGCTCGCGCCGACCGTTGGTCAGCGGGTTGCGCTTCTTGCGGTACTGCTGGATCGCCTCGTCCAGTGACTGGGTGAAGTCGGTCTTCAGCTCCACCGTTGCAACGGGGAGCCCGTTGACGAAGAACACCAGCTCGATGGTGCGCTGGTCGGCGGTCGGCGGTCGGCGGTCGAGAAGTGCACCTGCCGCATCACGCGGACCCGCATCGCGGCGTAGTCGGCGTTCGTCGTCGCGTTCAGCGTCGTCTCAGGCCGGAACCGCGCCATCTACAACCGGCCACCGCCGATGTACTGCACCCCGTACGCAAGATGCTCAGCATCCCCCCGCCGCGTTCCAGCGGTTTGTCGAGCGCTACGGTAAGTACGTCGAGGAATTTCGCCTGCGCCCCCGACCGGACAGTGGACCTGTCCATACTGATGATGCCGTCCGACCGGGAGTAGATGATCCGTGGCGACGCCCGCACTAGGGCGGCTCACCCGCTCTCGGTGACGGCGGCGGGTGCCACCGGCTGCCTGAGCATCGTCTTGGGCTCGGGATCGGTGAAGTCGGTCAGATAGATCTCGTGGTGCAGGCCGTTGGGCACCAGGCCGTGCTCGGCCATGAATGCCTCCATCATGTCGAGTGACGCCTTCTCTTCGCTGTAGGGCCCCTCGTGGAGCAGTTCCACGCACTCGCCCTCGGTGAAGGTGACCACTTGGACGCGGTCGACAGCGGCTCCGGACGCGCGGGCCTGCTCGCGCGCGGCCTCGACCACTCCCGGTTCGGGTACGTCGGGCAGTGGCAGCAGCAGGTGCCATCGCCACTGGTCGCGCGGCACTTCCAGCGGCGGCAGGCTGGTGTCCTCCACCCACCAGCGGCCTTCCAGGGGGCCGGCAGGGCAGCCCATGAAGGAGGCCACGGCGTACAGGGCGCCGATGGCCGAGACGTGCTCGGCGCCGCCGGGCTCGCCCATGCCGGTAACGTTGAGACAGATGACGGGGTCGCAGTGGACCAGCCGCGGTGTCATAGCTCCTCCAAAGGGATCATCAGGTGGGTGATCAGCCGATCGGGCGGGGTGGTTGCCGGGTCCGACACGTACACCTCGCGGATCGGACCGCGAACGGGACAGCGCCGCTCGGCGCACCAGGACAGCAACGCATGCGCGGTCAGCCCGATTTGGCCATACGGGCCGACGTGAGTTGCGCTGGCGAACCGGCCGCCGGGCAGAACGTCGAGCTCGGCTCCCGCTACCGGCTCCTCGCTGACCAGAGCGGCGGAGACGGCGACGGGCTCGCCGAGGTCGAGTGGGAACAGGCCGATGAGCTCGGGAGCTGCGGCCGGCGACGCCGCCCGCAACCTGGCGATGGCGGCCGAGGTGGCCCGGCCGACGTCTGACGGGTCCGCCGCCGTTACTACGGCCACCGCCACGCGCCGCGCTGGTTCTGTGACCACCGCGACAGGAGTGGACGGCAGTCCCTCTGTCATGACGCGCTCCAGCACGGCCAGCGTCGATCGGCGCTTGGCCAGCTCGGCTTCCAGCCGCTCGTGCACTCCTTGCAGGACACCTGGCGTATCGGAAAGCACCTGCGCGATGACGGCGAGCGGGACGTCGAGCGAGCGCAGCAGCCCGATCGACAGCGCATCGCGCGCCTGCTTGTGCCGGTAGTAGCGGTACCCGGTGTGCTCGTCCACGTACGCGGGCACCAGCAGTCCGAGCTCGGCGTAGTGCCGCAGCTGCTTGATGCTCAGCCGGCCGAGCCTGGCGAACTGTCCGATCGGCAACAGCTCCTCGTCCATGCCCCCAGCATGGTGTCTCCCCATGTGGGAGAGTCCAGCCGTGGGCTTTGGCGGCGGCCAGGCCGACGCGGGTGCCGGCGACGATGAGTTCGCGGATGAACTCGGCCAGGGCGGCGAAGACGTGGAAGATGAGCCGACCGCCGGGGGTGGGGGTGTCGAGGTTCTCGTGCAGCGAGGTGAAGCCGATCTCGCGGCGGCGCAGCTCGCCGACCATGGTGATGAGGTCGGCCAGAGAGCGGCCGTAGCGGTCGAGGCTCGGGACGACCAGGGTGTCGCCTTCGGTCAGGAACGCGTGGCAGGCCGCCAGCTCGGGGCCGCTCGGCGCTCTTGCCGGACTTCTTGTCGGCGAACACGCGCCGGCATAGTTCGGCCACCGACACCTCGGGCCGGAACTGGCGATAGCGGGCTGTCCGATCCTCCCCGAAGGCCTGTACGTCTAGGCCATGCTGTCGGCCGTCGCCAGGTACCGGCTGCTGTTCGGGCGCAGGCCTGCGCTCGCGCCCTCCTGGGAAACCCCAGGTCTCCTCGCTCACGCCACCTCCGCTCACTGGCTTCCAAGTGGATCACAAGACTCCGTCGGCAGCCTGTGGGTGCAAGCGACGAGAAGACGAACTCTTCAGAAGGCGAGGAAGAAGAGTTGATCATCAGAAAGCTCCTTCTCCCCATGCTGACGGCCGCCGCTCTGGTGTCCTCCGCGACCATCTCCCACGCGAGCGTGGCGGACCGCCTGACGCCCACCCCTCAGAACCCATGTCCTTCCGGCAGCCTGTCGGCGTCGATCGCGTCAGGGCCGATGGAGATCTCCAGCAGCGACGCGGCCCCCACGCTCAACATCCGCCTCATGTGTTACAACTGGACGACCAAGAAGCTGGCCCCCATCGAGGCCGGCCAGGAGATCAACGTCGAGGTCCTGGGCGTGTGGGCCACGTCGGAGGCTGCACTGTGGGACGAAACCCTGCGCAACGAGAACACCTCGTGGCCGTACAACAGTGACACGGCGAAGCCGTCGTACAAGAACTTCACGAAGGCGTACGGCCAGTACACCATGCCCGACGAGGGCTGGAACAAGCTCAAGAACGTCGGCAAACCCGACACCTGGGGAGTGCTCTACTGGCAGACCTGGGTCTGCCACCGTAACCCGGGCGACCCCGAACCGAGCGGGTGCATCCTCTACAAGCAGCCTGAACTGCTGTTCATCGACCACACCTGAGGCCCCGCTCCGACCCGACACCGGCGTTGATCAGGCGGTGATTCGCCCGGTCCACGCCGGCTGATCCCGATACACCCCGGGTGACCGGACGAGCCTGCCCTCCGGGCCGCGAGCGCGGCCCGGGGCCGGCAGGCTCGATCAGCCGATCGGCGGCGCGAGGTACTCCAGCGCGCAACCGCCGCCGGACGGGGGCACTCGCTCAAGTCCGGTGAACGCCTCCGCACCGTCCGCGTGATCAGGCCGCTCACGTCGTCTTCGTGGTTGTGGGTGATGGCCACGTCGGTGACCTGCGCGTGCTCTCGGGCCTCAGGCCGTCGATGCGATGGCGCGAACTCGCGTCCAGGCTGGATCCGTTGGACCTTCCGCCATGGCTACCGGGCGGCGCCTGCATCGACCAGGCACTCCCGCGTATCTCAGCGGATCGCGTCGATCGTCGTCTCCGGCGAGGTGTTGAAACAGAACCGGATCCCCGGCGCCGCGGTGGCCAGCACGTTGGTCAGCCGTTCGAAGAGCAGGGTGTGCTCGGGAATCGTCCGCACGCCGGCTCCGATCATCGTCACGCCGAAGGGGGGCCGGACTCTACCCGACGTGCTGATCTGCGACGAGGTCACCTCGGCCCTGGACGACGGCACCGCCCGCGCGGTCATGAACGTCCTGACCGGGCTGCGGGAAACGCGGGGCACGGCCGTGATCTTCGCCTCTCACGATCTCCGGCTCGTCCAGGGGTACGCCGACAGTGTGGTCACGGTCTAGCCGGGACATTGCCGCGAGAGGGAAAGCGTTTCCGGTCCGGGGTGGACACGCCTTGGAGCCGCCGAGCAGGCCGGCCAAGTGCTGCCAGACCGAGCCCGAAACTGATGCGGCTTCTGGGGCGGGTCACTCCGGGGGAACTCGCGCTGGTGCTGCGCGTCCCGGGTGTCGGCGCACTTGAGCAGAGCCTGGATGCCGCCGGCGTCCAGGAGCCTCAGCCCGCTCAGGTGGAACCACCGTCGCAGGGGTGGCGGCCAGGTTGTGGCCGCCACCGGAACAGGATGAGTACGGGTTACTCATGACGGCACGAGCGCGGGCGCAGACACTCGGCCCATGCTTATCCGCCGCGTGATCGTGCCGCTCGTCTTATTCGTCGTCGCCGCCCTGCTCGGCGCCCCCGCGGGGCACGCCGACGGCGCAGCAGTGCACGGTGAGTGCGAGTTCCTCGGGACCTCGCCCCTGTCGCTCGCGGAGGGCGAGCGGCCCCGTGCCCGTATCACCTTCCTCAACGACAGTCAGGAGAGCGGCTGGTTCACCGCCACGGTGGAGGCCGGGTTCCACTACTGGCACGCCACGCCGTTCTACCGGCAGTTGTTATCCGCCGAGACGGGGCTGGTGCAGGGGGAGTTCGACCTGCCGCCGGCGTACGCGGAGGGCCTCGGTGACGCGAGCGGCCTGCGGATCGACATCACCTCGACGCTGTCGGGCGACACGACGATCGGCACCTGCTCCACCACCCTGAAGGTGCACACCGGCCGTGACACCGACCAGGACGGGCTGCTGGACGACTGGGAGATCAACGGCATCGACTACGACCAGGACGGCACGGTCGATCTCGCGCTGAACCAGCCCCCGTACAGCGCCGACCCGAACAAGAAGGACATCTTCGTCGAGCTGGACGCGATGTTCTGCCTGGCGTCGTACTGCCAGCGCTCCAGGGAGTTCGACCCGAACGCCATCAGCCAGGTGGTGACCGCCTTCGCGGCGCACGGCATCACCCTGCACGTCCATACCGGGGAGCGGGCCGGCGAGGCGGAGCGGATCACGTTCGACACCAAGAGCCCCGGTAGCTGGGACGACTTCGACGATGTCAAGTTCGGCGACTCCGCCATCGCCTGCGACGGGAACTTCGGCGACGTGCTCGACCGGATCTCACGCAACTGCGAGAACATCCTGGGCGCCAAGCGGCTGGCGTTCCGCTACGCCGTGTCGGTGCACGGGCTGACCGGCCTCGGCACCACATCGGGCCAGGCCGAGGCGGGCGACGACACCCAGCAGCACGTCGACCTGGCCCACCTGGCCCGCGTCGCCCTGCCGGGCGGCAACGACTTCGTCATCTCGCTCGGCGCGTGGGACAACACGCGGATCACCGCCAACGGCGGCCAGACCGCGGCGGAGGCGGGCACGTTCATGCACGAGCTCGGCCACACGCTCGGGCTGCAGCACGGCGGCCTGGACAGCGTCAACTGCAAGCCGAACTACCTGAGCGTCATGAACTACTCCTACCAGTTCCCCACGGCGTCCACCGCGTCCCGCCCCCTGGACTACCAGCCCCAGGAGCGCGCCCCCATGAACGAGGACCAGGGTCTCGACGAGGTGGGCGACGCCCTGCCGGGAGCGGGTAGCGCGACGGTCGTGTACGGGACGGTGGTGGCCGGGAAACCCGGAGTCGCGCTGACCACGCCGGCCAACAAGCCGGTCGACTGGAATGGCGACGGCACCCGCGCGACGAGCCAGTCCGGGGACGTCAACCACATCATCATGGGCCCCGACACCACGTCCTGCCCCGTCTCCCCCAAGCAGACCCTCACCTCCTGGAACGACTGGGACCACCTGAACCTCAACTTCCGCGAGAGCCCCTGGTTCGAGGATGGCGCGCACAAGGGCGTGCTCGGCCTGGGCAGCGCCGAGATCACCGCCGAGGCCGCCGCGAGTCTCAACCCGCCGATCGACCTCACCGCCGCCAAGACCGTGGACAGGCAGGACGCCTCCCCCGGCGACCGGCTCACCTACACCGTGGCCGTGGGCAACAAGGGACCCGCCACGGCCACGGCGGTGAAGATCGACGACACGATGCCCGGCGGCGACGTCGTCCACCGCACAACGTCCGACGTGCCGGCGGGCGGCTCCGCACGGGAGACGTTCACCTACGACATCCCCTGTGCGACCACGGACGGGACGGTCCTGACGAACAAGGCGGCCGTGTCGGGGACCAATGAGCGCGGATACGCCGAGACCGGCACCCTGTCCGACAACACCGCCGAGGTGTCCACCACGGTGCACCGGTCGGTGATCGGCGTGGCGGCCACCGCGCCCGCCACCGTCAACGCCGGCGAGGCCGCCGCCTACACCCTGACCTACCGCAACACCGGCGGGGCCGCGGCCTCCGGCGCCACGCTCACCGCCACGCTGCCCGCCGGCCTCTACTACAGCGCCGCGCTCGACCAGGGCGCCGGGCCCCGCCCCGGCTCCGTGAGCAGGAACACCGACGGCACCACCACGCTGCGCTGGTCCATCGGCACGCTGCCCGCCGGCACGGGGACCGGCACGATCGCCTTCACCGCGCGGCCGAGCCTGCTGCTCCTGGACGCGGCGACGGTCACCGTGCCGGTCTCGCTGAGCGCCGACGGCTCCGGCCCGTGCCCCACCAGCCCCGCCGCCGCGACGGCGGAAACGCGGATCACGACCGTCTCCCCCAGCCGCGACCCGGGGCTGGTCACGTTCTGGGCGCTGCGGCCCGACCTGCGCACCGCCGAGGCGCTCGCCCGCGTCCAGGCCACCGACGACCGCTTCGACGGCGCCGACGGCTCGGCTGCGAACGGCGCGCTCTCCCTGCGGGAGTCCACCGCCGTCCTCACCCTGCCGCTGACGCAGCCGCGCACACTGCGGGCCGAACTGCTGGCCACCACGCTCAACCTGGCCGGCCGCCGGATCAACGCCGGCACCGCCGTGGACGGCCTCACCGCGCGGGCCCTGGGGGTGCGGACGGTGGGCGAGGCCGTCCGCCACGCCCAGGCCACCCTCGCGCAGCCGCCCGCGCTGGACAACCTCGTCCGCTACACGAAGGCGACCCAGGTGCTCGCCGAGATCAACTCGGGTCTGGCGAGCTAGCCATGTGCTTCCGAGGTGGCCGCCCCCGGTGGCCACCTCGGTGGCCGCCCCCGTGGCGGCTTCGGTGGCGGCTTCGGTGGCGGCTTCGGTGGCGGCTTCGGTGGCGGCTTCGGTGGCGGCTTCGGTGGCGGCGGGGCGGAGCTGGGCCGCGCGGATCCGGGACACGTCCAGCTTGCTCGTACGGTCGAGGCGGTAGATCCCGTTCTGCTCCTGGAAGACGTCGGTGAGCTGCGTGTAGCAGTAGCCGAACATCAGGGGATCGTTCAGCAGGACCCCGCCCAGCCCGGCGAACCGCTCTGGATGACCCGCCCGAGTCCGACGACGTTGAGCACGGTCTCGACCTGGCTTTCGCCGCGCTGCGACTGCTGCCCATGAGTGAACGGGACAGGGACATGGAAATTCTCGTTCTGCGTCACCAGATCGCCGTCCTTGAACGCCAACTCGGCGCTGACACGAGAGTGCGATTCACACCCGAGGACCGGGCCCTTCTCGCCGCTCTCCTCACCTCGCTGCCGCGTGAGGTTCTGCACCGCCTGCGGCTTCTCGTCCGGCCGGGACACCGTCCTGCGCCGGCACCGCGACCTGATGAGACGCGTCACGGCCGTATCTGCCGGCCCAACGGTCCGCTCCATCCGCGCCCGCATTCTGCGCTTGGTCCGGGAGAACCCGAGCTGGGGCCATCGGCGGATCCACGGAGAGCTCACCACACTCGGCATCAAGGTCGCGCCGTCCACCGTCTGGTAGAGGGAAGGCATGGCCACCTCCTCGCTCAGCGGCGGCGACGTCCGCGCACGCTGTCGACGACCAGCGCGAGCACGCACAGCGCCGCCGTCACGCCGAAAACCAGTCGCACCGGGGTCGACATGCCCGACAGCGAGGCGACCGCGTTCGCGGCAGCGCTCAGCACCATCACGGTCCACAGCAGAGCGCGCAGCACGCGGCGGCCGAAGGAGGACGGGCGTTGCCGCGCGGCGCTCTGGTCACGGTACGGGTCGGGCATGGCGGTGTTCCCTTCGTCAACGAGCCCTCCTGACGCTAGAAGAGGCGGCGCTTTCGCCGACAGGACGCATGCACCCGAGTCCCGGTGGTGCAGGCTCTACCTTCCGCATCCCTCCACACGTCACGCCCGCGTCTGGACATACAGTTCGAAACAGACCTGAAGGGGGTTGTCATCAGCAACGACGTGCCGGGCAGGCGCGGGACCAGCCCGCGGGATGTGCTCGAGGCAGTGGAGCGGCTCGCCGGAGGCCTGGGAACGAGCCTGCTCGCGTTGTTCGCCGTGGCCGGGCTCGCGGTGGCGGTGGCGGCGAGCGTGGTGGGTGTCGGACTACTGCTTCTGCCGTTCATGGTCTCGCTGGTACGGCTGGTCGCCGAACGTGAGCGCGCGCGGCTCGGCCGATGGCGGCACCAGGTGATCAGCCCGTACGCCGCCGGCCCCGCCACTGGCTGGGCCGGCCGTACCCGCGCGGCCGCCCATGACCCGGCGACCTGGCGTGACCTGCGCTGGCTCGCCTGCCACGCCAGCATGGGCCTGTTGCTGGGCCTTGTGGGAGTCGTGCTGCCGGTCCTGGCCGTGCGCGACCTGAGCTTCCCGCTGTGGTGGCGGCTGCTTCCACCCGACGAGACCGGAACGTCCCTGGGCTTCCCAGTGCATACCTGGCCGGCCGCGCTGGCGGTCAGCCTGATGGGCGTCAGCTGGGCGGCCATCCTCGTCGGTCTCGGCCCGGCGATGGCTCGCCTGCAGGCCCTGCCGGGGCTGCGGCTGCTCGGCCCGCACCCGTCGGTGGACCTGTCGGAACGCCTCGCCCGGCTGTCGGCGAGCCGCGCGGGCGCCCTGCAGGCGCACGCCGCCGAACTGCGCCGCATCGAGCGGGCGCTGCATGATGGCACCCAGAACCGGCTCATCGGCGTGGCTGTGCTCCTCGGCGTGGCGCGCGATGCGCTGACGCGCGATCCCGCGAGCGCGGAGGGAGCCATCGACCGGGCCCAGAGCGCCGCCGAACAGGCGCTGGGCGAGCTTCGGACCGCGATTCGGGGGATCCTGCCGCCGGTGCTGGAAGAGCACGGCCTGGCCGGCGCCCTCACCTCGCTGGCGGCCGACTGCCCCGTACCCTGCCAGGTCACGGTGGCCGAACTCGGCCACCTTCCCGTCGCGGTCGAGAGCACCGCCTACTTCATCGCTGCCGAGGCCCTCACCAACACCGCCCGGCACGGCTGCGCCGCCACCGCGTCCGTCAGTGTCAGCCGCTCAGGAGACGTGCTGAGGCTTCAGGTCGGTGACGACGGCCAGGGCGGGGCGGCCGTCGGCGCGGGCACCGGCCTGACCGGGATCCGGCGGCGTGTCGAGGCCCACGACGGAACCATGACCCTGACCAGCCCGATCGGCGGGCCGACAGTCCTGGAGATCGAACTGCCATGCGCATCGTGATCGCGGAGGACGACGCGCTGCTGCGCGAAGGCCTCACCCTGCTGCTGACCGCCCGCGGGTTCGATCTGGTCGCGGCCGTGCCGACGCCGGAGGAGTTCCTGGCGGTGGTGGCCGAGCACCGGCCGGACGTAGCCGTGGTCGACGTACGGATGCCGCCGACCTTCACCGACGAAGGCGTCCGCGCCGCCGTACAGGCGCGGCGGCTGCATCCGCCGCTGGCGGTGCTGGTCCTGTCGGCCTACGTCGAGGAGTCGTTTGCCGCCGACCTGCTCGCCGACGGCGTCGGCGGCATCGGCTACCTGCTCAAGGAGCGGGTCGGAAGAGTCCAGGAGTTCCTGGACGCGCTGCACCGGGTGGTCGCCGGCGGCACCGCGATCGATCCGGAAGTCGTCGCCCAGTTGTTCACCCGTCGGCGCGCCGTCGATGTCATGCGGCGGCTCAGCCCCCGCGAACGCGAGGTGCTGGCGCTGATGGCCGAAGGGCTCGGCAATACGGCCATCGCCGAGCGGCTTTTCGTCACCGACAAAGCCGTGCACAAGCACATCCGCAACATCTTCCTCAAGCTCGGCCTGCACCCCGACGACCCGCGCCGTATCGAAGCGAAGTGAATCGAGCGTGATGAACAGAATGTTGTGACTGGGGATCACGTCATGGCCGCTGATCACGATGTCTCCTCCCAGCCGCCTGCCGGGTGGCCTCGCGACGCAGGCCCTTGCAGGGGCGCCGGCCACGGTGCCGCCCTACGCAGGGCTCGGGCGACTCCGGGCCGGCTTGGCTGTTGCAGGGGGTGGCCTCAGGTTGCCCTGACAGGGCGAGGTGAGCTCAGCCGACGGTGAGGTCGCCGTGGTAGCCGATGCTCTTGGCGCCGCCGAAGGGGCCGCCCACGGTGCACTTGAGGCTGCCGCGGAACAGATCGGCGTGCAGGTGGGCGGAGAATTTCTCGCCGTCGAGGGGGCCGCCGACGACCTGCCCGGACAGGGTCACCTCGCTGGCGATGTTGCTTTCGAAGTTCAGGTCCAGGTCGCTGCGGGCCTTCCTGCCGTCGTTGAGGGTCCAGTCCAGGGTGCCGGTGCCGTGGCCGGTGCCGCCGCCGCCGAGTTCGCAGGTGAGCCAGACGCCGCCGAAGTTCGCGGTGAGCCTGGCCTCGTCGATGCCCAGGCCGGTGGAGTCGCGGCAGGAGCCGTTGGCGCCGCGGATCTCGATGTCCTGCTTGAGGGGGACGATCTGCACTCCGGGCTTGAAGTACATGGTGCCGGAGGTGTCGCAGGTGAGGCTTCCGGCGGCGTCGGCGGGGGTGGTGAGGGAGATGAGGCCGGTGACGGCGATCAGGGTGGCCAGCAGGGCGGCGACGCGGGAGCGTGGGATCGGTGACAAGGTGACTCTCCTTTGGGGGGCTGGCCGGGTGCTGGTGTCATGGCCGTTGATGCACCCGGGGCGGTCTCTCTCACCATTGCGACTACACTCAGTAGTTACAAGACTGCATAGAGTTACTACAGGTAGGGTAATCCTTACCGGGGGGCGATGGCCCAAGACCATGTCGCGGCACGACGGCCTCACCGACTCCCCGGCGGGGGGCTGCTCCCGCTGGAGGGCGTGGCGGTTCCGAGGTCGACACCTGCGACGAAGCTGCTGGTTTCGGCCGTGAAACACGACCCTTGGCCGATGCCCCTGTCTCCAGGCGCAGCAATTACTAACTGTAACTATCCATAACTTTAAGTTACTGTCGGTGTGTCCATAGCTCCACCGACCAAAGGATGCCCCAAGTGCTCACGCGCATCACGCGACTTACCGTCATCACCGCTGCTCTGGGAGCCGCCGCCGCACTCAGTGTGGCCGCTCCCGCCAGCGCAGACATCAGCTTCGCCGACTGCAACGACTACGGTGGCGCAGCAGTGCCGAGGCAAGTCCAGGCATATGATCCCGACACCTACAACGAAAACGACCCTGCCGGGCTCACCTTCATCACGGTAACCGAATACTGGTGCGAGGGAGGGAACAACGGGGGGCAGAAGATCGCCTGGCGAAACTGACGACCGCCTAGCTAGTGGCTCCTAGTCAACGGGCACGGCGTCGGAGTGTTTCTCGGCGGGGCCGTCACACACCGGCGAACGCTGACAATGATCGGCCCAGCCGCCGATTGGGAGGTGATCTCGACGTCTTTGGCGTCGAACCACTCGCCGTAGAGATCCTGGGAGCCTTGGTCGGGCTTGGTCGGGCTTGGTCGGCCAGTGCACCTGCAGGATAATGCGCTTGATTCGTGTTCTTCGGCCCCACCCGGCGCGGGAGTAGATGTTGATCGTGGCCACCGGAGCCACGAAGGTCCGGCTGTTCTTCTTGTTCCAGTCCCATCGCTGATTAACCAGAACACTGCTGCGCAGGGCGTAGCTCTGGCCGCACGGGTTGGCCGCCGTGGCGGATGCCTGGGCCGACGAAGCAGGAGAGGAGATGATGGCGATCAGGACACAGGCCGCTAAGGGTTCACCAGCGGCTTCGATGAGGGGTTCACAGGCGACGACATTCAGGCGCTGAAGATCCCGCCGCGCGCACCACGCACCAACGCGTTCGCCGAGCGATGGGTCCGCACCGCACGCACGGAGTGCACCGGCAGGCTGCTGATCTTGGGTGAGCGGCACCTCCGCACCGTGCTGGGCGAATATGCCGATCATCACAATCGAGACAGGCCCGCACCACTCTCTCGGCCTTCGAGCTCCCACCGATGATGACTCCGACGGGGTCGAGCAGGAGCTCCAGGACATTCCGGGGCGGACCGCTGTCTTGCCATTCGAACTCGATCCGGTAGCCGTGGCGCTCGGGAGTGCTTGGCTGCGGATGGCTCAGGTGCGTGGTGACATGGTCGATGCCCGCTCAAACCACGGTCAGGGCGACGCCGCGATGACGTCGGGTCGAAGCCAGCCGGTACGCGGCCAGGAGCGACGCCCATGCCATGCTGAGCGCGATGGCCAGGGCGAACGCGACGTTGGCCACCCTGAAGCCCTGCGCCGCGAAGATCGAGATCCAGGCCGCCACGAAGATCGCGCCGGTCATCCTGCTGAAGGCGGCCCAGCGGCGACGGCCGGCCGCCGCGAACTGCCGTCCGAACACGAGACACGCGGCGTTCAGCGCGAGAAAGGCGATCCCGGAGACGAGGAGGTGCAGCATCGCCTGCGTGCTCATGCTTGTGGGCGAGCCGACGGGCGTCCCGGGCGGGAAGCCGTCGGCAGGGTCGGCGGAGAAGCAGGCAGCGGCGATCATCCCGGCGCCGAAGACGCCGACCAGTCGCGGCCCCCAGGCGCCGCCCCAGCCCGCCGGACCACGAGCCCGGTGCAGGCCGACCGCTCCGGCCACGAACAGCAGGCCGCTGACCGCGAAGTTGGCGATCTGAATCCACCCTTCGTCGCCGTTGCTCAGCATGCTGGCCGGGTACCGGCTGATGTCGAACCCGTCCCTGGTGAGCATCTGCAGCAGGACCACGATGATGTAGAGCGGGCCGGCGACGGTGCCGCACATCAGCAGCGTCCGCGTCGCCCTGCTGACCGCTGTGGTGGTGGGGTGGTCGGTCATCCGGCCTGCTCCTCTCTTGAGAACGGGACGACTCACCGCGCGGCGGGTCATCTGTCGCCGTCCCTGCCGGTCTCGGGGGCGAAGTGCTGCGCGGCGAAGGCGACGGCCGCGGCGAAGTCGTCGTCGCCGGCGCCCCAAGCGGCCTGGACCGTGGGTCCCCAGGCGTGGCAACTGGCGGTGACGAACTCCTTCGCCTCGGGCGTGTGGCCCCATGTCGCGGGGTCGAACGTGACGCGGCGCAGGAACAGGTCGAGACCGAGCAGCGCGAGGTCCCAGCCGACTCCTATGCCGATCGTGGTACCGGGCCCGTACGTACGTGCCATCTCATCGACGATCTCGGCAGGTGCGGCGTGCTCCAGCTCCAGCACGGTCCCACCGCCGTCACCGCCGGGCGCCAGGCGCAATTCGACCTCGGTGAGCATGCCCTCCCCCAATACCCAGGTCACCTTGATCAGATGGGGCTTCTCACAGCGCAGGATCTCCCCGCCGGCGTTGTCCTTGAGCTGGAACGTGCCGCCGAGCCGCAGGTCGCCGTCGATCAGGGTGAGCCATCGGCTGATCCGGTCGGGGTCGGTGCAGGCGCTCCACACGGCCTCGATCGTGGCGTCGTACGTGCGCCGCAGCAGCAGTGAGCGTCCCGCGCCGACGGCGACCGACTGGTTGCCGATCTCCCGCTGGGTGGCGTCTATTTGATTGACGATGTCGATCATTCGTCCTTCTTCTCGTCGTTCGAGCCTGGTCGTCCCTCAGCGGACGGAGTCTCCTCAAGCAGGTGGCGGCGCTCGCGCCGGGCCACGCGCGACTTCAGTGGCCCGCGCGTCCAGGTGCCGGCTCCAGAATTTGCGAAAGCGCTCCAACTGGATGCCGACTTCCCCGAGTGGTTGGAGTCGGCGCCGTACGGGCACCGAAGATGCCGACAGCGCCGCCGACCACGTCGAGTGCGCGCAGGAGCCATAATTTCAGTCGCAACTTATATAAGTCAATCCTGATGTAGTTGCGATCGGTCAGGATGTCGTCCGTGGAGTGGTGTAACCAGGCGATCGACTTCTGTGATTCTGCTTGTGTGGTGAGTTCGACTGGGTCGCGCGAGGCGGGCTGGTCGACTCTGCACCTTGCCGGAAATCTCATCAATGCAGTTCAAGCGGCATGCGGATCTTTGTAGAGGACGCCGTCGAGCCGGTCTGTCGGCGTATGTTCAGGCTGGTGGTTCGCTCAGGGTCCGTGATCGGGTCCACGAGGGGACGCAGCGGGGCTGCTTGATTCAGGACGGTGGGCGCGGTGCTGGTTGTGAAAGTGTTCGTGCTCGCGTAGGCGTTCCTTGCCGACAATGTCGTCCACGCAGGTCATCCGGATCGCCCTGCTGATCACAACGTGCGCCGGCTTGGCTTGACGAAGATCAGATGGCAACCGCACCGCCATGAACAGCGATCATGCCCGCCAGGACAGGAACGCCGAACCCCAGGTCAACCTCAACGGCCGGGTTTCGGGCTCCCACAGGGTGGAGTTCTGTCCAAGCCTGCGTCCGGTGAACGTTCTTCGATCCCCGCGACCTTGGCGCACGAGAGGTCGACGGTGAGACCGGACATGGCGATGCCGATCTCACCGTCGTATTCGGCCCGGGCGGCGGCTCGCGCGGCCGAGGTGTCCGCGCCTGGCTGCAGGTGCGTCAGCAGCAGGTGCCGGACATGGGCTTCCAGCGCTTGCCGGCCTGCCTGACGGGCGCTGGTCAGGTGACGTCGGGCATCCTCCGGGACCTGGTTCACATAGGTGGCCTCGGCGAGTAGCAGGTCAGCGTCACGCGCCAGTTCCACCCTGTCGGGGCTCGGGCCGCTGTCGCCGGTATACGCGAGCACCCGTCCGCCCGCTGCCAGCCGTATGCCGGCATTGGGTACCGAGTGCGGCAGCAGGCGAGTCTGTGTGCGAAACGGACCGATGTCGAATCTGCTGCCGTCGGTGAACTCGTGCAGGACGTAGGCGTCGGTCAGCACTCCCGGGCGGTCCAGCGCGAGCACCGCGTCCAGGGCGCCGGGCAGCGAGTACACCGGCAACGGCGCCGGCGGGTCATCACGCATTGTGCGCGCCCGGAGCAGCGGGTTCAGGTCGGCGCAGTGGTCGGGATGTCCGTGACTGATGAACACCGCATCGATCTGATCGGCGTCGACCCGTTCCAGCAGTCGCGGCACCGTCCCAGATCCAAGGTCGACGAGCAGCCTGAACCCGTCGTGCTCCACGAGGTAACCACTGCAGGCCTGGCCCGCCGCCGGCCACGCACCGCATCCGCCAAGGATCGTCAGCAGCATCGGTGAACCCTAACGGATGTCGCTCGTTCCGGCAGACCGGCAAGCCACCTCTTCCCAAGAGCTGTTGGGAAAATTAGTATCCCAAGGTGCCTTTGGAAAATCGGGATGACCTTGTTCCCCTGCGCGCCCTGGCCAACCCGCTGCGTATCCGCATCGTGTCGCTGCTCACCGGCGCGTCGATGTCGGCCACCGAGGTCGCCGACGAACTCGGCATCGCGCACGCCTCGGCCAGCTACCACCTGCGCCAGTTGGTCAAAGCGGGCTTCCTCCAGCAGACGGACGAGCGTCCGCGGGCAGGCAAGGGCCGCCCGCACCTGCGCTACCGGTACGACCCATCCAGCGGCGAGCGCCTCGACCGGTCCGAGGGACGGCAACTCCTCCACCAGGCGATGAGCACCGACCTGGCCAGGCGTCTGGCTGAGGCCGATCGCCGGCGCACGTCCATGGACGCCGAGGTGTGGCTGGCCAGGCCCGTCTGGGAGGAGATCGTCGGCCTGATCGACCAGGCCGTGGCGCTCCTGCACGACAAAGCCGGACCGCCGCACGACGGCGTCAAGGTCAGCATGACCGCGATCCTGCTCGAATTACGTGACGAACGATGATCGGCCGCCTGCTCGGCTGCGCGGCCGGCGCGTTCCTGTCGATCGGACTGCTCGTCCCGGCGGTTCCGCGGTACCTCACTGGCCCGCTGGGCCAGCAGGCGGGCATGGTGGGCGTCTCGCTGGCCGTCACCGCGGCGGCCGGGGTGCTCGCCCGCCCGATGGCCGGACGGGTGGCCGACAGGGCCGGACGCCGCACGGCCCTGTGCGCGGGCGCGCTGCTGCTGTCCGGCACGTCCCTCGCGCTGCTCGCCGTCGGACAGTTGCCGCTCTTCTTCGTCCTGCGCGGCGTCGCCGGCCTCGGTGAGGCGCTCGCCTACGTGGGCCTCGCCACTCTGGCCAGCGACCACCGGCGGCCCGGCGCGGCGATCAACCACTTCTCCGTCGTCGTCAACGCCGGCCTGCTCACGGGGCCTGTCATCGCCGAGACACTGTACGCCGCGTCCGGGTTCGCCGCCGTCTGGATCACCGCCGCGGCCGTGGCGCTGGGGTCGGCTGGGCTCGGCTTCACCCTGCCGAAGACCATGAGCCCTGACACGGAGAGGACCGGCCCGGATCCGGGAACCGGGCGGGCCCGGCTGTACCACGCGTCCGCTCTACGACCCGGCTTCGGCTACCTGGCCTCCGTGTGGGGCTACACCGCCATCAGCGCCTTCCTGCCGCTGCACCTCGCCGCGCTCGGCAGCGGCTCCGGCGGCCTCCATTTCCTGGTCTACGGCGGCGTCCTCGTCGCCGTCCGACTGGCCGGACATCGCCTGCTCGCCACGGCCGCCCCGACGCGCCTGGCCGTCGCCTCCCTCCTACTGACCGGGACGGGATCGATCCTGCTTGCCGCCTGGCCCTCGCCGGTCGGGACATGGTGCGCGATCGCGCTGATCGGCGCCGGGCAGGGCCTCGGGCTGCCCGCCTTCCTCAGGATGGCGGTGCACGGCCTGCCCGCCGGCGAGCGCGGATCCGCCGTCGCCACCACGACGGCCTTCTTCGACGTCGGATTCCTCAGCGCTGCCCTGTCCCTCGGCGTCCTCGCCGACCGGTTCGGCCTGGCCGGCGGCTTCGCCCTCGTGGGCGCCGTGTCCGCCGCCGGAGTGCTGCTGTTCCTGCCCATGCGCCACAACGAACAGAAGGAGCCCCCCTTGACCATTCCCCCCGCTGACCTGTCCGGCTATGCCGACGTCGTGTTCGACGTGGCCGTGCCCCTGCTGGCGGACGACCGGGTGCTGATCAACGCCGAGATCGAGCACGCCCCGCTCGCCCGCGCCCTGGCCGAGGCCGCCTACGCCAGAGGCGCCCGCTACGCCGACATCTGGTACTTCGATCCGCACGCCAAACGATCCCGACTCCGGCACGCCAACACCGCGAGCCTGGCCGAGGTGCCCTCGTGGCTCGACGCCCGCAACGACGAACTGGGGCGGAACGGCGGCATCATCGTCAACGTCCGCGGCGCCTCTGCCCCCGACCTCCTGGCCGGGCTGGATCCGATCCGCGTCGGACTGGACCGCATGCCGTCGCTGACCTCACGGCAGCGGCTCCAGCTCAACAACCTGGTCCGCTGGACGATCGTCCCCTACCCCACCCCCGAGTGGGCCCGTGCCGTCTTCGGCGAACCCGACCAGGCCACGCTGTGGCGGCACCTGCGCCGCATCCTCCGTCTGGACGAGCCCGATCCGCGCGAGGCGTGGCGGCAGCGCATCGCCGAACTGCTCGATCGCGCTCGACGGCTCACCGAGATGCGCCTGGACGCCGTGCGGTTCGAGGGCCCCGGCACCGACCTGACCATCGGACTGCTCCCGGACGCCCACTGGACCGCCGCCCGCCTGGAGGACGTCAATGGCCGCCCGTTCCAGGCCAACCTGCCGACCGAGGAAGTATTCACCACCCCTGACTACCGGCGCGTCACCGGTACGGTCCGCGCCACCCGGCCGCTGTCCCTCGACGGCACCCTCATCCGCGACCTGGAGCTGACCTTCGCCGATGGCGTCGTGACCGACGTGAGAGCGAGCACCGGAGCCGACGTCGTCCGCGCACACCAGGCCACCGACGCGGGAGCGGCCCGGCTGGGCGAGCTCGCTCTGGTCGACCGTTCCTCGCGGGTGGGCGAAAGCGGCATCACCTACCTGGAGACCCTTCTGGACGAGAACGCCACCTGCCACCTGGCCTGGGGCGCCGGGCTGCCTCCGGGCGTGCCCGCCCACCTGCGCACGGACGACCCCGCACGGCTGGACGCGGCAGGCGTGAACACCTCGCGCGTGCACGTCGACTTCATGGTGGGCGGCCCGGACGTCACCGTCACCGGGCTGGGGCCCGGCGGGAAGGTGGTGCTCCTGCGCGACGACACCTGGGAGTTCTGACGCCCTGCCAGAGTGAGAAGGGTCGACTTGAGGGCTGTTGGGTGGCCCGAGGAAGTCTCCCCCGCCGTGATGATCGGCCCCCCGGTATCCACGGTGAGCCGGGAGGCCGCTCGCAACGGCGGCCGACTGAAGTACCGTGCGGTCCCCGAGCAACGTGCTCAATGACACGGAGTCAACACATCCTCAACGAATTCTCCACATGATCCGCCCGACTGTTGCACCGCAACGTCAGGCAAGGTGCTCATCCATTTCGTGAGAGGAAGCGATCGTCATGCAGGTTCGTATGATCACGGCAGCGCTCACCGCAGCTGTGGCGGTCTCGTTGGCGCCGGGCGTAGCGGGCATCTCGGCGGCCTCCGCCCAGGCAAGCCCTGCCGTCACGAGCAGCGTCTCCGTCTCCCTCACCTCTGCCTCGACTGCTGCGACGGCTACCGCGGCGGCAAAGTGGCATTTCTCGGGAGTATTCGCCGTTAAGCAGGCGTGCCAGGTCGCGGGGCGCTACTACAAGGCCGTCCGCTACGCGAAGGACTACAAGTGTAAGAAGATCCTGGTGGGGCCGGTCCACCGCCTCTACATTCTGAGGTGAGTTCGGCGTGGCGGGCCTTCTGACCGAAGGCCCGCCGGCATATGAGCCGACCGCCCGACAAGGTGGCAGGCCGAGCAGGGCATCAGCGGGAGGACGCTCGCCACGGGCTCGGGCGTCGTGCAGCTGCTACAGGTGGATGGCGAGGTCCACGGTCTGGCGCGGCTCAAGAACGCCGCCCTCACCGCCCCCAGATGACCAGCATGGGTGTCAGCGACATCATCTCCGCCGCACGGTTCGGCCAGCCACAATGGTTCTTGTCATCCGGTACATGGGCGGTCCCGACCGATCAGAACCTAAATTCCGTCCGATCCCCAAGCCCGTATCGCCGCAGGTCAACAAATTGCCTCACCTGCTCTGACCTGGCATGTGTCCCTCGGACAGCGGCGGCGGTCGTCACCGCGTCGAGTCCCGCGCTGACGAGCACGGCGTCGCGCGTCGCCAGTTGTTCTGTCCAGTGAGGTCGGGTACGCGGCCGGCGGGTGGCAGGCCGTTCAGGGTGGGGCCGTGGGGGCTCAGACAGATGGGCGGAGCAGGTCGAGGAGGTGTTCGCGGAGCTCGCGCGGCCCGAGATCGGTCAGGACGAGCACGCCGTCCTCGCCGTCCGCCTCAGGTTCGGCCAACACCACGCGGCCCTGTGGCGCGTAGATCGTCCAGCGTGTCTCCTCGACTTCGTCGGCCGGGCCGAGGCGGTGGTGGCTGATCTGGGTGATCGCCAGGGCCTCGGCGAAGATGTCCTGGCCCACGCCGCGCGCGATGTCGGTGAGCGCGACCCGCCGCAGCCCGTTCCCCTGCCGCTGCCCGGCTCCCGCGTGCGGGTCGCAGAACTCGGCGAACCGTTCGGCCAGCCGCTCGATCGGCCCGATGGCCAGGCCGTGCAGGCCGCTCTCGTTGACGTTCTCCTCCACGGCCACGGGCCCGGGGCCGACGTAGAAGACGCGGGCCTGCCTGCTGTCGGCGAGGATCCGCTCGGCCATCACGACGTGCCGGGGCGTACGGCGGGCGGCGAGCAGGTCCTGCAGGTCGTCGGACAGCAGCAGCGCGACGTCGTCGTCGCCCTCGCCGGTCGGCTCCGGGCGGGCGATGCCGCGCGCGACCAGGCTGCGCAGGGCCACCATGCAGGCGGTGTCCCTGGCTGCCGGATCCTGGGAGTCGTACCAGGGGCGGGGGGCGAGCTGGTCGGCGTCGGGGCCGTCGAGCACGGTGAGCTCTTCGTCGGTGAGAGCGATGACGGGCACGTACGCGGTCCGCGCGCGTTCGAGCAGGGATTCCATGTCACCTCGCAGGATGGGTCAAGGACCAGGTGAGCTTCCGCCAGCCGTCGACGGCCTTGTCGGTCGTGTGCTTCTTCAGCCAGTTGCCGACGCCCCTGGCCTGCTTGTTCTCCTTGCCCTTCTCGACCCCCCACTTGCCGAACGTCCAGCCCGCCGAGATGGTCCCGAGGGCGAGGCCGGTGATGACGACCGCCTCCGTCGCGCCGGTGAACGAGCCGATGACGCCGCCGAACAGGACCAGCAGGCCGCCCGCGATTCCCGAGCCGCCGGCGACGTAGTTGCCGGTCCGGACCCAGCCCGTGTCCTGATTGTTGAGGATGTCGTCGACCCCGGCGATGATGCCCAGGACCGCGGAGCCCTTGGCCAGGCCCTTGGCCACCTTGGCGTACCTGCCCGCGGCCAGGCCCTCACCCAGGTCGGCCGCGAGCTGGGGCCGCGCCTCGGCCATGATGCGCTCGGCCGTCTCCACCCGCTGGTTCGCGGCCGCGATCTTTCCGGCCAGCTCGCGGGCCCTGGCCCCCAGCTCGCCGCGCGGTGTGCCGCCCTCCCTCCAGAGCTGGGTGATCAGCGCCTTCTCGAGCTCGGCCCTGGAGAGCTTGCGCTTGGCCATCTTGCCGAGCACGCCCTGCTTCAGGTACTGGAACACGGTGGCGGCCTTGGTGCCCCCGTCCAGGAGCCCGAGGAAGGCGAGCACGGGGTCCGTGGCGCCCTTGAAAGCCGCGTAACCCTTGTACTGCGCCGAGTGCCGGAAACGGTCCAGCAGGCCCTTCGGGTCGGGGTCCGCCTTCTTCTCCAGCTTCAGCTGGGCCAGCGCATAGAGGGGTGCGGTGGCCTTGTCGCCGTCCCGCAGAAGGTCGCCCTTGTTCCCTTCTGCCATTTGCGGCCAAAAGGTAAATAATCGGCCTCTCAGGTACGATTGCCGCTCTGCGGACAAGCCGGGCTTGGCGAGCTCCCTCTCGTCGTCCTCGTATCCCCGGATGATCCAGTCGCGCATTTCCTTCTGCGCCTTCTCCAGGGCCGCGGCGTACCTCTTCACCCCCTGGCTGACCGCTTTGAGGGCGTTTCCTTCGACTTCCAGCGCAGTGAAGGTGCCGCCGGCGCTGACGGCGAACATGGCGGCATGGATGCCGGTCCAGCCGTTGAGCGCGGTGACCGCGTGGGCCTCGACCTGCTTGGAGGCCCGGAACAGGTCCTCGCCGGCGCGGCCGAGGCGGGCGGCCTCGCGGCGGAGCGCTCCAGGGTCGCCTTTCGGGACCTTGAAAGGGGCGGTCACCTCATTCGCCTCCCGTCGTCTTGCGCAGATTCGCCGACATGGCCCGCAGCGCCTGGCCGAGGTAATTCACGTCCGCCGTCAGGTGCCCGGCCGTGCGCCGGAAACCGGCGGTGGCGTCACTGGCGGCCGGAGGGACGCTGTTCTCCGAAGCCGCCGCGACTCCGCGCAAAGCACTTGTCACCTCGGTCATCAACCCCGTGAGGCTCGAGTGAACGCTGGCCATCCCTTGGGCGCCCGCGTCCATGTTGTCCGGTTTTCCGCCTAGAAAACCCATGCGCAGCAGCCTTTCCGAATGATCATTTCACCCTGGAGCGTCATGATAGCTGAATGATCATGACAAATCTGGAGAAAGGCGGTCGCTATGCTGCCTGCGTGGCGAAAGCGAACAATGGGCGGTGTTCCTGATGCGCCTCTCCCTCAGCGCGCTGACCGGCCGGGGGCTGCGCGACGTCGTGATCAGCGGCGACGAGAGCGCCACCGTGGGCCACCTCGTCCACGCCTTCCAGAAGCACCTCCAGGTTCCGGCGCAGGGCCTCTGGGCGGACGGCGTGCCGCTGCACCCGGACGCGCCCGTGGCCGCGGCGCTGCGGGACGGCGACGTCGTGGCCTTCAGCGCCACGGCGGCCACCGCCACCAGGAAGGGCGACCAGCCCGCCGGCGTGGCCGAGGTGCGGGTCAGCGGCGGCCCGTCCGCGGGTGGCGTGCACCGCCTGGGCTACGGGACGGCCACCGTCGGATCGGGCCGGTGGTGCACGATCACGGTCGACGACCCCGCCGCACCCGACTGCGTCGCCGACTTACGGGTGGAGGCGGGCGGCGTCATGGTGGCGCCCATGGCCGATGGCGTCACGCTGGACGGCGAGCGGCTCTACGAGCCGGTCCCGTGGCCGGTCGGCGGGGTGCTCAAGGCCGGCATGACCCTCCTCACGCTGGCCGCGCCCACTCCCCCGGACGCGCACGTGAGCGTCATGCCGGAGGGCAACCTGGCCTACAACCGCCCGCCGCGCCTCAACAAGCCGGCCGTCGTGCACACCGTCGAGGTGCCCGGCCATCCGGCACGCCAGGACTACCACCGCCTCCAACTGCTGGCGAGCGTGATCTTCGGGGCGGGCGGCGTCGTCATGGCCGTCGCCCTGTCCACCCCCTGGTTCCTGCTCATGGCGCTTCTGACGCCGATCACCATGGTCGCGCAGTGGTGGAGCGACCGGCGGTACGGGCGCAGACAGTACCGCCAGGCCATGAAGGACTACCAGGCCCGTATGACGGCCTTCGAGCAGCGACTTGAGGAGCTGCGCAGGGCCGACCAGCGGGATCGCCGGGCCGAGTTCCCCGACCCCGCCGAGGTGTTCCTGAACGCCGTCGGCCCACGGCAGCGCCTCTGGGAGCGCCGCCTGCACGATCCGGACACCCTGCATCTGCGGGTCGGGCTGGCCGACCTGCCGTCCAAGATCGAGCTTGTCCCGGAGCAGGGCGTCATGTCCGCGATGAAGGAGCAGCCGCCGGTTCCGGTGTCACACGCGGTGCCCGTGGTGCTGCCGCTCCCCCAGGCCGGGGTCATCGGCCTCACCGGGTGGCCGGCCGCCTCCCGATCGCTCGCCCGCTGGCTGGTCGCGCAGGCGGCGGCCCTGCACAGCCCGCGCGACCTGGCGGTCGTCGTGCTCAGCGCCGACCCGCAGGGAGTGGCGAACTGGGACTGGGTCCGGTGGCTGCCGCACTGCGTGCCCCGGGAGGGCGAGGAGTGCGTGGCCCTGGTCGGCAACGACCCCGACTCGGCCGCACGGCGCATCGGCGAGCTGATCGGTAAGATCAAAGCGCGCAGGGAACTCCACCGGTCGCCCGACGCCGGTGCGCTCTTCTCCTTCGGGCAGGGACCGTCCGGCGGGTACGCCAGCGCGCGGCCGTACAACGTGCTGGTGGTGCTGGACGGCGCCCGCGCGCTGCGCGGGCTGCCCGGAGTCCCGCAGATCCTGCAGCTCGGGCCGACGGTGGGGATCTACGCCCTCTGCGTGGACGACGACCAGCGGCTGCTGCCCGAGGAGTGCACGGTCGTGGCCGTCTGCGAACCGGAGCGCCCCGGCCTGGTACGGCTGCGCGGCGGCGCCCAGCACGACGTGCCGCCCGAGGCCGTCGGCGACCAGGTCAGCGTGGAGTGGTGCGACCGGCTGGCCCGGGCGATCGCGCCCCTGCGGGACATCGGCCGCGAGGACGCCGACTCGGTCATCCCGTCCTCGGCCCGGCTGCTGGACCTGCTCGGCCTGCCCAGCCCCCGCCCCGAGCAGATCCACACCCTGTGGGAAAGGGGCCGGACGACGCGGGTGCCGATCGGCGTGGGCGCGGAGGGAATCCACAGCGTGGACCTGCGCCTCGACGGCCCCCACGGGCTGATCGCCGGAACGACGGGCGCCGGCAAGTCGGAGCTGCTGCAGTCGCTGATCGCCTCGCTCGCGGTGCACAACCGGCCCGACGAGATGAACTTCGTGCTCATCGACTACAAGGGCGGCAGCGCGTTCAAGGACTGTGCCAAGCTGCCGCACACCGTCGGCATGGTCTCCGACCTGGACGGCCACCTCACCGAGCGGGCGCTGGAGTCCCTGGCCGCCGAGCTCAGGCGGCGCGAGCACCTGCTGCTCAGGGGGGACGCCAAGGACATCGAGGACTACAACGACTACCGCGATGCGGGCCGGCCGCTGGAGCCGATGCCCCGGCTCCTCCTGGTCATCGACGAGTTCGCGGCGATGGTGACCGAGCTGCCGGACTTCATCCTCGGCCTGGTGGACATCGCCCGCCGTGGCCGGTCGCTCGGCGTCCATCTGATCCTGGCCACGCAGCGCCCCGGCGGCGTGGTCACGCCCGACATCGCGGCCAACACCAACCTGCGGATCGCGCTGCGCGTGACGAGCAACGAGGAGTCCATGGACGTCATCGACTCCCGCAACGCCGCCGCGATCTCGAAGACCACTCCGGGACGGTGTTTCATCAGGTCAGGAGCCTCCTCACTGCACGCGGTACAGTCGGCCCGGATCGGCGGGAGGCGTCCGGGCCAGGGCCGGGGGGCGGCGCGGGAGGTGCGCGTCCAACCGGTCGCCTGGCAGGACCTCGGCATCACTCCGCCCGCGGCCCCTGTGGGCGGCGACGAGGACGACGCCACCATGCTGACCGACCTGTCCGTGCTGGTGGAGGCGGTGGGCGCGGCGGCCACGCAGCTCGGGCTCGAACGTACGCGCAGCCCGTGGCTGCCTCCGCTGCCCGAGCTCGTCACCATGTCCGAGCTGCCGCCCTCCGGCGGGCGGGCGCTGCGGCTGCCGTTCGCCCTGGCCGACCTGCCGTCCCAGCAGTCGCGGCGGACCGAGTACTACGACCTCGCCACGGCCGGGCACCTTCTCGTGGTGGGCGGCGGGCGTACCGGGCGCTCGACCGTGCTGCGCGCGATCGCCGCGTCGGCGGGCCTCCTGTGCGGCCCGGCCGACGTGCACCTGTACGGCGTGGACTGCGGCAACAACGCCCTGCTGCCCCTGGCCGGGATGCCGCACTGCGGCGCGGTCGTCGGCCGCGACTCACCCGACCGGCTGGGACGGCTGACCAAACGCCTCCTGGAGACGATCGTCGAGCGCCAGCAGGCGCTGTCCGCGCAGGGCTTCGCCGACGTCACCGAGCAGCGGGCCGCGGTCCGGCCGGAGGAGCGGCTGCCCTACGTCCTCGTGCTCTTCGACCGCTGGGAGGGCTTCCACGCGGCCTTCGAGTCCGTCGACCACGGCGTGCTGATCGACCAGTGGATGCAGATCTTCCAGGAGGGACCGGGCGCCGGGGTGAAGGTGGTGCTGACGGGTGACCGCAGCACACTGGTCGGGCGGATCGCCACGCTCTTCGACGACCGGCTGGTGCTCAGGCTCACCGACCCCACCGACTACACCTACGTCGGGATGAAGACCAGGGACGTTCCCGAGCACATGCCCGCCGGCCGCGCCTTCCGCGCGACGTCCGAGCTGCGGGAGGTGCAGGTCGCGCTCCTCGACCGCGATCCGGCCGGCACGGCGCAGGTCGCGGCCCTGCACCAGGTGGCGCGTACCGCGAAGGGCCGGCACGGGAGCCTGCCGCCGGGGCGGCGGCCGTTCCGCGTGGACGCGCTGCCGTCCGGCATCACGCTGGCCGAGACGCTCGCGCTGGCCGGTCAGGAGCCGCCGCCGGACGCGGTCGTGGTCGGGGTGGGCGGCGACACGCTGGGCGCGCGGTTCTTCCGTACCGGCGAGGACGGCCCGGCGCTGGTGGTCGCCGGGACGCCGAAGTCGGGCCGGAGCACGGCCCTGTGCACGATGTTGACGTGCCTGCTGAACAGGGGATGGCAGGCGGTGCTCGTCACCCCGCGGCTCAGCCCTCTGCGCGAGTTCGGCGACCGTCCGGGCGTCCGGGCCTGCTTCGGCGGCGACGCCGACGCCGAGCGGGTACGCGAGGCCGTCGCCGCCCCGGGCCGCTGCGCGCTGCTGATCGACGACCTGGAGCTGCTGGGGAACTCCGGCCCGCTCGCGGACTGGATCACCGATCACGTCGGCGAGTCGCGGGACAGCGGGAACCTCGTGATCGGCGCCGGGAACGTCGACGACCTGGACAGCATGTACTCGGGCCCCGTCGTGGCCATGAAGCGGACCCGGTCGGGGCTCCTGTTGCGGCCCAACCAGCCAGGCCAGGGCGACCTGTTCGGCGTCCAGCTCCCGCGCAGCGTCGCCACCGGGATCGGGCCGCCCGGCCGGGCTCTGCTGTTCAGGGGCGGCACGTGGGAACGTGTGCAGGTGGCCGTTCCCTGAGGAGCGAGGAGCGGCGGGACGGCCGCCGCTCCTCCGTCCGGCGGGACGCGCCGGTCAGCCGCCCCCGCCCATGGTGGCGATGAGCGCCGCCTTCTGCTTCTGGATGCCCTGCTGGGCTTCCTGCAGGTCGCGCTGGAGATTGTCGAACGTCTTCTTGTACGTCTCCCACGCCGCCTTGAATTTCTCCGCGTTGCCGCCGGACCAGACGTCGGGGATCTGCTGGACCTGGGCGTCGAGCGCCGCCTTCATCGACTGCGCCGCCTCGCCCTGCTGAGCGAACGTCTTGCCCATCGTCTCAAGTGCCTCGGGGGTCGCGCCAAGCCTGGGGGGCATTTGTTGTCCCTTCCGAACCATTCGTGGTGATCGCAGCGCACAACAATAGAGGCACCCGGATCGGGTTTGACGGAGATTGTCAACATAAGCCACGTCCGCCTCAATTGTTGCTAGCTTTGGGCCTCCGGAGGTTTGGCGATGATCCAGGCACTACGTGGCAACGACCCCGTCGCGATCGGCGGGTACCGGCTCGAAGGACGGCTGGGCGAGCGCGTCTTCTGCGGGCGGCGGGCGGATGGCCTCGCCGTGGCGATCCACGCGTTCCTGCCACCCGGCGGGTACGACCTGCTGGCCCAGTTGCCGCCCTTCTGCACCGCCCGCGTGGTCGAGGTGGGCAGCGTGGGCGAATGGGCGTACGTGGCCGGCGAGTTCGTGCCCGGGCCGTCCCTCGCCGAGCTGGTGTCGGTCGAAGGACCGCGTGGCGGCCATGAGCTCGACCAGGCCGCGATCAGGACGCTCACCGCGCTCGGCGCGCTGCACGGCGCCGGGATCGTCCACGGTGACCTGCACCCCGGCAACGTGATCCAGGGCCCGCAAGGTGCCACCGTGACCGGGTTCGGCCTCTCGCGCGGCGGCGCCCCGGCCTACACGGCCCCTGAGCAGGTCGCCGCGGACGAGTTCACCCCGGCGGGCGACATGTTCGCCTGGGCCTGCACCATCGTCCACGTCGCGACGGGACGCCCGCCGTTCGGCGACGGCGAGCCCGCCGCCGTCTTCGACCGGATCCTGCGCGGTCAGCCGGACCTGGGGACGATGTCCGGCGCGTTACGCGACGTCGTTGCCGCCTGCCTGGCCAAGGACCCGGCCGCCCGCCCGCCCGCGCAGTACGCGCAGCAGCTGCTGATCAGCGGCACCCCGTCCGCTCCCGCTCCGGCCGCCCGGAAGCAACCGCAGGTGCGGCCGCCCGCGCCCAGGAAGAAGCGCGACCTGCGGGTGCCCGTCATCTCCGGGATCGCGGTGGTGACGGTGATCGGCGTGGTCGCCGGATGGCTGCTGCTGGGCGGCCGGGACGAGCCACCCAAGACCACGCTGCTCGCGAACAACGCGCGCCCGGCCGCCACGCCGACCCCCACACCGACCCCCACGCCCACGCCCGCTCCGGCGAGGAAGAAGCGCAAGCGGCCCACTCCGAACCCCACGGTGACGGTGCAGGTCCCGGTCTATCCGCAGCCGGTCCCGACCCCGACCAGGAAGAAGCGCAGGCCCACGCCGACGCCCACGGTGACCAAGACCGTCACTCCCACCCCTACGCGTCCCACGGAATCGCCAAAGCCCCAGGAGCCGACCGTACGGCCCACCCCCGCTCCCACTCCGACGCTTGCCCAGCGCGCCTCGACCGTCAGGAATCAGGCGACCGGACTGTGCCTGGCCGTCCCCCACGGCGAAGCCGTCGCGGGCAAGGCGGTGATCCAGTGGACCTGCACGAACGGCCCCGAGCAGCAGTGGATCCGCAAGGGCGGCCAGCTCGTCAACAAGGCGTCCGGGATGTGCCTGGGCAAGGGCGAGGGCAAGCCGGGCAAGCCCGCCGTTCAGAACCCATGCAACGGCGGCTCCGTCCAGTACTGGAGCCATCAGGGCGGCCGGCTGGTCAACGCCGCGACAGGTTTGTGCCTGGTCATCTCGCACAGCGAGGCGACACCCGGCAAGAGGGTGACCCTGTGGGCCTGCAACAGCAGCTACCGTGACCAGCAGTGGCTCATCCAATAGGAGCAGTTCGTCACGGGGGTTGATCCGTTCTCGCTCCACGTGCTCGACGGCCTGAGATCCACTGGCCGCCGTCCGTGACGCTCTTGCGCGGCGGGGCTCGGCCTGCCGGGCGAGGACGATGAGTCTGCGTTGAGGCACACCCAGCAGAACTACGGCACTCGATCGCCTGCTCGAACCACTTCCCGAGATCTTCCCCGCCCATCCTCCGCTTTATCGGCATTGACTTATATAAGCGGAGGGTGAAACTATTGGGCTGCGCACGCGTTCGTCGTGCTCGGCGGCGTCGTAGGCACCCCAGGGGGCCGGCATCTGGCTGTGCGGGTCGACATGCCCGAGGCCGGACGCCTGGCGGTGCCGTCCGCTCGCGAATCGACAGGATGGTTCGGCCGATCTGCAGGTGTGCCACTCAGGTGATCCATAGCCTGGAGGGCTGACTTGTCAGACTTGAAAGATTGTGTCGGTATGCACCTTTTGCGAGCGACCGTTCTTGTGCTCACAGCGACCCTGACCTGCGCATGCGGGCCGAAGGATCAGCCGGTGCGCGACACCCCGACAGCCGCGGCCTCCAGCACCAGCCCCTCGGTGCCGCCCTCCACCCCGGCTACCGCGGAGGCGGGCTACGTGAGCGAGGGCATGGTCGGTTTCTACATCGCCAACCCCTTCAAGATCAAAATTCGGGCCATCGAGCGGCACGCCAAGCTGACCGTGCTACGCATGGACATCATGACCACGGCGACCACCAACACCGCCGGCGACTTCGGCTACGGCACCATGCCGACCTCCTTCGCCAGGTTCAGGTTGTTCGACCCGATCGACAGGAAGGTCTACTTCACCCTGCGCGAGAACGACCACAACGGCGACGCCTTCGGCACCAGGCACCGCAAGTCCGCTTTCGACTATCCCGACGACTTCGTGCCAGGCGTGCGCTATCCGGTGGAGGTCTACTTCCCGCCGCTTCCCGCCGCCGCCAGGACGATGTCGATCGTGCCTGACATGCCGATGGGCCCGATGACCGGCATCCCGGTCACCGACGGCGGCGCTGAGCCGACCGCCCGCGAGCGCAGTTCCCCTGAGCTGCCGAAGACCGGCGACACGTTCCAGTGGCCCGTCGTCGTGCCGGTCGGGGAGATCTGGTCAGCCGTCTCCGACGTGAACGAACTGGTGGAGACACCGGTGAAGACCACTACCCAGGCGGGCGACACCGAGACGATCGGCCTGCGCACCGACGTCCTGTTCGCCTTCGACAAAGCGCGGCTGAGCACGAAGGCGGCGGCCGTCCTCGACGACGTGGTCGAAGAGACCAGGCGACGGGCCGACCCCGCCAAACCGCCCATCACCATCACCGGCCACACCGACGACAAGGGCGCCGACGACTACAACCAGACCCTGTCGGTCGAACGAGCCGAAGCGGTGCAGAAGTATCTGGCCGCCAGGCTCGGCAGCGACTACCAGTACCGACCGGACGGAAAGGGCGAGAGCGAGCCGATCGCCAAGAACCAAAAGCAGGACGGCAGCGACAATCCGGCAGGACGGGCCAGGAACCGCCGCGTAGAGATCTCCTACTCCATCAAGCGACAGAGCCCGGACGTGGCCACCGTCACGAGCCCCTCCCCCGGCCAAGTACGCGGCTCCACGGGAGCGGCGGCCCCCTTCCGCGCCGATCCAGGAGCGCGGGTGGCCGGTTTCACCTGGTCATTCCACAGCCAGCCAGACAAGCTCAAGGTGGACGTGCTGCCGCTCTATCGTGACGGCGCCTACGTGGTGGCCTCCTTCGACATCACCAAGACGAACGATGGCACGTTCGTTCCGTTCCCCGTTCCTTTCTCGGGGTGGGATCACGAGTTCTCCGCCGGCTCCGATTTCGGCGCCTTCATCCTTGTCGATCCGGTCACCAAGGCGCGTTACCACCCGCTCAAGATGTACACGGAGTTCGTCGAGAACTACGTGCCCGCCCTGGATGCGGGCGAGACCAGCAGAGCCTACGTCTACTATCCCGCCCCGCCGGACGATCGCACGAGCATCACGCTGGAAGTGGCCAACGGAGGCGTCTACCCGGCAGTCCCCATCGAACGCTGACCGGCCGGGAGGCCGGGGCACGACCGCAAGCGGGACTCCGCACAGCCGTCGCACTCCCGGTCAGGGCGGCGCGCCGGTCGTGGATGGACGCCCATGCCCTGCTCGCCCCGCTGTCACCGATCAACGCGCCAACCTCGATCGTGTACGGCGACCGGCATCCGGTCCATCCGCTCGGCCACGGCGAGGCACCTGGCTGCCGCGATTCCAGGAGTGATACTGCACGCTGCATCGACGGCGTCCCGTCGCACGCCGTTCGAAGGGGCCGGCGTGCATGCAGCTGACCTGGACCCAGCCATATGCGTCAACGCGATCGGTACGCAGCACGGCCGTTCTTGGCGCCTGTTCCCGCGCTTCGGCATGGCGCATGCCGTCCTGCCCACGGTCGAGCCCGGCGCGGAACTGGCCCAGTCGTCGTTCCACCCGTGCCGTGTCCCGGCCGACCTGCTCACCCGCGCCCCGCAGGCGCTGCCGCGCCTGGTCAGAGTCGGGGAGTTCCGGCCTCTCGGCAAAGGGGTGCTGTTCCCGGGCGACCTGGCGGTCGGCTTCCGGGACGGCCGCCTCTACCTGACCGAGGCAGGCCCTGAGGCGGTCGAGCTCAGCCATCTGAGCCGGCTGCTCAGACGGCGAGGGAATGCGAGCCGTATGGCACATCCGAATTCCAGACCAATGGCCCCCACCTCCCATCGCTTTCTTGGTTGGTGCACCGGCGCCGGACCGAGCTGCCGGACCGGGCGGCCCGCCAGCTCACCGACCCCTGGCCCTTCCTGGAGGACGAGACCTTGTTCGGCGACCTCCGCCCACCAGCCCGCCTTCACCGAACCCTACGTCCGGGCACTCGACAGCCTGCACAGATGCGGGGCCCGTGCCACCGTCGCGCAGCGGGCAGCCGAGCTGTAACGCCGCGCACCCACGCCATCCAGGACAACACACCACAACACGCCGATCCGCCTCCGGACCCGTGAGCATCTCCCCCACGCTGAGCACATGCCTGAACACCGCCGTCATCCCCGCCTCTCCGCAGCTGTTTCTGGGCATTGACGCCGTTGCGCCCTCCACCGTGGTTGCCATGAGTCTTCGGCCAGGCCGCCCGGGCATTCTGGACCGTATTCGACGCCAGGGCATTACAGGCGAGATCATGATCAGGGCGCGCCCCGCAGGAATCGAACCTGCGACCGTCGGATTAGTAGCAAAATTCTTAAATGCCGTGCCGTGCCAATTGATGATGATTCGTACCGCCTGCGAGCGCTCTGGGTGCCCTGGTGCGCCCAATCCTGACGGGCCGCGCGAGCACGCACCGAGCACAGTGTCCTCTAATCGATCACTGCCTCGTACACAAAGTGACCACGGATCTTTCCGCACGGGCAAATACAGATCACTCAATCAACGGTCTCTGCCAGTCCCCGGTGTGCCGCCTCCTAGACAGAACTCCTCACCCGTCCTGCCTCGGGAAAACCTCGTAGCCGGGGGTGAGGACGCGGCCGGGGTCATACGCCCGCTTGGCGGCGGCGAGCCGGTCCCACACCGGACCGAAGTGGGCCTGCCAGTCGCGGGCGGACATGGGCAGGGCGCTGGCCGGGTTGAGCGTGCCGCCCGCCGCGACGACCCTCTCATACATGGCGCGGTTATCGGCCACCATGGCGGCGACCATGTCGGCAGGGCCCGGTGTCGGATATCGCATGAGGTTCATCGCGAACGCCACCGGCTCCGCGGGGAGCCGGAACAGCGGGCTGCGTACGGCGCTCGTCCGCAGCGGCAGGACCGAGACGACGCCGTGGTCGCCGAGGTCGCCCACGGTGAGCCCGGCGAGCGTCTCCGCCAGGACCGCACCCGCGCGGGACGCCCCTATGAAGGTGAACAGCCATGGGTGCGGGGAATCCCAGCGCCCGGCGTCACGCAGGGCGTTCTCCAGGGGCGTGAACCGGTCGGTGTAGGTGCGGTAGTCGTGTGTGCCGATGGTCGCCTTCGCGCGGTCGTCGGCGAGTCCCGCGAGCATGGCGTCGTCGTCGGGCGCCTCGCCGGAGAACAGCGCCGCCCCGTCGACGAGGTAGGTCCAGCCGCCTTCACGGCCGGGGACGGCGCGGCCCTGGAGGTAGTCCCATCTGCCCTCGTCGAGGAGCAGGCGCTGGTCGGTGAGCATCGCGTCGAGGTCGGAGTAGAAGAGCTGGTACCTGCGGACGGTCTCGGGCGCCGCCGTCAGTCGCAGGGTCGCCCGCGTGATGACGCCCACCTGGCCGAGTCCGGCGCGCACGGCGTCGAACAGGTCCGGGCGCTCACCGGGTGAGCAGGTGCGGACGTGTCCGTCGCCGGTGACGACCTCGAGCGCGAGCACGGAGTCGCTCATGACGCCGTGCCGCCAGCTGGTGCCGCCGACGCCGCCGACGGTGACGGTGCCGCCGATCGTCAGGTCGAGGTACTCGGGGAGGACCGGTGGAGTGCGGCCGTCGCGGAGCGCGGCCGTGAGGACGTCGCCCCAGGTCGCACCCGCGTCGACGACGATCCGGTCCGCGCCGACCTGGTGGATCGTGTTGTGTCCGGACATCTCGATGACAACGCCGCGCTCGACCAGGGACCGGCCGTACACCGAGTGCCCCGCGCCCTGGGCAGCGACCTGCCTGCCGGCGCCGGCCGCCCACCGCACGACGGCGGCGACGTCCGCGACCGAGCCGGGGCGGAGCACCGCCTCGGGGACGGTGTGCACGACGTGGCCGAAGTCGGCCGCGGCCCGCTCGCGGGTCGCGGGGTCACGCACAAACTCGCCGTCGAGCGGGGGCTGGTCGAGGTCCTGTGGGTACCAGCGGAGTTCGACGGTGTTGCCGTCGGGGTCGCGGACGTAGATCGACTGGCCGTCGCCGCGGGCGCCCGAGCGGACAACCGGGCCCTGGACCACGTCGAGCACTCCGGCGTCGATGACCGCCGGCCAGTCGAGCGGCGCCACGACCAGACAGATGTGGTCCACGTTGGACTCCCCGCGCGGGCGTTCGACGAGGTCGATGATCGTGGCCGCGTCGATACGGACCGAGGGGAAGGAGACCTGGCCGCGGCGCCACTTGTCGACCCGCTCGGCCTCGAGGCCCAGGATGTCGCTGTAGAACCGCAGCGAGCGGTCGACGTCCTCGACGTTCAGGACGATGTGGTCCAGTGCCGTCACGCGGATCGCCCTGTTGTGCGTGCTGGTGTTCACGTGTGCCCCTCTCAGGCGTGCGCGGCGTCGCGGTGCGAGCTGAAGGCGGTCAGTAGTGCGGTCGCCGTCAGCGCGACGCCGAACCAGACCGCGCCCGTGGTCCCGAAGCCGTCCGCGAACAGTCCGCCCAGGAGCGCGCCGAGCGCGATCGAGATGTTGTAGCCCATGGTGTTGAGGGACATGGCGGCCTCGAAGGTGTCCGGGGCCGCGGCGAGCATCATGTTGACCTGGCAGAGGTTGGCGGCGCCGAAGGACAACCCCCAAATCACCACGGCGACCGCCAGACCCGCCGGGCTGTCGCCGATCACCAGGAGTAGCAGCAGCGAGGTGACGAGCCCGGTGCAGGCGACGACGAACGTCGCGCGCATGTTCTTGTTGACCGTGTGCCCGGCGACGAAGTTGCCGACCGCGCCGCCGACCCCGAAGACGATCAGCAGCCCGGTCACCCACGCCGCCGACGCCCCGGCACGCTGCTCCATGAAGGGGCGGATGAACGTGTACGCCCCGAAGTGCCCGAGCACGTACAGCGCGACGGTGATCATCACGCCCCGCAGCCGCCCGTTCCGGATCGGCAGCGCGAACACCGCGCGCACCGGGATGGCGCTCTGGGACGGCAGCGACGGAAGCGTGAGCACGACGGCGAGGAGCACCGCCAGGCTCAGGCCGCTCCAGATGAGGAACGTGGTGCGCCAGTCGGTGAGGCTCTCGATGAGCGTGCCCAGCGGCATGCCCACGACGGTGGCGATCGACATGCCGGAGAGCACGACCGCGGCGGCCTTGCTGGCCTTCTCACCGGGGACGAGCCGCATCGCCATGGCGACGCCGATCGCCCAGAACACGCCGTGTGCGAACCCGGTGACGAGCCGGGCGGCCAGGACGATCGGGAAGTTCGGCGACACGGCCGTGACGAGGTTGCCGAGTGCCATGATCACCAGCAGCATGGCGAGGAGAGCACGGCGGTTCACCGTACGGCTCCACGCGACCAGGAACGGCACCCCCACGCCCGCGGAGATGCCGTACAGCGTCACCATCATGCCCGCGAGGCTGACGGAGACGGACAGTCCCGCGCTGACCGGGGTGAGCAGCCCGACGGGCATCAGCTCGGTGGTGACGAAGACGAACAGGCTCGCGGTGATGGCTGCGACGCCCAGCCACGCCCGGAACTGTGAGCGCGATTCAGTACTGACAGTGGTCATACGTGTCCTTACGAACGTTCCCCGCAGGAGCGGAGAAGAGTGCGAAGTCAGGAGAAGCTGGGTTCGCGGTCGCGGCCGCGCTTCAGCTCGAAGAACCCGTCCGTCGCGGCGACGGTGACGACCCCGTCCCAGAGCGCGCCCGCGGCCTCGCCGCGCGGCGCCGGGGTGATGACGGGACCGAAGAAGGCGATCCGGTCGCCGGCGGGACCGGGAACGTGAATGACGGGGGTGCCCACCTCGCCGCCGACCGGAGCCATCCCCGCGTGGTGGCCGGCCCGCAACGCCGTGTCATAGCGGGTGTCCTCCGCCGCGTCGACGAGCGTGTCCGGCAGGGCGACGGCACGCAGCGCGGCGAGCATCATGTCCCGGCCCAGGCCGGCGCCCTCGAGATGAATCCGCGCTCCCATCGCCTCGTACAGCGGGCGCAGTACCGCTTCCCCGTACTGTTGCGCCGCGGCGACGCACACCCGCACCGGACCCCAGCCCTCGATCTGCGCCTGCCGGTACTTCTCCGGCACCTCCCGGTTCTCGTTGAGCACCGAGAGGCTCATGATGTGGAACCGTGTCCGCACAGGCCGGACCCGCTCGACCTCCAGCAGCCACCGCGACGTGATCCACGCCCACGGACAGCGCGGATCGACCCAGACGTCGATCGCGGTCACTTTCTCTGGCGCATGGCCATGACGATCCGTTCACCTCCGAAGTCCCGATGGTGGCCTTGCCACGACTCGAGTCTTGCGGCGCGCCGACAATGAGTCCAACGCATTGTTGTCACTTCAGTGATGCCGAACCATCATTGATGCATGGAACTCCAGCAGATGCGTTACGTCCTCGCCGTCGCCGAGACGAACAGCTTCACCCGGGCGGCGGAGCAGTGCCTGGTCGTCCAGTCGGCGCTGAGCCGCCAGATCGCCAGTCTCGAACGGGAACTGGGCGCGCGGCTGTTCGAGCGCACCAGCCGCCACGTGCGCATCACCCCGGCCGGGAAGGCGTTCGTGGCCGCGGCCCGCGAGAGCCTCAACGCCGCGGAGCGGGCGGCCGCCGACGTCGCCGCGGTGACCGGCGAGGTGCGCGGCAGGCTCGCCCTCGGCCTCATCCCCACCGTGGCCGCCGTCGACATCCCGGACGCACTGAGCCGGTTCCGCGACAGATATCCCCAGGTCCAGCTGAACATCCGGGTCGGCGGCAGCGAAGAACTCACCGAGCAGGTCAGACAGGGCAGGATCGAGGTCGCCTTCCTCGGGTTGCCCACCAGCGCGCGACCGGTGGGCGTCAACGCCCGCGAACTCGCCCGGGACCGGCTGGTCGCCGTCGTCGCCCCCGACCACCCGCTGGTGGGCGAACCGACCGTCGACCTCGCCCGGCTCTCTACCGAGACCTTCATCGACCTGCCTCCGCACTCGGCCGCGCGGGCGCAGTCGGACGAGGCGTTCGCCGCCGCGGGTCTGAGCCGTGAGGTCGCGTTCGAGGTCACCACCGCGGACTTCATGATGGCTCGGCTCGTGCGGAAGGGGCTGGCGATCGCGCTGCTGCCTTCGGCCTACGTCCCCCACCTGACCGGTCTGGCCACCATCGAGATCACTGACGCACCCATGCGCGTCGAGTACCTCATCTGGAGCGGCGTCGGACGCACCCCGGCGGCGAGCGCGTTCCTCGACCTGCTGGACCTGCCGGACCGCTGACCATCGAGGGCTGCGGCCGAGGATGTCGGCGATCTCCTCGCGCGGGTGGCCGAAGGCGTCGCCCCGTGGCGATGATCGGCGCGAGCCGGAACGAACGCGCCGTCGGACCCAAGGTGCGGCGCAACCTCATCGACGGCGGTTTTCCCGGTCAACCTCAACGCCGCCGAAGTGGCCGGACTCCCTTGCCACGACGAAGTTCCGGAAGGCGTGGACCTCGCGGTCGTGGCGGTGCCCGCCGCGCGGGTGCTGGAGGTGGCGCGCGACTGCGCGAAGGCGGGCGTCGCCGGGCTGGTGGTGCTGACGTCGGGGTTCGCCAAGGCCGGGCATCCCGGCGCGGAGTCGGAGCTGCTGCGCATCTGCCGCTCTTCCGCGATGCGGCTCATCGGCCCGAACTGCCTGGGCATCATCAACACCGCCGCACCGCGCGAGCCCCGGCGACAACCAGGCCGAACCTTCAGGAATGTCACCTTGACGACGGGATGGCGCAACCCCGAATCCGAGGGGGTGGGAACGATCAGCCGCGTCATCTGAACGGGGTGGAACGGCGGCTCTTCTCCTACGCCGATCGGCTCTGCGCGCTCGTCTCCAAGGGAAGGTAGTCGTCGACTCTGAAGAGATGCACTCGAGGCATGGAAAGCGTCCCTGTGCCGGTCTTCATCATGGGCCCGGTGACGATGACACGGAGCTTGAGGTCGTGCGCTTCCACCGCGGTGTGGTAGGCGTCCCCTCTCAAGACTATCTTGACGGGCCGTACCCGGTTGCCGACCAGGGCCTTCACCTTGACGACGCCTTCTTCGTCGTCCGGATCCCGATCGAGGGAGCTGACGAACCCGTAGATGACGGTGTCCTCCACTCTGACATGGTCACGAAGAAGGTGGCCGATCTCTCTGATGGCTCCTGCTGCTTCCGTCGGGAACTCGACGGTGTCACCGCCCGCCCGCGGCGGGGCCGCCGTCAGGGCCCATTGGAAGGTGATGTCCAGGTCACTGCCATTCGGTGCGGAGACCATCGCCGCCAGGGCGGCGCACGCGTCGGCCGACAATCCGGCGACGACTGCACGGTTCAGATCTTCCTTCGGCGGTATCCGTTCTCTGACGACGGCCAGCTCGTGTATCTCACGCAGGACGTCGGCCATGATGCCGGTGACGCGCCTCGGGAAGTAGTTGATCTCCGATTGGACGTCGATCAACGGTTCCTGGTCGCCCTCGATGATCACGGGCTTCATGACACCGATCGGGCTGACGATGGGGATGATGAAGCTGCCTTCCCGCGTGTGTCCCATACCGACGAAATCGGCGTATTCACGGGCGCGGCGTGGTTGCGAGCGGCCGTGGTAGGAACGGCGGTGCATGGCCGAGCAGGCGTTGGCGACGGCGAACGATCTGGCGCCTTCCATGAGCTTCGCCGCCTCGGAGAGCGGGATTCGGGAGCGATCGTCATCGAACTCCAGGTCGATGACGTCATCTTCGATGTAGCGGAGTTCGGTCGCGATCTCCTCGGTCCTGGAGCCACGTTCGCCTGCGATGTCTTCGATGAAGTTCCTGATTCTCCGTGGATAGTCCGAGGCCTGGCGGTTCAGCGGGATCAGAACTTCCCATGAATCTCTGGCCCATAACTCCATACGCGGGAGCGGCTTGCCCTCGAAATGCCAGGAGTTGGCTTTCAGGTAGGCCCGTAGACCTGCCGGAGTGACTTCGGAAGCAAGCGCGTCGATGTTGGTCACCGCCCGCCCCTTGCCTTGCGCATGAGCTGGTCCAGCGACGCGACCGTCAACCGGTTCGCCCTCGCCACCTTGACGGACTTGGCCGCCTTGTTGTGGGTTGGTTTCAGCGTGGACATGCTGGTGTAGTAGCCGCAGCGCCGCAGATGCACTCCATCGGTGCCGCAGCTCACCCAGTCCGCCTTGCTCGACGGCACCTCCACGACGAACAGATAAGCCGGGACATTCCTCCCTGGATCGCTGAGCAGGTTGTAAGTACGCGTGTCGAGGGAGTAGGCGATATGGTCAGACTTCGTCTCCGGCTCATTAGTGCACTTCATCTGCACATCCACCCGTAAAGCCCGATCGCGAAGCTCCAGATCAACCCCGAAATGGTCTACATGGACAATGGTCACAGCGTACCCCGCGGCGTACGCCAGCGCTTCCACATAAGCGACGCTGAACCATTCCTTGCAAGCGGAAATGTCCAAGTTGCCCACATCGGAACGCTACCGTCGACTAACCAGAATGTCATTCTATGCAACGAGATCGTGATCTTACTCACATATCAGCGATCGTTAAGCATCCCATCTGGATGTCCTAAATACGCTTCAGGGCCGCTTCCGGGCAAACCTCTACGAGCAGATTGAGTGAAGCCCCATAAAACGTAATGGCACACGGGCGCCCTTCTTGTCCCTTCCGGACATTGACAGGGAGCAAGCGGACAGCAGTTCGATGGCACAATGGCTTCAGACGAGGACGCCGAGCGGCCTCCGTGCCGCCTGGACACCACACAGGAGACCGTCCCAGCAAGCCCTCGCGGCGTGCCGATGGGCACAGCCGGTCGCGACATCCCTTCCTAGCGCGCAGCCGATCTTCCCAGCGGAATCCGCCAGCGCCCGGCAACGCTGCCGGGATCTTGGCCCAGGAGCCGCCACGCGCCAGTTGAGAAACGTGCGGGTGGTCGACGGGACGGCGGCCGCGTGCCATGGGTCGTGTTCGGCGACGATGCGGGCGGAAGTCTCCACACCCGGGCGAACGTAGCAGCCGAGACTGGACAGATGCTGATCACGGCTCTTGACGGAGCTCGGGGTGGTGCGGCCGGGGCGAGCCCGCCAGAGGTGATCTTGAAAAGATGTTCGACGTGGGGGCAAGTCAGGCGACCGACCGTCGGCCGGGCAGATGTCGGCCGCTGCGAGAGCGCGCCACCTCTCTCCCTCCTGGCTCATCCGGCTCAAGCGGGGTACACCTGCCGTGGGATCACGCTGCGCGATTCACACCGACATGCCCGTGCGATCGCACCTTCGCACACATGGTCAACCACCAGGAAGAGATCGACCGATGGCCGTCAGCAACCTTGTTCTCATCGCCGGGGCCGGCGACGTCGGCCGCACGGTCCTGGATCAATTGCGCGCGCAGGACGTGCCGGTGCGCGTCATGGTTCACCGGGACGGTGATCGCGCCGCGGACCTGCGTGCGCGGGGCGCGGAGGTGGTCGTGGGCGATCTGACCCGGCCGGAGACCGTCGCCGCCGCGCTGGAAGGAGCCGGGCGCATGTACTTCGCGATGCCCGTGTCGCCGGACCACCTGCTGGCGGCGACCGTGGTGGCCACGGTCGCGAAGGCGCAAGGGGAACTGGTGGGCCTGGTCGACATGTCGCAGATGACGGTGTCCCAGATGACCGCCACCAGCACTGCCGAGTCGCATCAGCAGCGACTGCACTGGCTGGCGGAGCAGATGTTCGACTGGTCCGGCCTGCCGGTGGTACACATCCGGCCGACGTCGTTCCTGGACAATCCGCTGTTCACCACACTGGCGGCACGGTCGATCCGGGAGAACGGCACGATCGAGCTGCCTTTCGGCACCGGGCGCACGTCGCCGATCGCCGTGGACGACGTCGCCCGGGTGGTCGCCACCGTGCTGCGCGACCCCGTTCCGCACGTGGGGCATGTCTACGAGCTGACCGGGCCGCGCACGGTCGACATGACGGAGATGGCGGAGGAGTTCTCGCGGGCCTTGGGGCGTACCGTGTCCTACCTGGACGTCCCCCTGGACCGATGGCGGGCCGAGGTGCTTGCCAAGGCGGGCCTGCCGCCGCACACCGAGGAGCACATCGCCACCATGGCCCGGCTGCACCGCGAGAACCGTTACGACCGCGCCTCCGACGACGTCGAACGGGTGACCGGCGTGCCGGCCGGGACGATCGAGGCGTTCGTGGCCGCTCGCCGGGACTTCTACCTGGGCTGAACCGCCCGCAAGGTCGTCACCTCGCGCGACGTCCTGACCTCGCTCGTCTCGTCGCCCAGTGGCCGGCCAGGTCAGGACCAGGGGTCGCCACGGGCGCGAGACACCGTGGACTCGTCCCGGCACAACTTGCCGGGACGGCCGCCTCGGATCCCATTGCTCACAGGAGACGTCATGGCCTTCTCCTTCGCCACGATCCGGACCCGGCTGGAGGATGGCGTACTTTCCGCCACCCTCGATGCCGGCCCACTCAACTTCCTAGGCTCCGACCTGGTCCGCGACCTGGTCACGCTCGTGGACACGCTGCACACCGACCCGGTGACGGCCTGCTGATCGGGCTGCCGTACGAGGCGGAGATCGCCGCGCTGCTGCAGCGGGTCTCCGTCGTCGTGTACGAGGCCGACGAGCTGGACGCCGCCGCCCGGACGGGGTGGAGCGTCGTGCTGACCGGGCGGGCCGGGCTGGTGGCGGACCCGCAGGAGCTGGAGCAGGCCCTGGCCAGGCTCCAGGCGTGGCCCGGCGAGCGGATCGACGTGGTGGCACGGCTGCGGCCGGAGCTGGTCACCGGGTTCGCGGCGGGCGCCGACTGACGTCAGAGGTCGTTGCCGGCGTACGACAGGTTGAAGCTCTTGTTGACCAGAGGGAAGTCGGGGACGATCGCGCTGTCGAGCGCCACCGGGAGCGCGGGCCAGTTGAAGAAGGACGGGTCCACGATCTTCAGGCGGCTGATCGTCTGATCGGGCGCGAGCTCGACGCGGTGGGCGATCGTGCCACGCCAGCCTTCGACGAGCCCCACGCCCGAGGAGCACCCTTCGAGGGACGGTGACGCATCCGGGGCCGCGGGCGTCTCGACCAGATGCGTGATCAGGGCGATGGACGTGGCGATCTCCTCGGCCCGGATCTGGAAGCGGGCCATCACGTCCCCGCCGGTCCGGTGGGCGGGGGTGAAGTCGCCGAGGTCGGTGAAGGGGTGCCGACGGCGGGCGTCGAGGTCCAGGCCGCTGGCGCGGGCCACGTAGCCCAGCGTGCCGAGGTCGCGGGCGGCCTCGGCCGACAGGATGGCGGTGCCGGTGAAGCGGTCGGCGACGACGCTGTTGCCGAGGGCGAGCTCGGTGAGTTCGGCCACGTCGGCGCCGATGGCGTGCAGCACGTCGGGGTCGGGGAAGCCCCGCAGGCGGGCGCCGCCGAGGCGGACGGCGCCGCGCAGCAGCCGGTGCCCGGTGACCTCGGCGTTGAGGCGCAGGAGTTGTTCGCGGATGCGACCGGCGTGGGCGTGCAGGATGGGGAAGGCCACGTCGTTGCAGAGCGCGCCCAGGTCGGTGACGTGGTTGTAGAGGCGTTCCAGCTCCAGCAGCACGGCTCGGGCCTGCTGCGCCCGCGCGTCGGCCGGAGCTCCGGTGGCCTCTTCCACGGCCAGGCAGTAGGCGAGCGCGTGGCCGACGGAGGTGTCGCCGCTGACACGTTCGGCCAGTTGCAGCCCGTCGGCGGGGTGGCGGCCCTCGAAGAGCTTTTCGATGCCCTTGTGGACGAACCAGAGTCTGGCCTTGAGCTTGATGATCGTCTCGCCGACCACGGAGAAGCGGAAGTGCCCCGGTTCGATGAGACCGGCGTGGACGGGGCCGACGGGGATCTCGTACACGCCCTGGCCCTCGACGGTGACGAACGGGTACGGCCCCTCGGAGTCGCCGAAGGCGGGCGGCGGCCCGGCGTCGTCGCGCATCGGGTACCAGCCGCGCGGCCAGTGGTGGTGACGCACCAGGCGGCGGGGAAGCGGGTGGTCGAGCGGGGTGATGCCGTAGAGGTCGCGGATCTCGCGTTCGAACCGGCCCGCGGGGAAGGACAGGTGGGCCAGGCTCGGCACGGCCGGCTGCTCGGAGGGGAGCCGCAGCCGCAGCTCGGTACGGCGATCGGGGTCGCCGGCGACGAACAGGTACGCCACCCCGAACCCGTCCGCCTCCTGGCGCGCGGAGACCAGCGCCAGCCGGTGACCTCCGGCCAGCAGGCGGGCGGCATGGCCGGGCAGTTCGGCGGTGCCGACCTCGGCGATGGTTCGTGTGCTCATGGTGTTGCTCCGGCGATCGTGGCGGCGGCTTGCAGCAGGGGGCGCAGCGGCCCGAGCGTGATGCCCAGGACGGCGCAGGCGGCCAGGCCCGCCACCAGCGGGACGGCCAGGGTGGGCGGCAGCGCGACGGCTTCGCCGGGTCCGCCGCCCACGAGCATCGGCCGGACCTGGCGTCCGACGGCCGCGACGATGACGAGCATCAGCGCCAGGGCCGCCGCGACGGGCCAGCCCAGGCCGGCGGCGAAGCCCGCCCGCGCAATGCCCAGCTCGCTGGCGAACAGGCTGAACGGCGGGAGGCCGAGCAGGGCCAGCAGCCCCAGGGAGAACGCCCCGGCCGGCATCGGCGCCCTGGAGATGAGGCCGCGTACGGCACGGATCCGGGTGCTGCCGAGCGCCTGGTGGAGCTGTCCCGCGGACAGGAACACCACCGACTTGCCCAGGCCGTGCCCGAGGATGTGCAGCAGGACGGCGACCAGGGCGAGGGTGTTGCCGATCGCGGCGCCGAGGGCGATCAGCCCCATGTGCTCGATGCTGGAGTAGGCCAGCAGCCGCTTGTAGTCGCGCTGGCCGATGAGCAGCAGCGCGGCCCCGGCCAGGGAGGCCAGCGCCACGATGACCAGCAGCGTACGGGTGAAGCCGGTGCCGAGCGCCACGTCGGCGATGACCTTGACGCGCAGGACGGCGTAGAAGGCCACCGACAGCAGCCCCCCGGACATCAGCGCGCACACCGGGGCCGGGGCCTGGCTGTAGGCGTCGGGCAGCCAGGCGTTCATGGGCGCCAGCCCGGCCTTGGTGCCGAAGCCGAGCACCAGCAGCATGACCGCGATGCGCATCACGCCGGGGTCGAGCCGGCCCGCGTGTTCGGACAGCGCCGTCCAGTCCAGGGAGGCCACTCCGGCGTGGTCGCCGGCGTCGTGGGTCAGGACCAGGCCCAGCAGCGCCAGCGCGATGCCGACCGAGCAGATGACCATGTACTTCCACGCGGCCTCGGTGGCCTGACGGGTGCGCCGGTGCCCGACCAGGAAGGCGGTCAGGATGGTGGTCGCCTCGATGGCCACCCAGAGCAGGCCCAGGCTGGAGGCCAGGACGGCCAGCGCCATCGCGGCGACGAACGACTGGGTCAGCACGCCGTAGCGGCGCATCTCGCGCGGGCCGGTCTGCCCGGAGGCGAGCTCGGCCGCCAGGTAGGCGGGGCCGGCCAGCATGGCCAGCAGCGCGACCGTGCCGATGACGATCAGCATGAAGGCGCTCAGCGCGTCGCTGTGCAGCAGCCCCGCCAGCGCCTCCCGCCTCCCCGCCGCGGCCAGCGCGACGGCGCAGGCCAGCAGCCCGGCCGCGGCCGACGCGCCCAGCCAGGCGGTTACCCGGTTCCAGCCGATCAGGGCGTACGCGAGCGCGGCGGCCGCGGGCACCGCGACCGGGGCGATCACCAGCAGGCTGTCCATCAGTCGTGCAACTCCCGTAGCTCGTCCAGGTCGGTGCCGCCGAAGGCGGCCTGCATCCGGGTGGTCAGCACCTGCAGCACCAGCACGGCCAGCAGGACGTCCAGCGAGATCCCGAGCTCGACGACGAGCGGGACGCCGCTGGTGGTCAGGAAGGCGGCGGCGGTGATGGCGTTGTCCATCAGCAGGAAGCCCACCAGCTGTGACAGCGCCCGCCGCCGGGTCACCAGCACGAAGAACCCGATCAGCAGCACGGTCAGCGCGATCGGCACCGCGTGCGCGGCGGGGGTGGGCGACAGCCGTACCAGCGGCTGGGAGGCCGCGTAGGCCAGCATCGCCAGCACCGCCGCCACCAGCAGTGAGGTCGCCACGTTGACCAGCGGCTGTGTCTCGCGGCCCGCGCCGCTCGCCACCAGTGCGCGGCGCATCAGGTACGGCAGCAGCGCGGCGCGCAACGCACCCACCCCGAGACCGATCAGGACCAGTTCGAGGCTCCCCTGCCGGACGCCGAGGACGACGATCAGCACGGTCAGCGCCACGCCTTGCAGGGCGAACAGGCGCACGATCGGCGACAGCTCGTGCCGCCACAGCACCAGCACGCCCGTGAGCAGGAACGCCCCGCAGGCCAGGTCCAGGAGCTGGACGTACGTCGCATCGGTCATGTTCACGTCCATGTCTCAGGTCAGGAAGAAGGAAGCGGTGACGGCCAGCAGCGCCAGCAGGAACGAACCGGCCAGCAGTTCCGGAACGCGGAACAGCCGGAGCTTGGCCATGAACACCTCGCCGGCGGCGAGCAGCACTCCCAGCAGCCCCACCTTGACGACGAGCGCGACCATCGCCAGCGGCAGCGCGAGCACCCCGGCCCCCGCGCCCGCGATCCCCAGGGGGACGAACAGGCCGGCCAGCAGTCCCAGCAGCACCGACAGCCGCATCGCCGACGCCCACTCGATCAGCGCCAGGTCGGGCCCGGCGTACTCCAGCACCGTCGCCTCGTGGATCATCGTCAGCTCCAGGTGCGTGGAGGGATTGTCCACGGGGATCCGGCCGGTCTCGGCGAGCGTGACGATCGCCAGCGCGACCGAGGCGAGCACGCTCACCGGGGAGAGCACCGACAGCGGATGCCCGGCCGCCGCCGTCACGATCGCCCCCAGGCTCGTGGAGCGGACGCCGATCGACAGGGCGAAGGTCGAGACCAGGATCGTCGGCTCCACCAGCGCCAGCACGGTCATCTCCCGGCTGGCGCCCATCCCGCCGAACGCCGTCCCGGTGTCCAGGGCGCCCAGGGCCAGCGCCACCGACCCCAGCGCCAGCAGCGCGGGCACCGCGAACAGGTCCGCGACGCCGTCCAGCGGCGAGTCCGTGGTCACCAGCGGCACCACCGCGGCCACGACCAGCGCCGTGCCGGCCAGCAGCGGCGGCGCCGCGCGGAACACCCAGCCGGTGCCGCGTGGCGCGATGGCCTCCTTGCGCATCAGCTTGCGCAGGTCCCGCCACGGCTGGGCGATCCCGGCGCCGGCGCGTCCCTCCAGCCGGGCGTGGACCTGCCGCATCACCCCCACCAGCAGCGGCGAGCCGACCGCGACCAGGATCACCTGGAGCGCCGCTCCGATCACGCCCGTCATCGCAGCACCACCAGAACGATCAGCGCCGCGGTCAGCGCCCAGAACCCGTAGCCGAGATAGCGGTGGACGCTGCCGGTGGCCAGGCCACGGGCGCCACGCCCGGCGGCCGTCACGGCGGAGATCAACGGCTCGTACAGCCGGTGTTCGATCCGGTCAGGGATCCGCGCGTGGAAGCTCACGCGTTCCACCAGGTAGGCCGACTCCTTCATCGGGGTGACGTCCACGCCGCTCTCCGGCTCCAGGACGTCGCCGAAGACCCGCTGCAGCGGCTCGGCGAACGACGTGGCGGTGTACTCCATCCGCGCCGACATGGGCCCGGCGCCGCAGTCCCAGAGCCGGGCGGCGCGCCGTGCCCGCCGCGTCGCGCCCACCCGTACCAGGCAGAGGACGGCCACGACGGCGGCCACCAGGGCGACGGCGATCAGCAGTGGCGAGATCATCCCCGCGACCCCGGTCAGCCGCAGCGTCACCTGCCCGCCGGCCACGTCCCGTCCCGGGAACGCCACTCCGACCGCCCGGACGAGCGCGGGCAGGACCAGCGTGGGAGCCAGCGCCAGGGCCACGCAGCACGCCGCCGCGAGCGTCGTCGCGGTCAGCATGGCCGGCGGGCTCTCTCCGGCACGTTCGGCCTCCGCGCTGCGCGGCCGGCCCAGGAAGCCCACGCCGAACGCCTTGACGAAGGTGGCGATGGCGAGACCCGCCGACAGCGCGATCGCCCCCACGGCCAGCGGCATCGTCACCGCGCCCGCCACCCCGGCGGCGGGCTGCGCGTGGATGAGGCTCTGCAGCAGCAGCCACTCGCTGACGAAGGCGTTGCCGGGCGGCAGCGCCGAAGCGCACAACGCGCCGAGCGCGAACACGACGGTGGTGTACGGCAGCCGCGCGCGCAGCCCGCCGAGCGCGTCCAGATCGCGGGTGCCGGTCGCGTGCAGCACCGAGCCCGCCGACAGGAACAACACCGTCTTGAACGCGGCGTGGTTGACCACGTGGAGCAGGGCCGCGGCCAGCGCCAGCGCCGCCGGCACGGGAGCGTCGCAGGCCGCGAAGAAGCCCGCCGCGCCCACCCCGACCAGCACCAGGCCCAGGTTCTCCGTCGTGGAGTAGCCCAGCAGCCGCTTCAGGTCGGAGGCGACCGCTGCCTGAAGGATCCCGAACAGCGCCGACGCCGCGCCCGCTCCCAGCACCAGCAGCCACCACCAGGCGGGGCCGCCGTGCAGCAGATCCAGCCCGACCCGGACGACGCCGTACGCGCCCATGTTCACCATGGCCGCGCTCATCAGGGCCGAGACGTGACTCGGCGCCTCCGGGTGCGCCCGCGGCAGCCACACGTGCAGCGGCACGATGCCCGCCTTGGAGGCGAACCCGGCCAGCGTCGCCAGGAACACGACCGTCCTGGCGGCCGGCGACAGCGTGGCCTCGCGCAACTGCTCGAAGCTCTCCCCGCCGGCCCCGGCGGCGAACGCGACCAGGCCGACGAGGATCGTCACCAGGCCGAGGTGGGTCATGACCGCGTACCAGAGCCCGGCCCGGCCCACGGCCTCCCCCCGCCGGTGCTCGGCCAGCACCAGCGGCAGCGACGACACCGCCGTCAGCTCCCAGGCCAGCAGGAACGTGCTCACACTTGCCGCGGCGGGCACCAGCAGCATGGCCGCCACGAACAGCGGCAGCACCGACTGGAACACGCGTCCGTCCAGGCCGTGGGCGCAGTAGGCGATCCCGTAGATCGCCGCGCACACCGCCACGAACCCGGTGACCGCGATGAACACCCCGCTCAGGGGATCGACCGCCAGCCGTACCCCGGCCAGCGGCAGCAGGTCCGGCAGCCAGGCCGACCAGCTCCGACCGGCGCCGCCCACCGCCGTCGTGCCTGCCTCTGTGATCGCGGTTGTGATCGCCGTCGTGCCCGCTGCCGCGGCGGCGGCGCCCGCGGCCGCCGTGCACCAGCCCGCCAGGTGCCGCCGCGCCCGGGGCGGGGTCAGCAGGGCGGTCACCGCGGCCAGCGCGCAGCCGGACAGCGCCGCCACGTACAGTGTGCCGACCGGGTTCATCGGCCCGTCAGCCCGCGCAACGCCGCCACGATCGCCGCGGGCTCCGGCGGGCACCCCGGCACCTCCACGTCCACCGGCAGCACGTCGGCCACCGCCCCGGCCACCCCGTAGGCTCCGGCGAACACCCCGCAGTCGCGCGCGCAGTCGCCCAGCGCGATCACCAGGCGGGGCTCGGGGACCGCGTCATGGGTGCGGCGCAGCGCCACCTCCATGTTGCGGGTCACCGGCCCGGTCACCAGCAGCGCATCGGCGTGCCGCGGCGAGGCCACCAGCCGCGCGCCGTACCGTTCGGCGTCGTACACCGGGCCGAACGCCGAGGCGATCTCTACCTCGCAGCCGTTGCACGACCCCGCGTCCACATGTCTGATCTGCACCGATCCGGCGAGTTCCGCCGCCTTCCCGGGCGGGTCACCCTCCTGGCGGGCGGGTGCGGGCTCGGCCACCCGGCCCGTCTTCGCGATCTTCCCCCACAACCCCATCGTTGCCCCCTGCAACGCTCGCCGGCCACGATCACCCGGGCCGGGGCTGCCGTGCCGCGGCAGGCAGCCGCCCTGTCGGGAGAACACCTGCCGGGCCACGCATGGATCACGCGCCTGCGCGATCGCCCCCTACGGCCCGACCGGCGGATCCCGGCGCCAGGCTATTCCTCAAGCGCGGCGGGTGGGGCTGACTTTGGCCAAAGGGCGGCCGGTGGAGTCCGGCATGGCCGTTCGTGCCCGGTCCGCGGCATTCGGCCTGGTGACGCACCCCGCGCCGAGGAGTCAGGCAAGGGCGGCGAGAACCTTGTCCTGGGTGATCGGCAGGTCGCGGACGCGGTGGCCGATGGCGTGGTGGACGGCGTTGCCGATCGCGGCGCTCAGGCCGGTCGTAGGAGCCTCGCCGAAGCCGCGGGCGCCGAGCGCCGGGCTGGCCGGGTCGGGCCGGTCGATGAACGTGAGGTCCAGGTCGGGCACGTCGGCGGCCACGGGCACCAGGTAGCCGGACAGGTTCGGGGTGAGGATGCGGCCCAGGTGGGGATCGGTCAGGGTGTGCTCGGACAGGGCGACGCCGATGCCCCAGATCACGCCGCCGACGGCCTGGCTGCGCGCGGTGCGCTCGTTGAGTACCCGGCCGGGGTCGTAGACGCCGACGACGCGGCGCACCCGGACCTGGCCCAGCAGCCGGTGGACGGCGACCTCGGTGAACACCGCGCCGGTCGAGACCGCCTGGACCATCCGCCCGCCCGCCGGGCTGGTCACGCAGAGAGGCCGGCCGTGGCGGCGCAGCACGTCCCGGAAGCTGGTGCGGCGCGCGGGGCGGTCGAGATCGAACAGATGTCCGTCGGCGGCGCGGACGCGGGCAGGCGGCAGGCCGTGCAGCGGGCTGCTCTCGTCCGCCACGGCCAGGGCGATCACCTGGTCGCGGGCAGCGGTCGCGGCGCGGACGACGCCCGCGCCGGTACAGGGCACGGTCGCCGACGCCGACGAGGCCGGCGCCTGGGGGTAAGCGGAGTCGCCGAGGTCGAAGCGGACCTCGGCCATCGGCAGGCCCAGCACGTCGGCGCCGAGCTGCCGCATCACCGTGGAGGTGCCGGTGCCGATGTCGTGGGTGCCGGAGCGGATCCATGCCGCGCCGTCCACGCCGATGATCACTTCGGCTCCCGCCATCTCCCGGCCGCCCGCGGTGTGGGCCACGGTGGCCATGCCCCAGCCGAGCAGCCAGTCGCCGTCACGCATGGAGCCGGGACGCGGGGCGCGGCGCCACCAGCCGAAGCGCTCGGCGCCCCGCTCGTAGCAGGTGCGCAGGTGGTTGCTGCCGTGCCGGACGCCGCTCTGCTGGTTGGTCGCCGACCAGTTGCGGATCCCGAGCGTGACCGGGTCCAGGCCGAGCGCGTAGCTCAGCTCGTCCAGGGCCGACTCCAGGGCGTGGCTGGTGACGGTGTCCGGCGCCCGGATGTAGGCGGCGTTGGCCAGGTCCAGGGCGACGGCCCGCTGGGTGGTGCGCACGTTCGGGCAGGCGTACAGGATCCGGGTGATTCGGGCGCTGGTGACGAACCGGCCCTCGGTGCCGGCCACCTGCTGGGTGAGGGTGTGGTCGATCGCGGTCAGCCGGCCGTCGCAGGTGGCGCCGACGCGCACCACCTGGTGGGACGCGGCGCGGTGGCCGTTGCTGGTGTAGGACTCGGCCCTGGTCAGCACCAGCCTGACCGGGTGTCCGACGTGCCGGGCGAGCGCCGCGGCCAGGGCGATGCGCGGCACCGCGGACGTGCCCTTGGCGCCGAACCCGCCGCCCACGTACGGGGAGATGACGCATACCTTCTCGCGGGGCAGTCGGAACACCGTCATCAGCCCTTCCTGGGTGCCGGCGATGTTCTGGGTGGACTCCTGAACGGTGAGCCGGTCGCCGTCCCAGGCGGCGACGGTCGCCGGCAGCTCCATCGGGTTGTGGTGCTGCATCGGGGTGGTGTACGTCGCCTCGACCGTGACGGGCGCGGACGTGAGCGCGGCCTCGACGTCCCCGCGCACGTACACGTTGTCGCCCCCGTCAGGTCCCTGGGGCGGCAGGTACGCGGGGTCGAGACCGTCGGCGAGCACCGTCCGCGGGGTGTCGGCCCGGTAGCTCACCGCCACCAGCCCGGCCGCGTGCCGGGCCTGCTCCAGGGTCCGCGCCACCACGGCCGCGACGGGCTGGCCGGCGTACCGGATCATGTCGTCCTGCAACGGCAGGAAATCCTGCGGGCGAGGCCGGGGCAGCCGGCCCAGGCGCCCGGACCGTGCGCGCCCGCTACCTGCAGCACGTCGCCGACCACCTCGACGACTTCGACGGATGGCTGGAGCGTGAGCTCTATCTGCGGGTCAGCGTCTGGGACGCCCGCGCCGCCGCCGACGGCAACCGGCACAAGCTGGGTTGCGGCGACTACCCGCCGGAGACGTACGCCAGGGCGCTCAAGGCGTCGAAGATCCCGCCCAAGGCGGTGGAGATCAGCACACCGCTGCAGGTGTTCCACCAGGTGCATGCGTATCGGCGCCCCTGACCCTCAACCGAACCGCAACGGCCGTCCCGGAGCGGCCGGGGTTCGCCGGCGGGCCAAGATCGACAGCAATCTCCGCACCTGCTCGAACGACGAGGGAGGCGGCGTCAACACACACACCCACGTCTCGGCAACGGTGGCAACTTCGGCGAAGGCCGCAGGCATCACTGCCTAGCCCCGCCCATAACCACCTCGGTACGAACCAAACGATGGGACGCCCAGGCGAAACCGCAGGTGGGCCCTACGAAATACTTGATCCATGCCCGGCCCGAGGCACGCACCCAACCTTCGGTAGGCAAATCTGCCCACCTTGACCCACGGACAAGAAGAGCTATGCGCGGTCGATCTGCCCTAGTTTGGTCCCAAATTGGTCCCCAGGAGTACGCGAAGAGGCCGTTTCCGATTTCTCAGAAACGGCCTCTGACCTGCGGTTTCTCGCAAGTCGGGACGACAGGATTTGAACCTGCGACCCCTTGACCCCCAGGCATGCCAGGCAGGGGCGGGACCACGGGCTGTACCCGCTCCCACCTGCGCATAGGGTCCACGGTGATCCACTGTTGTCCGACCTCATCCGAGGGCGTTGTCACTCAGTTGGTCACTCATAAGGCCGCCCGTCCGCGCGACCGCTCAGTTCTCGATAAGCCTCACGCAGTTCTGTGGCTTCCGGCATGCGGAGTGCTTCGATGGCGCTGATCACCTCGTGTGCCCTCCAATAGCTGGACGGCACCAGCACGCCGCTGGTCATCGTCATGAGGGTAAGCCGACCCGCCTCCTCGGACTGATCGGCCGCCAGCAGTGCCAGCGCCAGGTCAAGGCGCGCGGATGCCGCCCTGCGCGGGCGAAACGGCCCATCTGCGGCTGACTCCATGCGCGCGAGCACCTGCCGGGCGTACCGCTCGGCGGCCGGATCTCCCAGCCATGACAGTGTGGTCGCGACGTAGGCGTCGCTCTTGGAGGGGTCGTACCGGTAGTGATGCTCGGGATGCTCGGGCATCGACAACGGCGCGACCAACCGGGCGACACGGTTCAGCGCATCACGCGTTTCCGGGCCAGATCCGAGCCGTGCCCATACCCGGCCTTCCTGTGCGGTCGCCTGGATGTAGGCGGAACTTCCATGTGGCGCGATGACCTGCGCCCCCTGAGTCAGGGTCAAGGCTCGGCGGTAGTCGCCGGTGGTGACCGCCTGCCACGCCTCGGTCTCCAGGCACCATGCCGCGATCTCGGGCTGCTCAGCATGCTTTGCCAACTGGGCGGATGTCTGAAGCCATGTTGCAGCGGCATCGTACTGGCGAAGGTCGATATAGCAGGTGGAAGTCAGCAAGGACAGCCAGCCACCGGCTGTTAGCAGGCGGCGGTGCTCAATAAGTGTCTTCTTCGCGTTGATCAGATGCGAGACGTAAGACAGGTGCTGGCGTGCTCGTTTCAGCAACTCGGCCGGTGGTGTCCCCTGGTAGGCCATCGCAAGGTCATCGACGGCCAGTTCCAGCCGGTCAAGCGTCTCATTACCCACATCGCTGGCGGCAACCCGGCGGCCCAGCTCCAACGCCTCGACCTCTCCCTCGAAACAGGCGTTGTCCTGCACGTCATCGGCGAACAACTCGGCTTCTCCCATGCCGAACACTCGGCAGTAGAGCAATCGATACGGGTCCTTGGGCTGGTGCCTGCCGGCCTCCCAAGCCTTGATCATGCGGATCAGGGATTCCCGCTCGGGAAGACGAGCCCGCGTGTGTGGGTCTGCCGCGTCGGCAAGGTGCTTGGCCATGTCTCGCTGTGTCCACAACTTGCCACGCCTTTCGGCGCGCAACCGTAGGGCCCAGGCCGGAACGTTATCCATTGTGTGCACCTCGGGGGACTGGGGTCCGCCTGTCTCCCCCAGTCTCCCTTACTCACACTGTCGGTGCGGGGCTACCTGGAGATGTCATGAGAGGACCGTGAAAAGGCGGAACCCGCAGGCGCTGACACGCCGTACGGGTTCCTTGATCGCACAGTGGAGGTGCGACCCATGGACAACTCTAGAGGCGCTCCGATCCCCGCGAACAGCGTCGCAGCGAGCCGTCAGGACAGGGCATCGGACATCGCGTCGGTGACGCCGCTCGATGTGGCCGAAGAACTCCGCAAGGCGCTGAAGCAGCATGGCATCGAGGCCGATGTCCACGACGGCTACGGGCTGGCGTTGGTGTCGGTGTGGGTCGGCCTGGTGATCTGGTGCGACGGCGTGTGGTTCTGGTGGCGCGTGGGCTGGGACGAGCGACGTAGACGCGTCATGTACGCCCGCCACCCGGCCGACGAACCCGCGCGGGCCGCTCGAAGGGTGGCCTTCCGCTACGCCAAGCTGCACCACAACCATCCGTACCCGGGGCTGATCTTTGATCCTTCCCCGTCCACTCGATCGTGAGCCTGCGGTGAGTACGCTTCCCGCACTGGCCGCGAGGTACGGCAAGTGCTGGGTGATCTCTGAGGCGGCGGGCGGCGGGTTCTACGCGGTACGTCGTCACAGTCTCTCTCCGAACGAGTTGAAGCGGGGGCTGTCCAACGTACGATGTGCGGCCACGCTCATCGAGCTTGCAGCGCGCCTGGAGGCCGAAACCCGGCTTGAGCAACCGCGCCGCTCGGTGGGTCGGGGCTGAGGTACGAAGTCCCGAACCTTCGATCGCCCCCAACCCCGTGTGGAGACCAGCCACAGCATGGCGATCGTAGGGCTGTACTGGTGGACGCCCCGGAACACCGCCACGTGCGAGCCGGTGCATTGATCGGACGCCCCCTTGCCTGGTCTCAGCCGCTCAGCCTGCGGCGGCCGGTGCTCCCCGCCGGGACCGGCCCCCAGGCCGCAGCCCGGCGGGGAGGGCACCGGACCGCCGCGCGGCGCGCTTGCGCGCCGCCTTGAACCAGTAAAGAAACTCTGAGCCCACTACAGGCGCAGCGCGATCCGACCTTCGTCTCCCCTGCCTGCCGCCTCGAAGCGGTCTCCAGGAGCCTCGATCTGGGTGAACTCCAGGGGGCGGCCCTCGCGATCGAGCATGAGGCGACGGATGACCAGGAGGGGCGTGCCGACGGCTTCCATCTCCAGATCCTCAATGGCGGAGCCGTAAGGCATGGCGGCATGGGCGCTGGTGGTCCAGTGCAATGGGCCCCTGGTGGCTTCCAAGTGGCTGTAGAAGTGCTCGGGTGCCACGTCTTCGCTCACTCCGCGCACCAGGTCGGCGACCGTGAAGGACTCAGTGAGCAGGCGGTGGCCGGCTACATCGCCAAATACGCCACCAAGGGCGCGGAATCCTCGGGCACCGTTGATCACCGCATCTCCTGTCCGGCGTGCAAAGGACGCGGGCGGCTGAGCTTGAGGGCTTCCTGCGGCCTGTGCCGTGGGTCCGGACTCAAGCCCGGCCTGCACCTGGACGCGCTCCCGGTGACCGAACACGCCCGGCGCATGATCCGTACCTGCTGGGACCTTGGCGCACGCCCCGAGTACGCCGGACTACGGCTCCGGCCGTGGGCACACATGCTGGGCTTCCGCGGCCACTTCTCCAGCAAAAGCCGTCTCTACTCCATCACCTTGGGCGACCTGCGCAGCGCTCGCGCCCTGCACCGCGCCGCCGAAGCCCGCGAGCGTCACGACCTACCCACCCTCGACCAGGCGACCACGCTCGTCATGGCGCACTGGCGCTTCGCCGGAAGCGGCTACACCCAAGGCGAAGCGATCATGGCCGAGCACATCCGCCAGCGAGTCGAGGCCGCCCGCAAGATCACGGCAGAGCGGGCGGATGAATGACCCCAACCCGTCCCGCCCACGATCGGCGGCTCTACCGCGTCACCGACGCCATGCACCTACTCAGCCTCAGCCGCAGCGTGATCTACGAACTCATCCGCTCCGGCCGGCTCCGCTCCGTCACCCAGGGACGGACCAGGCTCATCCCCGCCTCAGCCATCGAGGACTACATCTCCCTACTCGAACAGGAGGCTCCATGACCGAACGACGCAGCCGAGGAGACGGCGGCCTGCACTGGGACGAGAACCGGCAACGCTGGATCGCCTCAGTGACGGTCGGCTACACCCCAGCGGGCAAGCGCATCGTCAAGAAGGCCAGCGGCAAGACCAAGACCGAAGCCAAGGCCAACCTCAAAGAAATCATCCGAGACCATGACGACGGGCTGGCCAGCGGCCCGGCGAACTACACGGTGGCCGATGCCGTGACGAGCTGGCTCGCCTATGGCCTGCATGGTCGCAGCCAGAGCACTGTCGCCAACTACCAGATCCTGTGCGCCAAGCACATCATCCCCGACCTGGGTGCCCGGAAGCTGCGTGAGCTGAGCGCCGAGGACGTGGACCGGTGGCTCGTCGGCAAGGCCAAAGTCCTGGCCGTCCGCACTGTGCGGTTGCTGCACTCCTGTCTTAACCGCGTGGTCAGGTTCGCCCAGGCCCGCGACAAGGTCAAGCGCAACGTGGTGGGCCTGTGTGAGATCCCCGAGGGCAGGGAAGGCCGCCCGTCCAAGTCCCTCACCCTCGACCAGGCCACCGCTCTGCTCGACGCGGCTGATGGCACCCGCCTGTACGCCTACGTCGTCCTCTCGCTGCTGATCGGTGCCCGCACAGAGGAACTGCGGGCGCTCACCTGGAACGAGGTCGATCTCGTCGGCGATCCGGACAAGGACATCCCGCCGTGGATCGCCGTGTGGCGCTCAGTACGTGAAGGAGGCGACACCAAGACCAAGCGCTCACGTCGCTCCCTGGCACTGCCCAAGCGCTGTGTGGAAGCGCTGAAAGCGCACCGCGAACAGCAGCGGAAAGACATGAAAGCGGCGGGCGACAAGTGGCAGGATCACGGGCTCGTCTTCGCCTCGCTCGTCGGCACGCCCCTCGACGCCCACAACGTACGCAGAGCGTTCCGGAAGATCGTCAAGGACGCCGGGATGCCCGCCTACTACTGGACGCCCCGGGAGATGCGGCACAGCTTCGTCTCACTGCTCTCCGACTCGGGCGTCCCCCTGGAGGAGATCGCCCGGCTCGTCGGCCACAGCGGGACGGCGGTCACCGAAGCGGTCTACCGCAAGCAGATCCGCCCCGTACTCCTGCAAGGAGCTGCGGCGATGGATGAGATCTTCGCCCGGTAGTCACTCAGTTAGTCACTCACCAATGCGAAAGGGTGCCACCCTTTTGAGTGACACCCTTGCCGACCAGCTAAAACCTGGTCGGGACGACAGGATTTGAACCTGCGACCCCTTGACCCCCAGTCAAGTGCGCTACCAAGCTGCGCTACGTCCCGGTTGCGTCGGCCGCCCCCTGCGGGGCGGGACGTCATAACCTTAGCGCACATCGGAGGTAGGCGCGTACACGGAAAGCGGGAGCGGAGGGCGTGGTGGGGCGGAGGCCGAGCGTTGATCGGGCGGAGCTGGCGCAGCTGGTGGCCGGCGGGATGAGCGTGCAGGAACTGGCCGCTCATTTCGGGGTGTCCGAGTCCGGGGTGCTGCAGGCCAAGCGGGCCGCGGGGCTGGCCAAGCCGATGCTCGACCACAGTGCCGCCGTCCCGTGGAAGCTGGCGCGCGTGCACGCGCAGTCCGGGCCGGCGACGAACCTGCGGAACCTGTCGGCGGCGGCGCAGGGGAAACCGCCGGCGGCCGAGCGGTTGAACACGGCTCTGCGGTGGGCTCAGCGGCTCGTGGACGCGGGGCTCGACGTGCGGTACGACGCGGCCGAAGGGTTCAGTGAGGTCCCGGCGCCGCCGGCGGGCTCACACGTCGCGACGGTGCTGGAGGCCGCCAGGAAAGGGCTCGCAGCTCACTGAGTACGCGAGTTTCGACGGCCTTGATCGTGGGCAGTCGCAGGTCTCATTACAGAGACCGGAGGCGAACATCAATGACCACCTTGATCTGGGTGGCCGTCGTCGTGGTCGCGGTGGTGGCGCTCGCCGCAGTGGGCTTTGTCGTGCTACAGCAGCAACGCCGCAGCCGTCTCCGCGAACGTTTCGGCCCTGAGTACGAGCGTACGGTGGCCGAGAGCGACAACCGGCGTGACGCCGAGCGGGAGCTCATCGCCCGCGAGCAGCGCCATTCCGAGCTCGACATCCGTCCGCTGCCTGAGGAGACGCGCGACACCTACGCCAACCGGTGGACCGAGGTCCAGGAGCGTTTCGTCGACGCCCCCGGGTTCGCGGTCACCGAGGCCGACCAGCTCGTCACCTCGGTGATGGCGGAACGGGGCTACCCCACGGACGACTTCGAGCAGCGGCTGTCCGACCTGTCCGTCGGGCACGCGGCCACTCTCGACCACTACAGGACGGCCCACGAGATCAGCGGGCGGGCGGTCAGGAAGGAAGCCTCGACCGAGGAGCTCCGGCAGGCCATGGTGCACTACCGCGCGTTGTTCGAGGAACTGCTGCACGAGACCACGCGAGGGCGGTGAGTGTAGATGAGCAGCAGCAGAAGAAGTGAGGACGAGCTCAAGGTCCCGTCGCAGCGGTCGGACGGGGCTCACGGGGAGGACGAGCACAAGGATCCGGCCGACCAGACCGGCGATCGGTACGACAGTGGCTACCGGAACGAGGCCGGTCACACCCCGGTGACCCACGGGTACACCCCCACGGCCCCCGGCCGTGACCACGACCGTGACCACGACCGTGACCACGACCGGGACCTCGACCGGGACGACGATGACGAGCCGCCCTACAAGGACCCCTATGCGAACTCCGACACGGCCGGCGACCTGCCGGGCGATCCGGAGCGCGACACCCCTCTCGGACGCGGCACCGACCACCGCTCCCCCACCCCGGCCCCCGACCCGGCCCACACCGACATCCCCGCTGACGTCCCCGCCCACGTCCACGCCGGCGAGACGCCTGGACACGAGACCTCCCGGGACGTCCTGTCCGGAACCGGGACACACCACGGCGAACGTTCCGACGACGTGCTGGTCCACAGCGACCACCCGCAGGACGAACTGCCCCACGGCGAACAGGCTCAGGAGGACGTCCTGGTCCACGGCGACCGGGCCGACGACGACCTGGCGCACGACCGGCTGAGCGACCGCGCCTCCTCCGTCCGCGACCGCTCCGACAGCGACCCCTTCGACAGCGACCCCTCTGACCACGAACTCACCGACGGCGAACTCGTCGACGGCGAGCGCACCGAGGACGAGCGACCGGCGGAAAAGGCTCCCGTCGAGGGGGCTCCCGCGGAGGACGTCCCCTCGCACGCGGCCCCCCTGGAGGTCGCCCTGTTTGACCAGGATCCCGCCGAGGTTCAGGCCCGCTGGCGCGACGTCCAGGCGTCCTTCGTGGACGACCCCGCCGAGGCGATCCAGCGCGCCGACGGCCTGGTCGGCGAGGTGGTGGAGTCGCTGACGAACTCCCTCACCAGCCGTACCGGCGCTCTGCGCGACCGATGGAAGGACGTCGACTCCCCCGACACCGAGGACCTGCGGCAGGCGTTCCGGGACTACCGCAACGTCCTGGAGCGGCTGCTCGCGCTGTCCACGCACAATCTGTCCGCTGAAACGAGGAGGTGACCGGCATGCTCGCGGTCGTCGCAGCGATCATCTTCGGGTTGGGCTTCCTGCTCGACCTGGTGGGCGTGAGGATCCCCGGCGGGATCTCCGGCATGACGTTCGTCCTGCTGGGGCTGACCTTGCTGGCCCTGCACCAGGCAGGTATCGGCACGGCGAGCGTCCGCAGCGGGTCCGGCAACTGGCGCGGACGCACCCGCCGCTGAGCCAGGACAAGAACAAAGGTCCGGGCGGGAGGCCGACCAAGCCTCCCGCCCAAACCTCCCGAAGCATCAGATGCAGGCAAATATCCAGACAAAAAACCGAGGTCACCCCTTACCGGGAAACCTCATGATCACGGTGCTCCCCCCGCTCCCCACCCGCAACGTGAAATCGGAGGAGAGCAGCCGGGCCACCCACAACCCCATCCCCCCGACGGCCCCCGGCAGCGGCCCGGGCTTCCAGGACCCCTCGTCGTGCACCTCGACCACCAGGTCCCCGCTGATCACCCACGTCCGCATCGCGGCCCGGCCGGCCCCGTGCGTGACCGCGTTGGTCGCCACCTCGTTGACCGCGATGACGAAGTCGCCGACCGCCTCCTCGGGCATCCCGACGGCGCGGGCCTCGTCCTCGGCGAACTGCCGGACCGTCGGCAGATCCGGCAGCCGGAAGCGCAGCTCCTTCACGGGCACGCCGGGTGGCGGGCTCGTGTAGCCCGACTGAGGCTCGACGTCCTCGTTCACCCGGCGACTCGCCTTTCTCTCACCAGCCGACCAGCGGCTAACCGACCAGCAGCTCACTGCGGAGCTGGTCGAGTACCTTACGGAGAATCCGTGAGACGTGCATCTGCGAGATGCCGAACTCCGCGGCGATCTCGGCCTGCGTCATGTTGCCGAAGAAGCGCAGCAGCAGGATGTGCTTCTCGCGGCTGGGCAGCGCGTCGATGAGCGGCTTGACGGCCTCACGGTCGACCATGGTGCTCAGCGTGTCGTCGTCCTCGGGGATGACGTCGCCGAGCGAGGCCGCGTCGTCGTCGGTGCCGAGCGGCGCGTCGAGCGACAGCGTGCTGTACGCGGCCGAGGCGTCGAGGGTGAGCAGGACGTCTTCCTCCGAGATGTTCATCTTCGCGGCCAGCTCGGCCACGGTCGGGGACCTGCCGAGGTCCTGGCTGAGGTCGGCGACGAGCCGGTTGAGCTCGGACCGGCGCTCCTGGTAGAGGCGCGGGACCCGGATGGCCCAGGTGCGGTCGCGGAAGTGCCGCTTGACCTCACCGGTCATCGTGACGACGGCGTAGCCCCTGAAGGCGTGGCCGAGGCTCGGGTCGAAGCCGTTGACGGCCTTCATCAGGCCGACGTACGCGGCCTGGAGGAGGTCCTCCAGAGGTTCGCCCCGGTAGCGGTAACGCCTGGCGATCTCCATGGCCAGCGGCCGGTGCATCTCCACGATGCGCTCGCGCAGCCGTTCCCTGTGGCTGTCGGGTGTGCCTTCCCTGACCATCTCGGCCAGAAGGTCTTCTGCTGACATCTCCTCGAGGACGTATTCCTGCACAGCCATCGCTGCTCCTCATATGGGTCGCAGGGCGGCCTCCGCCAGCAGAAAAAGCCCAGGCAGAGGCACGCCTCGCTCTACTCTCGAGACGGAAGCCCTCTGCTGGACTTCGGATCCAGTGTCCCCCCTGCCGCGAGAAGTATTCCTCGGTCGCGTGGTGACAGTAGGGTTGCTTCGTGACAATGCCCGAAAACGGCGAGGGGCCCGTGGCCGCCCTGAGCCTGACGTCGTCGACCGTCGACGAGATCACAGTCGTCAAGGTCGACGGCGTGCTCGACGCCACGACGCGTGAGCAGTTCGCCGACTACCTGTCGCTCACCGGCACCGACCTGATACTCGACCTGGCCGGGGTGACGTTCATGGATTCGCGCGCGCTCGGGCTGATAGTCCATCACTGGCAGACCAGCCTGACGTCGGGTTCGAAGTTCGCCTTGGTGGGAGTGGAGTACTCGAAGTCGAAAGTGATGTGGATCACCGGGCTGGCCCAGCGCCTGCCGCTGTACGACACGCTCGACGACGCGCTGGCCGCCATCGGCTGAGGCCCTATGCGCGACGCGTCGACTTGCGCTGATGCTCCTCCACCAGGAGCCTGGCCAGATCGGCCACCTTGACCTGATGGTGCTGCGAGATCCTGCGCAGCTCCTCGAAGGCGGCCTCGGCCGTGCACCCGCTGGTCTGCATGATGATGCCCTTGGCCTGGTCGATGACCGACCGTCCGGCCAGGGCCTCCTGGAGCTGGGCGGCGTCGGTGCGCACCTCCTCGAACTCCCACATGTTGGCCATGGCCACCCCGACCTGCTCGGTCAGCATGTCGGCCAGCGAGTGGGCGGCCTGCGGGGAGAAGGCTCCCCTGCGGACCGAGTAGAGTCCGACGATGAGCTGCGCCGGCGCCACCTCGATGGGCACGATCAGTACCGACCGCACCCCCCAGCGGGTCGCCAGTGCGTTGTAGCGGGGCCAGCGGCTGTCGGTCAGCACGTCGCCCAGGCTCGCGCGAGCGCCGCTCTGGCGGGCCTCGAGAGAGGGCCCCTCGCCGAGCTCGCGCTCGCCCTCGACCAGCATGATCAGCTCGCTGTGCGAGCCGGAGACCAGCACCCGCTGGTCGCGCCAGTGTTCGGCCGAGCCGCCCGAGCACCCGGGCACACCGGCCGCCAGCGCCGTGGTCAGGCCGCGCAGGACGCTCTCCGTGGAGGTGTCCTCGCCCAGCCGCCCCAGCGCCGCCAGGTCTCGGGCGAGCCCGGGAGTGATCATCGCCGTCGATTCCATAGCAAGAAGCCCCTACCCCTTATGGCTACCGTTATCCCCGGTGGCGTAGCGTCAAAGGATGACCATGCCGGACCTCGAACACGCTCTGGACGCGCTGGCGGGACGCGTGTCGTCCTTGCGTGAGGCGAGGACCGCCTACCCTACCGACCTCGCGCCCACGCTCGACGCCGCCCTGGCCGAACTGGACACCGCCGCCGAGTTGCTGGCCGAGGCGCGCGAGGCGCTGCGCAAGGCGCCCAAGCGGGCCGCGAGCAAGAAGGACGGCACACAGCGCGAGCTGAAGCTGCTGCGCCAGGTGTTCCGGGCCTTCCCGGTGCCGGTGATCGTGCTCGACGGCGGCGGGGTGGTCCGGCGGATCAACCCAGAGACCTCGCGGGTGCTCGGCAGCCCTGACGGCTACCTGGTCGGGCGGTCGTTCCCGCTGCTGGTCGACGTCTCCAGGCGGGCGGCGTTCCGCTCGCACCTGAACTCGGTGCTGCAGACCGGGCAGCCGTCGGCGTTCGAGACCCGGCTGGCGCACCAGGGCCGGACGCACACCGTGCAGCTCGCCCTCACGCGGGTGACGATGCCGGGCGAGCCGCAGCAGATGGTGGCGGCCGTGGCGCTGCCCACCGAGGTGCAGCTGCCCGAGCCCGGCGGGCGACGGCCGGAGCAGTCCGACGGTGCGCTGCTGCTGGCCGCGTCCAGGCGGCAGGACCTGCTGGCCAGGATCGGCGCGCTGCTGCTGGACGAGGAGGCGCTGCTGCGCCCGGTGGCGCTGCCGCGGACGACGCGGCTGCTGGCGGCCGAGTGGGCCGACTGGGTGATCGCCGACCTGGTGCGCGACGGGCTGCCGAGGCGTTCGGTGGTGGTGGCGCCGAAGAACCACCCGCTGGGCGACCTGGTGCGGCTGGTGGAGTCGGCCGACCCGGCCGGCAGCCAGGTGGTGATGCAGGTGCTGGAGCGCGGCTCGGGCGTGGTGCACGAGATGGTCGACGACGAGTCGCTGCTCGGCTTCACCGCCGACGGGCCGCTGCTGACCGCGATGGGGGCCGGCTCGATGTTGTCGGTGCCGATCGGGCAGTCCGACGGGGTGCTGACGCTGGTGCGCACGCACGACAGGCAGCCGTTCTCGCTGGCCGACCTCGGCGTCCTGCAGGACGTCGGGATGCAGCTCGGCCTGGCCGTACGCGCCCAGTCGAGCTTCCAGAGCCGTTCGCGCGCCGCCGACGCCCTGTCGGCCAGCGTGGCCCCGCGCAACCTGCCCGACGTGCCCGGCTACGAGGCGTCGGCGGTCTACCACCCGGGCGCCTCGGTGGGCGCGGAGTTCTACGACGTGTTCCCGGTCGCGGGCGGCTGGGGGTTCGCCCTGGGCGGCGCGGCGGGCAAGGGCGAGGAGGCGGCCTCGGTCAGCGCCATGGTGCGCGGCGGGCTGCGGGTGCTCAGCACCTGGGAGTCCCACCCCGACCTGGTGATCCGCAAGGTCAACCAGGCCCTGGTGGCGCAGGGCACGGGCATGTTCGTGATGGCCGTGGCGGGGTTCGTCAAGGGCCGGAAGATCCAGTTGTCCTCGGCGGGCCATCATCCGGCGGCGCTGCTGCAGCCCGACGGCAACGTGCGCTTCGCGGCGGGCGGCGGCGTGCCGCTGGGCATCTCCCCCGAGGCCGAGACGGGCGTGCAGGAGCTGACGGTCTCCGTCGGGGAGACGCTGGTGCTCTACTCCGAGGGCCTGATCTCCTCCAGGAACGACTCCGGCGAACCGTACGGCGAGGAGCGGCTGGCCGACGTGCTGGGGCGTTGCGCGGGGCAGTCACCGGCCACCGTGGTCAAGGCCGTGGAGGCCGACCGGCACGCCTTCTCCGGCGGCCAGGTGTGGGACGAGATCGTCGTCCTCGCCCTCAAGGGTGTCTGATCTGCGGGGGTTTGCGATCCGGCTAAACATGGGTATTGTCTTTCCGTAGAACAACGTGCCTAAGACGCAGGCACACCTTGAAGGCTTTTCCACGCTGAGGTGTGCCATGAATATTGCGATCGTCGCGTCCGCCAAGGGAAACCAGCACCACCGTATTCTCTCCGTAGCACGCGAGCTGGGGCGCGAGCACCACGTCACCATCTACTCCCGCCGTGACGACGCCGAGGGCAAGCCCAAGACGCGGGTGGCCCCGGGGGTCACTCTGGAGCAGATCGACGTGGGCCCGGCCAAGGACCTCATGCCGGAAGACCTCGTCCCGTACCTGAACGACGTGGGCGAGCACCTGATGAAGCGGTGGAACCAGGAGCGGCCGGACGTCATCCACGCCCACTCCTGGACCGGGGGCCTCGCCGCCGTGGCGGGCGCCAAGGGCTTGGACGTGCCGGTCATGCAGACCTTCCACACCGTGGACGCCACGCACCAGAAGCTGGAGCGGGCGCTCGGACGCCGGGCCAAGGCGGTCATCGCCGGCTCGGGCGACGAGGAGTCGGCGTTGATCAGGCTGGGCGTGCCGCGCGGGAACATCGCGATCGTGCCGCATGGTGTGGACACCGAGCGTTTCCAGCGACGCGGGGCGATCGCCACCAAGGGCGCCCGCAAGCGGCTGGTGCACGTGGGGCCGCTGTCGCCCGAGCGCGGGGCGTACACGGCGGTGCGGGCGCTGCAGGGGCTGACGGACGTGGAGCTGGTCATCGCGGGCGGCCCCGAGCCCGAGGACCTGGACCAGGACAGGGACGCGCGCCGGCTGCGGGTGTTGGCCGAGCAGCTCGGCGTCGCCGACCGGGTGACGCTGCTCGGGCAGGTCAAGCGGGCCTCGGTGCCCAAGCTGATGCGCAGCGCGGACGCCGTGGTGTCGGTGCCGCGCGAGGCCGCGACGGGCGTCGTCGCGCTGGAGGCCATGGCCTGCGGCGTGCCGGTGATCGCCTCGGCCGTGGGCGCCCACCTCGACTCCGTGATCGACGGCGTGACCGGCCTGCTGGTCCCGCCGGACCGCCCGGCGCGCACCGCGCGGCTGGCCCGCGAGCTGCTGTGCGACCCGACGCTGCGCACCGCGCTCGGGTACGCCGGCGCCGACCGCGCCCGCTCGCGCTACTCCTGGGAGCGCGTGAGCCAGGAGCTGGTCCGCGTCTACGAGGCGGCCTGCGCCTGACGGGAACGTACGAGAGGCGGGCGGCGACAGCCGCCCGCCTCTCGTACGTTCCCGGGCGGAACCGGGAGCCGCTGCACAGGACGAGTCGACCCGGGCGGGGCGCCATGCCTGTCCGGAAGGGGCCCTTGTTACCGGAGTGACACCTTTGCTTCGATGGTCCGCATGTCTACACGCGGTTCGATCCTGGCGGCGGCGGCGCTCATCACGGCCCTCGCCCTCCCCCAGAGCGCACAGGCGGAGACGTCGAGGTGGGGCGCGCCCGTCCTCGTCGAGAACTTCGACGGCTCCTCTGTCGACACGAGCAGGTGGATGGTCTACCACTCGCCGGACGCGGAGCGTAACCCCCGTACGGGCAAGGCCGCCACGGTCGCGAACGGGATGTTGCGCCTCAAGGGCGGCCGGTACGGCGGCAGGGACCTGTCCGGCGGCGTGGCCACCCGGCTGGCCCAGCGGTACGGCAGGTGGGAGGTGCGGTTCAGGGCCGAGGCGGGCAACGGCTACACGCCGGTCGCGCTGCTCTGGCCCACCTCCCAGGGCGAGGGCGACGGCTACGCCGAGGTCGACTTCGCCGAGATCGTGGACCCGCGCCGGCAGGGCGGCGGCATCTTCGTGCACGGCGGCCGCGGGCGCGCGCAGCGGCAGCTCCGGGCCGACTTCACCCGCTGGCACACCGCCGCGGTGGACTGGCTCCCCGGCCGGCTGACGTTCTGGCTGGACGGCAGGAAGGTGTGGGACTACCGCGGCCCCTACGTGCCCGACAGCGACCGGATGGGCCTGGCGCTGCAGAACGACGTGGTGTGCGAGCCCCGGTGCCGCGACTCCGCCACCCCGGCGACGGTCTCCATGTACGTGGACTGGGTGAAGGTCTACCGGCCGTCCTGAGGCAGCAGCCTGGCCGCCTTCAGGCCGAGGTGCACGGTCAGCCGGTCGTCGCCCTCGGACAGGTCCCGGTGCAGGAGGCGTTCGGCCTTGCCGAGGCGGTAGTAGAGGGTCTGGCGGTGGATGCCCAGCTCGGCGGCCGTCTTCTGGGCGTGGCCGCCGAGGTCGAGGTAGACCTCCAGCGTCTGGGCCAGCTCGGCGTCCAGCGCGGCGGTCTCGGCGGCCAGCTCGCGCAGGTCGGAGCGGCCGAGGCGGGCCAGCAGGCGGTGCACGCCCAGGTCCTGCCAGCGGGCGATGGGGGCGTGCCGGGGGAAGTGCTCGGCGATGCGCAGCGCCTGCCGGGCCTCGCGCCAGCTCTGCCACGCCTCGGCCGGGTCGTTCCTGGGGGCGCCGATGCCGGCGGCGGTGCCGTACGCGCTCTGCAGGGTCTGGGCGACCTCCCCGGCCAGGTGGGCGGGGGCGAGCAGGGCCACGGGCGAGCCGGTGCGGGCCAGCACGCCGCGTGGGAGCGTCCAGAGGGCGGCCACCCGCTCGCTGGACTCGCGCACGGCGACGGCGACGACCGGGCCGGGAACCTCGATGGAGGCCGCGGCGCGCTCCTCGGGGTCGGCCGAGAGCAGGGCGAGCAGGCCACGACCGAGGTCCTGGCGGCTCCTGGCCTCCTGGGCGAGCGCGGCGGCGGCCCTGGCGACCAGCGGCGCGACACGGCCCAGCGCCTCGTCGGCGAGGCTGCCGGAGTCCAGCAGCCACAGGTAGCCGTAGGTGACCTCGCCGTGCCGCAGCGGCCAGCAGACCCGCGCCAGCACTTTGAGCTCGGCGTCCGCGGGGATGCGGACCGGGCCGCCGGCCCTGGCGATGCCGTAGCGTTCGAAGTAGTCGCGCACCTCGCCGGTGGCGCGGCGGCGCAGGATCGACTCCTGGCGGACCGTGTCGATGTCGCCGTGCTGGGCGCCGTAGGCGAGCAGCCGGAACGAGCGGTCCTCCAGCGTCGCGGACGCCCCCAGCGTGGCGGCGATCTCGTCGACTATTTCCTGAAGGTCGGACGTGTTGTGCATTTGTATGACAGCCTGCCACATCGATCGTTACGCGCGTTCATGGCCCCCTCTGACCTGGGGTTTCTAGACTTGAGGCATGTTGGGTCAACTGCTCCTTGCCGCCTCCGGGAGCGGCGTCGTACGCCGTTCCGTGTCAGGCTTCCCGCTCACCCGCAAAGTGGTGGACCGGTTCGTCGCCGGCGAGAGCGTCCAGGAGGCCCGGAACGCCATCGAACGGCTGCGCGACGCCAACCTGGCCGTGACCGTCGACCAGCTCGGCGAGGAGACGCGCGACGCGCGGGCCGCCGAGACCGTGGCGCAGGCGTACGTGACGCTGCTGGAGGCGCTGAAGCCGCTGCAGCTCGGCCGCCGGGGCGAGGTGTCGGTGAAACTGTCGGCCGTCGGCCAGCGGCTCGACGACGGCATGGCCCTGGAGCACGCCCGCCAGATCTGCGCCGCCGCGGCGGCCAACGGCTCCACCGTGACCCTCGACATGGAGGACCACACCACCGTCGACTCGACGCTGGGCATCCTGCGCAAGCTGCGCGAGGACTACCCCGCGACCGGCGTGGCCATCCAGGCGTACCTGTTCCGCAGCGAGGACGACTGCCGCGACCTGGCCCACGAAGGCTCCCGCGTACGGCTGGTCAAGGGCGCCTACCGCGAGCCCGCCTCGGTCGCGCACCAGGACAAGCAGGACGTGGACAAGGCGTACGTGCGATGCCTGCGCATCCTCATGGCGGGGAAGGGTTACCCCATGGTGGCCACGCACGACGACCGGCTGATCTCCATCACCGAGCTGCTCGCCGACCGCTTCGGCCGGACGCTCGGCGACCACGAGTTCCAGATGCTCTACGGGATCAGGACCGACCGGCAGGAGGCCCTCGCCGGGGCCGGCCACACGGTCCGCGTGTACGTCCCCTACGGCGACGACTGGTACGGGTACTTCATGCGCCGGCTGGCCGAGCGCCCCGCCAACGTCGCCTTCTTCCTTCGTGCCCTTGGGGGTAAGTAAATGGATGCCATCAGCAACGTCCCCGTCCCCGTGAACGAGCCCGTGCTCGGCTACGCGCCGGGCAGCGCCGAGCGTTCGGCACTGGAGGACCGCATCAAGGAGCTGTCCGGCTCCGCCACCGACCTGACCATGACCATCGACGGCGAGCAGCGGCTCGGCGGCGGCGCGCCCATCGACGTGGTGCAGCCGCACAACCATGCCTCCGTCCTGGGCCGTACCAACGACGCTACGGCTCAGGACGTGCAGGACGCCATCGACGGCGCCCTGCGGGCGGCGCCCGCCTGGCGGGCGCTGTCCTTCGACGAGCGGGCCGCGGTCTTCCTCAAGGCCGCCGACCTGCTGGCCGGCCCGTGGCGCCAGACGCTGAACGCGGCCACCGTGCTGGGTCAGTCGAAGTCGGCGCAGCAGGCGGAGATCGACGCGGCCTGTGAGCTGATCGACTTCCTGCGCTTCAACGTGGCCTACGCCCGTCAGCTCTACTCCGACCAGCCGATCTCGTCGCCCGGCGTGTGGAACCGGATGGAGTACCGGCCCCTTGAGGGGTTCGTGCTGGCGATCACGCCGTTCAACTTCACCGCCATCGCCGGAAATTTGCCGACTTCTGCCGCTTTGATGGGGAATGTCGTCGTCTGGAAGCCGTCGCCGACGCAGCAGCTCGCCGCGCACCACACGATGCGGCTGCTGGAGGCGGCCGGGCTGCCGCCCGGTGTGATCAACATGGTCACCGGCAACGGGCAGGCCGTCTCCGACGTGGCCATGACGCATCCGGCCCTGGCCGGCGTGCACTTCACCGGCTCCACCCCCACCTTCCAGCACCTGTGGGGCACGATCGGCGCCAACATCGCCTCCTACCACGGCTACCCGCGCCTGGTGGGCGAGACCGGCGGCAAGGACTTCGTGCTGGCCCACCCGTCGGCCGACCCCGCCGTGCTCTCGACCGCGCTCGTCAGGGGCGCCTTCGAGTACCAGGGCCAGAAGTGCTCGGCGGCCTCGCGGGCGTACGTGCCGCGTTCGGTGTGGAACCGCATGCGTGACGACTTCGTGGCCACGGCCGAGTCGCTGACCGTGGGCGACGTGGCCGCCGACCTGTCGACGTTCATGGGCGCGGTCATCGACGACCGGGCCTTCGCCAAGCACAAGGACGCCATCGACCGGGCGCGGGCGGCCTCGAACATCGACGTGCTCACCGGCTCGTACGACTCCAGCGTCGGCTACTTCGTCAAGCCGACCATCCTGGAGTGCGCCGACCCGACGGACGAGATCTTCGTCAGGGAGTACTTCGGGCCGATCCTCGGCGTGCACGTCTACGAGGACCGCGACTTCGACACGGTGCTCGACCAGATGGAGGGCATCGCCCCGTACGCGCTGACCGGCTCGATCATCGCCCAGGACAGGTATGCCATCGCGGCGGCCTCGGAGCGGCTGCGCTTCGCGGCGGGCAACTTCTACGTCAACGACAAGCCGACGGGCGCGGTCGTGGGCCAGCAGCCGTTCGGCGGCGCGCGGGCCTCGGGCACCAACGACAAGGCCGGCTCGATCTTCAACCTGATCCGCTGGGTGAACGCCCGCACGATCAAGGAGACGTTCGTCCCGCCGACCGACCACCGCTACCCGCACATGGGCTGACCACCCACCCAGAGCCACGGCCGGCACCCCAACAGGGGTGCCGGCCGTCTCCAATTCCACGGGTGTGGCGTAATGTGCAAGGTTTGTGTCATTGACGCCATCGCAGGGCTGCGACCAGCATGAAGGCATGCAGCGGCGGATCGTGATCGTCGTCTTCCCGGGCTTCCAGTTGCTGGACATGGCCGGGCCGGCCGACGTGTTCGCGACCGCCGACCTGATCGCCCGGGGGCGTGGTTACCGGGTCGAGGTGGTCGCCGCGGAGGCGGGGGCGGTGTGCGCGTCGAACGGGGTCACGGTCATGGCGGGGGCGATCGGCGAGGTGACGGGGGCGCTCGACACGCTCCTGGTCGCCGGCGGGCTGACCGTGCCCCGGCAGCTGGAGGACCGCGCGCTGGTGGCGGCCGTCGGCGACCTGGCGGCGCGGGCCGGACGGGTCGCCTCGGTCTGCAACGGGGCCTTCGTGCTGGCCGAGGCCGGGCTGCTCGAACGGCGCAGGGCCACCACCCACTGGCTGTCCGCCGACGACCTGCGCCACCGCTACGCCGACGTCGAGGTGGACCCCGATCCCCTCTACATCGAGGACGGCAACGTGTGGACGTCCGCGGGCGTGCTGTCCGGCGTGGACCTCGCGCTGGCGCTGGTGGCCAGGGACCACGGCCACGAGCTGGCCCGTGACGTCGCCCGCGGGCTCGTCGTCTACCTGCACAGGCCGGGTGGGCAGAGCCAGTTCAGCGCGCCGATGCGGGCCATGACGCCGCGCAGCCTGCCGCTGCGGGAGTTGCAGGGCTACATCGACGCCAACCCGGCCGCCGACCTGAGCGTGCCCGCGCTCGCCCGGCGCGTCGGGATGAGCGAACGGCACTTCTCCCGCGTCTTCACCGAGCAGACCGGCCTGCCACCCGGCAGGTACGTCGAACGCAGCCGCGCCGACGCCGCCAGACGCCTCCTGGAGGTCACCGGGCACCCCCTGGAGACCGTCGCCAGGGAGTCGGGGCTCGGCACGCCGGAGACCCTCTACCGCGTCTTCCGCCGCCACTGGCGGGTGTCGCCGGGCGAGCATCGCCGCAGATTCCAGTCGAAGGAGAAATGACACCATGCATGTGGCAATTCCGCTTTACCACCGGTTCACCGCGCTCGACGCGGTCGGTCCCTACACGGTGCTGGCGTTCGCGCCCGGCGTGACGGTGACGTTCGTGGCCGGGGAGGTGGGGCCGGTGACCGACGACCAGGGCACCCTGTCGATCGCCGCCACCGCGTCGTACGCCGACCTGCCCCGTCCCGACGTGGTGATCGTGCCGGGCGGGCCGGGCACCCTTGAGGCGATGTCCGACGCGGCGCTGCTGGGCTGGCTGCGCGAGGCCCACGAGCACACGCGGTGGACGGCGTCGGTGTGCAGCGGCTCGTACGTGCTGGCCGCGGCGGGGTTGCTCAAGGACCTGCGCGCGACCACCCACTGGGCGGCGCTGGACGGCCTGAAGGAGTTCGGCGCCGAGCCGGTGAGCGAGCGGGTCGTCACCCAGGGCAAGATCGTGACGGCCGCCGGGGTGTCGGCCGGGATCGACATGGCCCTGACCCTGCTGGCCCAGGCCGACGGCGTCGAGACGGCGCAGGCGGTGCAGCTCGCGATCGAGTACGACCCGCAGCCGCCGTTCGACGCGGGCTCGCCCGCCAAGGCGCCCGAGGGCACGGCCGAGCGGGCCCTGAGCCTGATCTCCTGACCACCCGGCCGCCGCGCCCCCGTTCCGACCCCTCGGGACGGGGGCGCCGCCGTTCCCGGGCCCCGCACGGGGTCAGGCGCCGCCGTCCGGGGGGTCGCCGATGGCGCCGAGCGGCAGGACGTCGAAGTGCACGACGACGTGGCCGCCGCCGGCGGGGGCGTCCCTGCCGTCCGACAGCCCGCGGAAGTGGTCCAGCACCTCCAGCACCTGGTCGCGCAGGTCGGCCGTCTCCTCCGGGGTGAGCCGCAGGGAGCGGCGGGCGAACACGCCGGCCTGCATCCATTCCTCGGGAGCCCGCATCGCCCCCTCCCGCCAGCGGGTCAGCTCCGTGCCGCGCTGCCGGACCATGTCGTCCAGCAGGAACCCCAGTGCGGCGTCGACCTCCTCGGGGTTGCCCTTCGCCGGTCCGAAACTGAAGCCGCCGGGCGTGATGCGCCAGTACTTCTCCTTGCCCCGGCCGAGCTCGGGCGCGATCTCGATCATGCCGTGGCGGGCCAGCTCCCGCAGGTGGTAGCTGGTGGCCCCGGTGTTCTGCCCGAGCAGGCCGGCCAGGCCGGTGGCGGTGGACGGACCGTGCTCGTCGAGCAGCTCGTAGATGCGCAGCCGCAGCGGGTGCGCGAACGACTTCAGCGCATTCGCGTCGAGAGTCCGGGCGGAGAAGCTCTTGCCTTCTGTCACTGTGCAAGCCTATCTTTGCAAAGGAATCTATGCACACTTTTCCTTACACACTATCGGAGTGAGTCGTGAACCGTCTCGGGCAGGCCTTCTGGTTCCTGTGGTCGTCCACCGCGCTGTCCAACCTGGCCGACGGTGTCATGCGGGTCGGCGCGCCGCTGCTGGCGGTGTCCATGACCCGGTCCCCCACCCTGGTGTCGCTGGCCGGGGCCGCCGCGACCGCGCCGTGGCTGCTGTTCGCGCTGCACGCGGGGGCGGTCGCCGACCGCGTCGACCGCCGCCGCGTCATGATGGCCGCCAACACCGCGCGTACGGCGGTGCTGGCGGTGGCGGCGCTGCTGGCCGTGGCGGGCCTGCTCAACCTGTGGACGCTGCTCGCGGTGGTGTTCGCGGCCGGTGTGAGCGAGGTCTTCGCCGACACCTCGGCGCAGTCCGTCCTGCCCATGGCCGTCTCCAAGGACGACCTCACCCGGGCCAACGCCCGGATCGTCGGCGTCCAGACCGTCGGCAACGACTTCGTCGGCGCGCCGGTGGCCGGGCTGCTCGCCGGCCTGCTGCCCGCCGCGCTCTTCGGCGCCCCCGCCCTCCTGTACGCCGCCGCCGCCCTGCTCCTGACCGGCATGGCGGGCTCCTTCCGGGCCGCCCCGGCCACATCGGGGCCGCGCCGCCCGCTGCGCGCCGACATCGGCGAGGCACTGCGTTACCTCTTGGCCCACCGCGTCCTGAGAAGGCTGGCGATCTCCGCGGGCCTGCTGAACCTGGCCAACGCCGGCTACTTCGCCGTCTTCGTCCTGTGGGCCGTCGGCGACGGGTCGCGCATCGGCCTGGACCCGAGCGGCTACGGCCTCATGATGACGGCCTTCGCGGCCGGCGCGGTGCTCGGCTCGCCGCTGACCGGGCCGCTCACGCGGCTGGTCGGCGAGTCCCGCACGCTGGTGGGGGCGTGGTCGATCAGCAGCCTGCTGCTGCTCGTCCCCATGCTCGTGCCGTCGCCGTGGGCGCTGTACCCGGTGGCGGTGGTGTGGGGGGTGACGGGGGCGGCGGCCAACGTGCTGGTCGTCTCGGTACGCCAGCGACTGATCCCCGGCGAGCTGCTGGGACGGGTGAACTCCGCCTATCGGCTGATCGGCATGGGCGGCATGCCGGTGGGCGCGGCGCTCGGGGGTGTGGCGGGTGACCTGTTCGGGCTGGCCGCCGTCCTGGCCGGGGCCGCGGGGGTGTGCCTGGTGGCGGTGTGGCTCGTGTGGCGCGCCATGCCCGGGCGAATTTCTGCGGCGCTGACCAGCGAACCTACACTTCCCGACATATCCAGATCACGTTAGGCACCCAATGCCGTGTGCGGAGATGACATGATTATCCCCGAGCTTGAGGGGATGGTATGCGGGAGATCGGCGGACGGTACCTCCTGAACGAGGAGGCCGGTCGTGGGGGTATGGGAGTCGTCTGGCGAGCGTTCGATCGGCTCCTCCACCGAGAGGTGGCGTTGAAGGAGCTGACTCTGGCCGGTGAGGCCGAGATGGTTCGCCGCCGGGTGCTGCGTGAGGCCCGGATGGCGGCCGGCCTGACGCACCCCAACATCGTCACGGTCCACGACCTGATGGAAGTGGGCGGAAAGCTCTGGATCGTGATGGAGTACCTGCACGGGCTCTCACTCCACCAGCTGCTCTCCCAGGTGGGGACGCTGCCGGCCCAGTCGGTGGTCGCGATCGGCCAGCACCTGCTCGCCGCGCTGCGCACCGCGCACAAGGCCGGGGTGCTCCATCGTGACGTCAAGCCCGCGAACGTCATGCTGACCGGCGACCGGGTGGTGCTGACCGACTTCGGCATCGCCACCGCCGAGGGCGACATCCGCATGACGACCTCGCGGCGGCTGCGCGGCACGCCCGCGTTCATGGCCCCGGAGCGGCTGCACGGCGGGCCGGCCAGCAAGGAGGCCGACATGTGGTCCTTCGGCGCGACGCTCTACAGCGCCGTCGAGGGCCAGCCGCCCTACCCCGGGCAGGACGCGGCCACCGTGCTGGGCATGGCCCGCAGCGGCCCCTACCCGCCGCCGCGGCGGGCCGGGGTGATGCGCCCTCTGATCGAGGGGCTGCTCCACCACGACCCGGTGCGCCGCTACACGCCGGAGCAGACGGCGGGCCTGCTGGCGGGCATGCGTGCCAGCGCCTACCAGGCCGCCATCTGAGCGCTCGCCGAGCCCCGGCGGGCCGCCTTCAGTCGCGCTGGGCGCGGGCCTCGGCCTCGGCGGCGTCCATGGCGGCCGCCTCCTCGGGGGTGGGCGCGGTGCCGCCCAGGTGCGCGGGCTGCCACCACACGCCCGGCGGCACCTCCGGGTAGGTGCGCTGCGCGCGGTCGACCAGCTCAGACAGGCGCGTGTGCAGGTCGACGGTGTGCTGGTTGACGTCCTCCCCGCGCTTGGGGTGGAACGGCTCGCCCACCAGGATGGTGATCGGCACGTGCCGCTGGGTGAGCTGCTTGGGCCTGCCCTTGGTCCACATGCGCTGGCTGCCCCACAGGGCGACCGGGATGACCGGCACGTTGGTGGCCTGGGCCATGCGGATGGCGCCGTTCTTGATCTCCTTGACGGTGAAGGAGCGGCTGATCGTGGCCTCGGCGAAGACGCCCACCACCTCGCCGGCCTTGAGCTTGCGCAGCGCGGTGGCGTACGAGCCGGCGCCGGCGCCGCGGTCGACCGGGATGTGGTGCATGCCGCGCATCAGCGGCCCGGAGATCCGGTGCTCGAAGACGTCCTGCTTGGCCATGAACCGCACCAGCCGCTTGGACGGCAGCGCGGCGAACCCCGCGAAGATGAAGTCGAGATAGCTGATGTGATTGCTCACCAGCACCGCGCCCCCGGTCCGCGGCACGTGCTCGGTGCCCTCCATGTGGAAGCGGTAGTCGAGCACGCGAAAGAGGGTCCGCGCGGCGGCGATCACCGGCGGGTACACAATCTCAGCCATGAGCAGAAGGTAGCCTACTCACGCCGGTCGGCAGGCCACCCGGCGGAACCGTCCGCGCCAGGAGAACATCGGCTCGGGTCACGAGATCGTAGGACATCGTCCCTGTTCACGCGGCGGCGCTTGCCCTCCCGTGAGAACGGGCAGATGTTTTGACCATGAAGAAGCTCATCAATACCGCCGACTCCGTGGTCGAGGACGCGCTGAACGGCATGGCCGCGGCCCATCCCGCGCTGCGGGTCCGCGACCGCGTGGTCTACCGGGCCGCCGGACCGCGGCCCGGCAAGGTGGGGCTGGTGTCCGGCGGCGGCTCGGGCCACGAGCCCCTGCACGCCGGGTTCGTCGGCCACGGCATGCTGGACGCCGCCTGCCCCGGCGAGATCTTCACCTCGCCCGTGCCCGACCAGATCATCGAAGCCACCAGGGCCGTCGACGGCGGCGCCGGCGTGCTGCACATCGTCAAGAACTACACCGGCGACGTGCTCAACTTCGAGATGGCCGCCGAACTGGCCGAGGACAACGACGTGGCCTCCGTGCTGGTGGACGACGACGTGGCCGTCCAGGACTCGACGTACACGGCCGGGCGGCGGGGCACGGGCGCGACGCTGTTCGTGGAGAAGATCGCGGGCGCGCTGGCCGAGGAGGGCGCGCCGCTGACCGAGGTGGCCCGGGTGGCCGTTGAGGTGGACGAGCGCAGCCGGTCCTTCGGCATCGCGCTGACCTCCTGCACGACGCCCGCGGCGGGCAAACCGACGTTCGACCTGCCCGAGACGGACGTGGAGCTGGGCATCGGCATCCACGGCGAGCCGGGCCGCACGCGGGTGCCGATGGCCTCGGCCCGCGAGCTGGCCGCCGTCGCGATGGAGGCCCTGCACAGCGACCTGCCGCTCCGCGGCGACCTGCTGGTCATGGTCAACGGCATGGGCGGCACCCCGCTCATGGAGTTGTACGTGCTGTTCGCCGAGGTGGCGGCGTTCGTGAAGGGCAAGGACGCCCGGGTGGCCCGCTCGCTCGTCGGCAACTACGTGACGAGCCTGGACATGCAGGGCTTCTCGGTCAGCGTGTGCCGGCTCGACGACACCCTCACCCGGCTCTGGGACGCACCCGTCGAGACGCCCGCGCTGCGCTGGGGCCGTTGATGGACACCCGCTTCTTCGCGGCCTGGCTCGACGAGGCGGCCAGGCTGGTCCGACGCGACCGGGAGCGGCTGACGGAGCTCGACGCGGCCATCGGCGACGCCGACCACGGCACGAACCTCGACCGGGGCTTCACCGAGGTCGCCAAGGCCCTGGCCGACCGGGCGCCGGACTCGCCCGGACAGGTGCTGACCGAGGCGGGCACGGCCCTCATCCGCCGCGTCGGCGGCGCCTCGGGCCCGCTGTACGGCTCGATGTTCCGCCAGATGGGCCGGACGCTGGCGTCGCCCGTGACGTTGCCCCGCTTCGAGGCGGCGTTCGAGGAGGGGGTCGTCGCGCTGGAACGGCTGGGCAAGGCGGCCCTGGGCGACAAGACCATGGTGGACGCGCTGGTCCCGGCCTCGCGGTCGCTGGCCCTGGCCGTACGGGACGGCATCGGGACGCTGGAGGCGTTCCGGCGGGCCGCGGACGCGGCGGCCGAGGGCGCGCGGGAGACGATCCCGCTCCAGGCCCGCAAGGGCCGGGCCAGCTACCTGGGCGAACGCAGCGTCGGGCACGAGGATCCGGGGGCGGCCTCGGCGGCCCTGATCATGGAGGCGCTGGCCGCGGTGGCGGACCGGGAGCAGGCGGAGGGCCGATGGTCGGACTAGTGCTGGTCTCGCACAGCGCCGGGCTGGCGTCCGAGACCGCGGCGCTGGCTCTCGGGATCGCCGCGGAGCCCGTGCCGGTGGCGGCGGCCGGCGGCACCGCGGACGGCGGCCTGGGCACCAGCCTCGACCTCGTCGAGCGGGCGGTGCTGACCGTGGACCAGGGCGACGGCGTGCTGATCATCCCCGACCTCGGCAGCTCGGTGCTGACCGCCCGGCTGCTGGAGCAGGAGGGACGGGTGGTGATCGCGGACGTGCCGTTCGTGGAGGGGGCGGTGGCGGCGTGCGTGGCGGCGTGCGGGGGCGGGTCGCTGGCGGAGGTGCTGGCCGCCGCCGAGGAGGCCCGCACCTACCGCAAACTCTGACCAGCCCCGCACCTCCCCCGGCCCCTGGCGATGTCCGGTCGCCCGGTGCGCACTGGCGTGAGGCCCGGCCCGTCAGTGGCCCTTGAAGGCCTCCTCCAGCCACCAGGAGCCGCGTTCGCCGGTGATCTTGGCGTGCACCAGCAGCGGGCGGTCCCTGGGCCCCTTGAGCCATTCGGCCACGCCCGCCAGCCCGGCGGCGTCCGTGACGGTCACCGCCGCGAACCCGTGCCCGCGGGCGATCGCCGCCAGGTCGGCGGGCGGGAACCGGACCGTGTCCAGCCGATGCCCGTGCGGCCCGAAGTGGTGCACCTCGGCCCCGTACGCCTCGTCGTCGTAGACCACCACCACCATGGGCAGCCCCAGCCGGACGACCGTCTCCAGCTCGGCGATGCCCATCAGCGCGCCGCCGTCGCCCAGGGCCGCCACGGGGAGCCGGTCGGGACGGGCCAGGGCGGCGCCGATCGCGGTCGCCAGGCCGAGCCCGATCGACTGGAACGCCTGTGTGAAGCAGAACCCGCCCTCGTCCGGCACGTCCAGGAACATCGAGGGGTATCCCATGAAGTTGCCGGAGTCGACGGACACGACGCGTTCGGCCGGGAGCAGGTCGTCCAGGGCGATGGTGAGCGTTCTGGGGTCGATGCGTCCCGCGCCGCTCTCGTCCTGGTACGGGACCGTCCGCCAGCGGCCTTCGTCCCGGATGCGCCGGGCCAGCTCGGCCGACCGGTAGCCCGGCGCGGCACCACCTGGCACGGTCAGGGCGGCCGCCACGGCGCGGACGTCGCCGACCACCCCGAGGTGGACCGGGACGTGGACGCCGACGGCCGCCGGGTCGAGGTCGACCTGGGCCACCCTCGCCTCCGGCCCGATCAGCGAGCCGTGCCGGGTGGTCCACATGTTCAGCGCGCAGCCCCAGCCGACGACCAGGTCCGCGCCACGGATCAGCTCGGCGGCCAGGGGGGTGGCGAAGCCGCCGCTCACGTCGAGGTCCCAGGGGTTGCCGCGGAACAGGCCCTTGGCGACGGCGGAGGTGGCCAGCAGGGCGCCGGCGCGGTCGGCCAGCGCCTCCAGCTCGCGGCGGGCGTGCCGGGCGCCGCGACCCGCGACGAACACCGGCCGTCGCGCCCCGGCCAGCAACCGCCCCAGCTCCGCGACCTGCTCCTCCGCCCCGACCTGGCCCTCGTGGCCTGACGGTCCCGCGGCGCCCGCCGCCGACGCCGTCACGCCGGACGCCGGGGCGGACTGCACGTCGAGCGGCAGGTTCAGCAGGACCGTGCGGCGCTCCTGGGAGGCCGCGCGGAAGGCTTCGAGCGCCCGTTCCCGCGCGGTCGCCGCCTCCGTGACCCGCATGGGGACCGCGCCCACCGCCGTCGCCAGAGCGTCCTGGTCGACGTGGAAGTTGGAGCGCGCGTCCGTCGCCTCGCCGGCCAGGACGATCATCGGGGTACGGCTCTTGGCCGCCTCGGCGATCCCCGTCATGGCGTTGGTCAGCCCCGGCCCCTGGTGCACCGTGACGACGGCGACCTCGCCGCTCATCCGGGCGTAGGCGTCGGCCATGGTCGCCGCGCCGCCCTCGTGCCGCGCGGCGACGAAGCGCACGCCGTGCTCGACCAGCGCGTTCGTGACGTGGAAGTTGCCGCTGCCGACCACCCCGAACGCCGTACGGACGCCGCTCGCGGCCAGCGCCCGCCCGACCGCCGCGGCCGCCGTCTCCGGGACGGTCAACGTTCCACCAGGGCCAGCACCCGGACGGGGCTGCCGGAGCCGCCCGTGATGGGCAGCGGCGGCGCGACCACGGCGGCCCCGGTCACCGGCAGGCGGTCGAGGTTGCGCAGCTGGGTCAGGCCGTACTTGCCCGCGCCGAGCAGGAACGAGTGGCAGGGGAAGGCCGGGTCGAAGGAGTGGGCGGCGCCGGCGTCGGTGCCGACGGTCTCCACGCCGAGCCCGAGAATCGGCGTCTCGGCCGCCAGCCAGGACGCGCACTCGGCCGAGATGCCCGGCGTGTGCGGGCCGGTCTCGTCGACGTTGAGGTAGGCGGCCTGGTCGGCGGAGCGGGCGTCCCAGCCGGTGCGGTAGAGCAGCCAGCCGCCGTCGGGCAGCGGGCCGTTGGCGCGTTCCCACTCCTTGACGTGGTCGATCTGGAGGAGGAAGTCGGGGTCCTTGGACGCCTCGGCGGCGAAGTCGAGCACGACCGCGGGCGCGATCAGGCTGCGTACGGGGACCTGGGAGACGTCCTGGCCGTCGCGGGCGGTGACCCAGTGGACCGGGGCGTCGAAGTGGGTGCCGGTGTGCTCGCCGGTGTGGATGTCGTTCCAGTACCAGGCCGGGCCGCGGTCGTCGTAACGGCTGATCTCCTCCAGCCGGAACGGGCTGGTGTTGCCGAACGGCTCGGGGAGCTGGAGGATCGGCGTCTCGGAGCTGAGGGGCGCGGTGAGGTCGATCACCTCGATCGCCCCGCTGCGCACGTGGTCCAGGAAGCTCTGCAACACCGACATGTCATCCTCCTCGTTGGGCTGAGCGCATCCTCCTCCAGTCGGGCTCACCTGTGCAAACATGGTCGGTTCCGCAGCCCGCCGGCGCGCGCCTCACGGCCGCAGCGACTCGGGCAGCAGGTCGCCGTGCGCCTTGAGCAGCGCCCGGCACAGCTCGTCGATCTGGTCGAGGGTCAGGGTGGCGGCCGTGTTCGGGTCGGCCATCATGGCGTGCCGCACGTGCTCGGGACGGCCCTCGACCGCGGCGCGCACGGTCAGCTCGTTGACGTTGACGTAGGCCCGGTTGAGCGCGGCGCACTGGGCGGGCAGGTCGCCGACCGCGACCGGCCGCACGCCGAGCGCGTCGGCCACGACGGGCACCTCGACCACGCATCCGGCAGGCAGGTTCCCGATCAGGCCGTGGTTGGGCACGTTGCCGTAGACGGTGCGGCCGGCGCCCGTCGTGACGCTGTGGATGATCTGCGGGGCGTACTCCATGGTCCCCTCGGCGGTGATCGGCCGGCCCGCCCTGAGCGCGTCGCGGGTGGCCTCGTAGGCGCGGACGTTCTCCTCGCTGATGCCGAGGTAGGCGCCCACGGGGATGCGCAGCCGCTCGATCTCGGCGTCGTCGTGCAGGTACCAGGGCACGTACTCGGCCGAGTGCTCGCTGGTCTCGGTCGGGTAGTGGCCGAGCCTGCGGTACATGTCCACGCGGACCCGGCGCAGCAGGCCGGGGTCGGCCGCGATGACCTCGTCCAGGCGCGGGTACAGGCTCCGGCCGCCGGACTCGAAGCGCAGCAGCCACGACTGGTGGTTCACCCCGGCCGCCAGATACGTGACCTCCTCGTACGGCACCCCCACCAGCTCGGCCAGGTCGTGGACGGTCCAGTAGATCGAATGGCACAGGCCGACGACGTTGCGCACCGGGGTGGCCGCCGCCAGGTACCAGACGTTCATGGCCATCGGGTTGGTGTAGTTGAGCAGCCAGGCGTCCGGGCAGACCTCGGCCATGGCCCGGCCGATGCGGTCGAGCGCGGGGAACGTGCGCAGCGCGCGGAAGATCCCGCCCACGCCGATGGTGTCGGCGATCGTCTGGCGCAGGCCGTATCGGGCGGGCAGCTCGAAGTCGACGCGGGTGGCGTCGATCATGCCGACCTGGATCATGTTGATCGCGAAGTCGGCGTCCTCCAGCGAGCGCCGCAGGTCCGGGTGGGCGGAGACGGCGATGTCCGTCCGGTCGCCGACGATGGCGCGGGCGGCGGCCTCGGCGGTCTCCAGGCGCTCGGGGTGGATGTCGTGCAGGGCCACCTCGAAGGGGCCGAGGCCGGTGAACCCGACCAGGTCGGCCAGCAGGCCCTGGGTGAACTCGACGCTTCCCGCGCCGAGGAAGGTGATCTTCACAGTTCCTTCCAGGTGGGTTGGGCGGCGGTGCCGCCGGCCGCGCGGGTGGACAGGGATCCGCAGGCCACGGCCACGTCCAGGCATTCGCGCGGGCTCATCCCGCGCAGCCGGGCGGCGAGGAAGCCCGCGTTGAAGCTGTCGCCCGCGCCGACGGTGTCCACGGGCTCGACGGGGACGGCCGGGGCCCGCGTCACCAGGCCCGACTCCCAGGCCAGTGCGCCGTTCGCGCCGTCCTTGACGACGACGGCCGGCCCGAGGGCGCCCAGCCGCGCCGCGGCGTCCTCCAGCGGCCCGTCGTGGACGCCGGACAGGGAGGCGGCGATCGCCCTGGCCTCGCCGGCGTTGGGCAGGAACACGTCGATCCAGGCGAGCACGTCCGCGAGGCCGTCCCAGTGGCCGTCCGGGTCGTCGTTGGTGTCCAGCGAGGTCGTGACGCCCGCCGCGCGCAACTCTCCCAGCAGCGCGGGCAGCCCCGCCGCCAGACCCGGTTGCAGGAAGTACGACGACACGTGCACGTGCCGGGCCAGGCCGCGCGGCACGTCCCCGGCGGTCAGGTACGGCAGGCAGCCGGGCGAGGTGAGGATGGCCCGGTCCGTCCCGTCGGCGAGCACGACGGTCATGGCGGTGGGCCGGGGGTCGGTCACGCAGTGGGAGACGTCCACCCCGCGTTCGGCCAGCGCGCCGAGCACGAACCGCCCCGCGGCGTCGTCGCCCACGCGGCCGACGAAGGCGGTGCGCAGGCCGAGCCTGGCGGCCCCGCACGCGGTGATCGCGCCGGACCCGCCGAGTACCAGGTCGCCGCCCGCGACGAGCCGTTCACGCTGGCCGTACTCCAGCTCGCGCGGCGCGCCCGCGAGCACCACGTCGGGGTTGGCGTCGCCGACGACCAGCAGGTCGAACGGCACAGGAAGACGCATGGTCACTCCTCGCGAACGATGGTTCGGATTCGTGGCGATGCGCGCTGTTCCGCACTCTCCGTGCCGCGCCCTCGCCAGGGACGCCGGAGTGGCGTGGCCCATGGACCGTAGGACGATCACGCCAGCACGCTGAGCGTGCCTCCCTTCCGCTGCCCATAGAATTGCGCGTTCTTGCACCTATGTCCAGAGTTCGCGGCAGGAAGGCGTCACGCCTTGGTCCACTCCGCGCATCCGGCGGTCTGGAACGCCTTGTCGCCGGGCTCGATGGTGACGCTCGCCGGGCCCGTCGGGGCGCCCGCGTTGATCACCGAGCCGACGTCGGGGGACGTGCTGTTCAGCCGGGCCCAGAAGCAGTTCGTGGAGCCCGCGACGGGACCGGTGGTGCGGTAGGTGCCGGGCTGGATGTCCACACCCACGACGAGCGTCCGCATCCCGGCGGTCAGCCCGGTCTGAGCGGGACCGGTCTGCGCAGGCCCGGTCTGAGCGGGTCCCGTCTGAGCGGGGCCGGTTCGGGGCGGGCCGGTCTGGGTTGGGCCGGTCTGGGTTGGGCCGGTTTGCGCAGGGCCGGTCTGGAGGGGGTCCGTCTGCGGGGTGTCGGGCTGGGTGGCCGGGCCGGAGGCCGAGGGCTCGCCCGAAGGCGGGCCCGTGCCCTCGACCGTCACCGTGACCCTGGGGGCGGGCGAGGCCGACGAATCGTCCGCGCCGTACCCGACGAAGACGCCCAGGATGAAGGCCACCACCGCGGCCAGCCCGGAGACGAGCAGGATGATCGGCGGACTGCTCGTCGCCCGGGGAAGCTCGGGGGGGCCGTACGTCACGGACCCAAGGGTGCCATCCCCATCGACACCCCTGTCAACGCCCCTGTCAACGGTGGAGGTAGTCGACGAGCGACTCCTTCTCCGTCTCCAGCTCCTCGATCGCGCTCTTGACCACGTCACCGATGCTGACGATGCCCACCAGGCGGCCGTTCTCGACCACGGGCATGTGCCGGAACCGGTGGGTGGTCATCCTGCGGCGCAGTTCGTCGACGTTGTCGCCGGGCCCGGCCGTGCGGACCTCGGTCGTCATGATCGAGGAGACCGGCGCGTCGAGGATCTCCGGGCCCCGGTCGTGCAGCCGCCGCACCACGTCGCGCTCGGAGACGATCCCCTGGATCGTCGTGCCGTCGGTGGAGACGACGACCGCGCCGATGTTGTGGTCGGCGAGCTTGCCGAGCAGTTCCCGCACCGTCTCCTCCGGTGCCACCGTAGTCACAGCGCTTCCCTTGTTGCGCAGGATCGTCCCGATGAGCATGTGCACCACCTCTGCTCCCAATCTCCCCGGCCGGGGCCCGGCTTATGCCCGGTCCTCCAGGCAAACAACCGAGTGGGGACCCCGTCAAGCGGTCACGTAGGCTGACTTGCCGCATCTCCGACGACGTGGAAGGCACCATGACCGAGCAGCTCAACACCGGAAGCCACGACCTCCCCATCACCCCGGAGCTGGCCGCGTTCATGCGTACCGGCTGGGCCGACACGCGGCGTACCGGCGTGGCCGCGCTGCCGATCGCCCCCTGGGCGGCCCGGCGCAGGGCGGCGCTGGCCGCGCGTTTCCCCGGTGAGCGCCTGGTCGTCCCGGCGGGCACGCTCAAGGTGCGCAGCAACGACAGCGACTACCGGTTCCGGCCGCACAGCGCGTACTCCTACCTGACGGGCGCGGGCGAGCCCGGCGACGTGCTCGTGGTCGAGCCGTCCGGGCAGGCCGTCCTGTACGTGCGCCCGCGCTCGCCGCGCGAGGAGGGCGAGGAGTTCTACCGCGACCGCCGCTACGGCGAGTTCTGGGTGGGCCGCAGGCCCGACCTGGCCGAGGCGTCCGAGCTGTACCAGATCGAGTGCGCGCACATCCGCGACCTGCGGCTGGAGGGCCCGGCCCGCGTGCTGCGCGGCGTCGACGCCTCCGTGGACGCCCTGGCGCCGGCCGGCGGGCGTGACACCGAGCTGGAGGTGTTCCTGTCGGAGATGCGGCTGGTCAAGGACGAGTGGGAGGTCGGCGAGCTCCAGTCGGCCGTGGACGCCACCGTGCGCGGCTTCGAGGACGTCGTCCGCGCCCTTCCCGCGGCCATCGGCCACCCGCGCGGCGAGCGTTACCTGGAGGGCGTGTTCGGGCTGCGCTCGCGCCTGGAGGGCAACGCGGTCGGCTACGACAGCATCGTGGCCTCCGGCGCCCACGCCTGCGTGCTGCACTGGATCCGCAACGACGGCGCGCTGACCGAGGGCGACCTGCTCCTGCTGGACGCCGGCGTCGAGACCGACACCCTGTACACCGCCGACGTGACCCGGACGTTCCCGCTGTCGGGCCGGTTCACGCCGGCGCAGCGGCAGGCGTACGAGCTGGTCCTGGCCGCGCAGGACGCCGGCATCGCGGCGCTCAAGCCCGGCGCGAGCTTCCGCGACTTCCACCTGGCCGCCATGCGCGCCATCTGCGAGGGCCTGCACGGCTGGGGCCTGCTGAAGGACTCCCCCGACGCGCTCATGGAGTCCGGCCTGTACCGGCGCTACACACTGTGCAGCAGCGGCCACATGCTCGGCCTCGACGTGCACGACTGCGCCAGGTCGCGCACCGAGGTCTACCTCGACGGCGTGCTGGAGGAGGGGAACGTCCTGACGGTCGAGCCCGGCCTGTACTTCCAGCCCGACGACCTGACGCTGCCCGCCGAGCTGCGCGGCATGGGCATCCGCATCGAGGACGACCTCGTGATCACCGCCGAGGGCGCCACCCTGATGTCGAAGGCGCTCCCCCGCCACCCGGACGAGATCGAGTCCTGGATGAACGTCGTCCGTTCGTGACGAACCGGGCACTTCTCGTGGATGCCTGACAAGGGGTGACCCGGGTCTCGTACCCTTGCTGAAAACCCCGGCGAAGCAGGTGGCCATGGCGCGTACACGCATGCGGGTGGGCCCGTCCGCCTGCGTCACGCGGGCGCGGCTGCTCGGGGCGCTGGCGGCGACGCTGGCGGCGGTCGCGGCCACGGCGGCGCCGCCGTTGATCGACGCCGGCCGGGCCCGCGCCGCGCTGGCCCGCCTGGAGGGCGAGCGCGCCCAGCGCCTGGACGTCTCCGGCGCGGCGAGCGCCTTCGGCCGGGCCCTGCTCAGCTACGACTACAAAGACCTCGCCAGCACCCGCTCGACCCTGTCCGCCCAGGCCACGGGCGACTTCCAGGCCACCTACGACGCGGCGTTCGGCGGCGCGATGTCCCAGGTGATCGTCGAGCTCAGGGCCGTCTCCCAGGCCAGGGTGCGCCAGGTGTACCTGGCCGACGTGGACGAGCACACCGCCCACGCCATCGTCGTCGTGGACCAGCAGGTGAACACCGCGCGGGCGATTCGCACGGCGCGCGATTCGCACCTTAAGATCACGCTTGTGAAGCAGAAGGGCGCCTGGAAGGTCCAGGACGTGACCGTGCTCGGCGCGGCCACGCAGGACCGGTACGGGCCCGCGGCGAGGAAGAAGGACTGACGATCGTCCCCCTGGCGATGGGCGGCCGCCCCGAGGAGGTGCGGGCCCCCGAGACGTGGCTGACCGAGGCGGAGCGCGAGCGCGCCGACCGGTTCGTCTTCCCGGCCGACCGCGCCTGTTTCGTCGCGGCCCACCTGCTCGTACGCCTGTGCGCCGCGGCCGTGCTCGACCTGCCGCCGGATGGGCTGACCCTGCTGCAACACTGCGACGTGCACGGCCCCGGCCACGGCAGGCCGTCCCTGCGCGAGGCTCCCGAGCTGGGCGTGAGCTTCAGCCACACCCGCGGCTACGTGGCCGCGGCGGCCGGCCCCGGCCGGGTCGGCGTGGACGCCGAGCACGTGCCGCCGGGCCCGCTGAACGAGGGCCTGGCCGACCACGCGCTCACCCCCGCCGAACGCGCCCTGGTGACCGGCAACGACGACCTGATCCGCCACTGGACCCGCAAGGAAGCCCTGATCAAGCGCGGCGAGCTCACCCTGGACGAGCTGCGCACCACCGAGAGCGACCCGCCGGGCCGCCACCTGCTCGAATGGCGCGCCGATCCGGACATCAGGGTCGCCGTGATCACCGACGCGCCCGCCGGACGGGTGCCCGTCCCGCTGCTCTAGGGCTGGCGGCGGGTGGGGGTGGGGTCGAGGAAGACCAGGTCGACGCCCGGGAAGCGGTCGCGCAGCCGCCGGTCGACCTCGTCGCAGGCGATCTCCACGCCCGCCGCGCTGGCGTCGTCCCGGAAGTCGATCTTGGCGGCGACCATGATGGAGCCCGGCCCGATCATCATCGTCAGCAGCTCGACCACGTCCTCCACCTCGGGCTGGGCCAGCAGCACCGCGCGGATGCCGACCTCGATCTGTCTGGGGGCGGCCTGGCCGATGAGCAGCGACAGGTTCGACTGGATCAGGATGAGCGCCACGACCAGCAGGAGCAGGCCGATGGCGACCGAGGCGGCGCCGTCCCACAGGGCCGAGCCCGACCACTGCGAGCCGACCAGGCCGAGTGCCGCGATCACCAGGCCCACCAGCGCGGCGGCGTCCTCGAACAGCACGGCCTTCAGCGCGGTGTCGGACGTGATCCGCACCAACCGCGCCGGATGGACCTTGTACCTGCCGGCCTCGGCCCGCAACTGCGAGTACGCCTTCGTGAACGAGATGCCCTCGATCACGAACGAGACGGCCAGCACGACGTAGGACGGCGTGAGGTTGCCCAGCTTCTCGCCGGTGCTGATCTCGTGGATCCCGTGGGTGACGGAGAACCCCGCGCCGCCGACCAGCGTCGCGACGGCCGCCATCATCGCCCAGAAGAACCCGGCCTTGCCGTAGCCGAAGGGATGGCGCCGGTCGGGCGGTTTGCCCGCGCGGCGGACGGAGACCAGCAGCAGCAGCTCGGTCACGGTGTCGGCGGCCGAGTGGGCCGCCTCCGACAACATCGCGGCCGAGCCGCCGATCAGTCCGGCGACGAGCTTGGCCAGGGCGATGGTCAGGTTCGCGGCGCCCGCGACCAGCACGGTCACCAGGCTCTCCCCCGACTTCTGCCCCATCCGGTCACTCTACGGCGGCCTCGCGCGGCGGCCCCCCGCAGGTAGCCGCATCGCCACGGGCGTGCGCTAGATTGGGGATCATGAGCGCGCCCCGCTGGCTTTCCCCCTCCGAACAGCGTGCCTGGCGTACGCATCTCGCGCTGCACAAGCTGCTCATGCACCGCCTCGACCGCGAGCTCCAGGAGCATCAGCTCTCGCTGAACGACTACGAGATCCTGGTCAACCTGTCCGAGAGCCCCGAGCGGCGGATGCGGATGAGCGACCTGGCCGACGCCACGATCCAGTCGCGCAGCAGGTTGTCGCACCAGATCTCCCGCATGGAGGCCAAAGGGCTGGTCACCCGGGAGGACTGCCGCGACGACCGGCGCGGCACGTTCGCCGTCCTGACCGACGAGGGCTGGGAGACGATCCAGCGGGTGGCGCCCGACCACGTCGCGAGCGTGCGCGAGCATTTCGTCGACCGGCTCACCGACGACCAGCTCGAAGGGCTGGAGCAGGCGTTCGGGCCGATCGTCGACCATCTGAAGAAGCTGCGCTGACACTCAACCGATATCGCCGACGGCTCACCGGCGTCCCGGGCGGTCGCTACGATCCGCTCATGCTCCGAAAGCTGCTGATCGTCGTCTTGCTCGCGCTCATGCCGGCCTGCTCCGTGGGTGGCGGCGGGGGTGACGAGCTCCCCGCCGGGCCCGACCTGATGAAGAAGTCCTCGGAGGCCATGAAGGCCGTCAAGTCGGCCGGCTTCTCGATCGCCACGGAGGGCAAGCCCCAGGTGCCGCTCAAGAAGGCCGACGGCAGGCTCACCTCGGGCGGCGACGCCGACGGCACGATCACGCTGGAGGTGCTGGGCACGCTGCAGGAGATCACCTTCGCGGTGATCGGCGACACCGTGCACTTCAAGGGCCCGACCGGCGGCTTCCAGACGATGACCAGGCAGCAGCTCGCCCAGTTCTACGACCCGTCGGTGATCCTCAGCCCGGCCAAGGGCATCGCGCAACTGCTCGCCTCGGCGACCGACCCCAAGGTGGAGGCGCTGGAGGACGGCTCGTACCGGGTGGCGACGACGTTCTCCGGGCAGGTCGTGGGGCAGATCGTCCCGGGCGTCACGCAGGGCGTCAACGGCAAGGTCTGGATCGACCGGGCCACCAGCAGGCTGACCAAGGCGAACCTGCCGCTGCAGAACGGCACGGTCACGGTGACGTTCAGCGACTACGACGCGCCGGTCACGATCACGCCGCCCCCCTCCGGGTGAGCACGGTGAGCCGGGCGACCTCCCTCGACCGCGCCCGCCGGGTCGCGCTCGGCGCGGGCGGCGCCGTGGTGCTGCTGGCCGCGCTCGACGCCTACGTGGTCGTGACGGTCCTGATGGACATCGCCCATGACGTGGGCGTGCCACAGAACCACCTGGAACGCGTCACGCCGGTCGTCACCGGGTTCCTGCTCGGGTACGTCGCCGCGATGCCGCTGCTCGGCCAGCTCTCCGACCGTTACGGCCGGCGTCCGCTGATCCACGCCTGCCTGGCGGCGTTCGCGCTCGGCTCGGTGCTGACCGCGCTGGCGGCCGGTGAGGCGATGGTGGTGTCGGGCCGTACGGTGCAGGGCGTGGCGGGCGGGGCGCTGCTGCCGATCACGATGGCGCTGATCGGCGACCTGTGGGAGGAGCGCGACCGGCCGCTCGCGCTCGGCGCGGTGGGCGCGGCGCAGGAGCTGGGCAGCGCCCTCGGCCCCCTGTACGGCGGCGTGCTGGCGCTGGTCCCGCCGGTCGCCGTGGCGGGCGTGGAGCTGGGCGGCTGGCACGCCATCTTCTGGGTCAACGTGCCCCTCGCCGCCCTGGCCGCCGTCGCCGTGCAGCGTACGGTCCCGGCCCGGCCGCCCTCCGGCACGGCCCGCGTCGACGTCGTCGGCGGCGCGCTGCTGGCCCTGGCGCTGGCCCTCCTGGTCGTCGGCCTGTACAACCCCGATCCGGCCACGACCGTGCTGCCGCCGTGGGGGCCGCCGTTGATCGCGGGCGGCGCGGTGGCGGGCGGCGTCTTCGTCTGGTGGGAGATCCGCTCCCCGGTCCGGCTGCTCGACCTGTCGGCCGCCCGCAAGTCGCCGCTGCTGGCGACGCTGGCCGTGAGCTTCCTGACGGGCGCGGCGCTGCTGGTGACGATGGTGTTCGTGCAGTTCGCCGCACAGACGCTGCTGGATCAGGACGCCCTCGGCGCGGCGCTGGTCCTGGCCAGATTCCTCGGCGCGCTGACCGTGGGCGCGCTGCTCGGCGGCGTGCTGGCCCGGCGCGTGGGCGAACGCGCGGTGGCCGTGCCGGGCCTGCTGGTCGCGGCGGCCGGATACTGGCTGATGAGCCGCTGGCCGCTCGACCTGGCCGGGGCGGGCCTGGCCGTGGACGCCGACCTGGTCGTGGCGGGGCTCGGCCTCGGCCTGGTGATCGCGCCGGTCTCGTCGGCGGTCCTGCGGGTGAGCCCGGCCGTCCAGCACGGCGTCGCCTCGGCGGCGGTCGTGGTGGCCAGGATGATGGGCATGCTCGTCGGTGTGGCGGGCGTGTCGGCGTGGGGGTTCCACCGGTTCCAGTCGCTGACCGCCCACCTGGACACGCCGCTGCCGTTCGGCGTCGACGCGCAGACCTACCAGCGGCGGCTGGCCGACTACCTGGCCGAGATCGACGCCGCCCTGCACGTCGAGTACACCGAGATGTTCCTGCTCACGGCGTTCGTCTGCCTGCTGGGGGCGGCTGTGGCGCTGCTCATGCCGCGCCGCGCCCTGCCGGAGGCGGCGCCCGCCCTCGCGGACGCCGCCCCCGACACCGAACATTGACCGCGGATCAGGTGGCGCCGCCGGTCAGGGTGACAGGCGGTGCAGGTCGCGGGGGAAGGCGGTGGTCTGGCGGATGTTGGCGGCGCCGGTCAGCCGGGCCGTCCAGCGTTCCAGGCCGAGCGCGAACCCGCCGTGCGGCGGCATCCCGTACCGGAACGCCTGGAGGTAGCCCTCGTACGGCTCCACGTCCCCGTCCAGGGCCTGGACGTAGTCCTCGTACCGGTGCAGCCGCTGGCCGCCGGTCACCAGCTCCAGGCCCCTGAACAGCAGGTCGAAGCCATTGGAGTAGCCCGGTCTGGCCGGGTCGGGATGGGTGTAGAAGGGCCGCTTGGACATCGGGTAACCGGTGACGAACAGGAACTCCGACCCGTGCTCGCGCAGCGCCCACTCCGACAACCACCGTTCCTGGGCCGGTGACAGGTCGGGCTCGTCCTCGCCGGTCAGCCGCTGGGCCTCGGTGAAGTGCACGGACGGGATCTCGGCCGGGACGACCGGCAGCACGGCCCCGGCCACCTCGACGGCGGACGCGGCCCGGCGGCGCACCGACTCGACCATGCCCGCGACGACCTCCCGCAACACCGCCATCACGTCCCGGTGGTCGGCCACGAAGCCCAGCTCGGCGTCGAGGCTGGTGTACTGGGCCAGGTGGCGGACGGTGTCGTGCGGCTCGGCACGGAAGACCGGCCCGACCTCGTAGACCCGCTCGAACACCCCGACCATCGTCTGCTTGTAGAACTGCGGCGACTGCGCGAGGTAGGCGCGACGGCCGAAGTAGTCGATGCCGAAGACGTTCGCGCCGGACTCGGTGGCCGAGGCCACGATCTTGGGCGTGTGGATCTCGGTGAACCCGAGCCCGTCCAGCGCCTCGCGGAACCCGGCCACACTCGCCGCCGAGATCTCCAGCGGCGCCCGCAGCAGCGGATGCCGCAGCGCGACGGGCGCGTGGTCGAGGACCGTCGGCAGCGTCGCGCCCACGACCGGCCGGTAGAGGTCGAACGGCGGCGCCTGGGCGGGCTCGGCCAGGACCTCGATCTCCGGCTCGGTCAGCTCGACCCCGCCCGGCGCCTGCCCGGCCGGGGTCACGGTGCCGGTGACCCGGACGACGCTCTCCTCCGGCGGCAGTTCCCCGGACGCGCTGACGACCTGCGCCAGCCCGGCACGGTCGCGTACGACCAGGAAGGAGACGGATTTCAGGTGCCGGCGGCGATGGACCCAGCCGGCGATCGTCACTCGTCGGCCGGCGTGCTCAGCGAGCGACGCCGACAGGACACGAGAGATCATTACAGCTCCTCTGCAGGAAATGCATGACCCCTTGGGAGTGCGGGGGAGAAGGGAGCTCCCGGTGCCACCGCACTTTCGCCGCCCGCGAAGGGGCGGCCTCCACGACCCGATGACGGGGGTCAGGCCGGCGGGGCATTTCCTCCCCGCACTCAGGAGTGTCTTCGCCAGCGGAACACGGGACCGCCTTCACAGCTCCCGGCGGCTCTCTGGGCCCGTGCGGCCCGCTGGCTACTCGTCTCCGTCCACGCGTTGCCGTAGATCATACGGCAACGCCGTTACTTGTCCTTCTTGGGACGCTTCTCCCGGATCTTCATCGTGACGTCGATCGGCGACCCGGCGAACCCGAACTCCTCGCGGATGCGTCGCTCGATGAAGCGCCGGTAGGTGTCCTCCAGCCAGCCGGAGGTGAACAGCACGAACTTCGGCGGCTCGACGGACGCCTGCGTGGCGAACAGGATCTTCGGCTGCTTGCCACCCCGGACGGGCGGCGGCGTCGCGTGCACCAGCTCGGTCAGGAACGCGTTGAGCCGCGCCGTCGGCACCCGGGTGGACCAGGAGTCGAGCGCCTTCTCCAGCGCGGGCACCAGCCGGTCCATGTGGCGGCCGGTCTTGGCGGAGATGTTCACCCGCAGCGCCCACGGGGTGCGCACGAGCTGCCGGTCGATCTCCTTCTCCAGGTAGTAGCGGCGGTCCTCGTCGACGAGGTCCCACTTGTTGAACGCCACCACCATGGCCCGCCCGGACTCGATCACCAGGCCGATGATCCGCAGGTCCTGCTCGGTGAGCGGCTCGCTGGCGTCGATCAGCACGATCGCCACCTCCGAGCGGTCGAGGGCGGCGCGGGTGCGCATGGCCGCGTAGAAGTCGGCCCCCTGCAGCTCGCGGTCGCGCCGCCGGATGCCGGCGGTGTCGACGAAACGCCAGGTGCGCCCGCCCAGCTCGATCAGCTCGTCGACCGGGTCGCGGGTGGTGCCCGCCATCGGGTCGACCAGCACCCGCTCCTCCCCCGCCAGCTTGTTGAGCAGCGAGGACTTGCCCACGTTGGGCTTGCCGAGCAGTGCCACGCGGGCCGGGCCGCGCTCGCCGCCGAAGGTCAGCTGCGGCGTCTCGGGCAGCGCGTCGAGCACCACGTCGAGCAGGTCGCCGCTGGAGCGGCCGTGCAGCGCGGAGACCGGGTAGGGCTCGCCGAGCCCGAGGGCCCACAGCCCGGCGGCCTCCAGCTCTAGCTGCTGGTTGTCGACCTTGTTGGCGGCCAGGATCACCGGCTTGCCCGACTGGCGCAGCACCGCGCCCACGATCTCGTCGGCGTCGGTCGCGCCCACGGTGGCGTCGACCACGAACACGATCACGTCGGCCAGCTCGACCGCGACCTGGGCCTGCTCGGCGATGCGCAGGTTCATCCCGGTGGCGTCAGGGTCCCAGCCGCCGGTGTCGACGACGGTGAAGCGGCGGCCGCGCCAGTTGGCGTCGTAGGTGACGCGGTCGCGGGTGACGCCCGGCACGTCTTCGACGACCGCCTCGCGGCGGCCGATGATGCGGTTGACCAGCGTGGACTTGCCCACGTTGGGGCGGCCCACGATGGCGACGACCGGCAGAGGCGTGGTGTCGCCGTGCTCGGTGACTTCCAGCTCGTCGAGGTCAGCCTCGACCCAATCCCCCGTTGACATGATTGTTCATCCTTAGGTGAGTACCGCACCTGGAGGTCAGGTGCGCTCCTTGACCAGCCTCAGCACCTCCGCGATGACCTCTTCGAGGTTGAGCGCGGTGGTGTCGAGCTCGACGGCGCCATCCGCCATCGAGAGTGGGTCCGTCTTACGTGTCGAGTCCAGGGTGTCACGGCGTTCCATGGCGGCCTGCTGCGCCTCCACCGTGGAGCCGGTCAGCTCCGCGCTCCTGCGGCGGGCACGGGCCTCGGCGCTGGCCGTCAGGTAGACCTTGACGGGCGCGTCGGGGCAGACGACCTTGCCGATGTCGCGGCCCTCGACCACGATGTCACCGGCGCCGGCGATCTCCCGCTGGAGCGCGACCAGCAGCCTGCGCACCTCGGGGACGGCGGCGACGGCCGAGACCGCGCCGGTCACGTCGGACTCCCGGATGGGCGCGCCCACGTCGACGCCGTCGACGTGGATCGTGGGGCCCTCGGGGTCGGTGCCGGAGACGATGGACGGCTCGCCGCAACGGGCCGCGATCGCCTCGGGATCGGCCAGGTCGACGCCCTGCCGGAGCATCCACCACGTCATCGCCCGGTACATGGCCCCGGTGTCGAGGTAACGCAGGCCCAGCGCACGGGCGACCCCGCGCGACACGCTCGACTTGCCCGACCCCGAAGGACCGTCCATGGCGACGACCAGACCGGACACGGCCTCTCCCTCTTCACGTGTGTTTCCCCAACCTGAAGAGGCTACCGCCTCCGGTCAGTCCGCGATCCAGCTCCCGTGGAAGCCGAGCGGGACCCTGGCGGGCAGGTGCACGGTGGCCACCGGCTCGCCGGTGAAGTCCTGGGCCGACAGGATCACCAGGTCGGCCGCTCCCCTGGCCGGGTCGTTGACGTAGGTGAGCAGGTAGCCGTCGTCCTCGGCGGCGCCGGAGGGCACGAACACCGGCTCCCCCACGTACGCGCCCCGCCCGAACCGCCGCGACTCCTGCGTGCCGCGCTCCAGGTCGTGCTTGATGAGCGTGTTGTCGAACGCCTCGTCGGGCAGGTCCTCCAGCTCGGCGCCGGCCGGGTAGATCACGTCGTGCAGGTCGGCGGCGGCCGAGGTGTAGCCGTAGCGGTACGGGCTGCCGGTGCGGCGCTCGTCGATGCGCGGGAACTCCTGCGGACGGTCGTCCAGGCGGGTGGTGGTGACCCGGCCGGCGGCGGGGTCGACGCGCCACCGGTCGAGCGTGGGCGCGCCGCCCAGGTCGAGCCGGGCGTCCACGAACCGCTTGGGGTAGCGGACGACGTCCACCACGACCTCGTCGCCGTCGTCGTAGGCGTTGAGCGTGTGGAAGACCCAGCACGGGTCGATGTCCACCCAGCGCACGTCGCCGGTCTCGCGCGAGAGCAGGCCGAGGCGGGCCGGGCGGTCGTCGTCCCACGCGTACGGGAGCGGCGCGCCGCGCTCGGCGTGGGCCATGCTGAGCGTGACCGGCAGGTCGTAGATCACGACGAATCGGCGGGTCAGCGCGAAGTCGTGCAGCATCGGGCGGTCGGCGACCGGGACGTCCCTGACCTGGGCCACCACACCCTTGGGGTCGATCACGATGTGCTGGTGGTGGTCCCAGCCGGCGAAGTAGGCCATTGCGTGCAGCTCGCCGGTGACCGGGTCGAGGTGGGTGTGGGCGGCGTACCCGCCGGGCAGGCCGCCGACGAAGTCGCACGCGCCGACCGTGTCGAGCTCGTAGCTCAGCTCGTACGGCAGCCCGCCCGCCTCCACGGTCGCGAACGTGCGCCCGGCGATGCCGATGACGTGCGTGTTGGCCGCGAAGTCCATGCCCGCGTGCACCGGGCCCGGCGCCGGCGTCCCGCCCAGCCGCCGGGCGACCTCGGCGTTGCGCACCCACCGGTTGCGGTACCACTCGGCCCGCCCGCCGCGCAGCCGCACGCCGTGCACCATGCCCTCGCCCATGAACAGGTGGGTGGCGGACGGGTCGTCGAGGCTGAGCGGGTTGGGCCCGTTGCGCAGGTAGCGACCGTCGAGCTCGGCGGGGATGCGGCCGGTGACCTCCAGGTCGAAGGCCGTGATCTCCTCCGTCGCGGGTGCGAAGCCGTTGCGGAAGGGGGTGGTGGTCATCGTGCGCTTCCTCTCAGGTCTGGAACGGCGTGAGCACGGAGGTGCAGAGCAGCAGGAAGCGCTGTCCGGCCTCGGCGCTGTCGAAGAAGCCGGAGATCTCCAGGCTCACGGCGCCGTGGATCGCCATCCACAGCACGTCGGCTATCTCGCCGGCGGCGGCCCCGCGCAGCCGTCCGGCCTCCAGGCAGGCGGCCACGGCCTCGACCAGGATGTCGAACGTCCGCCGCCCGGCGGTGACCGCGTCGGGGCCGGGCTGGAAGCCGTGCATCGCGTTCTGGAACATGACCCGGTAGTAGTCGGGCTCGTCCAGCGCGTACTCGCGGTAGGCCGCCAGGCCCGCGTGCAGCGCCGGGAGCGGGTCCTCCTGGGCGGGGACGGCCAGCAGCCGCGCCTCCAGCCGGGCGAAGCCCTCCAGCCACAACGCCTCGCTGAGGCCGTCCTTGCCGCCGAAGAGGGTGTAGATCACCTTCGTGGAGCAGCCGACCTGGCCCGAGATGCGCCGTACGGTGAGCGCCGCCGGGCCCTCGGCGACGAGCAGGCTCTTCGCGGCGTCGAGGATGGCCGACCTGACCACGCTCTGGCCTTCCTGCTGGGCTTGCCGGTACGCGGTGACCGCCATTGAGTAACACCGTTTCTTGTCGGTAACGCTGTTACCGTCCTTTGTACGCCTCCCCCGGCCCACCGTCAATGCCTCCCGCGAGGAGTAGGCGGGCCCGCCCAGGTAAGAGGTCCGGCGTGACGGAGACGAAGCGAGCGCGGGTCACGGTCGTGGTGGCCTCCAGGGACCGGGTCCGCTCGCTGGCCCGCACGCTGCCCCGCCACCCGAGTCCGGTGATCCTCGTCGACAACGGCTCCACCGACGGGACCGCCGGTTTCGTCGCCAAGCACTTCCCCGACGTCCGCGTGGTCGAGGCGGGGGCCAACCTCGGCGCGCCGGCGCGCAACGTCGGCGTGCGACTGGCCGAGACCCCGTACGTCGCCTTCGCCGACGACGACTCCTGGTGGGCGCCGGGCGCGCTGGAGCGGGCGGCCGACGTGCTGGACGCCCATCCCCGCCTGGCGGTGCTGGGTGCGCGCGTGCTGGTCGGGCCGCAGGAGCGGCTGGACCCCGTCTCGGAGGCGATGCGCGACTCCCCGCTCGGCGTCGAGGACGACCTGCCCGGACCCAGCGTGCTCGGCTTCCTGGCCTGCGGGGCCGTCGTGCGCAAGGAGGCGTTCCTGGACGCCGGCGGCTTCGACGACGTGATCTTCTTCTTCGGCGAGGAGGAACGGCTGGCCGTGGACCTGGCCGCGCGCGGCTGGGGGCTGGCCTATGTGGAGGACGTCGTCGCCCACCACCACCCGTCACCCTCCCGCGACCCGCGCGGCAGGCAGGCGCTGGCGGCGCGCAACGCCGTGCTGACCGCCGTGCTGCGCCGTCCGTGGCCGGTGGTGGCCCGACGGTCCCTTCAGGCGCTGCTGGGCGGTCCCGCGGGCCGCCGGGGGCTGCGCACCGCCGTACGGCGGCTGCCCAGGGCCCTGGCCGCCCGGCGCGGCCTGCCGGTCGCCGTGGAACGCGCCCGGCGCAGGCTGGAACGGGCCGCCGACTGAGGGGGCTCGGCGCCGGCCCGTCGTGCCCAGCGTCCGTTGATCAGGGGACCTGCCAGCCGCGTTCGCGCAGGGCTCCGGCGAGCGGCGTGGCCGCGTCCGGCTGGACCCACAGCTCGGCGATGCCCAGGGGCAGCCCCGGCGCGTGCTCCAGCCGCACGTCCTCGACGTTGACCCCGACCTCGTCGCACACCTGGAACAGCCGCGCGAGCTGCCCGGGACGGTCACCGATGACCACCTGGACGACCACATAGGCCGGGGCGGGACCGCCGTGCTTGCCCGGGATGCGCCCGTGCCCGGCGACGCCGCGCTTCAGAAGATGGGTCAGTTCACCGCTCGCGGTGCCGTCACCCTCGGCCAGCGAGCGCAGCGCGGTCGCGGCCTCGGCCAGGTCGCGGGAGACGGCCTCCAGCACCTCGGCGACCGGCGTCGCGTTGCCCGACAGGATGCCGAGCCAGAGCCCGGGGTCGCCGCCCGCGATCCTGGTCACGTCGCGCACCCCCTGCCCGGCCAGGCCGAGCGCGACCTCGGTGGCGTCCGCCAGGCGGGCCGCCACGGCCGAGGCGGCGACGTGGGGGGCGTGCGAGACGACGGCGACCGCGCGGTCGTGCTCCTCGGCGCCCACCTCGACGGGGTTGGCCCCGCACAGCTCGATCAGCCTCAGCACCGCCGCCCTGGCCTCCGCCGCGGCCTCGCCGGTCGGGCACAACGCCCACGGCCGGCCGAGGAACAGGTCGGCCCTGGCCGCCCCCGGGCCGGACTTCTCCCGCCCGGCCAGCGGGTGGGAGGCGACGTAGGACGTCAGGTCGCAGCCCAGCCGCGCGGCCTGACTGATGGGCTCGGCCTTGACGCTGGCGACGTCGGTGTAGAACCGGGCCACGCCGCGCTTCTGCAGCTTCAGCAGCTCGTCGGCGACGTGGGCCGGGGGCACCGCGATGACCGCCAGGTCCACCTGCCCGGCGGGCGCCCGGTCCGGCTCCCACTCCTCGCCCGCGCCCAGCTCCCTGGCCAGCCGCACGGCGGCCGCGTCACGGTCGGCGAGCAGCACGCGCACGTCGTGCTTGCGCAGCGCCAGGGCCGCCGAGGTGCCGATGAGACCGGTGCCGACGACGAGCACGGTACGGAGTTCCGAGGCCATATCGATGTCCTGATTTATCGGGCTGGTGAGAGTGTTGCCTGTCGTGTCCGCCAGGCAGGTGCCGTACGACTCCGCCAGGCGGACGCCGCACGGCGATCCGGCTCGCGGCAGGCGCGCCTACTGGGCGATGTCCTGCCGCAGCGCGACCGCGCCCCGCAGATACACATGCTGCATCTCTGCCCGCGGACGGTCGGTCTCCACATGGGCCATCAGGCGCACCACGCGGGGCAGCGCGCCCGGCACGTCGATCTCGGTGCAGCAGATCAGCGGGACGTCGTGGAAACCCAGCTTGCGCGCCGCCAGGGCGGGGAACTCGGCGGTCAGGTCGGGGGTGGCGGTGAACAGCACGCTGATCACGTCGTCCGTGGTGAGGCTGTTGCGCTCCATGAGCGCCTGGACCAGCTCGGTCGTCCCCTGGATGATCGAGTCACGGTCGTCGGCGTCCAGCTGGATCGCCCCGCGGATCGCCCGCACCATGCGCCTTCTCCCCCTCCATAGCGGGAGAGCCCGTGCGAGATACGCACGGGCTCCTGCGTTCCGGCCAGATTACAGCTTCACGGCCGCGTAAAGTTCGCCGACCTCCTTCAAGGTCAGCGCGCGGACCGTGCCGGCCTTGGTGCGGCCCAGCTTCACCGGGCCGAACTCGATCCTGGCCAGGTCGATCACCCGGTGACCGGCCTCCTCCAGCATGCGCCTGACGACGTGCTTGCGGCCCTCGTGCAGCACCACCTCGACCAGCGCCTGCTGGCCGTGCTCCTGCACGATGGCGAAGCTGTCGGCCTTGGCGATGCCGTCCTCCAGCTCGATGCCCTGCCGGAGCCTGCGGCCGAGGTCTCGCGGGATCGGCCCCGGCACCTTGGCCCAGTACTTCTTCTGCACCCCGTAGCTGGGGTGCGTCAGCCGGTTGGCCAGCTCGCCGTCGTTGGTGAGCAGCAGCAGGCCCTCGGTCTCGGTGTCGAGCCGGCCGACGTGGAACAGCCTCGGCGCCAGCTCCTCGACGTAGTCGGCCAGGCACGGGCGGCCCTGCGGGTCGTCCATGGTGGACACGACGCCGATCGGCTTGTTGAGGGCGTAGTAGACCAGGTCGGGGGCGGTCGGGATGCGCTTGCCGTCGACGTGGATGACCTGGGTCGCGGGGTCGACCTTGGCGCCGAACCGGCGGACGACCTGGCCGTTGACCGTGACGCGCCCATCGCCGATCATCTCCTCGCAGGCGCGCCTGCTGGCCACACCCGCCTGGGCGAGCACCTTCTGCAGGCGCACGCCGTTGGGGACCTCGGTGGTGTCGCGCTCGTCGGTGTAGTCGTCGTCGTAGAAGGCGCGGTCGCGCAGCGGCTGGCGGGCGGCCTTGACGCGCCTGGCCTGGGGGCTCTGGGAGCCGGCCGCAGGCCGTCCGCCGCCGAGCGTCTGCACGTCGTCGCGCCTCGGGGTACGCGGCTGCTGCCCGCGCGGGTTGTCCTCGCGCCTGCCGAACCGGGCACGGGTGTTGCCCGCGCCGGCCGAGCGGGAGGCCTCGTCCCTGCGCCCGCCGCGGTCGGCACGGAAGCCGCCGCGCTCCTGACGCTCGCCGTCGCCGCCACGTGCGGGACGTGCGCCGCCACGGGAGTCGGCGTAACCGCGCCGCTCGCCCGCGTGACCACCGCGGCCGGCGGAAGACCCGCCACGACCGCCGGAGAAGCCGCCCCGGTCACCCGAGGGGCCACCGCGCTCGCCGGAGTACCCGCCACGGTCGCCGGAGTACCCGCCTCGCTCGCCACCGGAGTAACCACTGCGCTCACCGCGCCGGTCGCCGCCGTAGCCGCCGCGCCGGTCGTCGCCGAACCTGCCCCGGTCGCCGGACCGGGCAGCCCCGCCGAAGCCCTCGCCACGCGGCCGGTCGCCACCCTCACGACGCGGACGCTCGAAACCGCCTTCACGACGCGGACGGTCGCCACCCTCATGACGCGGACGCTCGAAACCGCCCTCACGACGAGGACGGTCGCCACCCTCATGACGGGGACGCTCGAAACGGTCGCCACGCGGGCCGCGGTCACCGCGGTCGCCACGCGGGCCGCGGTCACCGCGGTCACCGCGGTCGTCACGGAAGCGGTCGCCGCCGGCCGGCCGGTCGGCGCGCTGGTAGCGGTCGTCGCGGTCGTCACGCGCCGGACGGTCCGCGCGGTCGCCGCGCGAGTAGCCGTCGCGGTCGCCGCCGGAACGGCCGAAGCGGTCGCCACCGGAGGCGGGGCGGCCGGAGCGGTCGCCGCCGCGGGGGCCGGAGTCCTGGCGGGCGCGGTCGTCGCGGTCGCCGTAGCGGGCGCGGGCTCCGCCGCGGTCCGCGCGGAGGGAGTCGCGGCGGGGGTCGTCCCCGCCGAAGCCGCCGCCGAAGGTGTCGCGGCGGTTGTCGTCGGAGCGGAAGGCGGGACGCCCGCCGCGGCCGGAGCCGCCGGTACGTCCACGACCGCGTCCATCACCGGACGGGGTGCTGCGCCTGTTGATCACTTTGTTGTCTCCTCGAGGTTCTCCACGTCGTCGGGGAGGAAGGGAGCGAGCTCGGGAAGCTCGCTGAGGTCCCGCAGTCCCAGACGTTCCAGGAAGTATGAGCTTGTCCGGTAGAGCACTGCCTGGCTCTCCGGGTCGGTGCCGGCCTCTTCGACCAGCCCCCTGGCGACGAGCGTCCGCATGACGCCGTCGCTGTTGACGCCGCGTACGGCGGCGACGCGGGCGCGGCTCACCGGTTGCCGGTAGGCCACGACCGCGAGGGTCTCCAGCGCGGCCTGGGTCAGCCGCGTCTGCTGGCCGTCGCGGACGAACCGCTCGACCAGCGCCGCGCAGTCGGCCCGCGTGTAGAAACGCCAGCCACCCGCGACTTCCCGCAGATCAAAACCCCGCCCGGCGTCGGTATATTCCTTCGCCAGCCCTCTGAGTGCCGCCGCGACCTCGTGGGTGGGGCGCTCCAGCACCTGGGCCAGCGTGATCTCGGCGACGGGCTCGTCGACGACCATCAGGATGGCCTCCAGGGCCGCCTCAAGAGCGGGCCCCGCCGCCTGAGCCTCCTCCTCCGGGGCGTCCTGCCGGGCTTCCTGCCGGCCCTCCTCCCGGTCGGCGACGCTCACCGGCGCGGCCTCGGAAGGCGCGGCGGTGTCCGAGGGCCGCTCGGGGCCGGCGGAAGGCGACTCCGGGAAGGACGACTCGGGCGACGGCGAGGGCTTCGGCGGCGCGACCGGGAGGTCGGGGCCGGAGGGCAGGGCGGGCGACTCCTCCGGGGAGGCGGGCTGGATGAGGGAGCCCGGGAGGGTCATCCAGGCCGGCAGCGGCGACCCGGAATCGGGGGCCTTGCGGGGGCCTGGAAGGGGGTTGGGGTTGTCAGTCATTCGATGGTTTCTCCGCGGATTCCTCGTAGTCGTCGCCCACCGCGACGTCGCCGTCGTCGGCGCCCGTCCAGGTCACGTGGAGCTCTCCCAGCGCCTCGACCTGCTCGAACGTCACCGCCGACTCCCTGAACAGCTCCAGCACGGCCAGGAAGCGGGCGATGACCTCGAAGGTGCCCTCGCAGTCGGCCGTCAGCGCGCGGAAGGTGGCCCGGCGCATCCGGCGCAGGTGCATGACCAGGATGGCCGCCTGCTCCTTGACGCTGGCCAGAGGCTGGTAGATGTGGCCGACGCTGACCGTGGGCGGAAGTTTCGGGGTGAACGCCTTGGCCGCGATGCGGGCGAGCTGCTCGGGCCCGATCCCAAGGATGAGCTCGGGCAGGAGGTCGGCGAACTGCGGCTCCAGCGACACCGTACGGGGGAAGCGCAGCCCTTCCTCGGCCATCCGCCCCGCGAAGACCTTCACGACCTCCTTGTACGCCTTGTACTGCAGCAGCCGGGCGAACAGCAGGTCTCTGGCCTCCAGGAGCGCGAGGTCCTCTTCGTCCTCCACCTCGCCGGAGGGCAGCAGCCGGGCCGCCTTGAGGTCGAGCAGCGTGGCCGCGACCAGCAGGAAGTGGCTGGTCTGGTCGAGGTCCCACTCCGGGCCCCTGGACCGGATGTAGGCGATGAACTCGTCGGTGACCTTGGAGAGCGAGACCTCGGTGATGTCGAGCTTGTGCTTGGCGATCAGGCCGAGGAGCAGGTCGAAGGGGCCCTCGAAGACGTCCAGGTGAACCTGGAAGCCTTGGGGGGCCTCGGTCTGCTCTGCGGTCACCTGGCCATTGTCGCAGGCGCCGGCCAGCGCGAGAGCACCTCGCGGGCCAGTTCGCGGTAGGCGTTGGCGCCGAGGGACGACGGGTCGAAGGTGGTGATCGGCTCGCCCGCGACGGTGGCGTCGGGGAAGCGGACCGTACGGTTGATCACCGTGTGGAACACCTTGTCGCCGAACGCCTCCACCACGCGGGCCAGCACCTCGCGGCCGTGCAGCGTACGGGCGTCGTACATGGTGGCGAGCAGGCCCTCGATCTCGAGGTCTTCGTTGAGACGCTCCTGGACCTTGGAGATGGTGTCCATGAGCAGCGCGACGCCGCGCAGGGCGAAGAACTCGCACTCCAGCGGCACCATGACGCCGTGGGCGCAGGTCAGCGCGTTGATGGTGAGCAGGCCGAGCGACGGCTGGCAGTCGATGAGGCAGACGTCGTAGTGCGGCAGCAGCGGCTTGATCACCCGGCCGAGCACCTGCTCGCGGGCGACCTCGGTGACGAGCTGCACTTCGGCGGCCGACAGGTCGATGTTGCTGGGCAGCAGGTCGAGGCCCTCGACGCCGGTCTCCAGCAGGACGTCCTCGGCGGTGACCCCGCGGTCCATCAGCAGGTTGTAGACGGTCAGGTCGAGCTGGAGCGGGTTGATGCCCAGGCCGACCGAGAGCGCGCCCTGCGGGTCGAAGTCGACCAGCAGCACCTTCAGCCCGCACTCGACCAGCGCCGCGCCCAGGTTGATGGTGGTGGTCGTCTTGCCGACGCCGCCCTTCTGGTTGACCATCGCGACCACTCGCGCCGGCCCGTGCACCTGCGGCGGGACCGGTTCAGGGAACACCGGTCGCGGGCGCTGGGTGGGGCCCAGGTTGACGCCGTTGGAAGGCGCGTTGGTCTTGGTGTCACCCCAGGGGTTGTCGGGGGTCCCCTGGGTCGAACCCTTGGTCGTCACAGTCACCAGCTCGAACCTCCCTGACGATCCCGAACCGGACCGTCCGGACGGACACTATGGCGTCACCACTAAACGCGGCAAGGCGGCACGCCGGGGCGCCGCGCACGCGCAAAAGACTATAGATCACTGCCGGGCGCGCGGGTGCGCCGCGGCGTAGACCTCGCGGAGTTTGTCGACCGTGACCAAGGTGTAGACCTGCGTGGTCGTGACCGAGGCGTGACCGAGCAGCTCCTGGACCACCCTGACGTCCGCGCCTCCGTCGAGCAGGTGGGTGGCGAAGGAGTGGCGCAGGACGTGCGGGCTGACGCCGGCCAGACCGGCGCGTTCGGCGGCGGCCTGGAGCACTTCCCAGGCCCCCTGCCTGGTCAAGCGGCCGCCGCGGGCGTTGAGGAAGACCGCAGGGGTGCCGCGTCCGTGGGCGAGCAGGCCGGGCCTGGCGCGGACGAGGTAGGCGTCGAGGGCCGAGCGCGCGTAGCGGCCGAGCGGGACGACGCGCGTGCGGCCGCCCTTGCCGCGCAGTCGCACCTGGTCGGGTTCGAGGTCGTCGACGGCCAGGCCGACGGCCTCGGAGATGCGGGCGCCGGTGCCGTACAGGACCTCCAGCAGGGCGCGATTGCGCAGGGTGAGCGGGGCGCCGTCGGGGCCGGAGGCGGCGATGAGGCGTTCGACCTCGTCGACGGCGATCGCCTTGGGCAGCCTGCGGAGCTGGCGCGGCGGGCGTACCTCGTGGGCGGGGTCGTGGGCCGTGACGCCTTCGCGCAGGGCGAACCGGTGGAGCCCGCGCACGGCCGACACGGCCCGGGCGGCCGAGCTGGCCACGAGGGCGGGATGCTCCCGGTCGCCCTCGCGCAGCGCGGCGAGGAAGGCCTGAACGTCGGCCTCCCCCACCTCGTCGAGCTTCAGCCGCCCCCGCGCCTGAAGATGTTCGAAGTATCGCCGCAGGTCACGGCGGTAGGACGCGAGCGTGTTGGCAGCCAGGCCCCGCTCCACCGCCAGATGGGCGAGGTAGCTGGAGAGCACCGCCTCCACGACATGGTCCTTCCGTCACGCCTCCGGGGCGTCGGCGGGGCGCAACAGGGCGAATCCCTCAACCGAAGCCGCATATGCGGCGAGGATACCGGCCACGGCCGGGGAATTGTGGATCATTCCCATGAGCGCCTTCTCGACCGCGTCGGCCAGCGGCACCCATTCGACCGGCATGCCGATCTCCTCGTGCCGGTGGACGAAGGTGTTCTCCTCGTCCGGGATCCTGCTCAGGCCGCGGGCCAGGAAGACCCTGATCCGCTCGTCGGTCATGCCGGGAGAGGAACGCAGGTCGACCAGGGTGTGCCAGGTGTCGGCGCGGTAGCCGGACTCCTCGGCGAGCTCGCGGGCCGCTGTGGTGGCGAGCGGTTCGCCCGCCACGTCGCGGAGGCCGGCCGGCAGCTCCCACATGAGCTGCCGGGTGGGGTGGCGGTACTGCCTGATCATCAGGACGCGGTCGCGGTCGTCGAGCGCGAGCACGGCGACCGAGCCCGGGTGGACGACGTAGTCGCGGTCGGCGACCTCGTCCTGGGGCATCTTGACCGTGTCGGTGACGACCTTGATCACGTAGCCCTGGAAGTGCTCCTTGGACGCGACGACGTCCCACGCCTCGGGCGTGTCTCTGATCATGCTCGCACTCGCTTCCGGTCCTCCGTGGTCACGCAAGCTACCGCCTCCGGACCGAGGCTCGCCGCTCCGGTGACGTTCACTTGCCGACCTTCGTGCTCACGCGGCTGTCGGCGTAGGCCAGGGCTGCGCCGATCAGGCCCTTGAACATCGGGTTGGCGCGGGTGGGACGCGAGCGGAACTCAGGGTGCGCCTGCGTGCCGATGAAGAACGGGTGCACGTCGGCGGGCAGCTCGGTGTACTCCACCAGGCGGCCGTCGGGCGACAGGCCGGAGAAGACCAGGCCGACGTTCTCCAGGCGCTCGCGGTAGGCGTTGTTGACCTCGTACCTGTGGCGGTGGCGCTCGTCGGCCTTGGCCTTGCCGCCGTAGAGCTGCCTGGCCAGGGTGCCCTCGCCGAGCTTGGCGGTGTAGCTGCCGAGCCGCATGGTGCCGCCCATGTCGCGCTCGCCGGCGACGACGTCCTCCTGGTCGGCCATGGTGGAGATGACCGCGTGCTTGGTGTCGGGGTCGAACTCGGCGGAGTTGGCGTCCTCGATGCCGGCCATGTTGCGGGCGGCCTCGATGACCATGCCCTGCATGCCGAGGCAGATGCCGAGCAGCGGGATCTTGCCCTCGCGGGCGTGCCGGATGGCGCCGATCTTGCCCTCGATGCCGCGCACGCCGAACCCGCCGGGGATCAGCACGCCGTCGACGCCGTCGAGCTCGCGCTCGGCGCCCTCGGGGGTCTCGCAGTCGTCGCTCTTGACCCAGCGGATGTTGACCCGCGCGTCGTTGGCGAACCCGCCGGCGCGCAGCGCCTCGGTGACCGACAGGTACGCGTCGGGCAGGTCGATGTACTTGCCGACCAGCGCGATCGTGACCTCCTTGGCCGGGCGGTGCACCCGGCGCAGGAGCTGCTCCCATTCCTTCCAGTCGACGTCCCGGAAGGGCAGTCCGAGGCGGCGCACGACATAGGCGTCGAGGCCCTCGGCGTGCAGCACCTTGGGGATGTCGTAGATGGAGGCGGCGTCGACGGCGGAGACGACGGCGTCCTCGTCGACGTCGCACATGAGGCTGATCTTGCGCTTGATCGCCGTCTGGACGGGCCGGTCGGAGCGCAGCACGATCGCGTCGGGCTGGATGCCGATGCTGCGCAGCGCGGCCACGCTGTGCTGGGTCGGCTTGGTCTTCAGCTCGCCGGACGGGCCGATGTAGGGCAGCAGCGACACGTGCAGGAAGAAGACGTTGTCGCGGCCGACCTCGTGCCTGATCTGGCGGACGGCCTCCAGGAACGGCAGCGACTCGATGTCGCCGACCGTGCCGCCGACCTCGGTGATCACGATGTCGACGTCGGGACCGGCCATGCCGCGGATGCGGTCCTTGATCTCGTTGGTGATGTGCGGGATGACCTGGACGGTGTCGCCCAGGTATTCGCCCCGCCGCTCCTTGGCGATGACGTTGGAGTAGATCTGCCCGGTGGTGACGTTGGCCGAGCCGTGCAGGTCGGTGTCGAGGAAGCGCTCGTAGTGGCCGACGTCGAGGTCGGTCTCGGCGCCGTCGTCGGTGACGAACACCTCGCCGTGCTGGAACGGGTTCATCGTGCCGGGGTCGACGTTGAGGTAGGGGTCGAGCTTCTGCATGGTGACCCGGAGGCCGCGCCCCTTGAGCAGGCGGCCGAGGCTGGAGGCGGTGAGCCCCTTGCCAAGACTGGAGGCGACACCGCCGGTGACGAACAGATGCTTGGTTTGCGATGCGCTGCGCAAAGGGGCTCCCGTGGCTCGTGGTGTGGCCGAAGTGTCCACGGGCTCTCAGGATATCAAACAACGCCCCTCACATGCCCGAACGGCATGACCTAGCGGTAACTTTGGTCCCTATGTCACTTGTACGGCGGGCCTTGGGTGCGCTGATTCACCGTGCCTACGCGGCGATCCGGCACGCCGGGGCGATCTCCCCGGACTCCACGGCAGGTTACCGTTTCCGCCGTATCGGCGAGGGTGTCAGCATCGCCTTCCCGCCGGGGGCGATCTTCGGCGAGCGGTGGATCGAGATCGGCGAGCACACGCTGATCGGCGAGCGGGTGTCGATCTCCTGCGGCATGTGGCCCGGCCTGGAGCTCGGCCCCGGCTCGATCCTGCGGATCGGCGGCTCGTGCTCGATCGGCAGGGGCTCGCACATCGTGGCCCACCAGTCGATCGACATCGGCGACCACGTCTTCACCGGCCCGTACGTCTACATCACCGACCAGAACCACGTCTACGACGACCCCGAGACGCCGATCGGCCGGCAGTGGCCGCGCAACAGCCCGGTCTCCATCGGCGCGGGCTCGTGGCTCGGCACGGGGGCGATCATCCTGCCGGGCACGGTCCTGGGGCGGCAGTGCGTGGTGGCGGGGGGCGCGGTGGTGCGCGGCGAGTTCCCCGACCACAGCGTGGTCGCCGGGGTGCCCGCCAGGCGCGTCCGCGGCTACACGCCCGAGCTGGGCTGGCACGACCCCGGCGCGGCGGAGGCCGCCGCGGCGATCGCCCTGGCGCTGGACGGGCAGGCCGGGCCGTCCTGACGCGCCGGGCGACGTCCTGCCGGTCGGGGGATGGACCGAACAAGCTTCTGGAGGTTAGCGTCGGTGCATGCGGACCGCCATCTGTGAGCGCCTGGGCGTCGAGTTCCCGTTGTTCGCCTTCAGCCACTGCCGCGACGTGGTGGCCGCGGTCACGAACGCGGGCGGGTTCGGGGTGCTGGGGGCCGTCGCGTACGCGCCGGAGCGGCTCGACGCCGAGCTGACGTGGATCGACGAGCGGGTGGGCGGGCGGCCGTACGGGGTGGACGTGCTCGTCCCGGGCCGGATCGACGCCTCGGCGCTCGACCTGCGGGCCCATCTGCTGGACTTCGTGCCCGACCGCCACCGCGACTTCGTCACCCACCTGCTGTCGAAGTACGGCGTGAACGCGCCGCCGCAGCCACTGAGCGCCGTCGCCGACGAGTTCGGCAGGCGGGTGACGGCCTCCGGGGCGACCGCGCTGATCGACGTGGCGCTCAAGCACCCGATCGGGCTCATCGCCAGCGCGCTCGGCCCACCGCCGCCGGAGATGCTCGCGAGCGCCAGGAAGGCGGGCGTGCCGGTGGCCGCGCTGGTCGGGACCGTGGAGCACGCGCGCAGGCAGGTGGCGGCCGGGGCGGACATCGTCGTGGCCCAGGGCTCCGAGGCGGGCGGGCACACCGGCGAGATCTCCACGATGGTGCTCGTCCCGCAGGTCGTGGACGCGGTCGCGCCGGTGCCCGTGCTGGCCGCGGGCGGCATCGCCTCCGGACGCCAGATGGCCGCGGCCATGGCGCTCGGGGCCGAGGGCGTGTGGTGCGGCTCGGTGTGGCTGACGACCGAGGAGTCCGAGACCTCGCCCGCGCTTCGGCGCAAGCTGCTGGCCGCCTCTTCGCTGGACACCGTGCGGTCGCGCTCGCGTACGGGCAAGCCGGCGCGGCAGCTCAGGTCGGCCTGGACCGAGGAGTGGGACGACGGGCCGGAGAGTCCCGGGCCGCTGGGCATGCCCCTGCAACTGCTGCTGGCCGAGGGGGCGATGGCCCGCATCGGCGCGGCGGCCGACCGCGGCGACCCCGGCGCCCTGGAACTCGTCACCTACTACGTGGGGCAGGTGGTGGGCCAGCTCGACCGGGTCCGGCCGGCCCGTGACGTGGTGTACGACATGATCAGCGAGTTCACCGAGGCCGTGGCCCGCCTCACCGGCACCCCGTAGAGGCCGCTCGGCGACCCGCCCGGAGCGGTCGGCCGCGCGTGGCCGGGTAGCATGCGCGTGTGGTCGGGACACCGCCTGAGCTGGAGCGTGGCACCGGGGTTCCCGCGCACACGCAGATCGAGCAGTGGCTGCTGGAGGCCATCTCCTCCGGCGAGATGGCGCCGGGCGACCGGCTGCCCGGCGAACGGGAGCTGGCCGCCCGCCTCGGCGTGAGCCGGATGACCCTGCGCCAGGCCCTGGCCACCCTCGAACACGACGGCGTGCTGATCAGGCTCCCCGGCAGGTCGGGCGGGGCGTTCGTGGCCGAGCCGCGCATCGAGTGCGACCTGACCGGCCTGGCCGGGTTCACCGAGCAGATGCGCCGCGCCCATCTGCGGGCCGAGGCGAGGATCCTGACGGCGGCCACCGTGCCCGCCTCCGCCGCCGTGGCCGCCGCGCTCGGCGTCGAGCCGGGCGAGCCGGTGCACGAGGTGGCCCGGGTGCGCTCGGCGGGCCGTTCGCCGGTGGCGCTCGAACGTTCCTTCTTCCCCGCCCTGCCCGGATTCCTCGCCGAGGACCTCGGCGGCTCCCTCTACGCCCTGCTGGCCACCCGCTACGACCTGGAGCCGCGTACCGCCGTCGAGCACCTCGACCCGGTGATCTCCGGGCCGGAGGAGGCGGCCGAGCTGGGCATCGCGGCGGGCGCGCCGCTCATGCGGATCGAGCGCACGGCCTACGCCGCCGACGGCACCCCGGTCGAGCACGCCCGCGACCTGTTCCGCCCCGACCGGGTACGCCTGTCGGTGCGCAGCGGCGTCACCGCGACCCCGCCGGGCCGAGCAGCGGCTCCCTGACCACGACGCCCGGCACCCACTCCCCCTCGACCTCGATCTCCACCTCCGCCTCGACCGCGGCCCCCGGCCCGGCCGGCAGGTACGCGTACGCGATCGACTGCTCGACCGTGTACCCGTAGCCGCCGGAGGTGACCCGGGCCACGACCCGCCCGTCCACCCGTACGGGCTCGTTCCCCAGGGCGACCGCCCGCGGGTCGGACAGGGTCAGGCAGCGGAGCCGGCGGGCCGGGTCGGGGTCGAGGGCGTCCCGGCCGAGGAAGTCCTTGTCCGGCTTGACGCAGAACCCGAGCCCGGCCTCGTACGGCGTCGTCTCGGGCCCGATGTCGGCCCCCCACACCCGGTACCCCTTCTCCAGCCGCAGGCTGTCGATGGCCCGGTAGCCGCCCGCGGCCAGCCCGGACGGCTCGCCCGCCCGCCACAGCGTCTCCCACAGCGCGAGCCCGTACTCGCTGGAGCAGTACAGCTCCCAGCCCGGCTCGCCGACGAACGTCACCCGCAGCGCCAGCGCGGGCACGTCCCCCACGGTGAGCTCGCGGGCCGACATGAACGGGAAGTCCAGCGGGTCCGGGGTCAGCCCGGACAGGATGTCGCGGGCCTCGGGGCCCCACAGGGCGAAGCAGGCGTACTGGCCGGTGACGTCGGCGATCCTGGCCGTCGAGCCGGTGAGCCGGGCCTGCCTGCGCAGCCAGCCGAGGTCGTGGGAGCCGGACGCGGTGCCGGTGACGATCAGGAACTCCTGCTCGCCGCGCCGGGTGACGGTGAAGTCGCACTCGATGCCGCCGCGCCGGTTCAGCGCCTGGGTGTAGGTGACGGCGCCCACCTGGCGGGCGACGCGGTTGTCGCACACCCATTCCAGCAGGCCCGCGGCGTCCGGCCCGGTGACTTCGATCTTGGCGAAGGAGCTCTCGTCGAACAGCCCGGCCGTGGTGCGGGTGGCGCGGTGCTCGGCCCCGACGGCGGGCGACCACAGGCGTCCGGCCCAGCCGCGGGGGCGTTCGTCCTCGCCCGCCGGGCCGGTGGAGTAGTGGTTGACCCGCTCCCAGCCCGCCTTCTCGCCGAAGACGGCCCCGTGGGCGGCGTGCCAGGAGTAGGCGGGCGAGACCCGCAGCGGGCGGCCGGCCGCCCGCTCGTGGCCCGGGTAGCGGATGTCGTAGTACGTCTCGTAGTTCTCGACCGAGCGCTTGACCGTGTACGACGGCGACCGGTACCGGCCGCCGAAGCGGCGTACGTCCATGTGGTGGACGTCCATGCCGGGGTCGCCCTCGACGATCCACTCGGCCATGACCTTGCCGATGCCGCCCGCGCCCGCGATGCCGTGGGCGCAGAACCCGGCCGCCACGAAGAGCCCGCCCACCTCGGTCTCCCCCAGGCAGAACTCGTTGTCCGGGGTGAACGCCTCGGGCCCGTTGATCAGCTTGCGGATGCCGACGTCGGCCATCGCGGGCACCCGGATCCGGGAGTTGGCGGAGATCTCCTCCAGGCGCGGCCAGTCCTCGGGCAGCAGCCTGCCGTTGAAGTCGGCCGGGACGGCGTCGTAGGAGGTCTCGGAGGCGGTCCAGGGTGCGCAGGTGCGCTCGTAGCCGCCCATGACCAGGCCGCGCACCTCCTGCCGGTAGTAGACGAGCAGGTCGGGGTCGCGCAGCGTGGGCAGGACGGCGTGGTCGTGGCAGGCGTCGGTGACGACGTACTGGTGGGACATCGGCACGATCGGGACGCGCACCCCGGCCATGCGGCCGATCTCGGCGGCGAACATGCCGCCGCAGTTGACCACGATCTCGCAGGCGATGTCCCCCTGGTCGGTGCGCACGCCGGTGACGCGCCCGCGCTCGACGTCGATGCCGAGCACCCGCGTACGGGTGCGCAGGCGGGCGCCGCCCTCGCGGGCGCGGGCGGCCAGGGCGTAGCACAACATCGAGGGGTCCACCTGGCCGTCGGTCGGCAGGTACGCCGCCCCCACCACCCCGGACGGGTCCATCAGCGGGAACAGCTCCACCGCCTCGGCGACCGAGATCTCCTCCAGCGGCAGCCCGAACGTCCTGGCCCAGCCGATCTGGCGGCGGATCTCGGCCATCCGCTCCGGCGTGGAGGCCAGCTTGACGCCGCCGCACTCGGTCCATCCGGCGTCGAGGGTGCGGTAGAGCTCGACGGAGTACTGGTTCATCCGGGTCAGGGTGGGGTCGGAGCGGAGCTGGCCGACCAGGCCCGCCGAGTGGAAGGTGGAGCCGCTGGTGAGCTCGTCCCGCTCCAGCAGGACGACGTCGCGTTCGCCGCGTCGGGTGAGGTGGTAGGCGACGGACGCGCCGCCCACCCCGCCGCCGATGATCACGATGCGGGCCGAGTCGCTCATGGTCGCGAGGCTAACCTCCGTACCATAAAAGGTCTAGACCGTTTACGGCGGCGGAGCTAGCATCGACCATGGCTCTGGCCCAGGTGCTCGACCGCATCCCGCTGCTGTCCGGCCTGCCGCGCTCCGTCGAGGAGCTGCCCGGCGGGATGACCAACCGCAACTACAAGGTCACCACCCCCGCCGGGGCCTACGTGGTGCGCGTGGCCGCCAGCGACGGTTCCCTGCTGGGCATCGACAAGGACGCCGAGCACGCCGACTCGCTCGCCGCCGCGCGGGCCGGGGTGGGGGCGCCCGTGCACGACTACCTGCCGGACGCGGGCGTGATCGTGATCGGGTTCCTGCCGGGCCGGACGTTCACCGAGGCCGACCTGTGGGAGCCGGAGAACCTGCCGCGGGTGGCGGAGGTGTGCCGGCGGCTGCACGCGGGGCCGCGCTTCGTCCGGGACTTCGACATGTTCGAGGTGCAGCGGGGGTATCTGCGGATCGTCCAGGAGCGACGTTTCCGACTTCCTGCGAAATATCTCGATTTCATGCCCGCCGCCGAAGAAATCAGGAAATGTCTGGCGGTACGTGCCGAGCCCACCGTCCCCTGCCACAACGATCTTCTCCCCGGCAACATCGTCGAGTGCGGCGACCGCCTCCACCTCATCGACTACGAGTACGCCGGCAACAACGACCCCTGCTTCGAGCTCGGCAACCTCTGGAGCGAGGCCGACCTGCCGCCCGGCCACCTGGACGAACTCGTCACCGCCTACTACGGCCGCCGCCTCCGCCACAAGATCGCCCGCGCTCGGCTGCTCGGCCTCATGTCCAAGTACGGCTGGACCCTGTGGGCCTCGATCCAGGACGGCGCCAACGACACGATCGACTTCGACTTCTGGTCCTGGGGCATGGAGAAGTACGAGCGCGCGGCGGCCGAGTTCACCCGGCCGGGGCTGGCGCGCGTGATGGAGGCCGCGGCGGGGGCAGACTAGGGGGATGTTCGCCGCGCTGACCGGTCTCGGGCTGTCCACCGCCGCCGGCCTGAACGCCTACATCCCCCTCCTGGTCGTGGGCGTGCTGGCCAACCTCACCGACCGGGTGAAGCTGCCCGACGGCTACGCCTGGCTGTCGAACTGGGGCGTGCTGGCGATCATCGCCGTGCTGCTGGTCGCCGAGATGGTCCTGGACAAGGTGCCGGCCGTCGACACCGTCAACGACGCCATCCAGACCGTGGTGCGCCCGGCCGCGGGCGGCGTGGTCTTCTCCGCCACCAACGCCGCCGCCGAGCTCGACCACTCGACCTGGATGGCGGAGAACCCGTGGGCCGGCTGGCTGCTGGGCATCGTGATGGCGCTGGCCGTCCACACGCTGAAGGCGACGGCCCGTCCGGTGATCAACGCGGGCACGGCGGGGGTGGGCGCGCCCGTGGTCAGCACCGCCGAGGACGCCGGCTCGCTCGGCATGAGCCTGATCGCGGTGTTCCTGCCCCTGCTGGTGGTCGTCGTGCTGCTGCTGCTCGCCCTGCTCGCGTGGTGGACCTTCAGGCGGGTACGCCGGCTGCGTGCCCGGCGCAGGATCAGGAGAAATCCACCGCCAGGCTGAGTACGCCTCACCCTGCGGGCTGATCCGCTCCCCCGTCCCACGCTCCTACGGTGTTCCCTCATGAAGCGAGTCATCATCACGGGGGGAGTCGCTGCTCTCGGGCTGGCCGCGTCGCTCGCGCCCGTCCCGGCGTCGGCGTCGGCGTCGGCGTCGGCGAGCGTCACGGTCGTCGCCTCCAAGCTCGACGGCCCGCGCGGCCTGGCCTTCGGCCCCGACGGCGCCCTGTACGTCGCCGAGTCGGGCTCCGGCGGGAAGATCCAGTGCGCGACCGTGCCCGCCGAGCCGGGCGGCAAGGCGAGCAAGGTCTGCCTCGGCCTGACCGGCAAGATCTCCAAGCTGGCCGGCGGCACGCTGACCACCGTGGTCAAGGACCTGCCCTCGGCCGGCTCCGACGGGCTCGGCACCGGCCCGCACGACGTCGCCTTCGCCGAGGACGGCTCCATGCTGGTGCCCGTCGGTCTGGGCGGCGACGGCAAGCTGCGAGCCGGTCTGGGCCCCAAGGGCAGGACCCTGGGCACGCTGCTGAAGATCAAGGACGGGAAGTCGTCCGTCATGGGCGACCTGCTGGCGTTCGAGGTCAAGCACAACCCCGACAAGAAGGACAAGGGCAGCGCGATCGACTCGTACCCGTTCGCGGTCGTGCCGACCCCGCAGGGCGGCGCGCTGGTCACGGACGTGGGCGGCAACGACGTGCTCCAGGTGAGCCCGTCCGGCAAGGTGACGCTGCGGGCGGTGTTCCACGCCCGCAAGGTCGCGGCCCCGGCCATGCTGAAGCTGCCCAAGGGCAGCAAGGTGCCGATGCAGTCGGTGCCGATGGGCATCGCGGCCGCCCCCGACGGTTCCTACTACGTCGCCGAGCACGCCGGGTTCCCGCAGCCCGAGGGCGTGGCCAGGGTGTTCAGGCTGGCCGGCAAGAAGGCCGAGACCGCCGTCAAGGGCTTCACCACCGCGGTCGACGTCGCCTTCGACGGCGCGGGCCGTCTGCTCGTGCTCGGCTCGGTCGGCCCGGTGCCCTCCGACCAGCAGCCCCGTACGTCGCTCTACCGCATCGAGGCCGACGGCAGCCGCACCGAGCTGCTCAAGCCGGGCACGCTGACCGTGCCGCTGGGCATGGCCGTCGCCGGCGACGGGTCGGTCTACGTGTCCAACAAGGGCTTCACCCCCGGCAAGGGCGAGATCGTCCGGGTGGAGCTGCCCTCATAGACGTGTGAGCGCCATGGCCCCCAACCCCGTGTGCGCGCTCACACGAAGGGCCCGGCAGCAGCGTCCGCGCTGCCGGGCCCTTCACCATGCCCAGGGGCCTTTCACCGCGCCCTGAGCCAGCCCTCCAGCAGGCGGACGAACTCCGCCGGGCGCTCCTCGTGCAGCCGGTGGCCCGAGCCCTCCCAGCAGACGACCTTCGACCCCGGGTGCTTGAGCAGCCCGGCCTCCCAGGCCGCGCGTTCGGGGTCCGCCCAGATCGACAACACCGGACAGTCCCTGCGGGCCAGGTAGTCGTCACTGACCGGCCGCACGCCGATGGCCCCCGGAGCGGTGAACATGGCCTCGAACGCCTCGGCCAGCACATGCGGGGGCATGCCGTACAGGCGGCGCTTGTGCCAGCGCCGGATGACGGCCGGGGTCGCGGAGGTGGTGCACCAGCGGTCGATCTCCTCGGCGACGGCGTGCGGACGCTCGCCGCGCAGGCCCGCGATCATGCCCGGGAAGGCCGCGGCGAGGTCCTGGCCCATGCCGTAGCCGGGGTCGAGGGTGACCAGCGCCCGTACGCGCCCGGGGTGCTCGACCGCGAGGATCGAGACGACCTGGGCGCCCATCGAGTGGCCGACCGGGATCACCTCGGGGACGTCCAGGCGGTCGAGCAGCACGTTCAGGTCCTCGGCCATCGCCCGCGGGGTGTTGCCGGTCCCGGGCACCGTGGAGTAGCCGTGGCCGCGCAGGTCCACGGCGATGACGCGGTGACGGGCGGCGAGGGCGTCGATGTGCCAGGACCACTGGTGGGAGTCGGCGCCCCAGCCGTGCACGAGCAGCAGCGGGGGGTCGCCGGAGCCGTCGTCGGTGTAGAAGAGGCGGAGGGCTGGCGAAATTTCAGCGTACGGCACGAAATATCCCCTTATTTGAGGGCGCGGATGGCGGCGCACACCCGGTCCGTGGCGTCGGCGGCGGCGGGCAGGACCGAGCCCGTGCCGAAGAAGCCGTGGAACAGGCCCTCGTACCGGACGGTCTCCGTCTCGACCCCGCAGTGGCGCAGGTGGCGGGCGTACGCCTCGCCCTCGTCGCGCAGCGGGTCGTGCCCGGCTGTGATCACCAGCGCCGGGGGCAGCCCGCTCACGTCCGCGCCCAGGGGCGAGCTGTACGGCTCCCCGCGCCGCTCCCGGTCGGGCTGGTAGCAGTCCCAGAACCACCGCATGTGCGCCGTGGTCAGGAAATAACCCTCGCCGTTCTGGTCGTACGAGCGCCAGTGGCGGGTGGCGTCCGTCGCGGGATAGACCAGCACCTGCAGCACGATCGGCGGCCCGCCCTCCTCGCGCGCCCGCAGGCAGGTGACGGTGGCGAGGTTGCCGCCCGCGCTGTCGCCCGCCACCACCAGCGCACCCGGGTCGGCGCCGAGCCCGGCCGCCTGCTCGTGGGCCCACCGGGTGACGGCGAAGGCGTCCTCGACGGCGGCCGGATAGGGGTGCTCGGGCGCGAGCCGGTAGTCGGCGGCGACCACGACCGCCCCCGACCCGGTGCAGATCTGGCGGCAGACGCCGTCATGGCTGTCCAGCGATCCCAGCGTGAACCCGCCACCGTGGAAGTACACGACAAGAGGCCGCCCGCCCTCCGTGCCCTCCGTGCCCTCCGTGCCCTCTGTGCCCTCCGTGCCCTCCGGCGGCCAGTAGACCCGCACCGGGACGCCCGCCGCGTCACGGTCCTCGACCCGGCCCACGGGCAGCGGGTCGGGGCTCGGGACCGAGGCCAGCACGCGGCGCGCCGCCACCGGGTCCCAGGGGCCCTCCCCCTTGGGGAAGAACTCGCTCATCAGGTCGATGACCGCGCGGGTCGCCTCGTCAACGGCCATCCCCGGCCTCCTTCTCCGCTTTGTCGTCCGCAGTGGGCCTCTCGCCCGGGAGGGCGCCGAGCAGCGACGTCTCCCCCGCCGTCCAGCCGCCGTCGATCGCCAGCTCCGCGCCCGTGACGTACGAGGCCGCGTCCGACAGCAGGAACGCGATGGCCTCGGCGACCTCCTCGGGCTCCCCCCAGCGCCCGGCGGCGGCCAGCGGGAACGTGCCCTCCCCCGAGATCGCGCCCAGCGAGGTCGTCATCGGGGTGACGATCATCCCGGGATGCACCGAGTTCACCCGGATGCGGTCGCGCCCGAACTCCAGCGCCGCGATCTTGGTCAGGCCGCGTACGCCCCACTTCGACGCGCCGTACCCGCCCGTGCCGGGCAGCGCGGTCAGCCCCGCGACCGACGAGAGGTTCACCACGGCCCCGCCGCCGCAGGCCCGCATGGCCCCGGCCACGGCCTTGAGCCCGAGGAACACGCCGACCAGGTTCACCTGGAGCACGTGCTCGAACTCGGCCAGGGACTGCTGCTCGATCGACCCCACGGTCGGGATCCCGGCGTTGTTCACCAGCCCGTCGAGCCGCCCGTGCGCCTCGACGGTCGCGTCCACGACCGCGGCCCACTGCTCGGGATTCCGCACGTCGTGCGGGACGAACATGGCCCCGACGTCCTCGGCGGTGGCCGCCCCCTCCTCGGTGAGCACGTCGGTGAGCACGACCCGCGCCCCACCCGCCGCGCACCGGCGCGCCGTGGCCGCCCCCATGCCCCGGGCGCCGCCCGTGATGATCACTACCTTGCCTTCGAGCACGCGCACCCCTCACCCGAGACGATCGACCATGTGCACTGAAACACGCGCCCACGTCCCTGATCAAGAGCTTGCTCGGCCCAGCCGCCGGAACCCGGAATCCCCGCCACGCGTTGAACCCCTCGGGCGTCGAACTATCCTTCTAGGTAACGACTCCACGGGAGGTGGCGGAGATCAGCGAGTTCCTTGTCATCGTGCTGGCCATCCTGGCGTTTCTCCTGCTGCTGACCGGCGTGGGCATCTACCTGCTGGTCAAGCTGGGCAAGAAGGCCGCCAAGAAGGCCCGGCAGGCCACCACCCGGCTGACCACGCACGTCAACGCCATGGGCACCGGCGACGCCGCCGAGGTCGAACGCCTCCGGCTCGACCTGCGCCGCGAGATGGCCCTCACCCGCCAGGCCGTCGAACAGGCCCAGCAGCGCGGCTGGGGCCTCGGCGACCTGCCCCGGCTCCTGGCCGACCTGTCCGCCCAGGCCGACGTGCACGACGGCCAGCTCGCCATGTACGCCCAGCAGCGCCGCGTCTCGCCGTACATCGACCACGCCGCCCTCGACCGGCTGCGCGAGCACCAGGCCAAGCTGACCGCCATGTGCGCCCGCATCCGCGCCGACCTCCTGGGCGACCAGATGCACCACGCGTCGTCCGGCATCGACGAGCTGTACTCCCGTACCGAGCTGGAGATCGAGGCCCGCCGCCGCCCCCCGGACCCCCTGGACCAGATCGACGAGCTCTACCGCCGCTCCATGGAACAACGCAAGGACCACTCCTGAGTCCCGCCTGACGTGGCACCATGAGCGCGCCGAGCGCTCGTCCGGAAGGTGCCCGCGCACCCGCGAGGTGGTCTCCGCGGAGTCCCGGGGGCGGGATCGCCGCGCCTAGCCGATCAGGTACGCCGAGGCGGGCATCGAGCACTACCGGCGGGTGGAGTGCGAAGACGACCAGCCGGTGGCGCATGCCTTCCACCTCGCCCGCGACGCCGGGGCCTACGTCTCCGCCAGGGTGGTCATGAGGGGCCCAGGCGGTCCTGAGACCCCTCGGCGGCGCGGACGGGCCGCGGCAGGGTCAGCGGTGCCGGCGGCACTGCAACTCCATGATCCCGCTGTCGGAGGCGAAGCTGGAGACCAGGTCGGGCCGCATGAGCGACCGCCAGAGGCCGACACCGCCCAGCCTGAGCTTGACGATCTCTGCTGCCGTGTCGCCGTCGGCGATGGTGGTGTTGGCCCAGTCGGCCGTCTTCAGGGTCCGGGAGAAAACGACCTTGCGCCCGGCGGTCAGGATGTCGGCGAAGGGGTGGTCGGTGGCGGTCGTCATGCCCTTGGCGATGCCCTCGTAGGCGGTGCGGCCCATGACGTGCGCGTGGGCGCTGCGCAGGAAGTAGAGGTGGGCCGGGGAGTCGGGCCGGCTGTTCTCCGGCAGGCCGAAGCAGAACTTCCAGAAGTCGGTGCCCTCGTCGGCGAGCAGGCCGTCGAGGGAGTAGTTGAACACTGTCGCAATCAGCTTCCGCATGAGCGCGTCTTCGTGGTCTCGGGTCGTGCGGGGATCGAAGGCCGCGGGACGTAGGTGTGCCGGGCGTGCGTGCAGCCGACACGTCAGACATCAGAACCGTCCCGAACTCATCGGTGCCGGCCGGGCGCGTGCGTCGAGAGGTCAGTACTTGTCGACGCAGATGGTCAGCGCGGGGACGGGCCACGTCCAGGAATGTCTGGCCACTCCATCGCAAGCGGTGGCGTCCTTGTCGGCGTTCCCCCGCAGGACGCGCCGCACGGTGAACGTCTTCGGCGCTCGGCATTTGCGAGCGAAGTCCACGAATTCATCGTTCTTTGACCACTTGTAGCAGTAGTTCCGCCCGAACTGGTACGCCAGGCAGTACAGCACGTCGTTGTGGATGAGGTAGCGGTGGTTGGTCGTGCCGTCGCAGAACCCGGAGGGAGTGGTGATGGCGGCCACCCGGTAGGGCGCGCCCTGCTTGCAACTGTCGGTCACCGGCGCGTTCGGCAGGCCGGACAGGCAGTCGCCGACCTTGAAGTCGGCCACCGGCTCGCTCGGCTCCGCGCTCGGGGCCACAGTGGGGGCCACAGTGGGGGGCGCAGTGGGGGCCACAGTGGATGGTGCCTGGGTGGTGGGTGCCTGGGTGGTGGGTGCCTGGGTGGGGACGTCGGTGGGCGCGGGGAACGACGAGGACGTCTCGGCGGACTCGCTCGTGGCCCGCGAAGAACCGGTCAGGGTCTCGCGCACGCTGTTCTTGATCACGTTCTTCCCGACCACCGCGAGCAGCACCAGCACGACCGCCCCCACCGCAGCTCCGATACCGACCATTTTCGACCGGCCGGAACCCGAAGCCGCCTCGGCCTGCCGGACAGGCGGCGAGACGGACTGCGCGGCCTCCCGTAATCGCGTGGCCCACTGCGCGGGCATGGGACGGCTGAACGGGGGCTGGTCGAGCGCCGCCATGGCGAACTCCGCCAGACCGGGACGGACGGCGGCCAACGCGGACACGTCGGTGGTGGACGGGTCACGGGCGAAGACGCGGATGGCCAGCAGCGCGAACTGGTAGGCGTCACCCTGCGGCGTCCCTGGCTGCTCCCCGGCGGGAATCCGCCGGTCGGGCGGCGTCTCCAACGGCGGCAGCGCCCGCGCCGCGCCCAGCCCCATCGCGTCGCAGCCGATGAGGAAACATCCCGGCCGGGGTTCCGTCGTGAACAGCACGTTCTCAGGGGACAGGTCGCCGACGACGACGCCCATCGTGTGCAGGCGGGCGAGCGTGTCGGCGAGATCGGCCAGGATCAGCAGGCGGTCGCGGTCGGTGACGTCCTCCTGGCCGAACAGGCGGTCGACGGTCGCGAGCCGGCGTACGGCGCCGGACGGACCGGGCGTCTCGCGGAAGAACCGCTGAGGCACGGTCCGCATCAGGAAGCCGACGACGGCGCCGTTCTCCTCCACCAGTTCGGCCGGCCAGGCCGCGCGCTCCTCCAGCCAGGCGGCGTCGGACGGGGAGAGCCGGCCGTTCAGCTGGGTCATCGCGGTGAGGACGGCGACGTCGAGGCCCGGTCGGACGTCGTAGTCGATCTCCTTGTACGCGACGCCCGGCCGGCCGTTGATCCTGCCGCTGAGCTCCTCGTGGACCATCCCCTGGCCCTCACGCCCGAGCGGCCGCCCCAGGGCGAGCTTTGCGCGGCCGATCACGGTTTGTCACCTCTGGCCTTGACCATGCAGCGACCCTAGTTCCGCCGGCACCGGAGATCAAAGAGACATGTCTCACCTCCGGCGCCGGGCGGTTCGGCCACCGACGGCTTTCCTAAGAGGAAAGTCAGGGCCGCCTGATGGATCCGCTCTTCGACGAGTTCCTGCACGTCCCGGCGCGGCTGTCGGTCGTGGCGCTGCCGGCTCCGGCCGAATGGGTCGACTCGACTTCCTCAGGAACTCTGTCGGCACCAGCGACTCGGCGCTGTCCAAGCAGGTCTCCGCGCTGGCCGCCGCCGGATACGTGGTCGTCCGCAGGGGCCAGGACAAGCGGGCGCGGCGGACGTACGTGCAGCTCGCCCCGCGGGGACGGTCGGCCTTCCAGCGGCACGCGGCGGCCCTGGAGCGGATCGTCGCCCTCGCCCGCGACTCCGCCGACCGGCCCGCCGCCGACCAGCAGTGACGGACCCGCCGGGCCCGGCCACGCGGCACGCTCAGCTGCCCCAGCCCGCGTAGATCGCGGCGGCCAGTTCCTCTTCCGTGGCGCCCTTGCGTACCAGCGCCTTGGTGGCCTGGGCCTGGGCCGTCGTGGGCAGGCGGCCCTCGATCAGCAGTGGCAGCGAGAGCCGGCGCACCAGCACCTCCGACGCCGCGATCCCGTACGGGCGGCGCGTCACGGCCACGTTGACCCGTAGCGCGTGCTCGTTGCCGGGCGACACGCCGGGCCGGTCGATCTCGACGGCCGAGTAGCGGAAGCCGTTCGCGAGGTCGCAGGCGGAGCATCCGGCCGGACCGCGGCTCAGCCGGTTACCGCACTCGGTGCACGTCAGACGGTCGTAGGCGGCGTCCACGACCCGCCACGGGTGTTTGTCGGGCTCGTCGACCACCATGCGGGCGATCTCCCGCTCGTCCCGGGGCTCGACGGTGCCGAACTGCTCGCGCAGGAAGGCACGCCAGCCCTCCTCGACCAGTTCGTCCACCAGGCCCGCGCAGCGTTCGCAGTCCGGCGCGCCGGCGGGCTCCTGGTATCCACACATCTCGCACTGCCGCATGCCCGCACCGTACAAGCCAGGCAGGTCAGGACGCATCGCAATTATCGGGCCGCCGGTTATTCGTTTGCGAGGGCCGTGCCGGACACGGCATACTCGACGGCGTTGATCAGAGCGACGCGAAGGGAGGCTGAGACCGTGACGACCGTTGCCCGCGTGCCGTTTTCCGCGACCTCAGACCTTCCCACCGGGCGTCCGCTGACCTGATCCGTTCGGCGAGCCGGTGGGCCTCGATACTGGAGATCTCACCGTGCCCAAGCACTCGCAACACCGCCGCCGTGGCAAGTTCGCGCTCGACGCCGACGACATCGAATGGCTCGAAGCCACCCCCGAGACCGATGACGGCCCGCCCGAGGGCGACCGCTGGTCCACCTGGGACCAGAGCACCCCCACCGAGAAGGGGCCGAAGCCGTACCCCGGCTGGCTGATCACCGAGCTGGCCGCCGTCGACACCGAGCACGGCCTGCTCAAGACGGGCAAGGAGGCCGACGTCCACCTGATCTCGCGCGGCGTGCCCGGCACCGACCGGGTCTGCCTGCTGGCGGCCAAGCGCTACCGCTCCTCCGAGCACCGCCTGTTCCACCGCGACTCCGGCTACCTGGAGGGACGCAGGGCCCGCGAGAGCCGGATGAACCGGGCCATGGCCAACCGCACCGCCTTCGGCAAGCAGGTGATCGCCGCGCAGTGGGCGGTGGCCGAGTTCGGGGCGCTCTGCCGGCTCTGGGAGCTGGGGGTGCCGGTGCCGTACCCGGTGCAGATCCTGGGGACGGAGATCCTCCAGGAGTTCGTCGGCAGCCCCGACGGGTACGCCGCCCCGCGCCTGGCCCAGGTCACCGACGGCCTCGACGACCTGTGGCGGCAGCTCGTGGACGCCATGGTGACGATGGCCGGGGAGGGGCTGGCGCACGGGGACCTGTCGCCGTACAACCTGCTGGTGCACGAAGGGCGGCTGGTGATCATCGACCTGCCGCAGATCGTGGACGTGATCGCCCACCCCGCGGGCCCGTCGTACCTGGAACGGGACGCCCGCAACGTGGCCACGTGGTTCGCGTCGAAGGGCGTGGCCGCCGCGGACCCCGACGCGCTCGCCGCCCTCCTCCGCAAGGCGTCCGGCCGGACGTGACCGGCCGGAGCCGTCGTCCGCGAAGCGGCTAGGCGCGCTCGGGCCAGATGAGGCCCTGGTCGGTCCAGACGACACCCTTGTTGCGGCAGAGGCAGAAGGGGTGGCCGACCGGGTCGGTGTAGACGCGCCAGCCGTAGCCCTCGGGGCCGATGGAGTCGTGGTGCAAGGACGCGCCGAGGGCCAGCACGCGACTCTGTTCCGCCTCGACGTCGTCGACCTCGAAGTCGAGGTGGAACTGCTTGGGGTGCTCGCTGTCGGGCCACTGCGGGGCGCGGTAGTCCTCCACCGGGTTGAAGGCCAGCTCGACTTCGCCGAACTTGATACCGGCCCAGTTCGCGTGGCTGCCTTCCTTGATCGGGCGACCCGTCACCTCGGAGTAGAAGGCCGCCAGTTTCATCGCGTCAGGGCAGTCGATGATGAAGTCGGTGAGTCGCAGCATCCCACGATCCTGTCACAAGGTCAGATACGCGGGGACGTTGCCTGGACGCGGCCGCCCTGAGGGAGCTGGGGTGAGCCGGTAACCCGCACGGCCTCGCAGGGTTCAGCGGCAGACCGTGCCGGGCACGGGAAGCGTCCCGGAGACCAGGTAGCGGTCGATGCTCCCGGTCGCGCAGGCGTTGCGCAGGTACGAGGTGTGCCCGTCGCCGTCGTAGGTCAGCACCTGTGACCCCTTGATGCCCCTGGCCAGGCTCTTGGCCCAGGCGAGCGGCGTTGCGGGATCATGCGTGTTCCCGACCAGCAGAACGGGCGGCGCCTGGGTGATGTGCACCGGCCGCTGCGGATCGGACGGCGGGACGGGCCATCCCACGCATCCGGTCGTCATGTCCCAGAACTCCGACGTCCCGCGCATGTGCGGGGCCCTCCGCGCAACGTCCCGAGCCCGCGTCCTGAGCTGCGCGAATGCGTTGATCTCAGGGTCGATGTCCTGGCAGAGGACCGCCCGGTAGGCCGAGGTCGTCGCAGGGTTGTCCAGCGCCTCGGCCCGCATCTGCCCGAAGATCACCGCATCCCCCTGCTCCGCCTGAACGATGCCCCGGGCCAGACCGCCGTTGAAGTCGGGGGCCATCGTGAGCATCGCGTATGCGACGTAGCGCAGTTCGTCCGCCGTCAGCGGCCGCCCGCCGGTCACCGGGATCGGCGTCTTCTCCGCCTTGGTGACCAGCGCGTCCCACACCTGCGGTACGGACCGGCCGTGCAGCTCGCATTCCTGCGTCCGCTCGCACCAACCGGCGAACCGGCCGAACCCGTCCTCCACCGCCGCCGCGGCATCACGCACCATCTGGCGCGAGCTCATCCCGTGATCGACGATCCCGTCCAGAGCCATCGCCCGTACCCGGCCGGGGAACCGCCGCGCGTACTCGGTCCCCAGCATGCTCCCGTAGGACCGTCCCAGGTAGCTGATCTGCTCCTCGCCCAGCGCGGCCCGCACCGCGTCGAAGTCCCGTGCCACGCTCCCGGTGTCCATGTGCCGGATCAACGGCCCGCAACTGTCGCCCACGGCCCGGTTGTGCGCGACGAGCCGGTCGTACTCCCGCCGCGTCTCAGGGAACTGCGTGACGGCCGGATCGTGCACCGCCTTCCCGCATTGGATCTGCTCGCTGCCGCCGACCCCGCGCGGATCGATCCCGACGATGTCGAACCGCTCGCGCAGCTCGTCGGAGAAGTAGTACGGCGCCCAGTCCCGCACCAGATCGGCCGCACCCGTCCCCGGTCCACCCGGGTTGTAGAACAGCGCTCCGATCCGTTGTCCGGTGGCCTTGCGTCGCGTCATGTTCAGCGAGATCTGCGGTCCGTCCGGCTGCGCCCAGTCCACCGGCACGGCAAGGGTGCCGCACTCGGCTCCCGGCCCCGTCCCGCAGGCTCGCCAGCCGATCGCGTCTGTACTGCTCACGCCTGCTGCTTGGGTCGCGGCGGCGGGTGTTGCCGGGACCGCCATCGCGATCAGCGCCAAGCCTGTGATGAGGGGGTCCATTTCATGATCTAGATCGTCTCCCGCTCACCGGCCTCCGTCATCGGCCTTTCGGCCTGCCGCCTCGGCCGAACGGACGATGGTTCATCGGGTACGGCTCTTGGAAGTCCTGACAGAAGAATCAGCGGACTAGGCTCGCGCCTCGGCGAGCGGGGCCGGTTCCCGCTCGCCCGCCGCCGCGGGCCGGGTGTCGAGGAGGACGCGCACCGCGCCCACCCACACGAGCGCCGAGCCGAGCAGATGGACGAGGACGACGACCTCGGGCAGGTCCGTCACGATCTGCGTCAGGCCGACGAGCCCCTGGGCGAGCAGCACGGCGAGGAACAGCGTGGTTCGCCGGTGAGCGGCCGAACCCGGCTCGCGGCGCGTCCTGAGCCACAGGGCGACGGCGAGCCCGAGGCTGAGCGCGGCGGCCGCACCGTGCAGCCAGGTGAGCGCCGTCCAGTTGAACGGCATGCGCGGCACGTCGGAGGAGTCACCCGCGTGCGGCCCGGTGCCGGTGACGATCGTGCCCGCCACGATCAGCACCGCCACGGACGTGACCAGCGCCACCGGAAGGCGGCCCACCGGCGCGGACAGGGGCCGCGCGGGCCGGTCGAGCCGTCGCGCCTTGTGCCAGACGACCGTGGTGGTGGTCAGGAACAGCACGGCGGCCAGGAAGTGCGCGGTGACGAGGTACGGGCTCAGCCGCGCCCACACGGTGAGCCCGCCGACGACCGCGTTCAGCATGACGATCCAGAACTGCGCCCACCCCCACCGGGTCAACTCGGGCACGGGACGGCGCTGCAGCCGGGCGACGACGATCAGCCAGCCGACGGCCACGCACACGACCCCGGACAGCACCCGGTTGCCGAACTCGATCGCGCCGTGGACGCCGAGCTCGGGCGTGGCCGCGAAACCGGCCTCCGAGCAGCGGGGCCACCCGTCACAGCCCAGCCCGGACCCGGTCAGCCGGACGACTCCGCCGGTCACGATGATCATCAGGCTGGTCGCCAGCGCCGCGCCCGCGGCCCGTCGCAGGGCCACGCGCTCGAAGCCGACCCGGGCGGCGAGCCATTGGAAGGGAGTGATCATGGGGGAAGAGGTCTCTCTGCTGCTCGACGAACCGCCGCGCAGGGCGGCCGAAAACGCGATCAAGAATTTACTCTACAACCCGTAGAGCACCCCGCCACCCCGGCGCGCGAGCGGTGAGGCCGGGCGAACGGCGACGACCGGACGACGGACGGTGGAGCCGGGCCGCGAGCGGTGGTGCCGGGCAGCGGACGGCGATGCCGGGCCGCGGGCGGTGGAGCCGGGCAGCGGACGGCGATGCCGGGCCGCGGGCGGTGGAGCCGGGCAGCGGACGGCGATGCCGGGCCGCGGAGGGTGGAGCCGGGCCGCGGGCGGCCACCTCCGCCGCTCGGGCAGAGGTGGCCTGATCCCCCGTGGGTCAGCTGGTTTCGTTCTTCTTGGTGAGTTCACCGGTGGCGGCGTCGACCATCACCTCGTGCTTGGTCCCGTCCGGGGTCATCACGTCGGACTTCCAGACGGTCTTGCCGTTCTCGGTTTCGAGCTTCAGCTCGGTGACGCGTCCCTCCGGTACGGCGGCGGCGATCTTGTCGGCGGCCTGGGCGTAGTCGAGCTTGGCCGCGTCGATGCGGGCCCGCATCTTGGCCTTCTCCTGCTCGTCCTCCTGCTTGGCCGTGGGCCCCTTGACGACCTTGCCTGCCTCCACGTCGACCTGGTGTTCGGTGCCGTCGGAGCCGACGACCTCGACCTGCCAGATCTTGCCGTTCTCCTCGCTCTCGACGGAGACGACCTTGGACCCGGGCACCGCGGCCATGGCGACCTTGGCGGCCTCCTTCAGCTCTCCGGCCCCCGGCTTCATCGTGGACGTGCTACCCGGCGAGGGGGACATGGTCCCCGTGGCGGGCGGGCTCTCCATCGACGGAGACGGGCTTCCCATGGTGGAACCCGGTGTCGGTTCGACGAACTGGCCGACTTCCCGTACGGCGCCGCAGCCGGCGGCGAGCACCGCCGCCCCGACCAGAGCCCCGATGATCGACTTGTTCATACCAGGATCGCTGCCCCAGGATTCCGCCTTCATTCCCGCAGGTCAGAACCCTGGGCCAACACTCCCGGCCGACGCGGACCGACAAAGCCAGGCGGGCAAGGGCGAGCCGTCGCCCCCGCCGCTCCTACTGGACGCCCGCTTCGCGCATGTCCCGGAGCTCGCGCTTGAGCTCCTTGATCTCGTCGCGCAGCCGCGCGGCCACCTCGAACTGGAGGTCGGCGGCCGACTGGTGCATCTGCTCGGTGAGCGACTCGATCAGCGACTCCATCTGCGCCCGCGGCATCTCGCCCGCGATGGCCTTGGCGTGCTGACCGGCCTGGCGGGCGGCGAAGCCCGGCACCGGGGCCTTGCCGCGCGACTGCTGACGGCCGCCGCCCAGCAGCTTGTCGGTGTCGGCGTCCTCGCGCTGGAGGGAGTCGAGGATGTCGGCGATCTTCTTGCGCAGCGGCTGCGGGTCGATGCCGTTGGCCTCGTTGTAGGCCATCTGCTTGGCCCGCCGCCGGTTGGTCTCGTCGATGGCCCGCTCCATCGACGGCGTGATCTTGTCGGCGTACATGTGGACCTGGCCGGACACGTTACGGGCGGCGCGGCCGATCGTCTGGATCAGGGAGGTCTCCGAGCGCAGGAAGCCCTCCTTGTCGGCGTCGAGGATGGCCACCAGCGACACCTCGGGCAGGTCGAGGCCCTCGCGCAGCAGGTTGATGCCGACCAGCACGTCGAACTCGCCGATGCGCAGCTCGCGCAGCAGCTCGATGCGGCGCAGCGTGTCGACCTCGCTGTGGAGGTAGCGGACCCGGATGCCAAGCTCAAGGAGATAGTCGGTCAGGTCTTCGGACATCTTCTTGGTCAGCGTCGTGACCAGGACGCGCTCGTCGCGGTCGGCGCGCTCGCGGATCTCGTGGACCAGGTCGTCGATCTGCCCCTTGGTGGGCTTGACGACGATCTCGGGGTCGACCAGGCCGGTGGGCCGGATGACCTGCTCGACGACGTCGCCCTTGACCCGCCCCAGCTCGTACGAGCCCGGCGTGGCCGACAGGTAGACCGTCTGCCCGATGCGCTCCAGGAACTCCTCCCACTTCAGCGGCCGGTTGTCCAGCGCGGACGGCAGCCGGAACCCGTGGTCGACCAGCGTGCGCTTGCGCGAGGCGTCACCCTCGTACATCGCGCCGATCTGCGGCACGGTCTGGTGGGACTCGTCGAGGACCAGCAGGAAGTCTTCGGGGAAGTAGTCGAGCAGCGTGTTGGGCGCGGTGCCGGCGGCGCGGCCGTCGAGGTGGCGGGAATAGTTCTCGATGCCGGAGCAGGTGCCGATCTGGCGCATCATCTCGATGTCGTAGGTGGTGCGCATGCGCAGCCGCTGGGCCTCCAGCAGCTTGCCCTGCCGCTCCAGCTCCGACAGCCGCGCGGCCAGCTCGGACTCGATGCCGGCCACGGCCGCCGCCATGCGCTCCTCGCCGGCAATGTAATGGGAGGCGGGGAAGATGTAGAGCTCTTCGTCCTCGGTGATGACCTCGCCGGTCAGCGGGTGCATGGTGGCGAGCTTCTCGATCTCGTCGCCGAACATCTCGATGCGCACGGCCAGCTCTTCGTACTTCGGGATGATCTCGATCGTGTCGCCGCGCACCCGGAACGTGCCCCGGGTGAAGGCCAGGTCGTTGCGCGTGTACTGCATGTCGACCAGGCGGCGCAGGAGCTGGTCGCGGTCGACCTCCATGCCGACGCGGAGCCTGGCCATGCGGTCGACGTACTCCTGCGGGGTGCCCAGGCCGTAGATGCACGAGACGGAGGCGACCACGATGGTGTCGCGGCGGGTGAGCAGCGAGTTGGTGGCCGAGTGGCGCAGCCGCTCGACCTCGTCGTTGATCGAGGAGTCCTTCTCGATGTACGTGTCGCTCTGCGGCACGTACGCCTCGGGCTGGTAGTAGTCGTAGTAAGAGACGAAATATTCGACCGCGTTGTTGGGCAGCATCTCGCGCAGCTCGTTGGCGAACTGGGCGGCGAGCGTCTTGTTGGGCTGCATGACCAGCGCGGGCCGCTGCAACCGCTCGATCAGCCAGGCGATCGTGGCCGTCTTGCCGGTGCCGGTGGCGCCGAGCAGGACGTTGTCCTTCTCCCCGGCCTTGACGCGGCGCTCCAGCTCGGCGATGGCCGTCGGCTGGTCGCCGGATGGAGTCATCTCGGTGACGACCTCGAAGGGCGCCACCTTCCGCTGCAAATCTGTGACCGGACGCATGCTGCCACTGTAGGCGGCGCCACCGACAGAAACCGTCAGGCCGCGGGCTCCCCGATCCGGGGGAACGGAGTGGTGGAGAAGACCACCTCGACCGGCACCCCGAAGTACGCGGATATGCGCAACGCCAGGTAAAGGCTCGGGCTGTACTCGCCGCGCTCCAGGTACCCGACGGTCTGGTAATGGACCTCCACGGCGTCGGCGAGCTGCCTGCGGGTCACCCCGCGCTCGGCGCGCAGCAGCGCGATGCGGTTGTGGACCGTCCCGCTCATTGATCACCCCGCGTAGTAGGTCTGCTTCATCCATAGCACATCCACTATGGGGCGTAACAGGCATATGACGACACATTGCAAGCGAACAGCAAGCCATACCCGATACGGTCGTATTCGCCTGTAGCGGAAAAGGAAGGTTCGATGTCACGACCCCGAGAGGCACTGATCCAGGCAGGTCAGGGCATAGCCCACGCGGTCGCTCAAGGAGGTGACGTGCGGCAGGCGATGAGCCAGGCGATCGGACAGGTCACCGAGCAGGCCGGCCAGCTCACCGGCCAGGCCCCCGGCTTCGCGCTCAACCCGCACGACTTCGCCGCCGCCCGCGACGGCGGCGTCTCCGTCGGCACGCTGATCGAGGCCAGGTCCGCCTCGCTGAACGAGGCCGGCGAGATCGTCAACCGCAGCTTCGCCGAGAACGGCATGCACGTCATCTCGCCGGTGGTGATCCCCAAGGGCAGCACGGCCAAGGTGGTCATCCCGCTGACCGTTCTGGTGGTCCTCGGTCTGATCGGCGCGCTCGGCGGCATCGTGCCGGGGTCCGACATCTTCTTCGGCCCCCACTACTGGGTCGTGCTGGTCCTGGCCGCCGCGTTCCTGTGGTGGCGCAGGAGCGTGGTGATGGTGCCCGAGGGCTGCAAGGCGCTGATCACCAAGTTCGGCAAGCTGGTGCACATCGCCGACCCGGGCCGGGTGACGCTGTTCAACCCGTGGAAGCGGGTCAGCTACATCGTCAACACCACCCGCGAGTACCCCTTCAACGCCCCCATCAGGGAGGCGCCGACGCAGCAGGGCGTCAAGGCCAGCGTGGACCTGTTCCTGCAGTTCAGGATCGAGAACCCGGCCGAGTTCATCTTCGTGCTCGGCTCGGTCAGCGGCTTCCAGTCCAAGCTGCAGAACGCCATCAGCGAGGTCACCCGGTCCCTGATCTACGCCCAGCGGGCCGAGGACATCTACGACCTGGTGGGCGAGAGCACCCTCGGCATGCTGGAGAACCTCAACCAGCAGTTCCTGCCGGCCGTACGGCTCACCGACGTGAACATCACCCACGCCGAGCCGTCCAGCCAGGAGTACCGCATGGACCTGGCGGCCCCCGAGATGGTCCGCGTGGCCAAGGAGGCCTACACCTACGAGTACGAGCTCCAGCTGCGCAAGGAGCAGAACGAGGGCGACCTGGTCAAGGAGCTGGCCGGCCTGCAGGAGACGCTGAGCGCCATCCAGGCCGAGATCGCCGGCTACCAGGCCCGCATGGACACCGCGCTCGAACGCGCCAGCCACCAGGCCACCGCGCAGGCCAGGCAGCGCCTGGTCGAGGCCGAGTCCACGGCCAACGCCAACGCCGCGCTCCTGGAGGCCCAGGCCCTGGACATCCGGGCGCTGTCGGCCGCCGAGGCCCCCGAGATCCTCGACTACCGCTTCCAGCAGGACCTGCTGAACAAGCTGGAGTCGGTGGCCACCAGGCTGCCGCAGGTGGTGCAGGTGGGCGAGCAGACCGACATCGACTTCCTGGCCCTGGCCCAGCAGCTCGTGGGCGGCAAGGGCGCGGCGCTGTTCTCCGCCGAGGACATGGCCGCCATCCGCGGCCGGCTCGGCGAGATCGCCGCCCGCGTCAGCGACCGCGAGGACGAGATCGCGGCGCTGCTGAAGAAGGCCGCCGCCGACGTGAGCGAGCCGCAGGCGACGCCTGAGCCCGACCACGACCTGGAAAGCACGGTCGAGCGCCTGCTGCCCGGCCGCCTGAGCGAGGGTGAGGTCCGATGACCCGCGAGTTCTCCAAGATCAAGGAGTCGCTGGCCTCCTGGTCCGACATCCGTCAGCTCCTGCGCGGCGGCGAGCAGGGCCAGCTCGTGCCGGTCGTGATCCCCAAGGACCGGCGCGGCTTCGCCTGGATGGCGCTGGTGCTGCTGGCGCTGTACTTCGCCGGCATGGCCGCGCTCACCGAACTCACCGTGCCGGCCGCGCTGGCCGCGCTGTTCTTCCTGGTCGTGGCGCTGGTCACGATCTGGCGCAAGGCGATCATCGAGATCGAGGAGGGCACCACCGGCATCCGCAGCCGCTGGGGCGCGATCACCGGCACGCTCCCGCCGGGCCGCCACTACCTGTGGCTGCCGTGGGACCGCGTGGACGCGGTCGTGGACACCTCCACCGAGATCCCGTACTCGGCGCCGATCGTGGCCTGCCCGACGGCCGAGAACGTGCCGCTGAAGTCGATCGAGTTCTTCCTGAAGTTCCGCATCGTGGACCCGGTGGCGTTCGTCCGGACGATCGGCGCGGGCAACTTCGACCTCGTGCTCTCCAGCGCCGTCCAGGACGCGATCCGGCAGCGCAGCCGCCGCGTCAACACCGAGCGCGCCTACGACCTGCGCGGCTCCGACGTCGGCGACATGCAGGAGGCGCTCAACCGCCAGCTCGGCCGGTACGGCGTGCGCGTCACCGGCGCCAACATCCCCGACGTCCAGCTCCCCGACCAGTACCAGCAGCACCTGGCCACCCGGGAGAAGGTCGCCAAGGAGCTGTCGGCCTACGAGCGCGAGTGGGAGCTGACCCGCAAGCGCCGCATCGACACGCTGCTCATGGAGATCGAGCGTTCCAAGAAGACCCGCGACGCCCGCGTGGTCGAGGTCAAGGCCGCCCACAACACCGCGCGCAAGAACGTGGCGCGCATGCTGGAGGAGCAGGAGACCGAGGCCCAGCGCGTGACGTGGGAGATCGAGGCGCGCGGCAGGGCCGACCTGACCGCCGCCGAGAACGAGGCCAAGGCCCTGCGCAGGCTGGCCGAGTCCTACCGCGACAACCGGGCCGTGCTGCAGTACGAGCTGGCCCGCCGGCGCCTGGACGTGGGCGCCAAGCTCGCCGAGAACGCCCCCCAGCCCCTGGTCGTACGGACCCAGCAGGGCCAGGGCGACTCGGCGCTGTCCACCCTCATCCTGGCCCAGCTGCTCCCCCGCATCTCGGGCACGGGCCCCGCCGCCGTCAACGGCCAGACCCCCACCGCATAGGAGAGACCCATGGTGTTCCGCAAGTTGATGGCCGCCTTCGGCGCGGGCGTCGAGGTCGACACGATGCTGACGGACACGACCGTGCGCCCCGGCGAGCCGCTGCGCGGCGTCGTGCACTTCCGCGGCGGCGGCGCCGACTACAAGGTCGAGGGCATCTACCTCGACCTGACCGCCGTGGTGGAGGTCGAGAGCGGCGACAACGAGTACAAGACGACCTACAGCTTCCTGCGCCAGCAGGTGGCCGGGACGTTCCAGCTCGCCTCGGGCGCCCAGCACCAGCAGCCGTTCCAGATCATGGTGCCGTGGGAGACGCCGATCAGCGCGATCGGCGGCCACCCGCTGCACGGCATGCGGCTCGGCGTGCAGACGGAGCTGGCGCTCGCGGGCGCGATCGACAAGGGCGACCTCGACCCGCTGTTCGTCAGCCCGCTGCCGGCCCAGGAGCACGTCATCGCCGCCCTCGACCGGCTGGGCTTCCACTTCAAGAAGGCCGACCTGGAGCGCGGCACGCTGTACGGCTCGACCATGCCGTTCTTCCAGGAGATCGAGTACCACGCGGGCGGGCAGTGGCGGCGGCACTTCAGCGAGCTGGAGCTGACGTTCATCGCCGGGCCGCGGCAGATGGACGTCATCCTGGAGGCCGACAAGCGCGGCGGCTTCCTGACCTCCAGCCACGACACCTACAACCGCTTCACCGTGCGCTACGACGACCACCCCGGCGCGGCCGACCAGGCGTTGCAGCACGGCCTGGAGCAGATGGCCCGCCGCCGCGGCTGGTTCTAGCGGGCGTCCCCCGGGCCGGGCGGCGTCCCGGCTCAGGGGACCCGGTACATGCGCTCGGTCCAGGCCCGGTAGCGCCAGGTGTGCCCGACGCGGTAGTCGTGGCCGAGGTAGAGGCCGAAGACCTGGCGCTTGAGCTCGCGCAGCGCCCCCACGACGTTGGGGGCCCAGCCGGTCATCGGATAGCCGCGGTAGGAGACCGTCCGCAGCCCCAGGCCGCTCGCCGCGGCCAGGGCGAAGCGGGCCGAGGCCACGTGGTCGGGGTGGTCGCACAACTTCCGGTTCCTGGGCGGCTCCGGGTCGAGGGTGCGCAGCACCGTCGGGCGGAACCGGGCGTAGAGCGCGCGCAGCACGCCGACCACGTCGCTCCTGACCACGCAGCGCGGCTCGGGGCCCGAGGCGAACCGGCGCACGCAGGAGCGGTCCTCCCACAGCCTGGTCAGCGCGTCGCGGCCGCCGTCGGCGCGCGGGTCGCCGCCGTCGGGCAGCCCGACGAAGGCGAGCCTGACCGCCGGCCTGTCGGCCAGCTCCTCCAGACGTACGGGGAAGCCGGCCGCCATGATCGTGCGCACGCGCCAGACGTCACGCTGCCCGGCCAGGAAGGCGTACGCGGCCCGCAGGCCCTCCGCGCGGTCGCGGGCGTAGGCGACGGGGTCGCGGTCGTCGTCCCAGCCGGCCTGGCCCTCGCCGGCGGTCAGGTAGACGGTCAGCGTCGGCAGATGCCACTGGACGGCGCCGTACAGGTCGGGGCTCATGAACAGCAGGTCGTCGTCCGGATGGGCCACGACCTGCATGAACCGCTCCCACCGCGACGGCCGGCCGGCCTCCGTCCAGGCCGCGGCGGGCGGCGCCGGGCAGGCCAGCACGGCCACCAGCACCAGCGCCAGCGCGGCCGCCGCGAACATCCTGATCCCCTTCATCCCCACCCCCGTGCGCTTCCAGTATCGAACCTGGTCAGGCCCCGGTCCTGAGCTGCCAGGGGGAGATGTCATGTCATTCCCGGGTAGGAGATACCTCCTTCCCGTGCGCTGGAAGTCGCATGCCGACGGTCGTTACGATGACCTAGGGATTGACTGATCGTCGAACGGTGGGGCGGACGATGGCACGGTTCACGGCGGCGTTGAAGCGAGCTGCCCCATGGGCTGCCCAGAACGCCGACGGCGCTATCGCGCTCTTACTGGCGGTCGTGATCGGCGTGCTCGGCATCATGCCGGACAAGATCGTGCCGACCGACGTGCAGACCCAGCTCGTCAACGCCGCGACGCTGGTCATCATGGCGCTGGTGGCCACCGCCCTGCTGCGCGACCGCGTCCGCCAGGCCCCGGTAGAGGAGACCATCACCTCCGGCGCGCTGGCCCAGCTCCCCGTCCGGCTGTCGCGGCTGGAGGAGATCGAGACGCTCGTCCACGGCACCCGCAAGGCCCTCGACGCGCTGCAGCTCGTCCGGGTGCTGGGCAGCAAGCAGGAGATCGCCCAGATGCACGCCGAGGCGCGCAAGGACACCACCCGGTGGAGCTTCAAGGGCGGCACCGGCACCTACCTGCGCGCGGTCACCCTGCCCGAGTGCGTGGCGGCCGCCCGCCGGGACAAGCGGCACCTCGTGGTGCGGGTCGAGGTGATCGACCCGTCCAACGTCGAGGTGTGCGAGACGTACGCCCACTACCGGCGTTCCCTGTCCGACTCCCCCGACGCGACCGGCGAGACGTGGACGACCGACCGGGTCAGGAAGGAGTCGTACGCGACGATCCTGGCCGCCTTCTGGTACCGCCAGCGCTACGGCCTGCTCGACATCGAGGTCGGCCTGTCGGCGTCGATGACCACGTTCCGGTGGGACCTGTCGGCCACCCGGCTGATCATGACGGTCGAGGACCCCAACCGGGCCATGACCGCGCTGGCCGGCACGTTCTACTACGAGAACTGCGACACCGAGCTGCGGCTCAGCTTCGAGCAGGCACGGCGGGTGCCGATGGACATGTACAAGAAGGCCCCGCTCAGCGACGAGCCCACGATCGAGGAGGTCCAGGACCTGTTCGGTCGCATCGGGGTGCCTCTTCCCAAGGCCTACGACGGCCGCGACGTCGTGGACATCGCACGCAAGGCCCTGCGCGCGGTCGACCCGTACGGCGAGGCGCATCCCGCGGCCCTCCGACGAGACGGAACGTGAGTGCCACTCCATGAGCTATCGGTCGGTCTTCCAGCGGGTCTGCGACGGACAGGCCAGGTCGTGGGCGCTCGGGGTGCTGAGGGGGTCCGCGCGCCCCAGGGCCGTACGCCATCCGCTCGGGTTCGTCTGCCTGCCGCTGGAGCGTGAGGGCGGCGAGGGGGTATGCCTCCACCTGTGGTCCGACTCGCTCAAGCACGCCGAGAGCACCACCTCGCAGATCCACTGCCACAGCTGGGACCTGGTCAGCCACGTGCTCTACGGCCAGGTGCGCAACGTGCACGCGGTGGTCACCGACGCGGGCACCGACGCCACGCACCGGGTGTTCGAGGTGGTCAGCGGCGCCGACGGCGACCGCATCTCGCCCACCGGCCGCACCGTGCGGCACGCGACCGGGCTGGTGGAGATGTTCGGGCCCGGCGACACCTACACGCTGTCGGCCGACCGTTTCCACAGCAGCGTGGTGCCGGAGGGCGGCGAGGCGGCCACGATCGCGCTCGGGCGCGGCCGGCCCGGCAGCCGCGACCTGTCGCTCGGCCCGCTCGGGGCGGGCGGCCACCACGTGCCCCGCGAGCCGCTGGACGCCGAGGAGACGGCGCTCGCCGTCCGGCTGATCACCGCCCACCTGACCTGAGGGGTGCCCGATGGACCTGGATCACGCTCGCACTGTGGCCGTGGAGGCCGCCCAGGCCGCCGGGGCGCTGCTCGCGGCGGGCACCCGCGGGGCCGTCGGCATCCGGGCCAAGGGCGACGCCGGGGACGTGGTCACCGATCTCGACCTGGCCTCGGAGAAACTGCTGGTCGAGCGCATCCTGACGGCCTACCCCACGCACGCGATCGTGGCCGAGGAGTCGGGGTTGATCGGCGCGGCGGGCGGCGAGTGGACGTGGCTGGTCGACCCGCTCGACGGCACCAACAACGTGGCCATCGGGCTGCCCACGTACGTCGTGGGGGTGGCGCTGTGCCAGGGCGGGCGGCCGGTGCTGGGCGTGGTGCACGATCCGGTGACGGCCCAGACGTGGTCGGCGATCCGGGGGCGGGGGGCGGTGGCGTCCACGGGGGCGCGGCTGGCGCCGCCGTACACGGCCAGCCCGCACGGCCCGCTGCTGGCCTGGACCCAGGGGTACGGCGTGAACAGGGGCGACGCCACCATGCTGGCGTTGAAGGCGGCGCTGGAGGTCGGCGCGCGGCGGGTGCTGCAACTGTGGGCGCCGCTGCTGTCGTGGGCGATGCTGGCCCGCGGCGACATCGACGGCATCGTCGGCTACCGCGCCGAGGCGGTCGACCTGCCGGCGGGGGCGCTGCTGGCCCAGGAGGCCGGGATCGAGATCAGGGCGCTCGACGGCGGGCCGTTCGAGGAGAGCATCGACGGCTCGGCCGAGGACCGCAGCTTCGTGGCCGCCCACCCGCGCGCCCTTCCCGGGCTGATGTCGCTGCTGCCCGGCTGACGGCCCGCGGCGCTCAGCCGAACGTGACCAGGGCCCAGACCGTGGCCAGCAGCCCGGTGACGGCCAGGCCCGCGCCGGTGAGCAGGAAGCGGCGCAGCGGCACCGCGACGTCGTGGCGGCGGCACGACTCGAACCACAGGAGCGTGGCCAGCGAGGCCCACGGGGTGATCACCGGGCCCACGTTCGTGCCCACCAGCAAGGCCAGGAGGTGGTCCTGGTCGGCGGCCGGGATGACCGCCTCGACGGCCTTGTAGGCGGGCAGGTTGTTGATCGCGTTGGACAGGCCCGCGCCCACCGCCGCCGCCCGGTACGGGTCGCCCTCCGTGCCGATCATCCACGTCATCAGGGCGTCGAGCCCGTGGGCGCTGAGCGTGGGCACCACCAGGAACAGCCCGGTCACGAAGACGACGAGCTGCCAGGGGATCAGGCTCCAGGTCAGCCTGCCCCGGGCGCGGAGCAGGAAGGCCAGCACCACCAGCACGGCCGCGGCGGTGGCGGCGACGGCGACGTGCGCCTTGAGCAGCAGCAGGGCGATGAACAGCAGGCAGCCCGCCGAGGCCGCGCCGAACAGCACGCGGTCGGCCACCGGCTCCAGCACCGGCGGCGTGTAGCGAAGGTCGCGGCGCTCGCCCCGGCGCCAGAAGAACACCCACAGGAAGGCCATCGTCACCGCGATCGAGGCGAGCTGCGGGGCCCACATGCGGGCGGCGAAGCCCTGGGCGTCGAGGCCGAGTTTCTCCATGCTGAGCAGGTTGGTGAGGTTGGAGACCGGCAGCAGCAGGCTCGCGGTGTTGGCCAGCCAGATGGTGGTCATCGCCAGCGGCAGGGCGGCGATGCGGGCCCGGGGCGCCAGGGCCAGCATGACGGGGGTGAGCAGGACGGCGGTGGTGTCGAGGTTCAGAAATATCGTGACAAATGACGCGAAGGCCGTACAAAGAAAGAAAAGTGCGGTGTAGTTGCCGCGGCCGAGCACCGCCATCCGAGCGGCGATGGCGTCGAAGACCTGCGCCTCCTTGGTCAGCTCGGCCAGCACGATGATGGCGACCAGGAAGATCAGCAGCGGCCCGATGTCAGCGAGGCTCTCCACGGCGTCGCGCCACGGCAGTAGACCGGTCGCCACGAAGACCAGACCGAGAGCAAGCAGCCCGATCCTGATCAGATCGAGCACGCTCAGACGCCGCCACACTTGACGATGATCGCACACTGACTCCAAAACGCCGATTCCTCGGTGGATACTGAGCAGATGGCACGTGACGGCAGGCCGACCGAGATCTTCGTCAGCTACTCCCCGGCCGACACCGCCTGGGCGACCTGGATCGCCTGGGAGCTGGAGGCGGCCGGCTACCGGACCATGATCCAAGCCTGGGACTTCGTGCCCGGCACCAACTTCATCGACTTCATGGACCGTGGGGTCAGCGAGGCGCAGCTCGTCGTGGCCGTGCTCTCGCGCAACTACCTGACCTCGCGCTACGGGCGCATGGAGTGGCAGGCGGCCATGCGCGCCGACCCGGACAACCCCTCCAACAAGCTCGTCACGATCCGGCTGGAGGACGTGCACCTGGAGGGCCTGCTGTCCACGATCACCTGGGTCGACCTGCTCGGTGTCACCGACTCGGGGCAGGCCAGGGCGCTGCTGCTGGGCCGGGTCGGCGAGGCGATGGCCGGACGGGCCAAGCCGGAGGCCGCCCCCGCCTTCCCCTCCGGCCGCCTGGTGCCGCCCCCGGCCCCGACGCTGCCCCCGACGACCGATCTGACCAGGGCCCGCCGCACCCCGGCGACGGCCCCCAAGTTCCCGCCCGCGGGCGGCGGCGAGCGGGGGCGCGAGTCGGTCAACGTCCTGCACATCGGCGGGCCGAGGTTCGGCCGGGCGCTGCCCGATCCGGGCGAGCCGTTCACGCCGGAGGACATGCAGGCCCGTATCTGGGCCGACCTGACCGCCATGTACGACCGGGGCATGCCGCGTCCCGACCTCATGGTGGTGAGCGGCGACCTGACCGAGTCCGGCAGTCTGGGGCAGTTCGCGCAGGCCACGCAGTTCGTCACCGACCTGCGGCTGCTGATCGGGCTGGAGCCCCACCGGCTGGTGCTGCTGCCCGGCCCGCGCGACGTCACCAAGGCCGCGGCCAGCGCGTACTTCATGACCTGCGAGGCCGACGACGTGAGCCCGCAGCCCCCCTACTGGCCCAAGTGGCGGCATTTCGCCGGGCTGTTCCGCGAGGTGTACCAGGGCCTGGACGACCGGGTGTTCGACGGGGGCCAGCCCTGGACGCTGTTCGAGGTGCCCGACCTGCGGGTGGTCGTGGCGGGGCTCAACTCGACGATGGCGATGAGCCATCTGGAGCGCGACGCGTACGCGCTGCTGGGCGAGGCGCAGGCCGCGTGGTTCGCCGAGCGGCTGCGTCCCTATGAGGAGAGCGCCTGGCTGCGGCTGGGCGCGATCGGCCATCCGCCGGCCGCGCTGCGCGACGCGCCCACCTTCGACCGGCTGCTCACCCACCGGCTCAACCTGCTCTTCCACGGGTCCGGCGCGACCGGCGCGACCGGCGCGACCCGCGCGACCATCGAGCCCCGGCCGGGCTTCGCGGCGGTCGTGGCCCCGCGCTCCGGCCATCACCAGGTGGTCGAGATCACCCCCGACGGCATGCGCACCTGGACGCCCGACGCCGGCAAGCCCGTCCGCGCCCGGCACGGCTGGCGGGCGGTGCGGGCCACGTTCACGGGCGAGACCCCCGACGCGCCGCCGCCCGCCGCCAAGCCCGAGGAACGCGAGCCGAGCCCCGTCGAGCTGCTGCTCGACCGCATCACCGAGGTCTGCGAGGCCCGGCACGAGCGGGCCAAGATCCGCCGGTTCCCCGACCACCTGGTGGTCACCCACCCCGACGACGGGTTCGTCCGGCAGCTCATGATCGGCGCGCACGTCGGCGAGCTGACCGAGGCCGCCGCCGTCGGCTTCGCCCGCCGCGCCCATGCCGCCGACCTGGCCGCCGAGCTGGTCTACCAGGGCCCGCCGGCCCCCCGCGCGCTCCGCGACGACCTCATGCGCAAGGGCGTGCGGGTGCGCAGCTTCGTGGAGTTCCAGGGCCTGCTCGACCTGTCGGGGTACGTCGCCGAGCAGACCGGCAGGCTCACCGGCGACCGCCGCTACCCGCCCGGCCTCTACGTCCCCCAGCGCTACCGCGAGCTCGACCGCCCCAACAGCCAGATCAGGCAGGGGCTCACCGACGAGCTGATGCGGCTGCTGGCCACCGACCACGGCCGGTTCCTGCTGATGCTCGGTGACTTCGGCCACGGCAAGACGTTCGCGCTGCGCGAGCTGGCCAGGCGCATCCCGGTCGAGCTGCCGCACCTGACGCCGATCTTCATCGAGCTGCGCGCCCTCGACAAGGCCCATTCGGTCGACGCCCTGGTGGCGGCGCACCTGGCCGGGCACGGCGAGGAGTTCATCGACCTCAAGGCGTTCCGCTACCTGCTCCGGCAGGGGCGCATCGTGCTGCTGTTCGACGGGTTCGACGAGCTGGTCACCCGGCTGACCTACGACCGGGCGGCCGACCACCTGGCCACCCTGCTCGCCGCGGCCGAGGACAAGGCCAAGATCGTGGTGGCCAGCCGTACGCAGCACTTCAAGTCGCACAGCCAGGTGCTGACCTCGCTCGGCGAGATGGTGGGCGTGCTGCCGCAGCGGCGGGTGCTCAGCGTGGAGGACTTCACCCGGGACCAGATCCGCTCCTACCTGGCCAACCGGTTCGACGACGGCGACGAGGCCGGCGCGCGCATGTCGCTCATGGCCGAGATCAAGGACCTTCTCGCACTGGCCCAGAACCCGCGCATGCTCAGCTTCATCGCCGACCTCGACGCCGACCGCCTGCGCACGGTCGCCGGCGCCCAGCACACCCTCAGCCCCGCCCTGCTGTACGAGGAGATCCTCAGCACCTGGCTGGCCTTCGAGGAGCGGCGGGCCCGCGTCCCCGGCTCGCCCGGCGCGCTGACGATCGACGAGCTGTGGCGGGTGGTGACCGCGCTGGCGCTGCGCCTGTGGGACAGCGGCGAGACGCTGCTCGGCGTGGACGAGCTGACCGAGATCGGCGAGACCCTGAGCGACCTGGCCTCGGGCCAGCTCTCGCCCGCGCACGCCGCGCACGCGATGGGCTCGGGCAGTCTGCTCGTCCGTACCGAGGAGGGCATGTTCGGGTTCATCCATGCCTCGGTGATGGAGTGGCTCATCGCCCGCCATATCGCCGCGAACCTGGACAACCCTCTCCCGCTGGCCCGCAGGCCGCTGTCGGCGCTGACGGTCGAGTTCCTGTGCGACCTGGCCGACGTACGGGCGTTGCGCGCCTGGGTGGCCGACCCGCCCGCCGACGACGTGGCCAGGGCGAACGCGGTCAAGATCGCGGCCCGGCTGCGCACCCCGGCCAAGGCCGACCTGCGCGGCGCGAACCTCAAGGGCGAGGATCTGTCGGCGCGCGACCTCCAGGAGGTCGACCTGACCGGCGCCGACCTGTCGGAGGCCACCCTCGCCGGCACGAACCTGTCCAGGGCCGTCCTGCGTGACGCCAGCCTGGCCGGCGCCCGGCTCGACGGCGCCCGCCTGACCGGCGCCGACCTGACCGGGGCCGACCTGTCGGGCGCGCGGCTGGCGCAGGTCGACCTGAGCGACGTCACGGTCGAGGGCGCCCGCTGGCACCGGGCCTCCCTGATCAACGTGACCGGCACGCTGCCGCACCTGCCGGGCGCGGCGGTGGTGCCGGGCCAGCCGGTCGAGGTGGAGTTCGCGCCGGCCGGCATCGGCGTCCCGTACGGCTACCACTTCCAGACCTCCCGCCTGCCCGAGCCCATCGCCTACAGCCCCGACGGCTCGACCGTCGCGATCGGCAACGAGGACGGCGGCGTGCTGCTGTGCGCCGGCGGCTCCCCGGTGCGCACCCTCCAGGGCCACCGCGGCCGGGTCTACGCCGTCACCTTCGCCGGCGACCTGCTGGCCACCGGCGCGAGCGACGGCACGGTCCTGCTCTGGGACACCCTCACCGGCCGGCGCCTGCACACCCTGACCGGCCACCCCGACGGCGTGTGGCCGGTACGCCTCAGCCCCTCGGGCGAGCTGGTGGCGGCCGGCGGCGGCGACGGCGTGGTCCGGGTGTGGGAGACCGCGTCCGGGCGGCTGGTCCACGAGCTGCCGGGGCACCGCGCGCCGGTCTACACCGCCTCCTTCGGCCGCTCGCAGCTCGTGACCGGCGACTCCGCGGGCGTCGTCCGGGTCTGGGACCTGGCCGGCGGGGAGACGACGGTGACCCTCGACGGCCACCGCGGCAGCGTCTACCGGGCCGTGCACAGCCCCGACGGCACCCTGCTGGCCACCGGCGACGAGGCGGGCACGATCCGGCTGTGGGACACCGCCACCTGGTCCCCCCCGCACGAGCTGACCGGCCACGCCGGCAGCGTCTACTGCCTGACGTTCTCGCCCGACGGCTCGATGCTGGCCAGCGGCGACACGGCCGGCAGCGTACGGCTGTGGGAGGCGACCGGCGAGCCGCTCGGCGTGCACACCACGCACACGGCGGCCGTCTACCAGGTGACCTTCAGCCCTGACGGCCGCACGGTGGCCAGCGGCGACTCCGGCGGCACGGTCCGGCTGCAGCCCGTGGGCGGCGGCAAGCGCGTGGAGCTGACCGGCCACCGCAGCTCGGTGTGGCCGTTCGCGTTCCGTCCCGACGGCCAGCAGCTCGCCACCAGCAGCAACGACGGCACCGTCCGCCTGTGGGACCCGGTCTCCGGGCAGTGCCAGCGGGTGCTGCGCGGCCACGGCCGGCGGATCTCGTCGGTGCGGTTCAGCGCCGACGGCTCGATGCTGGCCACCAGCGGCAACGACGGCGTCGTCCGCGTGTGGGAGCCGCACACCGGGCGACGGCTGCGAGAGTTCACCGGCACCGCCGACCGGCTGATCTCCGCCCTGTTCTCCCCCGCCGGCCCGGTGCTGGCCACCTCCAGCAACGACGGCGGCGTGCACTTCTGGAACGCCACGACCGGCGACTACGAACGCGAGCTGCACGCCGAGACCGACCACGTGTGGGCCGAGGCGTTCAGCCCCGACGGGAACATGCTGGCCACGGCCAACGACGACGACAGCGTCAAGATCTGGTACCGGCCGACCGGGCGCATGGCCGTCGACCTGGTCGACCACCGGGGACGGGTGCGCTCGATCGCCTTCAGCCCCTTCGGCGACTACGTGGCCACCGGCTGCGACGACAAGCTCGTCCGCCTGTGGCACGTCGCCTCCGGCGGCCGGGTGGCGACGCTGGAGGGCCACACCGACCGGGTCTACTCCGTGGCCTTCTCCCCCGACGGCCGCTACCTGGCCAGCGCCGGCAACGACGGCCGCGCGATGGTGTGGGAGCTGCGGCCCGGCCAGCCCTGGCAGCCGCGCCTGGCCCACACGCTGACCCGGCACGACGGCCGGCTGTGGAGCCTGGCCTTCGACGCCACGGGCCGTCACCTGGCGACCGGCGGCGACGACCTGACCGTGCGGGTGTGGGAGACCGCGACGGGGCGGCTGCTGCACTCCCTCACCGGGCACGCGCGCCGGGTGTGGTCGGTGGCCTACAGCCCCACGTCCGACCTGCTGGCCAGCGCGGGCGACGACGGCGTGGTGATCCTCTGGGAGGGCGGCGAGCGGCGGGCGACGCTGCTGGGGCTGCCCGAGGGGTGGGCCGCCCTGACGCCGGACGGGCGCTACAAGGTGCACGGCGAGCCGGGCGGGCAGTTCTGGCACGTCATCGGGATGTCGCGGTTCGAGCTGGGTGAGCTGGACCCGTACCTGCCGGGGGTGCGTCAGGTGCCGCTCGACTCGCCCTTCTGAGGGCCGGCGGGGCAACCCCGCCCGCCCTTGCCGCTATCCGCGGGCGGCGCGGCGTACGAGCTCGTGCCAGACCTCGTCGACCCGGGCCTCCAGGTCGTCGAGCGAGCCTTCGTTGGGGATCACCAGGTCGGCGGCGGCCAGGCGTTGCTCCCGGTCGACCTGGGCGGCGATGCGGGCCTTGGCGTCGGCCTCCGCCATGCCGCGATGCTCGGCCAGGCGCCTGATCCGCACCTCGTCGGCCGCGTCGACCACGATCACCAGGTCGTACATGGGCGCGAGCTTGTTCTCCACCAGCAGCGGCACGTCGTAGACCAGGATCGCGTCGTCGGCCGCCTGCCCCTGGAGCTCGGCCACCCGCTCGCCCACCAGCGGATGCACGATCGCGTTGAGCGCGGCCAGCCGGTCGGGGTCGGCGAAGACCACCGAGCCCAGCCGTTCCCTGTTCAGCGAGCCGTCGGGGTGCAGCACGCCCTCCCCGAACGCCGCCACCACCCGGGCCAGGCCCACCGTGCCGGGCTCGACCACCTCACGCGCGATCTTGTCAGCGTCGACCACGACGGCGCCTCTGGCCGCCAGCCGCCTGGACACCTCGCTCTTGCCCGAGCCGATGCCGCCGGTGAGCCCAATCTTCAGCACCGGAAAAGACTATCCATCCCGCCGCACCCGTCGAGCCCGGTGTTCAGGCCGGCCGGCGGCGCAGGTGGATCAGGGTCAGGTGGTCGTCCATGCGCTCGCGGTGGGTCTCCCGGTAGCCGAGCCGCCGGTACAGGCGCAGGTTCCCGTCCGACAGGTGGCCCGTGAACAGGTCGAACGCCTCCGCCTCAGGCACCTGCTCGTGCAGCGCCTCCAGCAGGGCCGTGCCGAGCCCCTGCCCCTGCCGGTCGGGCGCGACGACGAGCCGGCCGATCAGGCAGGCGGTGCCGGCCACCTGGCCGCGCACGGCGCCGACGATCCGGCCCGCCTCGACGGCCTTGAGCACGACGGCCGTCTCGACGGCCTTGCGCACCTGTTCCAGCGACTCCACCAGCGGCGGGATGTAGGGGTCGCCGTAGAGCTGGGCCTCGCTCACGTACGCGGCCCGCTGGAGGGTGAGGATCTCTCCCGCGTCCGCCGCCACCGCCCGTTCGACCATCACGTCAGCACCCTATCGGCCTGATTCTCCACCCGGCCTGGGAAATCTCGACTACGGGGCGTCCCCCGCCGTCAGCTCGCCCGGGCAGAACGTGCCCGGCTTCGGCAGGACGCCGTTGACCAGGTAGTCGTGCACCTTCGTGCGCAGGCAGGCCGCCCGCAGCCTGCTCACCCCCTGTGCCAGGTACGCGCCCTGCCCGTCCCCGTGCCACAGCAGCCGCGCCCCGGGGATCTGCGCGGCTGCCCGCGCGGCCCCGGAGGACGGCGTGCCGTTGTCCAGCCGTCCCACGCCGACCAGCACCGGCGGCACCTTGAGCCCGGCCGCCACCGGGTGCGGCGGCCAGCCGGGCGACCGCGCCGCGCCCAGGCACCTGGCGGCCTCCGCCCTCCCGCTCAGCCACCCCACCCGCGGCGCCGCCCTCCGCAACCGCGCCTCCACCTGCAGGAACCGGCGATAGCCCGGCACGGCCAACCCGAAGTCACGGCACCACCTGACCCCTTCCACGTCCCCCGGCACGGCCTCCCCAGCCGCTGTCCCGGGAGCCTGTCGCTGCGTTGCCGCCTGCGGCGGGCCGGGAACCGCCGCGCCGGCGGCCGGTGTTCGTTCCGGTTGCTCGGCGGGGATCAGGGCGGCCAGGCCCGTGGCGTCGCCCGTTCTCGCTGCGGAGAGGGCGTGGGCGAGTGCCGGCCAGCGCGCCGGGGTGAGGCCCGCCCATACGGCGGCGGCGACCTCGTTCCGGCTCACCCTGCGTTCGCCGCCGCCCGGCCGCAGAGGCGCGCGCCTGACCAGGGCGTCGAACACCCGGACGGCGTCCGCGTGGCCGAGCGGGCAGCCGGGACGGGTCCGGCACCAGTCGCGGAAGTGGCCGAGCTGCCGTTCCTGGGCACGGGCCTGGGCGAGCAACCGCCGTTCAAGCCCGGTCTCGGTGTGGTCGGGCAGCCCCTCCAGGTACATCCGCCCGGCCCGGCCGGGGAACAGCTCCAGGTACGCCTGCCCGTACACGCTTCCGTAGCCGTTGCCGAGGTAGCTCAGCCGGGACTCGCCCAGCGCGGCACGTACGGCATCGAGGTCGTGGGCGACCTGCCAGGACGTGAGCCCGGCGTAGGCGGGCCCCAGCGCGGCGCGGCAGGAACGGTCGTAGGCGGCGTTGTCCCGGGCGAACGCGCGCCAGGCCGTGCGCCCCTCGGCCACCCGCAGCCGGGCCGGGTCGGGTTGCGAGCGGGGGCACACCCCCGTGGTCCCCTGTTCGCCGGCTCCGCGCGCCTCGACCAGCACCACGTCGAACCACCTGGCCAGTTCGCCCACGGTGTCCGGCCGGGCCCTGACCTCACGTACGACGGAGGCGGAACCGGTGTTGACCACCAGCGCCCCGAGCCGTCGCAGCGGGTCCTGGGCGGGCATCATGGCGAGTTCGACGGTCGTGCGGGTCTCGCGTGGCCTGGCCCAGTCGGCGGGCACGGACAACGTGGCGCACCGCAGCCCGTTCCCGCATTCGGACCAGGTGAGCGCCGCCGCCTCCCGTGCGGGCACCGACAGCTCGGCCGTGTCCCGTTCCGGCTCCGCGACGCGCATCGCCTGCCCGACCCCGCCGCCTGCCGCCGGGACCAGGACGGTGACCGCCGCCACCACCGGGATCACGCGCTGAACCATTCGCACCGCATCGCCCCCGAACGTTCGTGCCTCCAGCCGCCTGCCAGTTTCCCAGTGGGCGTCTGCGCAGGTAGAGAAGTCGCAAAAGGTCGTTGGGTAAAATCTTGCGACCGCTCGGCGGGCCGCGATACCCCCCTACAGGGTCACCAGCCGAGTTGCTCCAGTGCGGCGGTCGCGGCGTTCAGCTGGAGGGCGGTGTAGGCCTTGCGGGTGCTGGTCTCGCCGGAGATCAGCACGGCGCGGTCGTCGCGGCGGAAGGCGAGCAGGTGCCCGCCCGCGTCCAGGACGCTGACGCTGACCGGGACGCCGGCCGTCCCGGCGGCGGAGCGGGCGGCCGTGATCAGGGTCTCGGCGTCGGCGGTGGTCTCAGCGGTGTGACGGCGGTGGCGTTCATGAGGCTTCTCCTGTGGTGAGGCGGACAGGTGGTCAGTCGTGCACGAGGGCGGGAACCGGGACCGCGCCGGCCGCCTCACGCGCGGGCGCGCGGCGCTCCAGTGCGGCCGAGAAGACGGCCAGGACCAGGGCGGCGGCGGCCAGGAGGGCGCCCACCCAGTTCGGGGCCGTGTAGCCCAGGCCCGCGGCGATGACCAGGCCGCCCAGCCAGGCGGCGAGCGCGTTGCCGAGGTTGAACGCGCCGATGTTGACGGCGGAGGCCAGCGTCGGCGCGCCATGGGCCTGGTCGAGCACGCGCTTCTGCAGCGGCGGCACGGTGGCGAAGCCCAGCGCCCCCACCAGCAGGATGCTCGCGGCGGCGGCGACCTTGTTGTGCGCGGTCAGGGTGAACAGCGCCAGCACGACGGCGAGCCCGCCGAGGGTGGTGTAGAGCAGGGGCATCAGGGCGCGGTCGGCGAACCGGCCGCCGAGCAGGTTCCCGAGGAACATGCCGACGCCGAACAGCACGAGCAGCCACGTGACCGCGTCGGCGGAGTAGCCGGCCACCTGGGTCATCATCGGCGCGACGTAGGTGATCGCGGCGAAGACGCCGCCGAAGCCGAGCACGGTCATCGCCATCGCGAGCAGCACCTGCGGGTTGCGGAACGCCCTCAGCTCACTGCGCAGGCGGGTGCCCTCGGCCCGGGGCATGGCGGGCACGAGCACGGCGATGCCGAGCAGGCCGACCAGTCCCAGCACGGCGACGATCGCGAACGTGGTGCGCCAGCCCACCGCCTGCCCGATGAAGGTGCCCAGCGGCACGCCCACGACGTTCGCGACGGTCAGGCCGGTGAACATGGTGGCGATGGCGCCGGCCTTCTTGTGCGGGGCGACCATGTCGGCGGCGGCCACCGAGCCGATGCCGAAGAACGCGCCGTGGGCCAGTGAGGCCACGATGCGGCCGGCGAGCATCGTGCCGAAGCCCGGCGCCAGCGCGGACAGCAGGTTGCCGGCCACGAACAGGCCCATCAGCACGAGCAGCATCGTCTTGCGGCTGATCCTGGTGCCGAGCGCCGTCATCAGCGGGGCGCCGATGACCACACCGATCGCGTAGCCGGTGACCAGCAGGCCCGCGGTGGGGATGGACACGCCGTAGTCGCCGGCGATCTCGGGCAGCAGGCCCATGATCACGAACTCGGTGGTGCCGATCCCGAAGGCCCCGATGGCCAGGGCGAGGAGTGCGAGAGGCATCGCGCGACCCTTCATGTGATTGCTGGTGCACTTTGCAAGCTCCGACAATAGTTGCACACGCGCTATAAGTGCAAACGCGGGCATTTGCTCGCGCCGCTCGGCAAGGCCAGGGTCGCCGGGCGGCGAAGCCCGCCCTCGGGCTGGACGATCTCCAGGTCGGCGCCGCCGGAACCCCCCTGGACGCGCAAAGGCAGGGCCGTGGAACGGGATGGAACGCCCTGCCGGTAGAGACGGGCAACCGGAGAGGAGCGAGGTTGAAGCTGTCGAGAGGATTTCGATCGGTTCTGGTCGGGGCCGCGCTGGTGGCGACCGGCGTCCACGCGTCCCCGGCGGAGGCCGCCGGGGCGCCCATCGTGCACGCGTGGGGGTACAACTTCTTCGGCCAGGTCGGCAACGGCACGAACGACACCCCCGTCACCCGGCCGATCCCGATGGTCTCCGCGGGCGGCCACGACGTGGTCCAGGTGAGCGGCGTCTACCTGGAGAGCTACGGCCTGCACGCCGACGGCTCGCTGTGGACGTGGGGCGACGGAACCCGGCAGATCCCCGAGCCGGTGCCCGGCCTGCCGCCGATCAAGCAGGTCAGCAGCGGCATCGGCCACACCCTGGCCGTGGGACGGGACGGCTCGCTCTGGGCGTGGGGCTCCAACGACTTCGGCGAACTGGGCGACGGCACCACCACCCGCACCCCGACCCCGGTCAGGGTGCCGATCACCGGCGTCGTCCAGGCGGCCGCGGGGTCGGGCTTCAGTCTCGCCCTGAGGTCGAACGGCGAGGCGTTCGCCTGGGGGCTCAACCGCTTCGGGCAACTGGGCGACGGCACGACCACCCGGCGCGCGACCCCGGTCCGGGTGAAGGTCCCGTACGGGATCACGCAGGTGTCGGCCACGGGCGAGTTCGGGATGGCGCTGCGCAACGACGGCTCGGTCTGGTCCTGGGGAAACAACTTCTCCGGCGAGCTGGGGGACGGCACCACCACGGACCGCTCCACACCCGTCCGCGTGGACCGGCACGTGTCCGGCATCACCGAGATCTCCGCGGGCATCGGGCACACGCTGGCGCTCGGCGGCGACGGCACCGTCTGGGCCTGGGGCAGGAACTGGGCCGGCCAGCTCGGCGACGGCACGGTGAACGACCACGCCACCCCGGTCCGCCTCGGCCTGTCCGGCGTCACCCATGTCAGCGCGGGCCAGGGTGAGAGCCTGGCCGTCGACTCCGCCGGCGCGCTGCGCTACTGGGGCGACAACACCTACGGCCAGGCCGGCAACGGCGTCGCGAGCGCGGGCAATCCTGTTCTCGCTCCGGCGGTGGTCGGCGGCCTGAGCGGTGTGGTGACCGCGAGCGCCGGCATCGCGGTCCTGGCCGTCGCGGCGCCGGGATCGGTCGTGGTGCCCGACCTGACCGGGACGCTTGGAATCCTGGCGAGCCGGCCGCTGCTCGCCGTCGGCCTCCTGCTCGGCACCGGGAGCACGACGCCGGACGACCGTCTGTGCAACCACCTGGGCGAGGTCGTCGGCCAGAGCCCGCAGCCGGGCGGCACCGTGCCCGCGGGCTCAGGCGTGGACATCGTCGTCGCGGTCCGGCCGCGCGCCGGCTGCCTCTGAGCGCCCGCGATCGGTTTATACACCGCGTATATACTCCCGAGGTATATTGCTGGCGTGGTTCACACGATCAAGCACCTGACATCAGTCCGTCCGCGTCGTGGCAGGACGGCGGTCGCCGCCGGGCTGGCCGCCGTCCTGACCGCCGGGCTCGTCCACGCCTCTCCCGCCGCGGCGTCCGGGACGCCTGCGCCGTACCTGCCGGCCCCCACCGGGTCGCGGCCGGTCGGCACCACGTCCCTGTACCTGAAGGACACCTCGCGTCCCGACCCCTGGGTCCCCTCGGTCAAGGCGCGCGAGCTCATGGTCTCGCTGTGGTACCCGGCCAGGTCGCCGGGCCGTCACCGGGCCCCGTACATGACGGCGAAGGCGTCCGAGCTGCTGCTCAAGGACGGCGGGATCACCGACCTCCCGCCCGACATCCTGAGCAGGACCCGGACCAACGCCTTCACCGACGCCCGCCCCGCCGGACGGCCCCGCAGCCTGCCCCTCGTCGTCCTGTCCCCCGGGCACAGCAAGCCCCGGACCGAGCTCACGGCCCTGGCCGAAGAGCTGGCGAGCCGCGGCTACGTGGTGGCCGCCGTCGACCACACCTACGAGAACGTCGCCACCTCCTTCCCCGACGGCCGGGTCACCACCTGCGTCACGTGCGAGATCGACGACAAGGGCCCGGCCTGGTGGGCGAAGCTGGAGAAGAGCCGGGCGGCCGACGTGTCGTTCGTGCTCGACCAGCTCACCGGCGCACACGCGAAGTGGAAGGGGGCCCGCCTCGTCGACCCGTCCAGGATCGCCATGGCCGGTCACTCGGCGGGCGGCGCGGCGACCGTCGCGTCCCTACTGGCCGACAGCCGACTGCGCGCCGGCATCGACCTCGACGGCAGCGTGGAGACGACGCTCCCGGAGGCCGGGTCGTCACGGCCGTTCCTGTTCCTGGGCAAGCCGGCCACGTACACGCCGGGCAAGGGCGACTCGGCCGCCTCGTGGGAGCGCGTCTGGACGCGGCTGAACGGCTGGAAGCGCTGGCTGCTGCTCACGGGAGCCGCGCACACGTCCTTCACCGACCTGGGCGTCCTGATGGACCAGCTCGGCCTTGAGGACGGCGCCGGCGTCCCCGGCACCCGCGCCCTGGCGGTCACCCGCGCCTACGTCACGGCCTTCTTCGACCAGCACCTGCGCGACAGGCCCCAGCCCCTGCTGGACAAGCCGTCGGCCGACGTCCCCGAGGTCAGGTTCTGCGCCCCGGAGGAGGAGACCTGCGCGTGAGACAGGGCGATCCGCGGCGCGCATAATGACAGCCATCGGCCCGTCTCCTTGGAGCGTCCATGGATCGACTGTTCGTGCGCCTGGTTCTCTATCTGGTCAGGTTCGCCGGGGCCGTGGCGGGGGTGTGGGGCGTCGCCTACGCCGTCAACGGCGCCACGCAGGCGGGCGGGGCCATCACCGTACGCGTCCTCCAACTGCCGCAGGCCACCGATCGGCTGGGGCTGAGCGGGGTGCGGCTCCCCGGGGGCGTCTCCCTGGCCGACGGCGAGCTGCCGCTTCAGGTGTGGGGATCGACGGCGGCCGAGCAGGTCGTCTCACGCTCGGACGTCCTGCTGGGCGGGCTGTGCGCGCTCGTCGCCGCCTTCCTGCTCGGCCGCCTGCTGACGTCCGTGTTCGAGGGGGAGCCGTACCGCCGGGGCAACGCGGCGCGGGTCGCCTGGCTCGCCGTCCTGGTGTTCGTCTCCGGGGCGGGGCAGGCGCTGCCGGGGGTCGCCGTGGCCTCGGTGCTCGACCGCACCGGGCTGGGCGGGACGTTCGGGCCCGCGCCCGGGCTGTCGTGGGTGCCGTTCGCGGGTGCCGCGTTCCTGCTGGCGCTGGCCGTGGCGCTGCGCGCGCGACGGCGGGCGTCCCCGGCGCCGTAGTCCGCGCCGGGGACGCCCGAGGACGTCAGACCGACGGGACGGCCGCCCGGCCGGTGCGGGCCGACTCCTGCGCCGCCAGCGCGAAGGCCAGGACCTCCCGGCCCTGCTCGCCGGTGAGCGCCGGCGGGGTGCCGTCGAGCAGGGCGTCCACGAAGTGCTGCCCTGACCGGACGAAGCTCGTCTCCCAGCCGGTCGGCATGTCGTCGTAGCCGGTGGTGACGCCGTCGCGGTGCAGCACGACCGGGGCGACGTCGAGCATGCGGCCGTGGCCGCGGGTGATCCAGATGACGCCGCGGGTGCCGGTGATCTCCACCCGGTCGTCCTGGGCGTAGTGCACGGTGTCGAGCTTCAGCTCCGGCGAGTAGACGACCTCCAGCGCGCCGACCGCGCCGTCGGGGTGCGTCCAGCTCACCATGGACGGCGCGTCGATCAAGCCGTCGTAGCTGCTGCCGACGAAGGCGTGGACGCGGTCGGCCAGGCCCAGGAAGTGCCAGGCGATGGCGAACTTGTGGTGCCCGTCGTCGAAGACCAGCGGGCCGCCGCCGGACTGCTCGGGGTCGGCCCGCCAGGCGCTGGCGGCCGCGGGCACCTCCCAGGCGGTGGGGCTCCAGCCGGGGTTGGACTTGAGCCGGATGCTCCGCACCTCGCCGATCTCGCCGGCCTCGACGAGCGCCTTGGCCCGCTGGACGGGCGGGTAGAAGACGAAGTTCTCGAACACCTTGAACACGACGTGGCGCTCTGCCGCACGGGCGATCATGGCGTCGGCGTCGGCGTCGGCCAGGCTCGTCGCCATCGGCTTCTGCAGCGAGACGTGCTTGCCCGCGTCCATCGCGTCGAGCGTCACCTGGGCGTGCAGGTGGTGGGGGACGAGGATCTCCACCATGTCCACGTCGTCCCGGGCGAGCAGCTCGCGGTAGTCGGCGTGCCGGTCCCGTTCGGCCACGCCCCAGGCCGCCCCGCGGGTGTCGCGGTTGCCGGGGACGGGATCGCAGACGGCCGTGATCACCGCCTCGGGGTGCTCCAGGTACGCCTGGGCGTGCAGGTCGGAGATGCGGCCGCAGCCGATGATGCCAACGCGGATCACTGGGACTCCTGAATCTCTTTCTAGCCCTTGACCGCCCCGGCCGTGAGGCCGGCGATGAAGTGCTTCTGGAAGGCGATGAAGATGGCGACTGTGGGAAGGCTGGCGAGCACGGCCATGGCCGCCTGCACGCCGTAGGCGATGGAGAACTGGCCCTGCTGCTGGAGGATGCCGACCATCACGGTGCGCAAGGTGTCGGAGCGGGTGAAGACCAGCGGGTAGAGGAAGTCGTTCCAGATGAAGGTGAACTGGAGCGTGGCCAGGGCAGCCAGCGCGGGCCGGGTCATCGGCAGCACGATGGAGGCCAGGATGCGCGGCTCGCTCGCGCCGTCGACCAGGCCGGCCGCCCGCAGTTCCATCGGGAGGCTGCGGAAGAAGTTGCGCATGACGAGCGTGCACAGGGAGATGCCGTAGCCGGAGTGGACGACGATCATCGGCCAGAGCGTGTCGTACAGGCCGGTCGCGTTGAACCCCTGGAACAGCGGGATCAGCAGGATCTGCGGCGGCACGAACAGCCCGGCCAGCAGGAAGAACCCGATGAGCTCGCCGAAGCGGGGCCGCAGCGCGGCGATCGCGTACCCGGCGAGGGTGCCGAGCGCGACCGAGACCGCCGTCGCGGGGACCGTCACCAGGACCGAGTTGAGCAGGTAGCGCCCGGTGCCGCCGACGGAGAACGCCTGGAGGTAGTTGTCCAGGCTGAGGCTGCCGCTCGGGGCCCACAGCCCGTTGGCGGCGATGTCGGCGTCGGACTTCAGCGAGGTGTACAGCACGCCCAGGCAGGGGACGAGGAACACCACCGCGAACCCCAGCAGCGCCGCCGCCAGCGGAACTCTCGACGCGCCCTTCTCCCTGGCGGCCGTCGTGGCCGGGATCGCGGGCCGGGTGGCCAGGACGGTCTCAGGCATGCCGGTCCCTCCAGGCATTCCAGGCGAAGAACATTCCGATGATCACGATCGAGACCACGAACAGCACGATCGACACGGCGCTGCCGTAGCCGAAGTCGTAGGTCTTGAACGACACGCGGTAGGCGAGCACGGCCAGCGTCTCGGTCTGTCGGAACGGTCCACCGCCGGTCATGACGTAGACGATGTCGAAGCTCTTGAGCGCGTTGATCAGGCTCAGCGAGATGACCACCACGGACGAGGGCCGCAGGGCGGGCAGCACGACCGCGCGCAGCCGCTGCCAGGGGCCGGCGCCGTCCATGTGCGCGGCCTCGGTCAGGTCACGCGAGACCGAGGTGAGGCCGGCCAGGAAGATGACCATGGCCAGGGTCACCTGCTGCCAGCCCCAGGCGACCATCACCGCCCACAGGGCCGTGTCCGGGTCCGACAGCCAGGCGTGCGCCAGCGACCCGAGCCCGACGGCGTCGAGCAGGAGGTTGAGCAGGCCGTCCTCGGGCCGGTAGATCCAGAACCAGACCTGGCCGACCACCACGAGGGACAGCGCGAGCGGCAGGAAGAAGAACGACTTGATCAGCTTGGCGAAGCGCGTGACGCGGTTGAGCGCCAGCGCCAGCGCCAGGCCGACGACGGTGGGCACCAGCACGCCCACCACCGTCCAGATCAACGTGTTGACCAGCGCTCTCGCGAAGCTCGGGTCGGCGGCCATCCTGCGGAACTGGGCCAGCCCGACGAAGTCGCCGCCACCGACCGCCTGCCAGTCGGTGAAGCCGTGCGCGAAGGAGTACAGCGCCGGCCACACGACGGCGATGCCGTACGCGAGGAGCGGTGCGGCGAGGAATCCCCAGGCCCACCAGGTCCGCCGGATCGTCATCCGCGCGTACCTCCTTTCTGTCGATTGTTGTGAGATGTCTCGGGCAGGTGGCCCCGGGCGCTCGGCGACGGCCCGGGGCCACCGCCGGTCAGGAGCCGGCGAACACGCCTTCTGCGGTGCTCTGCGCCTCCTTCAGCGCGGAGGCGGCGTCGGCGGGGTTGTTGACGAACTGCGCGAGCGCGTTGAGGCCGGCGTCGGACATCTCCGGGGTGGTCGCCAGGTCGTAGTTGAAGGCGAAGGCGGGGGCCTCGCCGACCACCTTGGCGGCCTTGTGCAGGATCGCGTTCTGCTTGCTCAGGTCGGCCTTGGGGTTGGGCGCCAGCGCGCCCTGCGTGAGCGCGACGGCCTGCTGGGCCTCGGGCGCGGCCAGGCAGGCGAGCACCTTCTCGGCCCCGGCCTTGTTGCCGGCGCCGGCCGAGATGGCGAAGCCGTCCACGGGGCCGAGCGCGGCCTGCGGCACGCCGGGGGTGATCTCGGGGAAGGGGAAGAAGTCGTACCCCTCGCCCGCCTTGACCTGGTTGCCGTCCCAGTAGCCGCTGATCCAGGTGCCCATGAGGGTCATCGCGGCCTTGCCGGAGGAGACCATGTCGCTGGCGTCGGGCCAGTCGTAGCCGTTGGGGTTGTCGTTGAAGTAGCCCTTGTCGAAGAGCTGCTTCCACCGGTCGAACGTCTGGGTGACCTGCGGGTCGGTGTACTTGGCCTTGCCGGCCATGAGCTGGGCCCGGTAGTCGGGCCGGCCGTGCGCAGGAGCAGGTAGTCGAACCAGAACTGGGCGGGCCAGCGGTTCTTCGAGCCCAGCGCGAACGGGGTGATCCCGGCGGCCTTGAGCTTGTCGGCGGCGGCCATCAGGTCGTCCCAGGTCTTGGGCATCTCGGTGATGCCGGCCTTGGCCATGACCTCGGGGTTGTAGAACATGCCGACGTAGTGGTAGTCGAGGGGCAGCAGGTACTTCTGGCCGCCGTAGGTGGCCGCGGCCTTGGTCAGGTTCTCGGGGATGGCCTGGTCGAGGCCGGACTTGGCCCACATGTCGTCGAGCGGCGCCAGGCGCTTCTGGTCGACGAGGTACTGGGTCTTGGCGCCCGCCCAGTACGACAGCAGGTCGGGCGGGTTGCTGCCGGCGAGCTGCACCAGGATGGCGTCCTTGAACGCCTCCTGCTCCGCCGGGCTGTTCTTGATCTTCTGACCGGACTGCTTCTCGCAGATCGACAGCACCTGGGCCATCGCCTTGCTGCCGCCCTCGTCGCTGAAGTAGTGGACCATGCTGACCTCGTTCGCGGCCGGGGAGCCGGAGCCCCCCGACCCGGCGTCCGTCCCGCAGGCGGCGGAGAGGAGCACCGCGGCCGAGGCCGCCGCCGCCAGCTTGACCGCGCGCCGCTGAACGGCAACGCTGTTGTTCGTCATCCGTGGATCTCCGTGGGTGATGGTGGGTGGGCGTCGAACTTCGCGGGGACACGCCCACCCACTTGCTGGGTGATTCGGAACGCGGCGACCGTGACCATGCGGCCGAGGTCGCCGATCCTCGCGAGGGTGACCCGCGAGGCAGGCCCGGAAATCCCGATGGAGGCCAGCGGGACGCCGTGCAGGTTGAAGATCGGGGCCGCCACGCATCTGACGTCGAGGTTGAGCTCCTCGTCGTCGATCGCGTAGCCGCGGCGGCAGACCTGCGCCAGGTCGGCGGAGAGGCTGTCGATGCCCGTGTGCGTGCGCATCGTGTAGGCGGTGAACGGGTCGGGCAGCAGCTCGGCCAGCTCTTCTGGGGTGGCGGTGCAGTAGAGGGCCTTGCCGGTGGAGGAGGCGTAGATGATCGGCTGGGCGCCGATCTCGGTCTCGACCGTGATCCGGCCGCCGCGCTGCCGTTCCTGGGCGACGTACACGCCGCCGCCGCGCGTGCGGCGGGCCAGGTGCACGGCCTCGCCGGTGGCGGCGGACAGCTCGCGCATGACCGGTCCGGCGGTGGAGACGAGGTCGACCCCGCGCAGCACCTGGCCGGCCAGGGAGATCATCCCCGTCGAGACCCGGAAGATCTTGGTCGCCGGGTCCTGCTCGACGTAGCCGCGGTCCTCCAGCACCCGCAGCAGCCGGTGGACGTTGCCCTTGTCCGCGTTCACCTCGCGGGCCAGCGCGGTCACGCCGAGCCCTTCGGGGCGGCGCGCCAGCCCTTCGAGGACGTCCAGCCCGGTGAGCAGGGCACCCGCCGCGCGGGAGGCGGGCAGCGAGTCGGTGGTCGGATCAGCCATGGCCGTAGTCAACCTGCCCAGTTGTCCGGACGTCAACTCCGTTGTGCCCTGTGCGGTCACATCGTCCTCCTCTCGTGACCTGGCCGGATGCTCTAACAGACATCGAAGTCGGCGCCCTCGTGGGCCTGGAGCACGTGGTCGTGGTGCAGGCGCCGCCAGCCGCGCTCGGGCGGCGCCGGCGGGGCCCAGCCCTCCCGGCGGCGGGCCAGCTCGTCCGGGTCGACCAGCAGCGCCAGCTCCCCCGCCGCGGCGTCGAGGCGGATGCGGTCGCCGTCGCGCACCAGCGCGAGCGGGCCGCCGACCGCCGCCTCCGGCGACACATGCAGGACCACCGTCCCGTACGCGGTGCCGCTCATCCGCGTGTCGGACACCCGGACCATGTCGCGCACGCCGTCCCTGGCCAGCTTCGCCGGGATCGGCAGCGACCCGGCCTCGGGCATGCCGCCGCCCACCGGCCCCGCGTTGCGCAGCACCAGCACCGAGTCGGGCGTGACGGGCAGGTCCGGGTCGTCGATCCGGCGGGCCACGTCCTCGGGCGACTCGAAGACGACGGCGGGACCCTCGTGCCGCAGCAGCGCGGACGTGGCCGCCGACACCTTGATCACCGCGCCGTCGGGGGCGAGGTTGCCACGCAGCACCGCCAGCGCGCCGGTGGGCCCGAGCGGGTCCTCCAGGGTGCGGATGGTGGTCTGCCAGTCGGCGGGCGGGGCGACCCCGGCCAGCCGGTCACGCAGGGTGCCGCCCTCCACGACCGGGACGTCCAGGTCGAGGAGCGGTTCCAGCGCCTTCATCAGCACCGGCACGCCGCCGGCCCGGTGGAGGTCCTCCATGTAGCCGACGCCCGACGGCTTGCAGTCGACCAGGAGCGGCACCCGTCCGGCGATGGCCGCCACGTCGTCGAGCCCGAACGGCACGCCCGCGCGCCTGGCCACCGCCAGCAGGTGGATCACGGCGTTGGTCGAGCCGCCCAGCGCCATCAGCACGGTGACCGCGTTGGCCAGGGCCCCGGCGGTGACGATCGAGGACGGCCTGCGCCCGGCGCGGGCGGCCTCGACCGCGATCCGCCCGGAACGCACGCCGGCGCGGAGCCGGTCGCCGGTGGGCGCGGGAGCCGTGGCCGTGCCCGCCGGGCTCATGCCCAGGGCCTCGGCCAGGCAGGCCATGGTGGAGGCGGTCCCCATGACCATGCAGGTGCCGCCGGTCGTGGCCAGGGCGCCGCGCACGTCGGCGATGTCGCCCTCGTCCAGCTCCCCGGCCCGGTGCCTGGCCCACATCGAGCGGCAGTCGGTGCACGCGCCGAGCCGGGTGCCGCGCCAGGTGCCGGTGAGCATGGCCCCGGCCACGAGCTGCACGGCCGGGACGTCCGCCGAGACCGCGGCCATGAGCTGGGCGGGCACGGTCTTGTCGCACCCGCCGGCCAGCACCACGGCGTCCATCGGCTGGCCCTTGACCAGCTCCTCGGTCTCCAGCGCGGCCAGGTTCCTGAAGAGCATCGACGTGGGCGACATGAGGATCTCGGGCAGCGACATGGCCGGGAAGGTCACCGGCAGGCCGCCCGCCTCCAGCACCCCTCGGGCGACCGCCTGCACGAGCTGCGGCATCTCCCGGTGGCAGGTGGTGAACCCGCCGCTGGTGTCGGCGATGCCGACGACCGGCCGGTCGAGGTCCTGCTCGTCGTACCCGGAGGAGGCCAGGAAGGCCCGGCGCAGGAAGCGGCTGAAGCCCTCGTCGCCGTAGGAGGTCAGGCCACGGTCGACACCACGCGGTTCGTTGCCGTGGGAGGCCGGGTCGTGGTCGGCGTCACGTGGTTCGTTGACGGTCATCAGGCCCCCCGGAGCCGCAGGTTGACGTACTTGGCGACGGTGTAGTCCGCCAGCCCCTCGGTGCCGCCCTCCCGGCCGAAGCCGGACTGCTTGACCCCGCCGAACGGGGCCTCCGCGGTGGCGATCGTGAGCTCGTTGACCCCGACCATCCCGGTCTCCAGCTCCTCGCTGGCCCGGAAGGCGGTGGCCAGGTCCTCGGTGAAGACGAACCCCGCCAGGCCGAACGGCGTGGCGTTCGCCCGGGAGACCGCCTCCTCGAAGGTGGCGAAGGTGCTGATGGGAGCGATCGGGCCGAACGGCTCCTCGACCATCACCCGCATGTCGTCGGACACGCCGGACAGCACGGTCGGCCGGTAGAAGTGGCCGCCCGGCAGGTCGGCGGGGCCGCCGCCGGCCAGCACGGTGGCCCCACGGGTCACCGCGTCCTCGACCAGCTCGTGGACGGCGGTCAGCCGTCTGGTCGTGGTCAGCGGGCCCACGTCGGTGGCCGGGTCGCGCCCGTCGCCGAGCCGCAGCGCGCGGGTCTCGTCGGCGAACGCCTCGGCGAAGGCGGCGGCGATGTCCTCGTGGACCAGGAACCGCCTGGGCGAGATGCACACCTGGCCGCTGTTGCGGAACTTGGCGCGGGCGCACATCCGGGCCGCCCGCTCGGGGTCGGCGTCGGGGAAGACCAGGACCGGGGCGTGCCCGCCCAGTTCCATCGAGACCGACTTGATCCCGCCGGCGGCCTGCCGCAGCAGCTCGGCGCCGACCGGGACCGAGCCGGTCAGGCTCACCTTGCGGATCACGTCGGAGGCGATCAGGTGGCGGGAGATGGCCGGGCCGTCGCCGGTGACGACGTTCAGCGCCCCGGCGGGCAGGCCGGCCTCGTCGGCGATCTCCGCGATGAGCAGCACGGACAGCGGCGCCTCCGCCGGGGCCATGACGATCACCGAGCAGCCGGCGGCCAGCGCCGGCGCGATCTTCCGGACCGGCAGCAGCGCGGGGAAGTTCCAGGCGGCGAACGCCGCGACCGGTCCCACCGGCTCGCGGCGGACGAAGATGCGGGTGTCGGGGTCGCGGGCCTCGACCGTCCTGCCGTAGACCCGGCGGGCCTCGTCGGCGTACCAGTCGAACTGGTCGGCGGCGGCCAGCACCTCCCCCTCGGCCTGGGCCAGCGGCTTGCCCTGGTCGAGCGTCATGACCATGGCGAAACGTCCGGCCTGCGCGCGGATGCCGTCGGCGATGCGGCGCAGGATCCGCGAGCGTTCCCAGGGCTGCGTCCGCCGCCAGGTCGCGAAGCCCTCGGCGGCCGCGTCCAGGGCCAGGTCGAGGTCGTGCGGGCGGGCGATCGGCAGCTCGGCCAGCAGCTCGCCGTCGGCGGGGTTGTGCACGGGGAAGGTCTCGTCCGCCCGGTGCCAGGCGCCGGCCACGTACATCGCGGCGGGCGGGAGCAGGTGATGGTTCATGGGGTTCACAGTCCGATCTCGTGACGCAGCTCCTGGGTGCGCGCCACCCAGTTGCCGACGTTCCAGCGGCCGTAGGAGGGAAGGCCCCCGTCCGGGTCTGGCCCGAAGTAGACGGGGACGTGGACGAGCGACAGGCCGGGATGGGCGCGGGCCTTGTCGAGCGCCGCCCGCAGCTCCTCGGGCGTGGTGCCGCCGAACAGGGCGTTCACCCCGCTCACCGACGACGCCCAGGCCACGTAGTCGACGGCGACGTGGTCCCAGGTGGCGTGGTCCTTGCCGTACTGGGCGATCTGGAGGCTGGAGATGGCGGCCATCCGGCGGTTGTCCAGCACCACGACGCAGCCGGTCGCGCCGTGCGCCACGCCGTCGATGAGCACCTGGGGGTTCATCGTGAACGAGCCGTCGCCGGTCACCGCCACCCCGTACCAGTCGTCTCCGGACAGGGCGGTGGCCAGCACCGCGCTCGTGGCGAAGCCCATGTAGCTGGCGCCGGCCTCGGTGAAGGACTCCTCGGGCTCGTCCTGGGCCGACATCTGGAAGCCGTAGGCCTGGACGTCGCCGGCGTCGAAGAACGTGACCGCCCGCGTGTCGGCCGCCCACTGCGCGACCGTGTGCACGGCGGCGGGCTGGGTGAGCACCTCGCGGTCCCAGACCGGGTCGTGCAGCCGGGGACGGGCCAGGCGGGCCGCCTTGAGCTCTTCCCAGGCCGCCCGGGCCGTCCGGCACTCGGCGAGCCACGCGCTGTCCTGCCGGGGGCTCTCGTCCTCGGCCCGTACGGCCCGCACGGCCTCGATCAGGGCGGCCAGGCTCAGCCGGGCGTCGCCGACCAGGGCGCTGGTGCGGGCGTAGTGGGTGGCCGCGTCCAGGTCGGCGTTGATGTTGACGACGTGCCGGACGTTGGGGTAGCCGGTGCGCGAGGAGTCCGCCTGGCAGACCGAGCGGGTGCCGACGGCGACCAGCAGGTCGGCGTGTTCCATGGCGTGGTTGCCGCTCAGCGAGCCCTTGGCGCCGCCGACCATCATCTGGCGCGGGTGGCCGGAGGGGATGGTGCCGAGGCTGACCGGCGACATCACGAAGACGCCGTCGACGAGGTCGGCCAGCTCCTCCAGCTCCGACCGGCAGTCGGTGGCGCCGCCACCCACCTTGATCACCACGCGTTCGGCCGCCACCAGCCGCCGGGCGATCTCCGCGTACGACGTGGCCGGGTCTGCCGGGCCGAGCCGCGGCGGCGCGCCGACCGGGAGCTCGTCGAGGTTGAAGTCCTTGATCACCTCTGGCTGCGTGTTCAGCGGCAGCAGCAGGTAGAAGGGCCCCGGCCGGTACGGATGGTCGACCTGGTTGAGGCCGCGGCGCAGCGCCGTGGGCAGGGCGCGTGGCGTGTGCAGCGAGTAGGCCGGGCCCATCGTGGCCGCCAGCCGCAGGAACAGCCCCTGTTCGGCGCGCGGGATCTGCTGCATGTTGGGGCCTTCGTCCTCGGTGGTCTCGTCACCGTAGAGATGCCAGACCCCGACGCCGTCGCTCGCCGCCACGAGCGAGCCGGCCATCGCCTGGAGCGCTCCCGGCCCGATCGAGGTGACCACCGCCGCCTTCTCCCCCGTGACCCACCGCAACGCCGTTGCCGCGTGGGACGCCTCGGTCTCGTGCCGGACGGCGTAGGTCTGGAGAACGCCCGCGTCCTGGTAGGCGCGCAACACCTCGCCCAGTTCGGTCGAGCCGTGGCCGAGCACGACGACGAACCGGGTCACCCCCTGCCTGACCAGCCCGAGGACGACCGCCTCCGCCATGGTCAGGTCGGCCCTGCGCGGCAGCTCGCCGCCGTCGAGGGCCTCCTCGAAACCACCGGCGCGCGCGATCGCCGCCGCCCGCGCGACGCGTTCAGCAGTCATCCTGCTCGACTCCCCCTCCACCGTTCTCCTTCGACTCGTGGATGTAGCCGAGAACGTACAACGCTGTTGAGGTATCGGCAATACCTCGTACAGGAAATACGGGTACACGGAGGTAAAATAACCTGGTTTGTTGCTTATTTGACAACAAATCAGGCATTGAGGGCATGCGGGCGGGAGCGCGGTGAGACTGACATCGACGAACTCACCAGGCGCCGTCGGAGTGGCGGAGCCGACCCGTCGGCGACCGGCGGCCCGAGACGCTCAGGCGGCCGAGTCGCCGGTCCTTCAGAGGTTGCGCAGGTCGAGGGGGCCGAGGTCGCGGACGGTCCGGGCCAGGGCGCGGATCATGTCGTTCTCCGCCTCGGTCGACCACACCAGCGCGAACTTCAGCGGATCGTCGTCCCGGAGGGGCAGGTAGGCGATGTCGGGCCGGAGGTAGTAGCGCTTCATGTGGTGGGCGACGAGGCCGACGGTCTCTCCGGTGGAGATCAGCGAGAGCATCTCCTCGGTGTTGCTCGCCAGCGGGCCGCGCTCGATGCGGCGGCTCACGGAGGTCCGGGGCGGGAGAAAGCCCTCCGCCCAGTAGTCCGGCCTGGACGGGGCGTCCACGTGCTGGAAGTCGGCGAGCATCTCCGTCAGGGCGGTCGCGTGCCGGGTGAGTTCGTGATCGGCGGCCACGGCCAGCAGGCGCGGGTCGGTGAACAGGACCGGCCCCGTCGTCAGGTCGGGTTCCTCGACGGGCAGCCACGCGACCAGGACGTCGATGTCACCGCGGCGCAACCCGGCGAACGGATCGGCGAACGGGGAGATCCGGATCTGCAGCCTCCACTGGGGATGGTGGTCGCGGAAATCGTCCCAGTAGCGCCGCAGGTCGTAGGAGTTGTGCGGGATCATGCCGACCCTGAGCACGCCGGTGATCCCCTCGGCGGCCAGCCTGGCCCGGCGCACGCCCTCCTGGAGGCCGCTGTACATCGGCCAGAGGTCGTCGCGGAGTTGCCGGCCGATCGGCGTCAGCCGTACCGACCGAGAGCTTCGTTCGAAGAGCAGGGCGCCGATCTGGCGCTCCTGCTTCTGGACCGCCTTGGTGATCCGGGCGGGGGTGACGTGCAACCGCTCGGCGGTGCGGGCGAAGTGGAGCTCTTCGGCCAGCGTCAGGAAGATCTCGATGTCGCGCAGCTCCACGACTCCCCCTCACGTTGCTCTCGGGGTCAATTCTGCCTTGCGCATTTTGTCATTGTTTCGGGCTGTTCAGCGCCTGGATCCTGGGTCACCGAACAAGTCGGACGATTCTGGAGTGACAAGATGACGCAGCTCACAGGCAAGACGGCACTGGTGACCGGGGCCTCGCGAGGGATCGGCCGGGCCGTGGCACGGCGGCTGGCGGCCGCGGGCGCGCTGGTGGCCGTGCACTACGGCAGCAACGAGGACGCGGCCCTGGAGACCGTGCAGCTGATCGAGAAGGACGGCGGCCGCGCCTTCCCGGTACGGGCCGAACTGGGCGTGCCCGGGGACGTCGACACCCTGTTCGCCGGACTGGAGGCGGGGCTCACCGCGAGGACCGGCCAGGTGCGGCTGGACATCCTGGTCAACAACGCCGCCATCAACACCGGCGGGCCGATCGACACCGTCACCCCCGAGGCCTTCGACCGGCTGATCGCGATCAACACCAAGGCGCCGCTGTTCATCGTCCAGCGGGCCCTTCCGCTGCTCAACGACGGCGGCCGGATCGTGAACGTGACCACCGCGGCGACCAGGATCGCCATGCCCGAGGCGCCGTACGCGATGAGCAAGGTCGGCATCGAGGTGCTCAGCCGTTCCCTGGCCCAGCAGGTGGGCCCGCGCGACATCACCGTCAACGCCGTCGCGCCCGGGCCGACGGTCACCGACATGAACCCATGGATGCTCGGCAACCCCGAGGTCCAGCAGATGGTCGGCACCGGCAACGCCATCCCCCGCGTCGGCCGGCCCGACGACATCGCCGACGTGGTCGCCTTCCTGGCCTCGGAGGCCGGACGGTGGGTGACCGGCCAGGTCGTCGACGCCTCCGGCGGCTGTTTCCTCGGTCCCCGGATCTGAGCTGACAGCGCCCCCGGGCCGCCGTCAGCCGATGCTCAACCGGGTGTCAGCGCGTCCCGGCAGTTTTGGACCTACCGCAAGCAACCCTCTCACCTTTCAGGAAACACGATGAAGCTTCTTGCCCTCGGCCTGGCCTCGGCCGGCCTGACCATGGCCGGCACCATGGCCGGCACCATGGCCGGCACCATGGCCGGCACCATGGCCGGCACCGTCGCCGTCGCCGCGCCCGCCGTCCCCGCGTCGGCCGACACCGGCGTGGTGGCCGCGCTCGACAGCGTGGCCAAGCCGCTGGCCTCCACCTCTGCCGAGGCTCGCGGGCACGACCTCGACGCCTTCGGCGCCATGGTGGGCCGGGCGCAGGTGGTCGGCGTGGGCGAGGCCACGCACAGCACCGCCGAGTTCTACACCCTCAACCAGCGGCTGTTCCGCTACCTGGTGGCCGAGAAGGTGTTCACCACGTTCGCCCGCGAGCTGAGCTGGAGCACCGGCCTGCGCCTGAACGACTACGTCCTGTACGGCAAGGGCGACCCGCAGGCGGTCTTCCACGACGAGGTCAAGGGCCCCTATGACCTGTTCGACAACCGCGAGTTCCTCGACCTGGTCCGGTGGATGCGGGCCCACAACGCCGGCCACGCAGAGAAGGTCCAGTTCATGGGCGCCGACCTGCTCTACCCCGGCGACATCCTGTTCGACAAGGTGCTGGCCTACGTCAAGCAGCGCCACCCCGCCCTGCTGCCCGAGCTCACCCGGCTGTACGACGGGCTGCGGCCCACCACGAAGAACGCCGGGGAGTACATGGCGCAGGCGATGGCCGTACCCCTGAAGACCAGGCAGGACCACGCGCGGCGCGCCACGCAGGCGCTCAGGCTGCTGGAGCGCCAGGGCGCGGGCAAGTGGGCGGTGCAGCACGCCCGCGCGCTGTCGCAGACCTTCACCGACTTCGCCTTCGACCAGGCCACCGAGGACGGCCGCCGCCAGGCCCAGGAGTACCGCGACAGCGTGCTGGCCGACAACGTGGCCTGGTGGAACGCCACCACCGGGGCCAAGATCCAGGTGTCCGGGCTGAACGCGCATCTGAGCTACACCCCGATCGACACCGCGTTCGTGCCGACCCCGATGGGCGGCCTGCTGCGCAAGCGGCTCGGCGACCGGTTCGTCACCGTCGGCACCAGCTTCGACCAGGGCGGCTACAACTTCGCCGGCTCCGAGGACGGCTGCCCGGACGGCGTCAAGCCCGCCGAGCGGCCGATGACGTGCAAGGGCTCGGTCTCCGCCGCGCCCGCCGACTACAACGAGCATACGCTGGACCAGGTGCGCCACCGCGACTTCATGCTCGACACCCGCACCGCGCCGGCCGCCGCCAAGGCGTGGCTGTCGCAGGCCCGGAACACCCGCCTGATCGGCGGCGGGTTCTGGTCGCCCGGCCAGGCCGTCCAGGCCGCCCTGGGACGGTCCTTCGACGTGGTCATCCACCTGCACCAGGTCAAGGCTGCCCGGCTCCTGCCGTGAGATCTCACGGCCGGCCGGACGGGAGCAGGGCGAGCCACGACCGCGCTGACCTGGCTCGCGTGGGAACCGCCCGTCCCTGCCCCCTGTGCCCACCACCCTTCGTGGTGGTGGGCACGCACGGCCGAGCCCTCAAAGGGCGTGCCCGCCGGCGACCCGCAGCACCTGACCGGTGATCCAGCGAGCCGAAGGTCGACGTGTCGACGTCGTCCGGCGATTCGCGGTGAGCCGCGTTGTTTCGGCACAGGCGGTCGCCGGAACCGCACGGCCTGTCGTGCTCCCTCCTCTCACCTGATCATCTCGTCATGGGCCAAAATGGCCCGCATGCCTTCCACTCCGTCCGGATTCAACGACTACGACAGGATCGCCGAGGGGTACACGGCCGAGAACGAGACCGGCCTCGTGAACGCGTACTACGAGCGGCCCGCGATGCTGGAGCTCGCCGGGGACGTGACCGGCCGGCGCGTCCTCGACGCCGGCTGCGGCTCGGGTCCCCTGTTCGCCGAGCTGCGCGATCGAGGGGCCGTCGTGACCGGCGTCGACGCGAGCGCCGGGATGCTGGAGCTGGCCCGGCGACGGCTGGGCGCCGACGCGGACCTGCGGGTCGCCGACCTCGGCAGCCCACTGCCCCTGCCCGACGGCGAGTTCGACGACGTCATCGCGTCCCTGGTGCTGCACTACCTGGAGGACTGGGGGCCGGCGCTGGCCGAGCTGCGACGCGTGCTGAAGCCCGGCGGCCGGCTCCTCGTCTCGGTCGACCATCCCTTCGTCATCACCCTCGTCAAGCACATGGCCGGGGAAAGGCCCGTCTACTTCGGAACTCGCGACCGGGTCGAAGAATGGACCATGGGAGGGCAGACCGCCCGGATGAGGTTCTGGGACCGGCCGCTGCACGCGATGAGCGAGGCGTTCACCGAGGCCGGCTTCCGGATCAGCGTCATCAGCGAACCGCCGGCCGCGCCGGAGGCCCGCGAACTGTTCCCCGAGGAGTTCCGCGAGATCACCGGCACGCGGTTCCTGAGCTTCCTGTTCTTCGTCCTGGAAGCCGCCTGACGGTCGCGGGTCAGAGCAGGCCGAAGAAGGTGCGAATGGCTGTGACCAGGGTTTCCGGGGCGGCCAGGCCCACCATGTGGCTGGGGCTCACCGCGTCGCCCCACCACCGCAGGTCGTTCCGGCGGGACGCGATGCGCCGCATGATCGCCGGACCTCCGTGCGAGACCCCCGTCGGCACCGCCCGCTGATCGATCGGCAGCCCGGCGGCCCCTTCGTAGTACGGCCACGACGAAGACCCGCCGGTGCCGGTCAGCCAGTACAGACTGGCGTTGGCCAGGACGAGGTCCCGCGCGACCGGCTCCTTCAGCGGCGACCAGCCGTCGAACTCCTTGAACCGCTCCACCAGGTACGCGAGCTGCGCCACGGGCGAGTCCACGAACCCGTAGGAGAGCGTCTGGGGCCGTTTGGCCAGGTAGGGCCCATATCCGCTGCCGCCCGAGGTCCACGCGGTCAGCTCGGCGAGCGAGGCCAGTTCCTCCTCGTCCGCCCCGTCGAGCTCGCCGGGTTCGCCGGTGGGGATGCCGAGGCCGGCGGTGATGAGCGAGCCCACCACGTGCTCGCTGTCCAGGGCGGCCAGCTGAGGGGTCACCAGCGCTCCCGCGTCGTTGCCGTGGGCGCCGTACCGGTCGTAGCCGAGGCGGGCCATGAGCTCGGCCCACGTCCGGGCCACGCGGACGATGCTCCACGGCCGCTCGTCCGGCGGGTCGGGGAACGGCGAGAAGGCGAACCCGGGCAGCGAGGGCGCCACGACGTGGAAGGCGGTGGCCGGGTCGAGCCCGTACGCCCGCGGGTCGGTGAGCGGCCCGACGACCTCGGCGAACTCCAGCACGGAGCTCGGCCAGCTGTGCGTCAGGACGACGGGCAGCGCGTGCGGTTCGGGCGAGCGGACGTGCAGGAAGTGGATCGTCTGCCCGTCGATCACCGTCGTGTACTGGTCGAAGGCGTTGAGCCGGGCCTCGACGGCCCGCCAGTCGAACTCGTCGGCCCAGTGCGCGGCCAGCTCACGCAGGTAGCCGACCGGCACGCCCCGGTCCCACCCGCCCGGCAGCGGCCCGGCCCAGCGGGTGCGCCGCAGCCGCTCCTTGAGGTCGTCGAGGTCGGCCTGCGGAATGTCGATGCGAAAGGGCTTCATGGGGGAACACTAGGAACCCATGCGGCAAGGATCGTTCCGCGATCCCCGTACGGGAGCATGAAAAAGCCCCGCACGGGAAACCCGTGCGGGGCCTTTCAAGGCTGAGCCTTAGCTCTGACCGCCCGCGAGCTTCTCGCGGAGGGCAGCGAGCGCCTCGTCAGAGGCGAGCGCGCCGCTGGCCGGAGCCGACGACGAGCTGCCCGACGGAGGAGCGGTCTCGCCGCTGTAGGACGAGGGAGCGGCCTCGCCGGCCTCCGCCTCGGCCTTGCGGGCCTCCTCGATCTGCTTGCGGTGAGCCTCGAAGCGAGTCTGGGCCTCGGCGTACTGCCGCTCCCACTCCTCACGCTGCTTGTCGAAGCCCTCGAGCCACTCCCCGGTCTCCGGGTCGAAGCCCTCGGGGTAGATGTAGTTGCCCTGGTCGTCGTACGTGGCCGCCATGCCGTAGAGGGTCGGGTCGAACTCGACCTCGGTGCCCACACCCTCGTTGGCCTGCTTCAGCGAGAGGCTGATGCGGCGACGGTCGAGGTCGATGTCGATGATCTTCACGAAGATCTCGTCGCCGACCTGGACGACCTGCTCCGGGATCTCCACGTGGCGCTCGGCCAGCTCGGAGATGTGGACCAGGCCCTCGATGCCCTCCTCGACCCGGACGAACGCACCGAACGGCACCAGCTTGGTGACGCGGCCCGGCACGACCTGGCCGATCTGGTGGGTACGGGCGAACTGCTGCCACGGGTCTTCCTGCGTGGCCTTGAGCGACAGGGAGACGCGCTCGCGCTCCATGTCGACGTCGAGGACCTCGACCGTGACCTCCTGGCCCACCTCGACGACCTCAGACGGGTGGTCGATGTGCTTCCAGGACAGCTCGGACACGTGGACCAGACCGTCGACCCCGCCGAGATCGACGAAAGCGCCGAAGTTGACGATCGAAGAGACGACGCCCTTGCGGACCTGGCCCTTCTGCAGGGTGTTGAGGAACGTCTGGCGCACCTCGGACTGCGTCTGCTCCAGCCAGGCGCGGCGGGAGAGAACCACGTTGTTGCGGTTCTTGTCGAGTTCGATGATCTTCGCCTCGAGCTCGCGGCCGACGTACGGCTGCAGGTCGCGGACCCGTCGCATCTCGACCAGGGAGGCGGGGAGGAAGCCGCGCAGGCCGATGTCGAGGATGAGACCACCCTTGACGACCTCGATGACGGTACCGGTGACGATGCCGTCCTCGTCCTTGATCTTCTCGATCGTGCCCCAGGCGCGCTCGTACTGCGCGCGCTTCTTGGACAGGATCAGGCGGCCCTCTTTGTCCTCCTTCTGGAGAACCAGGGCCTCGACGTGCTCCCCGACCTCCACGACGTCAGCAGGGTCGACATCGTGCTTGATCGAAAGCTCGCGCGAGGGGATGACACCCTCGGTCTTGTAGCCGATGTCGAGAAGAACCTCGTCTCGATCGACCTTGACGACGGTGCCCTCGACGATGTCGCCGTCGTTGAAGTACTTGATGGTCTCGTCGATCGCGGCGAGGAAGGCTTCCTCGGACCCGATGTCGTTGACCGCTACCTGCGGGGTGCTCGAGGTGGCCTCAGTGCTGGACGTCATGTGTGGAATTGCTCCGAACGCGGACAGAAGTCGATGTGGCGTGCGCGGCAGGCCCTCTTCCGCATCAAGCCGAGGAATGACGACATCGACGTGACCGAGCGCGAGCCCGCTCCGTCTGAGGCGCGCGCGAGCCCACAGCGCAGCGATCAGCATATGAGACGTTGGCCACGAGGTCAATCCGGGGGCGCATCAGTACGCAATGATCTGGGACTCCCGCTTGGGGTTGATATTACCTCTTTGTTTCCGCGGGATGGAGATCCGCTCGGGATCGCCGTCCGAGACGTAGCGCTCGCCAGGGTGCTTGTTCAGCCACTCCAGCCAGTACTGCGAGCACCACTTGCGGCACTCCCCGCGCTTGCCGTTGCTCTGGATCCGCTGGATCGCCCCACGATCAAAATTGTTCGCGTAGGGCGAAAGGGACGGCTGGGCCCCGGCGAGGAACACGCCCGCGAAATCATATCGGGTTCCGTCCCAGGAACCGGTACGGGCGAGCTTCTTGGGCCGCGGCATCGACCCGTACGGCAGGGCCAGGGTCCTGTCGGGCGGCGCCCCCAGCTTCTTGAGCAGGCGCTCCACCCGGACGATCTGCTCGCGTACCTTCTTCTTCGACAGCCGCCGCAGGTCCGGATGGGACCAGGTGTGGTTGGCGACCTCGAAGCCGTGCTCGACCAGCCACCGCACGGCGGCCGCCTGCTGCTCCTGATCGCGCAGCCCGAAGGGCTCACGGGTGATCCAGAACGTCGCGGTCGGCCGGAACGAGGGGTAACGGGCGGCCACGTCGAGGATCACGCCGACGGCGGTGTCGGGCTCGGGGTTGCCGGAGGCGTCCAGCGCGAAGTGGCTCGGGTGCCCGTCGTCGAACGTCAGCACCACGGGGAACCGCCCGGCCGGCACCCGGATGTCGCCGGTGGCGAACTCTCTGGCCGTGATGGGCACGTAGCCCTGCTTGGCCAGTTTCTCCAGCTCCTGCCGGAGCTGGCCGGGGGTGCGGTCGATGGAGGCCACGCGCTTGCGCAGGATCCGGTGGTACATGATGATCGGCACCAGGCCCGCCTCGTTGGCGCGCACCTGCCGGGCGAACTCGGGGGTGGCGACCACGCCCGGAGGCTCGGAGACGTTCTGGGGTTGTCCCTGCGGAGGAGTGACGGGGGCGATCACGCCGACCCTGGCCGACGCCTGGGTAGTAGGGGTCTCACCGTCAGGTAAGAGACTCAGCCCGACGATGGCCACGGCCACCACCGCCACGTTCGCGATTGCGATGATCCGCGTGAACGACGTTGGTACCCGCACAAATCTCCCGGCAACTCGGCCAAAACTATCTTCAGCGTAGACGAGAAGCCCCGGAGACGGCGGGGCTACGCCGTTCGCGATATGTCGGACTGCCCCGCCGTGTCGGGATAAACATCGTCAGTGGCCGGCGTCCTCCCACGTACGCCCGACGCCCACCGAGACCTCCAGCGGAACGCGCAGGTGGTAGGCGGCGTTCATCTGGTCGCACACCAGCTGCCGCAACGTCTCCAGCTCGCCCGGCGCGACCTCGAACACCAGCTCGTCGTGCACCTGCAGCAACATCCGGGAGGCCAGCCCCTCCTCGGCGATGGCCTGGTGGACGTGGAGCATGGCGACCTTGATGATGTCGGCCGCCGAGCCCTGGATGGGGGCGTTGAGCGCCATGCGCTCGGCCATCTCCCTGCGCTGGCGGTTGTCGCTGGTCAGGTCGGGCAGGTAGCGGCGGCGGCCCATGATCGTCTCGGTGTAGCCGTCGGTGCGCGCCTGGGCCACGATGGCCTGCAGGAAGTCGCGTACGCCGCCGAACTCGGTGAAGTACTCCTCCTTCAGCGCCCGCGCCTCGGAGACCGGGATGTTGAGCTGCCCGGACAGGCCGAAGTCGGACAGGCCGTAGGCCAGGCCGTAGTTCATCGCCTTGATGCGCGCCCGCAGCTCGCCGTCGATCTGCTCGGGCGGCAGGTCGAACACCCGGGCCGCGGTGGCCTGGTGGAAGTCGTGGCCGGACTCGAAGGCCTCGATCAGCGACTCGTCGCCGGACAGGTGGGCCATGATGCGCAGCTCGATCTGGCTGTAGTCGGCCGTCAGCAGCTGCTCGAAGCCCTCGCCGACCACGAAGCCCTGCCGGATGCGGCGGCCCTCCGCGGTGCGGATCGGGATGTTCTGCAGGTTGGGCTTCTCCGACGACAGGCGGCCGGTCGCGGCGATGATCTGGTTGAACGTGGTGTGGATGCGGCCGTCGTCGCCGATCTCCTTGATCAGGCCCTCGACCGTGGTGCGCAGCTTCTGCTGGTCGCGGTGGCGCAGCATGATCGTCGGCAGCTCGTGCTCGGTCTGGGTGGCGAGCCAGGCGAGCTGGTCGGCGTCGGTGCTGTAGCCGGTCTTGATCTTCTTCGTCTTGGGCAGGTTGAGCCGGGTGAAGAGGATCTCCTGCAGCTGCTTGGGCGAGCCGAGGTTGAACTGCTCGCCGACGGCGCGGTGGGCCTCCTCCACGGCGTGCTTGACCGCGGCGCCGAACTCGGCCTCCAGACCGGCGAAGTACTGGCTGTCGACGGCGATGCCGGCCCGCTCCATCTCGGCCAGCACCGACAGCAGCGGCAGCTCGACGTCGGCCAGGAGCTGGGTGCCGCCGCGGCCGGCCAGGAAGCTCTCAAGAGAGTCGGCCAGCTCGCGCACGGCGTGGGCGCGCAGCGCGAGGTCTTTGGCCGGGGCGTCCTCGTCGTCGCCGAACAGCGCGGCCTGGCCGCCGGACTCCTCCTCGGCCCGCAGGTCGCGGTGGAGGTAGCGCCTGGCCAGGTCTTCCAGCGCGAACGTGCGCTGGCCCGGCATGGCGAGGTAGGCGGCCAGCGCGGTGTCGCAGCTCAGGCCGCGCAGCTCCAGGCCCTGGGCCCACAGGGCCAGGATCGGGCCCTTGGCGTCGTGGACGGCCTTGGGCCTGCTCGCGTCGCCCAGCCAGGCCCGCAGCGCCGCCTCGTCGGCCTCGGTGAGCTTGACGGGGTCGATGTGGGCGGCGGTGCCGTCGGGCGAGGCGACGGCGATGCCGTCGATGCGGCCCGAGCCGCTGCCGTAGGAGCCCTTGAAGGCCAGCCCGGCGCGGCCCTGCGGCAGCGCCGCCAGCCAGCCGGCGACCCGGTCGGGCCCGAGGATGACGGTCTCGACCTCGAAGCCCTGCTCGGGCTCCGCCTCGCCGGTGCCGAGCACCTTGAAGACGCGCTCGCGCAGCTCGCCGCGGATCTGCAGGGTGTCGAACAGCTTGTTGATCTCCTCGCGCTCCCACACGCCCTGCGTGAGGTCGCCGAGGTCGACGTCGAGCGGCACGTCGCGCAGCAGCTCGGTGAGGCGGCGGTTCATCAGCACCTGGGCGACGTGCTCGCGCAGCTTGTCGCCGACCTTGCCCTTGACCTCGTCGACGCGGTCGACCAGGGCGGTCAGCGAGCCGAACTCGCGCACCCACTTGGCCGCGGTCTTCTCGCCGACGCTGGGGATGGACAGCAGGTTGTCGCTGGGGTCGCCGCGCAGGGCGGCGAAGTCGGGGTACTGGGCCGGGGTCAGGCCGTACTTCTCCTCGACCGCCTCGGGGGTGAACCTGGTCATGTCGCTGATGCCCCGGCGCGTCATGAGGACGGTGACGTTCTCGTTGACGAGCTGCAGGGCGTCGCGGTCGCCGGTGACGATCAGGACGTTCATCCCCTGCTCGGCCGCGCGGGTGGCCAGGGTGGCGATGAGGTCGTCGGCCTCGAAGCCCGCCTTGGACAGGTGCGGGACGCGCAGCGTGTCGAGCAGCTCGTAGATGAGCTGCATCTGGCCGCGGAAGTCTTCGGGGGTCTCGCTCCTGTTGGCCTTGTAGTCGGAGTATTCCTCGTGGCGGAACGTCGGCTCCGACCTGTCGAAGGCCACCGCCACGTGGGTCGGCTGCTCGTCGCGCAGGATGTTCGTCAGCATCGAGGTGAACCCGTAGACCGCCTCGGTGTGCTGACCGTCGGTGGTCATGAGGTTGGCGTCTTTGAGCGCGTAGAAGGCGCGGTAGGCCAGGGAATGCCCGTCGAGCAGCAACAGACACGGGCGGCTGGGGGTCACTTCACTCTTCGGCACGTACGCAGCCTAGTCTGCGTCAACGACAGAAAACCCGAGCTCGGAAGAGTGGAGAGATCCCCTTGACGCATACCGATCCTTTGGACTTCTCCGCCTACGGCGCGGTGCACGAGGGCACGCTGGCCGAACGGATGGGCATCGAGTTCGTCGAGGCCGGCGCCGAGCGCGTCGTCGGCAGGATGCCGGTCGAGGGCAACACCCAGCCCTACGGCCTGCTGCACGGCGGCGCGTCGGTGGTGCTGGCCGAGACGCTGGGCTCGGTGGCCGCGGCGATCCACGCGGGCCCCGGCCGGATCGCCGTCGGCATCGAGATCAACGCCACCCATCACCGCTCGGCGACCTCCGGCCACGTGACCGGGGTCGCGACCAGGTTGCACGGCGGACGCACTTTGGCGACCTACGAGATCGAGATCACCGACGACGAGGGACGCCGCGTGTGCACCTCCAGATTGACGTGCATGCTGCGCGACCAGCGCCCCTGACGTCACTTTGACGGAACCTTTGCGCAGCGGCCCCATCGATCGCTACGGTTGTCCGAACAGAGCCCGCGGGGAGGCCCGGTAGATAACGTGTACGGCCGGGGAAGCCCTACATGGCCCCAAAGGCCGCTCCGCGGGCTCGTCCACGTTTTCTCCCCATCGTTATCGTTTCGTTTCCGCCGCAGCCAGGCGTCTTCCCTCATTTAGCCCCTGACCTGCCGCGTTGTTTCCTCACATGTGTGCCACACGCATGTCACTAATTGGTGACGAACCATACTGAAACGGGCGTCTCCGGAATAAGCTCCCGCCATTGCATCCCAGTTGTGCCTGCGATGCGCGCGTGTCGAGATGGAGGGGTACAACCCCGCCTTGACCTATTTGAGGGAGCACCATTGCGCAGAGCCGTGATCGCGTTCACGGCCTTCCTGGGTGGACTCATCTTCCTGCTGGCCAGTCCCGCGCAGGCGGGGCCGGCTGGATGCCAGGGTTTGAAGGGGACGCTCAAACTCCAAGGCCAGCCAGTGAACGGCGTCAAAATCGCCGTGACCACCGAGGGCGGACAACCCGTCAAGGAGGTCACAACAAACGCACAGGGCACGTGGGAAGTTCCTACCGACAAGGGCAAGTTCAAGGTCACCCTTGACCCCGGCAGCCTGCCGAAGAACGCCGAGGTGCGCGGGGGCAGCAATGTCCGCACGCCGACCGTCTTCGAGGGCAACTGCTCGACCGTGCTGTTCGCGTTGCAGGCCAAGGGCGTGGCAGGCCAGCCACAGGGAGACGCGGAGAGCGGCGAGAGCACGTTCTGGGACACCGCGGCGCAGCTCGCCTTCGAGGGGCTCAACCTCGGCCTGATCATCGCCCTGGCCGCGCTCGGCCTGTCGCTGATCTACGGCACGACCGGCCTGACCAACTTCGCCCACGGAGAGCTGGTCACACTCGGCGCGGTGCTGGCGTACATGTTCAACGTGGGCGCCGGCCTCCATCTCATCCCCGCCGCGGTGCTCGCCGTGGCGCTGGGCGGCGCGTTCGGCTACGCCCAGGACCGCCTCTTCTGGGGCCAGCTCCGCAGGCGCGGCACCGGCATCATCGCCATGATGATCATCTCCATCGGCGTCGCGCTGGTCATGCGCTACGTCATGCTGATCTTCTTCGGCGGCCAGAACGAGGCCTACGCCCAGTACACGGCCCAGCCCGGCATCCAGGTCGGGCCGATCTCCGCGGCCCCCAAGAACTTCGTGGCGATGGGCATCGAGCTGGCCGTGCTGCTGCTGGTCGGCTTCGCGCTGCTGCGCACCCGCACCGGCAAGGCGGCCAGGGCCGTGTCCGACAACCCCGCTCTCGCGGCCTCGTCGGGCATCAACGTCGACCGGGTCATCCGGACCGTCTGGACCCTGGGCGGCGCCATCGCGGCGCTGGCCGGCATCATGCTCGGGCTCTCGCAGAACCTGAAGTACACGATGGGCCAGGACATCCTGCTGCTCATCTTCGCCGGCGTCACGCTCGGCGGGCTCGGCACCGCCTTCGGCGCGCTGGTCGGATCGCTGGTGGTCGGCCTGTTCATCCAGGTCTCCACCCTGTGGGTGCCGCCGGAGCTCAAGAGCGTCGGCGCGCTGGTCGTGCTCATCATCGTGCTCCTCGTCCGGCCCCAGGGCATCCTGGGCCGCCGCGAGCGAATCGGCTGATCGGGGGAGGATCAGAATGGACTGGATCACGATCATCAGCACGACGCTGAAGTCCGCGGTCGGCGTCGAGACCGTGCTGTACGCGCTCGCCGCGATCGGCATCAACATCCAATTCGGCTACACCGGCCTGCTCAACTTCGGCCAGGCGGCGTTCATGGGCGTGGCCGGCTACGGCCTGGCCGTCACCGTCACCGTCATGGGGCTGCCGTTCTGGGTCGGCATCATCGTCGGCCTGCTCGCCGCCGTGCTCCTGGCGATCCTGCTCGGCATCCCGACCCTCCAGCTCCGCGCCGACTACCTGGCCATCGTCACCATCGCGGCGGCCGAGATCGTCCGGCTGGTGTTCCGGTCGGTGGCGTTCAAGAGCGTCTTCGGCGGCTCGGACGGCCAGCGCGGCTTCTCCGACGGCTTCTACGCGCTCAACCCCTACCCCGAGGGCCAGTACGGCTTCAACCTGGGCTCCGTCCCCCTGTTCTTCAACAACAGGGTGCTGTGGGTGCTGACCGTCGGCTGGGTGCTCATCGCCCTGTGCTGCGGCCTGGTCTACCTGCTGATGAAGAGCCCCTGGGGCCGCGTGCTCAAGGCCATCCGCGAGGACGAGGACGCCGTGCGCAGCCTCGGCAAGAACGTCTTCTCCTACAAGATGCAGTCGCTCATCCTGGGCGGCGTCGTGGGCTGCCTGGGCGGCTTCATCTACGGCCTTGCCTACGCCTCCGTCCAGCCCGACATCTTCGGCACCGAGACCACGTTCTACGCGTACACAATGGTCATCCTCGGCGGCGCCGCCCGCGTGCTCGGGCCCGTCGTGGGCGCGTCCATCTTCTGGGTGCTGCTCGTCCTGATCTACGGCGTGCTCTCCGAGGCCGTCGGCGCCGGGATCATCACCTTCATGGACACGAACCAGGTGGGCGCCGTCCGCTGGATCCTGGTCGGCCTGGGCCTCGTCCTGTTGCTCATCTTCCGGCCACAGGGCATCTTCGGCGACAAGAGGGAGATAGCGATCAATGCACGCTGAAACCACGGCCACCGAGCGCAAGGCCGCGGCGCTGGCCGTCTTCAAGGACCTGGCCCGCGAGCCGGGCGTGCCCAAGCCGGACCCGATCCTCACCGTCGACAACGTCGTGCGCCGCTTCGGCGGCCTGACCGCGGTCGAGGTCGGCCACGTCGAGATCCAGCGGGGTTCCATCACCGCGCTGATCGGCCCCAACGGCGCCGGCAAGACGACCTTCTTCAACCAGCTCACCGGCTTCGACACGGCCGACTCCGGCTCGTGGACGTTCAACGGCCGCAGCATGAACGGGGTGCCGGCCCACAAGGTCGCCCGCGCCGGCATGGTGCGCACCTTCCAGCTGACCAAGGCGCTGTCCCGCCTGACCGTCATGGAGAACATGCGCCTGGGCGCCCAGCAGCAGAAGGGCGAGACCTTCTGGCGGGCGCTCATCCCCGGCATGTGGCGCGGTCAGGAGGACGAGATCACCGTCCGCGCCGAGGAGCTGCTCGAACGCTTCAAGCTCGGCGCCAAGCGGGACGACTTCGCCGGATCGTTGTCCGGCGGCCAGCGCAAGCTGCTGGAGATGGCCCGCGCCCTCATGGTCCAGCCCGAGCTGGTCATGCTGGACGAGCCCATGGCGGGCGTGAACCCCGCCCTGACCCAGTCGCTGCTCGGCCACGTCAAGGACCTGCGCGAGCAGGGCATGACGGTGCTGTTCGTCGAGCACGACATGGACATGGTCCGCGACATCAGCGACTGGGTGATCGTCATGGCGCAGGGCGCCGTGATCGCCGAGGGCCCGCCCGACACGATCATGTCGGACGAGCGCGTGATCGACGCCTACCTCGGCGCCCACCACGACGCCCCGCTGTCGGACACCGAACTGGAGACGCAGCTCCAGGAGGCCGAGGCGGCGCTGGAGGCCGAGATCGAAGAGGAGACGCAGAAGTGAGCGACGTCCCCGAGACGACCGCCCCCGAGTCCGCACCCGAGTCGCAGGCGGCCGTCACCGGCCGCGCCGCGCACCTGGAGGGCGCCGCCGACGCCGTGCTGCGGTGCGACGAGCTGATCGCCGGCTACCTGCCGGGCGTCAACATCCTCAACGGCTCCGACCTCTACGTCAAAGAGGGCGAGCTGATCGGCATCATCGGCCCCAACGGCGCCGGCAAGTCGACGCTGCTGAAGGCGATGTTCGGGCTGGTCAACATCCGCAGCGGCACGGTGCTGCTCAAGGGTGAGAACATCACGAACATGAAGGCGCACTCGCTGGTCTCCCGCGGCGTCGGTTACGTGCCGCAGACCAACAACGTCTTCCCCAGCCTCACCATCGAGGAGAACCTGGAGATGGGCGCCTTCCAGGTGCCCGGCAAGTTCAAGGAGCGCTTCGAGTTCGTCGCCGAGCTGTTCCCGGCGCTCAAGGAGCGGCGCAAGCAGCGGGCGGGCTCCCTGTCCGGCGGTGAGCGGCAGATGGTGGCCATGGCCAGGGCGCTCATGACCGAGCCGTCGGTGCTGCTGCTCGACGAGCCGTCGGCGGGCCTGTCGCCCAAGCTCCAGGACCTGGTCTTCATCCAGGCCCAGCAGATCAACAAGGCGGGCGTGACCGTGATCATGGTGGAGCAGAACGCCCGCCGCTGCCTCCAGATCTGCCACCGTGGCTACGTGCTCGACCAGGGCCGCAACGCCTACACCGGCACCGGCAGGCAGCTCGCCAACGACCCCAAGGTCATCGAGCTGTACCTCGGCACGCTGGCCAAGGCGTAACCGAATCGAACGGCGGAGGGGCTCCCCCGGAGCCCCTCCGCCGTTTTTTAATGAGCGCTGTGAAACGATTATTGACCGTGGCGCTCGTCCTGCCCGTCCTGCTCGTCGGCTGCCAGGAGGACGCCTCCTCGGCGCAGAGGTACAGCACCGGCGGCGACCCGACCGACAGCCCGTGCGCGCGCGTGGTCTCGGCCATCGGGTACGCCGGCCTGATGCTCAAGCCGAAGGGCCAGGAGGACCAGCAGTACTTCGAGGACGCCGTCATCGGCCGGCTGGCCGAGCTGCGCGGCATCACGCTCCAGTTCGGCGACCGGCTGCCGGCCTCGCTGCACGCCGCCGTGCAGAGCGTCAAGTCGGCCACCGAGGGCCTGTCCAGGAACGACGTGCCGCACGAGCGGCAGGTGGCGCTGCTGCGGCAGTACCGGGCCGCCGCCGACCAGATCGTGGCCGGCTGCGCATGACGAAGGGGCCCGATCCTCGCGGACCGGGCCCTTCGCCGAACCTCGGACGTCAGCCGGCGATGTTGCCGGTGCGGTACTCCAGCGCCTTGGTGGCGTACTTGTTGTCCTTGCCGTACTGGTAGATGCCGATGGTGGCGACCGCGGGGTCACCGGCGTCGTTGAACTCGACCGGGCCGCTCACGCCGTCGTAGTCGATGTCCTTGCCGGCCTTGAGCAGGTCGACGCAGCTCTTGAAGTCCTTGCACTTCTCGCCACCCTTGCTGACCTCGGCCAGCTTGGCGGCGATGTCGACGCCCGCGTCGCTCTTGGCGGCCTCGGCGGCCAGCGCGAGCAGGTTCATCGCGTCGTAGGACTCGGGGGCGTAGCTGTAGTCCTCCAACTTGGGGTTGATGCCGAGGAGCTTCTTCTGGAACTCCTCCGGCGCGGCCGCACCCGGGATCGTGCCCTTGACGCCCTCAAGAGTGCCCTTGGGCATCTTGACGTAGTTCGTGTTGGAGGTGTTGCCGTCGACCATGTACCACTTGTGCTTGTCGGCCGGCAGACCCTGCTTGACCAGCTCCTGGATGACCTTGGCGGTCTCCTCGAACCCGATCATGACGATGCCCTTGGGGTTCTTGGCCTTGATCTTGGCCACGTCGGCCGAGAAGTCGGCGGCCTTGGGGTCGTAGTCGACGCGCTCGACGACCTCGCCGCCGCCGTCGGTGACCGTCTTCTGCACCTGGTCGGCCAGGCCGGTGCCGTAGGAGTCCTGCATCGCCAGGATGCCGACGGTGTCGTTGCCGTCGGACACCACCAGGTCGCCGAGCACGCGGCCCTGCAGCTTGTCCGGCGGCGAGGTGCGGAAGTACAGGCCCTTGTCCTCGATCGTGGTGAACTTGTCGGAGGTGTTGGCCGGCGAGAAGTGGATGACACCAGCGCCCGTGATCTTGTCGATCACCGACTCCGACACCGACGAGGACGCGGCGCCGATGATGGCGTCGGCCTTCTGGGCCAGGAGCTTGTCCACCGACTGCGAGGCGATGTTCGTGGTGGTGTCGCCCGAGTCGGTGTCGTACTTGGTGACGGGCTTGCCCAGCACGCCCCCGGCCTCGTTGATCTCCTTGATGGCCAGGTCGACGCCGGCGAACTCAGGCGGGCCGAGGAAGGCGAGCGAACCGGTCTGGGGCAGCAGCGTACCGATCGTGAGGGTGCCGTCGCCCTTGGCCGCGGGAGCCGACGACGATGGCGCGGCCGGCTGCGAGGTCTGCGTGGCGGTGTTGCTGCCGCCACCGCCGCAGGCCGTCAGGGCCAGGCTGGTGGCGGCCACGACAGCCAGCGCCCGCCCCACGGGAGCAATGCGGATCATGAAGTGTCTCCTTCATTTCCAGGCCGGGATCGTCAGCACCGCCGAGCGCTCCCGATCGAATGACGGAAACGTACAAAATCGCTGTGTACTCGAACCAGATGGCGGGGTGAACTGTCGGCACTTGGATGCGGAGTCGTAATCAGTCCTCAACTTACGGACCTGCGCTAGCAGGCTTAATGTGCGTCGGGTGAAGCGTTTTACGCCTGTCCTAGTCACGGCGGTCCTTGTTGCCGGGTGCACCTCGTCCCCGCCGCCCGCGCCGCCTTCCTCGGATCCTCCCGCCGGCGTATCGGTCACGCTGGAGCAATGGCGTTCCGACGAGCCCGTTCACGCGCTGGAGGTGGCCGTCCGTAATACCACCGGCATCCCCGTGTATTTCGCGGACGTCCAGCTCGTGACGCCGTCGTTCAAAACGTTGCCGCCGGAAAAGACGGACGCCACGATCAAACGGACCGAGCGCACCGACCTGCGCATCACCTACGGCCCGGCCAACTGCCTGCCCACGGGTCTGCCGCGCCTGGAGCCCGCGACCGTCGTGGCGAACATCCGCGCCGGCTCCGAGCAGCCGCGCCGGGTGGTCTTCCAGGTGCCGCACCCCAGCCCGCTGCTGACCCGCCTGTTACGGGACGAATGCTCGGAGTTCCTCATCAAGGAGGCCGCCGGCATCGAGTTCGGGCCCGACTGGAAGCAGGTGGGCAAGGCGATGCGGGGCAACCTGGTGGTCACGCGGCGCGGCGCGGGCAAGGTGACGCTGACCGAGCTCGACGGCACCACGCACTACATCATCACGCCGGACGCCGACCGGCGGCCCGTGGCCGAGCTGGAGGCCGGGCAGGAGCGGCTGGAGGTGCCGGTCACGCTCACCCCCGGCCGCTGCGACCCGCACGCCTTCGCCGAGGCCAAGAAGGCGTTCCTGTTCCCGGTGCGGGCCACCGTGGACGGGGGGCCCGAGCGGGTGGTGATCGTGGTGCCGCCCAAGCCGCTGCAGGATCGGCTGATCCAGTACTCGTTGCGAGTGTGCGGCCTGGGCGGCGGGTGAGGGTCAGCCCTCGATGTTGCCCGTGCGGTACTCCAGGGCCTTGGGGGCGTACTTGTTGTCGTCGCCGTACTGGTAGACGCCGATGGTGGCCACGGCGGGGTCACCGGCGTCGTTGAACTCGATCGGGCCGCTGATGCCGTCGTAGTCGATGTCCTTGCCGGCCTTCAGCAGGTCGGCGCAGTCCTTGAAGGTCTTGCACTTCTCGCCGCCCTTGCTGACCTCGGGCAGCTTGGCGGCGATGGACTTGCCGCTGTCGTCCTTGGCGGCCTCGGCCGCCAGGGCGATGAGGATCGCGGCGTCGTAGGACTCGGCCGCGTAGGTGTAGTCCTCCAGCTTGGGGTCGATCTCCAGGAGCTTCTTGCGGAAGTCCTCCGGGGCCTCGGCGCCGGGGATGGTGCCCTTGACGCCCTTGAGGGTGCCCTTGGGCATCTTGAGGTAGTTGGTGTTCGACATGTTGCCGTCCACCATGTACCACTTGGTCTTGTCGACCGTCAGGCCCTGCTTGACCAGCTCCTGGATGACCTTGGCGCCCTCCTCGAAGCCGATCAGCACGATCGCCTTCGGGTTCTTGGCCTTGATCTTGGCGACGTCCGCGGAGAACTCGGCCGCCTTCGGGTCGTAGTCGACGCGCTCGACGACGCTGGCGCCGGCCGCCTCGGCGGTCTTGGTCACCTGGTCGGCCAGGCCCGAGCCGTAGGAGTCCTGCATGGCCAGGATGCCGATGGTGTCGTTGCCGTCGGCGGCGATCAGGTCGCCGAGCACGCGGCCCTGCAGCTTGTCCGGCGGCGCGGTACGGAAGTACAGGCCCTGGTCGCTGATGGTGGTGAACTTGTCAGAGGTGTTGGCGGGCGAGAACTGCACCACGCCGGCACCGGTGACCTTGTCGATGATCGACTCGGACACCGACGAGGAGGCGGCGCCGATGATGGCGTCGGCCTTCTGCGCGATCAGCTTGTCCGCCGACTGCGAGGCCACGTTGGTGGTGGTGTCACCCGAGTCCGTGTGGATCTTGGTGACCGGCTTGCCGAGCACGCCGCCCGCGTCGTTGATCTCCTTGACGGCCTGGTCGACGCCGGCGAACTCGGGCGGGCCGAGGAAGGCCAGCGAGCCGGTCTGCGGCAGCACGGTGCCGATCGTCAGCGTGCCGTCACCCTTGGCCGCGTCCGTCTGGGTGGCCGGGGCCGACGAGGACGGCACCGCGGACGTGGTCTGCTGCGCGGCCGTGTCGCCACCGCCGCCACAGGCCGTCAGGGCCAGGCTCGCCGCTGCCGCGACGGCCAGGAAGCGCCCTGCTGGAGCAATGCGGATCATAAAAGAGACTCCCCTTATTCCCAGCGGGGAACGATCTCCCTCGCTGCGTTTAACGAGCTCAGCATGCCTCTTTGACGGGGAGATGTGGGGATTTCGGGTACTTTTATGCTAATTTGTAATGTCGCAATCACGTTCTGTAATTGCATGTTTCATCAGCGTTACGGTCTTGACTCCAAATGAACCACCCCAGCCCGAAATTTCAGGACTGGGGTGGTTCTATGGCGGGATGTCCGGCTTGCTGCCGTCACCGTCTAGCCGGCGATGTTGCCCTTGCGATATTCGAGCGCCTTGGCCGCGTCGTACTTGTTGTCCTTGTCGTACTGGTAGACCCCGATCGTCGCGATCGACGGGTCACCGGCGTCGTTGAAGTCCACCGGGCCGCTCACGCCGTCGTAGTCGATGTCCTTGCCCGCCTTGAGCAGGTCGGCGCAGGACTTGAAGTCCTGGCACTTCTCGCCGCCCTTGCTGACCTCGATCAGCTTGGGGGCCAGCGCGGTGCCCGAGTCGTCCTTGGCCGCCTCGGCCGCCAGGGCGAGCAGCGTCGTCGCGTCGTACGACTCCGCGGCGTAGGTGTAGTTCGTCAGCTTCGGGTTCACCGTGAGCAGCCGCTTCTGGAACGCCTCCGGCGCCGCCGCACCCGGGATCGTGCCCTTGACGCCCTTGAGCGTGCCCTTGGGCATCTTGAGGTAGTTGGAGTTCGACATGTTGCCGTCCACCATGTACCACTTGACCTTGTCGGCCGTCAGCCCCTGCTTGACCAGCTCCTGCACGACCTTCGCCGTCTCCTCGAAGCCGATCAGCACGATCGCCTTCGGGTTCTTGGCCTTGACCTTGGCCACGTCCGCGGAGAACTCGGCCGCCTTCGGGTCGTAGTCGACGCGCTCGACCACGGTCGCGCCGGCCTCCTCGGCGGTCTTGGTCACCTGGTCGGCCAGGCCCGAGCCGTAGGAGTCCTGCATGGCCAGGATGCCGACGGTGTCGTTGCCGTCGGCGGCCACCAGGTCACCCAGGACCCGGCCCTGCAGCTTGTCCGGCGGCGCCGTACGGAAGTACAGGCCCTGGTCGTTGATCGTGGTGAACTTGTCGGAGGTGTTGGCCGGCGAGAACTGCACCACGCCCGCCCGCGTGATCTTGTCCACGATCGACTCCGACACCGACGAGGACGCCGCGCCGATGATCGCGTCGGCCTTCTGGCCGAGCAGCTTGTCCACCGACTGCGAGGCGATGTTGGTCGTGGTGTCGCCCGAGTCGGTGTCGATCTTCACCACCGGCTTGCCGAGCACGCCCCCGGCGTCGTTGATCTCCTTGAGCGCCAGATCGACCCCGGCGAACTCGGGTGGTCCCAGATATGCGAGATTGCCCGTCTGGGGCAGCACGGTGCCGATCGTCAGCGTGCCGTCCCCCTTGGCCGCGGCGGCCGAGGAGGGCTTCACGGACGCGGCTCCGGTGGCGCCCGTCCCGGCGGTCGTGCCGCCGGTCGAACATGCCGCCAGTGCCAGGCTCGCCGCTGTGGCGACGGCCAGCGCATGGGAAATGCGGATCATCGAAAGCGTCTCCGTTCGAGATGAGCGGACCTTCCGTCCGCCCATCAGCATGCGCCGGGACGCCTGCGCCGAAGGAAGCCGAAGCCGGTTGGATGCCCAGTCGTGACCGGGTCACAACCCGCGGGGCTAAATCACCTGATATAGGCCCTTTTCACGCCCGCTCGGCCGCGTCGTCTATAACGATCTGAGCAACCTCCCGCATGCTCAGCCGCCGGTCCATCGACGCCTTCTGGATCCACCGGAACGCCTGCGGCTCGGTCCAGCCGTGCTGGGCCATCAGCTGGCCCTTGGCCCGCTCGACCAGCTTGCGGGTCTCCAGCCGCTCCGAGAGGCTGGACACCTCCGCGCTCAGCGCCACCATCTCCTCGTGCCTGCTGACCGCCATCTCGATCGCCGGCACCAGATCGGCCTTGGTGAACGGCTTCACCAGGTAGGCCATCGCCCCCGCGTCACGCGCGCGCTCCACCAGGTCACGCTGGGAGAAGGCGGTGAGGATGAGGCACGGCGCGATCCGGTCGGCCACGATGCGCTCGGCCGCCGAGATGCCGTCGAGCACGGGCATCTTCACGTCGAGGATGACGAGGTCGGGCCGCAGGTCGGCGGCGAGCTGGATCGCCTGCTCCCCGTCACCGGCCTCGCCCACGACGACGTAACCGTCCTCCTGGAGCATCTCCTTGAGGTCGAGGCGGATCAGGGCCTCGTCTTCCGCGATCACTACTCGCCGCTGCGTACTCACGAGCAGAAGAGTACAGACGTCCGGTAGATTAGATCCACGCCGGTGCGGCCTCGGGCATTACGCTGCGAGATCACCAACCGGACGAAACCGCCCCGGTAGACCAACGGCAGAGTCGATGGCCTCAAAATCCATACAGTGTGGGTTCGAATCCCACCCGGGGCACCGGCCTGACCGCCCGGCCCCCTCGTAGGCCGGGCGGTTTTCGCTTTTCCGCCCCCGACCGCCGTCATGACGACCGCACCGGGCTTCCTGTACACGCGTGTCCCCGACTGCCGGATCGACGCGTGGGCCCGAACTCCTGACCGGGTCAGGGCGTCCAGGAGGGTGAGCGGCCGAGGAGGGCGATCACGCGGTCGAGGGCCGTGGCGGTGTCGCCGGGCTCGACGCCGGGCAGGAACGCCTTCCCCGGACCGCGCGAGACCGGCGTGTCGGGCACCTGCGCGGCCAGCGGGAGGGCGGCCTCGGCGAGGTCGTCGTCGACGTTGGGCGGCACGGCCAGCGCCTTGGCGAGGTCCCAGTCGTGCACGACGCAGTCGATGAAGTGGAAGCCGATCGCCATGGCCGCCGGGAACGGGCCGCCGTCACGGATCTCGGGCAGGAAGAAGGCCCGGTCGAGCACGCCGTCGGCGGCGAAGGCGTCGACGACGGCCCGCGCCGAGGCGGCGTACTCGGCCACCGGGTCCTCGCCCAGGGCACGCGGCCGCCAGCTCGCCGGCTCCGAACGCGCGCCCGAGGCCGCCACGGCGAACCCGTGGTTCTGCACGATCTGGTGTTCCAGCAGGTCGCGGACGGCCCATCCGGCGCAGGGCGTCGGCCGGTCGAGGTCGGCGGGCTTGATCGTGTTCACCAGGTCGACGGTGGCCCGCACCGACCGCCGGTTGAGCTCGATGATGTCTGCCAAGGCACTGTCCCGTCGTCGTCGAAGAACCCACCGGTCGGCCCGTCCGGCCCGAGGGTGGCCAACCTGACGATGATGTCGGCCCCTCTGTGGCGGTGCGAGTGGTTTTCGGCGGCATCTCCTGGGGGCGCAGGTCGTCACGGCCGTGGTGGGCGGGATTTCGCAGGCGGTTCGCCGGGAATAGTCCTGTGTGACGAGTTACGACCCACGAGACGGGGGTGGCGGGGGATGCCGTTGAGCGTGACCGAGCGGGAGGCGTTCCTGGCCGAGCCGCACATCGCGAGCCTGGCGGTGGAGACGGGCGCGGGACGGGCGCCGCTGGCCGTGCCCGTCTGGTACGACTACGTCCCGGGCGGGGAGCTGAGGTTCCTGACCGACAGCGAGTCGCACAAGGCGCGGCTGGTGGCGAAGGCGGGCCGGTTCACGATGCTGGTCCAGCGGATCAGCCCGACCTACCGGTACGTGTCGGTCGACGGCCCGGTGGTGCGGTCCGACCCCACGACGGTCGAGGAGCTGACCCGCATCGCGGCCCGCTACCTGCCGCAGGAGGCGGTGTCGGGCTACGTGCACGGCTCGGACCTGCACGTCCTGGTGACCTTCAGGATGCGTCCCGAGCGGTGGCTGTCGGCGGACCTGGGCTCCTTGGGCTGACCGGGCGCCCGGTATTTTTGGCCTGTGACTGCTATCGATCCCACCTCCACCGGCGCCCACGGCGTCGGCCTCGCGACCATCGCCGACGACGGCACCGTTCTCGACACCTGGTTCCCGGCTCCCGAGCTGGGCGAGCCGCCCGTGACGGGCACCGAGCGGCTCTCCGCCGAGGAGGCCGGCGAGCTGGCCGCGCTGACCGGCCGCGACGTGGCGCGGGGCGTCGAGGTGGTGGCGGTGCGCACGGGCCTCGCCAAGCTCTCCGAGCCGCCGGTCGACGCCCACGACGTCTACCTGCGGCTGCACCTGCTCTCCCACCGTCTGGTCCGGCCGCACGGCGTGAACCTGGACGGCCAGTTCGGCCTGCTGGCGAACGTCGTGTGGACGAACTTCGGGCCGTGCCCGGTGCCCGGCTTCGAGCGCACGCGGCTGCGCCTGCGGAGCAGGGGCGTGGTGACGGTGTACGGCGTGGACAAGTTCCCGCGCATGGTCGACTACGTGCTGCCGGAGGGCGTGCGGATCGCCGACGCCGACCGGGTGCGGCTGGGCGCCCACCTGGCCTCGGGCACGGTGGTCATGCACGAGGGCTTCGTGAACTTCAACGCCGGCACGGTCGGCACGTCGATGGTCGAGGGGCGCATCTCGGCCGGCGTGGTGGTCGGCGACGGCTCCGACGTCGGCGGCGGCGCCTCGATCATGGGGACGCTGTCGGGCGGCGGCAAGCAGGTCATCTCGATCGGCGAGCGCTGCTTGCTGGGCGCGAACGCCGGCATCGGCATCTCGCTGGGCGACGACTGCGTGGTGGAGGCGGGCCTCTACGTCACGGCGGGCACGCGGGTCACGCTGCCCGACGGAAAGGTGGTCAAGGCGGCGGAGCTGTCCGGCTCGAACGGGATCCTGCTGCGCCGCAACTCGCAGTCGGGCGCGGTGGAGGCACTCCCCCGCACGGGCTCCGGCATCACCCTCAACGCCGCCCTGCACGCCCACTGAATCACTGCTGTGCTCGCGGGCCCCCTCCGGTTCCACGGCGGGGGCCCACAGGGCGCCGCGTCACGGCGGCGCGCCGGTGCGGGGTCTGCGGGCGTCTCCTGGAGGACCCCCGGCCGGAACGCGGGTCAGTTGGCGTGGGAGACCGCGGAGCCGATGGTGTGCACCCGCAGCGCGTTGGTGCTGCCCGGCGTGCCGGGAGGCGAGCCGGCCACGATGACCACCTTGTCGCCCTTCTCCAGCCGCCCGAGCGACAGCAGCGACGCCTCCACCTGCCGCACCATGTCGTCGGTGTGGTGCACGAACGGCACGTGGAACGTCTCCACCCCCCACGTCAGCGAGAGCTGCCCGCGCACGTGCGGGGCCGAGGTGAAGGCCAGCAGCGGGATCGGCGAGCGGTAGCGGGCCAGGCGGCGGGCCGTCTCCCCCGACATGGTGAACGCGATCAGCGCCTTGGCGCCGACGATCGCCCCGACCTCGGCCGCGGCCCTGGCGATGGCGCCGCCGGTGGTCTCCGGCATGCGCTCCAGGGTGTGGGTGGCGTGCAGGGACGACACCTCGGCGGCGCAGGCGATGCGGTCCATCGTGGAGACGGACTCGATCGGGTAGCTGCCGACCGACGTCTCGCCCGACAGCATGACGGCGTCGGCGCCGTCCATGACGGCGTAGGCGACGTCGCTGGCCTCGGCGCGGGTGGGGCGCGGGGCGCTCATCATGGAGTCGAGCATCTGGGTGGCGACGATGACCGGGCGGGCCTTCTCGCGGCACAGCCCGATGATGCGCCGCTGCACGATCGGCACCTGCTCCAGGGGCAGCTCGACGCCGAGGTCGCCGCGGGCGACCATGATGCCGTCGAAGGCCTCGACGATCTCGGGCAGGCGCTCGACGGCCTGCGGCTTCTCGATCTTGGCCAGCAGCGGCAGGCGGACGGCCTCCTGCTCCATGATGTTGCGCACGACGTCGGCGTCGGAGGGACGGCGGACGAAGGACAGCGCGATCATGTCGAAGCCGGTGCGCAGCGCCCAGCGCAGGTCGGCCTCGTCCTTGTCGGTGAGGGCGGGGGCGCTGACGTTGATGCCCGGCAGGTTGAGGCCCTTGTTGTTGGAGATCATGCCGCCGATGACGACGCGGGTGGTGACGCGGTCGCCGTCGACGCGGGTGGCCTCCAGGACCAGGCGGCCGTCGTCGACCAGGATCGTGTCACCGGGACGCACGTCGCCGGGCAGGCCCTTGTAGGTGGTCGAGACCTGCTCGCGGTCTCCGGGGACGTCTTCGGTGGTGATGGTGAAGACGTCGCCGAAGCCGAGGCGCACCGGCCCTTCCTCGAAGGTGCCGACGCGGATCTTGGGGCCCTGCAGGTCGGCGAGGACGCCTACACCGCGGCCGAGGTCGGCCGCCACCTCCCGGACCCGGTCGTAGACCTCTCTGTGCATGTCATGGTCGCCATGACTGAGGTTGAACCGTGCCACGTCCATGCCCGCGGAGATCAGCTCGTGGAGGCGTTCTTTGGACGAAGTGGCTGGGCCTAGGGTGCAGACGATTTTCGCGCGACGAGTCACGAGTCCTACCTTAATTGGTACAGACCACTTGGCAGTCACTGACGACGGAGAACGTACCCGACGTAGGAGAACAACACGAGAACGGTGAGTCCCAGCCGTACCAAGTTCGCGTACTGTTCAGGGTAGATCACGCCTTGGATGTAGTGGTCCACGAAGCCGCTCGGCGGCAGGCCACGAACCCGCCCACGGCCACATAGGCGAGGAAGGCGAAGTGCGTCACCATCACCGCGTACGCGAGCAGGCGGTACATCATGGCTCTATGGTGGCCGCCTTCCAGGCGTTCACGACGCCGTGCCCGTAGAAGCCGTTCTTGGCCGTGTCGCCCTCGCACTCGTGGGTCTCGCTCTCGCCGTACATCTTGTAGACGTAGGCGCGAGGTGTGGGGCAGGCCATGTGGGTGGCGGTCCGGTAGAGCAGGTCCTCGACGGTGGCGGGGTCCATGGACAGGCCGCCGGGGCCCGGCTTGCCGAAGCGGCTGATCAGGATCGCCGCGACGCCGGTGGCGTGCGGGGCGGCCATGGAGGTGCCGTCGAGGTACTGGTAGTAGGAGCAGGTTCCCTTGTGGCAGTCGCGCACGACGTCGGCGCCCTTGGGCTTGCCGGAGGCGTCGATCCGGCCGGCGGCCTTGAGCACGTGCTCGGGGGCGGCGGCCAGGATCGACCGGACGGCCTCGGCGCCCTTGCCGTCCAGCGCGTCGCCGCCGGGGGCGGCCACGTCGGTCTGCTCCAGGCCGTAGTCGCTGTAGATGGCCTTGCGTCCGGACGGGCCGACGGCTGAGACCGAGATCACACCCTTGGACTCGGCGGGCACGTTGATGCATGAGTTGTCTATCTTGCGGGTCTTCTCCTCGCCGCGCGGGTAGCCGGGGCTCTGCTTGTCGGCCGTGGGGCGTCCGAGGTCGGTCGAGCCGTTGCCGAGGGCGGAGACGAGCGTGACGCCCTTGCCGCGGGCGTAGTCGAGGGCGCGCTGCATGCCGACGACGACGGCCTTCTGTTCGAGCTGCTGCTTCCTGGTGTCGGCCTTGTTGGCGGCGCAGTTGAACAGCCAGGGGTCGACGTAGTAGCTCATGTTGACGACGTCCACGCCGATGTCGGCGGCGTAGGTGAGGGCGTCGAGGCTGGGCTTGAGGAAGAAGAAGCCGGAGTCCTGGCCGGCCCTGATGCTGACGAGCTGCACGCCCGGGGCGACGCCGGCGATGCCGATGCCGTTGATCGGGGAGGCGATGGTGCTGGCGACGTGGGTGCCGTGGCCGTCGTCGTCCTCGTCCACGGGGTCCTTGCAGGAGGGGACCTCGCAGGGGCCGTCCAGGGTCTCGCCGCGCTCGTCCTTGGGCTTGTCGGTGACGAAGTTGCGGCTCAGCTCGCGGTTGAAGTTGGGGGCGATGTCGGGGTGCCTGCCGTCGATGCCGGTGTCGATGACGCCGACCAGCACCTTCCTGCTGCCGGGGACCTTGGTGTTGGCCCGGTCGGCGCCGATCATCTTCATGTCCCACTGGAGGTGGGCCAGCGGCTCCCGGGCGGCGCCCGCCATGGATCCGGCGTCGGGGAAGCCCCCGCCCGTCGGGCGTCCGGCTCGGGAGGAGGTGGAGCCGATGACGCGGCGGTCGGGAGAGACGCCGACGATCGCCGGGTCCGCGCCGACGCTCTCGGCGAAGCCGTCGCCGCCGCCCTCGGTGAGGACGTAGCCGAGCTTGCCGTCCTCCTCGACGACCGTGCCGCCGGCGCGCTTGACGGCCTCCAGGGCCTGGCTCTGCTTGCCGTCGGCGTAGAAGACGAGGTTCTGGTTCTGGCCGGTGCGGGAGCCGGTGGTGGCCTGCGCGGAGCCGGTGGGGCCGTCCTGCGCGGGCCGGTCGGAGGTGGCGCGCTCGCCGGCGGCGGCCGAGCACGCGGTCAGCGCGGCGGCGACGGCCAACGCCGTCAGGCCAGAGGCGACTCGCCGCATTGCTCCCCCGTCCACCGACTGTCGCAGAATCTGCATCTTCCCGACACTCCACGGCTGATGCAACTTCAGTATGAAATTTCGGTCGATGGGGGTTATGCGGGCCGTGGGCGTTCTTCCCCAGGGCCCGCTGTGCCGTCAGGTGTCGCGGTGCAGGCGCACGTTCGGCAGGAAGGCCAGCAGGACGGCGCCGACCAGCATGATCGGCGACACCCAGGCGAAGACCCCGGTGATCGCCTCGGCGAACGCCGGCCGTACCGACTCCGGCATCGCCCCCACGGACCCCGAGTCGAGGGCCGCCCGCCCCAGCCCGCCGCTGAAGACGCCCCCGAGCACGGCCACCCCCACGGCGCCGCCCACGTTCCTGGCGAAGGACACCACCGAGGTGGCCGCGCCCCGGTCGGCGGCGGGCGCGGCGACCTGGACGGCCAGCATCAGGTTCTGCAGCACCATGCCGAGCCCGATCCCGAACACCACCATGTACAGCCCGGCCGTGACCGCCCCCGTCCCCAGCTCCATGGTGGAGAACAGGAACGCGGCCACCGTCGCCAGCACCGCCCCGGTCACCACGACCCACTTGTACGTCCCCATCCGGGTCACCACCCGCCCCGCCACGGCCGAGGACGCGATCAGGCCCGCCATCAGCGGAAGCAGCAGCAGCCCCGAGTTCGACGCGCTGGCCCCGGCGGCCAGTTGCAGGTAGAGGGGCAGGAAGGTGGCCGCCCCCACCATCCCGGTCGCCACCAGCACGATCGTGACCGTGGCGATCGTGAACGTACGGTCGCGGAACAGCCCGAGCGGCAGCACCGGCTCCTTGGCCGTACGCTCCGCCAGCACGAACAGCCCCGTCAGCACGACCGCCCCCGCGCCCAGCCCGAGGACGACCGGCGAGGACCACGCGTACGTCGTCCCGCCCCACGAGGCCAGCAGCGTCAGGCAGGTCAGCACCCCGGAGATCAGCGCGGCCCCGGGCCAGTCGATCCGGTGCGGCGAGGTGCGGCGCGGCAGCCGCAGCACGGCGAACGCGACCGCCAGCGCGACGGCCCCGAGCGGCAGGTTGATGTAGAAGATCCAGCGCCAGGAGATGTGCTCGGTGAGGTAGCCGCCGATGACCGGGCCGAGCACGGCGGCCACGCCGGTCACCGCGCCGAACAGGCCCTGGAACTTGGCGCGCTCGCGCGGGGTGGCGATGTCGGCCGAGATCGCCAGGGTCAGCACCATGAGGCCGCCGGCGCCGATGCCCTGGAAGGCGCGGAAGGCGATGAGCTGGGCCATCGTCTGGGCGAGCCCGCACAGAGCCGAGCCGAGGAGGAACAGGGCGATGGCCGACAGGTACAGGCGGCGGCGGCCGTACATGTCGCTGAGCTTGCCGTAGAGGGGCGAGACGATGCCGGAGGTCAGGGAGAACGCCGTGACCAGCCAGGACACGCTCTCAAGGCCGTCCAGCTCGCGCACGATGGTGGGGGTGGCCGTGGCCACCACGGTCTGGTCGACGGCGGCCAGGAACAGGCACAGCAGGAGCGAGCCCATGCTGAGCAGGAGGCCGCGCCGCGGTCCGGCCTCCTGGGCGATTGTCGATACCATTCAGTTGTCTCCTTGCTTCTTTCGCGAGGGCAGGAGGAATCCGCGGCGGTCGGGGGTGCCACCCCGATCGCCGCTTCTCTTCTAGATGGGTCAGAGTCCGCGTTCGATCAGCGCGAACGCCTCGTCGAGCAGTTCTTCGACCGGCTCGTCCGTCGCCGCCGACTCCTGGATGGCGGAGATCACGGCGCCGATCGTGGTGATGAGCAGCATCCGGGCGTGGATGCCGCTCGTGACTCCGGGCCGGGCCCTGACCGCGCCGAGGACCGTCTCCATGATCTGGGTCTGGTCGACGGCGCGCGCCCTGGCGGCCAGCTCGGGATGGCGGTTGTTGAGCTCCATGAACGGCTGCATCGTGTCCCAGACCGGGCGCATGCGCACGGCGAGCTCCCGGGCCACCGCCTTGAGCGACTGGAAGGCGGGCTCGTCGGGCGGACGTTCGCCGAGCAGGCCGACGATGTCGTCCGGCCGCCAGACCGGTTCCATGACGAGCGCCTCCTCCTTGGAGGCGAAGTAGTTGAAGAACGTGCGGGGCGAGATGTCGGCCACCGCGCTGACGGCCTCGACGGTCACGGCGTCGAGGCCCTCGTCGAGCGCCAGCCGCACCGCGGCCAGCCGGATGGCCTGCCGCTTCTCGGCCCGGCGGCGCTCACGGCGCTGCTCCGGACTCTCCATGCGTTGCACTCTACGCAAGCTTTGCACACTCTGCAAGTCTTGCAGAGTGTGCAAATAACGAAGGGCCCCGGAGCCGTCCGGCTCCGGGGCCCTTCACCGCAGGTCAGACCAGCGGACGCGCCGTCGGCAGGATCGGGTACGGCAGCGCCGTCTCCCCGCTCAGGTACCGGTCGACGCCCGAGGCGGCCGAACGGCCCTCGGCGATGGCCCACACGATGAGCGACTGCCCGCGGCCCATGTCACCGGCCACGAACACGCCTTCCACCTTCGACATGTACGTCTTGTCCCGGGCGACGTTGCCGCGGGCGTCGTAGAAGCCCTCGCCCGCGACCTCGGCCAGGTCCTCCAGCAGGGCGCCCTTCTCCGGCCCGAGGAAGCCCATGGACAGCGTGATCAGGTCGGCCGGGATCTCCCGCTCGGTGCCGGGGACCGGCTTGAAGCCGTTCTGCGGCCCCTCGACCTCGACCAGGCGCAACGCCCTGACGTTGCCGTCCTCGTCGCCGACGAACTCGGTGGTGGAGACCGCGTAGACACGGTCGCCGCCGCCGTCGGCCAGCTCCTCGTGCGCGCTCTCCATCTTGAACAGGATGGGGAACGTCGGCCACGGCTGGCCGCCCGGCCGGGAGGCCGGCGGCCGCGGCATGATCTCCAGCTGGGTCACCGACGCGGCGCCCTGCCTGATCGCGGTGCCGATGCAGTCGGCGCCGGTGTCGCCGCCGCCGATCACCACGACGTGCTTGCCCTCGGCCGAGATCGGCGAGACCGCGTAGTCGCCCTCCTGGACCTTGTTGGCCGGCGGCAGGTACTCCATCGCCTGGTGGACGCCCTTGAGATCGCGCCCGGCGACCGGCAGGTCACGCCACTGGGTGGCGCCGCCCGACAGCACCACCGCGTCGAACTCCTCGCGCAGCTCGGCGGCGGTGACGTCGACGCCGACGTTCACGCCGGTGCGGAACCGGGTGCCCTCGGCCCGCATCTGCTCCAGGCGCCGCTCGATGTGGCGCTTCTCCATCTTGAACTCGGGGATGCCGTAGCGCAGCAGGCCGCCGGCGCGGTCGGCGCGCTCGAACACCACCACGTCGTGCCCGGCCCTGGTGAGCTGCTGGGCGGCGGCCAGGCCCGCCGGGCCCGAGCCGACCACGGCCACCTTCTTGCCGGTGCGGACCCGAGGCGGCTGCGGGGTCACCCAGCCCTCGGCGAACGCGCGGTCGATGATCTCGACCTCGACCCGCTTGATCGCCACCGGGTCGGAGTTGATGCCGAGCACGCACGCCGCCTCGCACGGAGCCGGGCAGAGCCTGCCGGTGAACTCCGGGAAGTTGTTCGTGGCGTGCAGCCGCTCGATCGCCTCGCGCCAGTCGGTGCGGTGGACGAGGTCGTTCCACTCGGGGATGAGGTTCCCGAGCGGGCAGCCGTTGTGGCAGAACGGGATGCCGCAGTCCATGCAGCGGGCCGCCTGCCTGGTCAGCTTCTCCTGCGGGAAGTCCTGGTAGACCTCCCGCCAGTCGCTGATGCGGACGTCGACCGGGCGGCGCGCCGGCAGCTCCCGCTCGTGCGTGAGAAAACCCTTGGGGTCAGCCATCGAGTACGCCTCCCTAGCCCTGAACCGCAGCCGCCATGACGGCCTCGTCGATGTCCCTGCCTTCGGCGCGGGCGGCCTCGGCGGCCTCCAGCACCCTCTTGTAGTCGGTCGGCATGATCTTGCCGAACCGGGCGAGCGCGGCGTCCCAGTCGGCCAGCAACTGCTTGGCCACCGGGGACGCGGTCTCGGCGAAGTGCTTCTCGACCGTCTCCTTCAGGAACTCGCCGTCCTGCTCGGTCAGCGTCTCGACGGCGACCATCTCGCGGTTGACCCGCTCGGGCCGCGGGTCGAGCAGGTAGGCGACGCCGCCGGACATGCCGGCCGCGAAGTTGCGCCCGGTCTGGCCGAGCACGACCACCCGGCCGCCGGTCATGTACTCGCACCCGTGGTCGCCCACGCCCTCGACGACCGCCGTCGCGCCGGAGTTGCGCACGCAGAAGCGCTCGCCGACCACCCCGCGGACGAACACCTCGCCGGACGTGGCGCCGTACAGGGCGACGTTGCCGGCGATGATGTGGCCGTCGAGCGGGGCCTCCTCGTGCGGCCGGACGGTGATCCGCCCGCCCGACAGGCCCTTGCCGAGGTAGTCGTTGGCGTCGCCGGTCAGGCGCAGCGTGATCCCGCGGGGCAGGAACGCGCCGAAGGAGTTGCCCGCCGAGCCGGTGAAGCCGATGTCGATGGTGTTGTCGGGCAGGCCCTTGCCGCCGTACCGCTTGGTCACCTGGTAGCCGAGCATGGTGCCGACCGTGCGGTTGACGTTGCGGATGGGCAGCTCCAGCGTGACCTGCGTGCCCTCCTTGAGCGCGCCCTCGGCGAGCTGGATCAGGGTGTTGTCGAGGGCGTGCTCCAGGCCGTGGTCCTGCTCGACGGTGCGCCGCTTGGGCGTGCCCTCGGGCAGGTCGGGCTGGTGCAGGATCGGGGACAGGTCGAGGCCGCCGGCCTTCCAGTGGTTCTCGGCGGCCGTCGTGTCGAGCATCTCGACGTGTCCGATCGCCTCGTCGAGCGTGCGGAAGCCCAGCTCGGCCAGGTACTCGCGGATCTCCTCGGCGATGAACTCGAAGAAGTTGACCACGAACTCGGGCTTGCCGCTGAAGCGCTTGCGCAGCTCGGGGTTCTGCGTCGCCACGCCCACCGGGCAGGTGTCGAGGTGGCAGACCCGCATCATCACGCAGCCGGAGACGACCAGCGGGGCGGTGGCGAAGCCGTACTCCTCGGCGCCCAGCAGGGCGGCGATGACGACGTCGCGGCCGGTCTTGAGCTGGCCGTCCACCTGCACGACGATGCGGTCGCGCAGGTTGTTCAGCAGCAGCGTCTGCTGGGTCTCGGCCAGGCCGAGCTCCCAGGGCGCGCCCGCGTGCTTGAGCGAGGTCAGCGGCGAGGCACCGGTGCCGCCGTCGTGGCCGGAGATGAGCACCACGTCGGCGTGGGCCTTGGACACGCCCGCCGCGACCGTGCCGACGCCGACCTCGGCGACGAGCTTCACGTGGACCCTGGCCTCCGGGTTGGAGTTCTTCAGGTCGTGGATGAGCTGGGCCAGGTCCTCGATCGAGTAGATGTCGTGGTGCGGCGGCGGCGAGATGAGGCCGACGCCGGGCGTGGAGTGGCGGGTCTTGGCGATCCACGGGTAGACCTTGTGGCCGGGGAGCTGGCCGCCCTCGCCGGGCTTGGCCCCCTGAGCCATCTTGATCTGCAGGTCGGCCGCGTTGACCAGGTATTCGCTGGTGACGCCGAACCGGCCGGAGGCCACCTGCTTGATCGCCGACCTGCGGGTGGCGTCGTACAGGCGCTCGGGGTCCTCGCCGCCCTCGCCGGTGTTGGACTTGCCGCCGAGCCGGTTCATCGCGATGGCGAGCGTCTCGTGCGCCTCCATCGAGATCGAGCCGTACGACATCGCGCCCGTGGAGAAGCGCTTGACGATGCTCTCGACGGGCTCGACCTCGTCGAGCGGGATCGGCTGCCCCTTGCGCAGCCTGAACAGGCCGCGCAGGGTCATCAGCCGCTCGGCCTGGGAGTCCACGAGGCTCGTGTACTCCTTGAAGATCTCGTAGCGGCGGGTGCGGGTGGCGTGCTGCAGCTTGAAGACGGTCTCGGGGTTGAACAGGTGCGGCTCGCCCTCGCGCCGCCACTGGTACTCGCCGCCGACCTGGAGCCTGCGGTGGGCGTTCTCCGCCCGGGGGTAGGCGTGGCGGTGGCGCTGGGCGGTCTCCTCGGCCAGCACGTCGAAGCCGACGCCGCCCAGGCGGGACGTCGTGCCGGTGAAGCAGGCGTCGATGACCTCCTGGCTCAGGCCGAGCGCCTCGAAGATCTGCGCGCCGGTGTAGGAGGCCACCGTGGACACGCCCATCTTGGACATGACCTTGATGACGCCCTTGCCGTACGCCTTGATCAGGTTGCGGACGGCCTTGTGCTTGCCGATCTGGAGCGCCCCGGTGTCGACCAGGTCCTCGACGGTCTCGATCGCCAGGTACGGGTTGACCGCGCCGGCGCCGTAGCCGATGAGCAGCGCCATGTGGTGGCACTCGCGGGCCTCGCCGGTCTCGATGACCAGCCCGATCTTGGTCCGGGTCTTCTCCTGGATCAGGTGGTGGTGCACCGCGCCGGTGAGCAGCAGCGACGGGATCGGCGCGAGCGCGTCGGAGGAGCCGCGGTCGGACAGCACGATGATGCGCGCGCCGTCCGCGATGGCCGCCGACGCCTCGGCCCTGATCTCGGCCAGGCGGCCGAGCAGCGCCTGGCCGCCGCCCGCGACCTCGTACAGGCCGCTGATGACGTGCGGGTGGAAGCCCGGCAGGTCGTGCTCGTCGTTGATGTGAATGATCTTGGCGAGCTCGTCGTTGTCGATCACCGGGTACGGCAGCACGAGCTGGCGGCAGGAGGTCGGGCCCGGGTCGAGCAGGTTGCCCTCGGGGCCGAGCACGCTGGCCAGCGAGGTGACCAGCTCTTCCCGGATGGCGTCCAGCGGCGGGTTGGTGACCTGCGCGAACAGCTGCGTGAAGTAGTCGAACAGCAGCCGCGGCTTCTCGCTCAGCACCGCGACCGGCGTGTCGGTGCCCATCGAGCCGATCGGCTCGGCACCGGACCTGGCCATCGGCGACAGGATGATCCGCAGCTCTTCCTCGGTGTAGCCGAAGGTCTGCTGCCGCTTGACCAGCGCCTCGTGCGTGGGGATCTCCCGCTGGCGCGCCGGCAGCTCCTCGAACCTGACCAGCCCGGCGTGCAGCCACTCCTCGTACGGGAGCTCGGCGGCCAGCTCGGCCTTGATCTCGTCGTCCTCGATGATCTTGCCGCGGGCGGTGTCGATGAGGAACATGCGGCCCGGCTGCAGGCGGCCCTTGCGGACGACGTCCTCGGGCTGGAAGTCGAGCACGCCGGCCTCGGAGGCCAGCACGACCAGCCCGTCGGCGGTCACCCAGAACCGCCCCGGACGCAGGCCGTTGCGGTCGAGCACGGCCCCGGCCAGGGTGCCGTCGGTGAACGTGATCGAGGCCGGGCCGTCCCAGGCCTCCATGAGGGAGGAGTGGAACTCGTAGAAGGCGCGGCGCGCCGGATCCATCTCGGTGTGGTTCTCCCACGCCTCGGGGATCATCATCAGCACCGCGTGCGGCAGGCTCCGGCCGCCGATGTGCAGCAGCTCCAGGGCCTCGTCGAAGCTGGCGGTGTCGCTGCCGTCGGGGTCGCAGATCGGGAAGAGCCTGGAGATGTCGCCCGGGATGTGGGCGGAGGACAACATCGCCTCGCGGGCCCGCATCCAGTTGCGGTTGCCCTTGACGGTGTTGATCTCGCCGTTGTGCGCCACGTACCGGTAGGGGTGGGCCAGCGGCCAGCTCGGGAACGTGTTGGTGGAGAAGCGCGAGTGCACCAGCGCGATCGCGCTCTCGTAGCGCTCGTCGCTGAGGTCGGGGAAGAACGGCTCGACCTGGTCGGGCGTGAGCATCCCCTTGTAGACCACCGTGCGGGCCGACAGCGAGGGGAAGTAGACGTCGGCCTCGTGCTCGGACCGCTTGCGCAGGCAGAAGGCCAGCCGGTCGAGGTCGAGGCCCTGCTCGCCGCCGGGGCTCGCCACGAAGAGCTGGGCGAAGTGCGGCATGACGGCGCGGGCGCTCGGGCCCGGCAGGGCGCGGTCGACGGGGACGTCCCGCCAGCCCAGCACCGTGAGGCCCTCCTCGGCCGCGATCTCCTCGATCAGGCCGGTGGCGACGCCCCTGGCCTGCTCGTCGGCCGGTAGGAAGGCGATGCCGGTCGCGTACGCGCCGGCCTCGGGCAGCGCGAACGGCACGACCGCGCGGTAGAACCCATCGGGGATCTGCGTCAGGATCCCGGCTCCGTCGCCGGTGTCCGGCTCGCTACCCTTGGCTCCCCTGTGGTCGAGATTGCACAACGCCGTCAGCGCCTTGACCACGATCGTGTGCCCCCGGCGCCCGGCGACGTCCGCGACCATGGCGACACCGCAGGCATCATGCTCGTTGGCGGGGTGGTAGAGGCCCTGAGGCTCGGGGAATCCGAGGTGGGCAGCAGGCATTGAATCCCTCCCGTCGTCTTCGTCTGTCAAGAACTGCTCTACAGGCGGGGACGACGTTGGCCCTGCTGCATATCGTGGGTAGAGATTACCGCACGCTGCCGGAATGGTGCCCGCCGCGTCCGCATTGCGAACATTGCGCACGGTTCCAGCATCCGAACCCGCCATCCCAAACCCCGGACCAGGCCATGAGAATTCCCAGGTCACGCCCCTGCCGCCCCATGGCCCTCACAGACCCCTGAAGCTCCTCCCGAACGGGCCCGGCCCACCCGGCGGACGGCCGGAGCCGGCCCCGCCCCTCGATAGGGTTGGCGCATGGATCGTGACGGGGTGGAGCGCCTTCTCGCCGAGGCCGGGGTCGACGGCAGGCGGCTGCGGCACGCCCTCACACTCCTGTGCGACGGCCAGTGGTGGTCCCTGGCCGGCCTGGTCAGGCAGACCGCCACCTCCAGGCGCACGATCGAGGCCCTGCTGCGCGAGGTGCGCCTGGAGCGCTCGGGCGACCGGTTCCGGGTGGCGCCGGGCGACACGCCCGCCTACCAGGACCTGCTGGCCATGGCGCCGCCTCCCGAGGACCCGGTGGCCCACCTGCTCCCCCACTACCCCGACGTGCTCGAACGCCTGACCGCGCTGGTCGCGGGCGCGCCGCGGGCCCGCCACGTGCTCGACCACGTCTCGGCCACGCCGGAGACGGCGCTGCGGCGCGCGCTGCTGCTCGGGGCGCGGTTCTGGCTGCCGGGGGCGCGGCTGCTGTGCGTCGGCGACCACGACCTGACCTCGCTGGCCGTCAAGCTGGTCCATCCCGAGACCGACGTCACGGTGGTCGACGTCGACGAGCGCATCCTGGCCTACATCGACGAGCAGGGGCTCGGGGTCCGCACCCGCTGGGCCGACCTGCGGCTGGGGCTGCCGGCCTCGGCCCGGGAGCACGATCTGGCGTTCACCGACCCGCCGTACACGCCGGAGGGCATCGGGCTGTTCGCGGCGCGCGCCCTGGAGGGGCTGAAGGACGACGGACGGGTGCTGGTGGCGTACGGCGCCAGCGAGCGTACGCCGATGCTGGCCTTCAAGGTCCAGCAGGCGTTGTCGGAGCTCAACCTCACCTACGAGGCGATTTACCCTGATTTCAATAGATATTTCGGGGCGGAGGCGATCGGGTCGGCGGCCGATCTCTACCTGCTGCGGCCCACGAGCAAGACCCGCCCGGCGGTGAACGCCCGGCTGGGCCGTCAGGCCACGGCCATCTACACGCAGGGCCCCCAGTCGGTCGAGTCGGCCCCCACGGCGCACGCGGCGCCCGATCTGGCCGGGTTCGAGGCCGACCTGCTGGTGGGCGAGTGGCCCAAGGAGGCGGCCCAGCCGCGGGTGCGGCTGTCGACCTGGCTGGCCAAGCCCTACGCGGCGGCCGCCGAGCGGGTGGCCGTCGCGCTGCCGCCCGGGTTGGAGGCCGCGCTGCCCCGCGTGCTGCTCGCCACCCGCGCCACGCACGTACGCGTGTGGGGGGCCGACCTGCCGCCGCTGCCCGACGCGCTGTCCGCCGTCTACGAGTCGCGCCGCACGGGCGGGGCGCTCGACGCCGTACGCCGTCCGCAGCCCGCCGGAGCGGCCGACGCGGTGCTGCGCCGGATCCTCGACAACGGCCACGCCAAGCTGGCCAACACCTGGCGGGAGGCGCTCATCGCGGCGGCCCGCGACCAGGGCACGGCCCTCACCAAGAACGAGGCCCGCGCCCTCATCCGCCAGACCGCTCCCTGGTCCGACGACCTGACCCCCCTGGAAGCGCCCCTCCACCGCCTGACCGGCCTCCCGGCCGCCGTCTCCACCACCGTCACCGCCCTCACCACGACCACCCCCTGACCCCTTCGACGGGACGACAGCGGGCGGTCAGGTGGCGGCGAGGATGCGGTTCTGGACCACGCGGCCGAGGCCGTCGAGGGCGACGAGTGCGGTGACCAGGTCGTCGGCGGAGGCCGTGCCGCCCGCCCAGCTCACCGTCACGTAGTGGCCCATGGCACGCGCCTGGGCACGGCTGCGGGCGGCGTCGAACGCGGCGTCCTGGCGGACGAAGCCGTCCTTGCCGAGGGCGGCCACCAGCGCGTCGGCCGCGCGCCCGTCGGGCAGGTTGAAGATGGCGAACTGCCCGGCCAGCCCGCCGCCCTCGTACGCGGCCCCCAGCACCTGCGTGCACCCGGCCGCCGAGGCGCCCCACAGGACCTCGTCGCAGTCGGCGCGCTCCTGCGTGGAGAGCCGCCGCAGGGAGCCGAGCGTCTCGGTCTGGGCGGTGAAGACCTCCTGCACGGTCAGCGGCGCGGCGTCGGCCTGGCGGGAGTCGACGGCCGCGTAGAAGTCCGAGGTGGGCTCGCCCCGGAAGGCGGCCGGCCGCGGCTCCCCCGGACGCAGCCACAACCACCCGGCCACCGCGACCGCCAGAACCCCCAAGGCCACCCCGGCCACGACGACCGCACGACGCGACCTCCTGGGCGGCGCTCCGGCGGTCCCGTCCGCGTGAGCGGAGGTCACGAGGCCGGTCCCGTGATCGCGACGACCCGGCGGTAGACGGACTTCTCCGCGCCGCGCAGCGCCAGGGTGACGGAGACGAAGTCGTCCCTGGCGGTGGGGTCGAGGCCGTCGGTCTTGCCGATCCAGACGAGCCCGACGTAGTGCCCGAGCGCGTAACCGCCGCCCTCGGAGTAACCGCCCGCCGGGAAGGACGCCTTCGAGGACGTCAGAGGGCGTGCCCAGCCGCCCCGGTAGAGGGTCTTCAGGGATTCGACCAGCTCGCCGGCCGACTGGCCGTCCTTGAGGTTGAGCAGCGTGTACTGACCGACGTAACGGCCGTCGGAGCTGGTGTACAGGCCGCGGGCCGCCTGGAGGCAGCCGGCGTCGGACACCTTCTCCAGCAGGGTCGTGCCCCACAGGGCGGCCGAGCAGTCGGCGTCGATGCGCTTGGCGGCGAGCTTGAGCTTGAGCTTCTTGGAGACCGCGAGCTCGCTCTGCGCGAACACCTCCTTCTCGGTGAGGTCGCGGCTGTCCTTGCTCCTGTCGGCCAGGGAGGCGAACAGCTTGGGCGAGCTCCAGCCCTGGTAGGACACGGGGAAGGCGGCGTCCGGGCCCAGGACGGCGGCGTTGGCCTGGCGCTCGGGGGTGTAGTCGCCGAGCGAGCTGACGACCGCCACCAGCCCCGTCGCGCCCGCGACGACGCCGATGACCGTGGCGATGATGACGATCAGCCGCTGCTGATCGGGGCGCAGGCCCCACTCGGTGAGCACCGGGAACTGCCAGTCGGAACGCGGCGTCCGGCGCCGCTTGCGCGTCCCGGAGCCGGTCGCCGGCTCCGCCTGCTCCCCGGACGGCCGCGACGCTCCCGGCGCCCCGAAGGCCCCGAAACCGTCGGCCTGCTCGTCACCGTCCGCGGCGGCGCCGCGCCGTCCCTGCCGGGGCTGCTCGCCGGTGTCCGTGGCCGCGGCGCGACGGCCCGACCGGGCGGCCTCCGCCAGGTCGTCCATGCTCGCGGCCCAGACGGCGTCATCGCTGTCGGACGCACGCCTCCGCCCGCGAGCCCCTTCCCCGCCCTCCTGGGAACGCCCGCCCCTGGACGCCTCCGCGCCGTCCTGGGAACGTCTCCCGCGCGAACGTCGCCCACGCGGCGCGGCGGCCTCGTCGGCGGGACGAGCCGCCCACTGAGCATCAGAACCCTGCGAATCGGCCTGAGCCGCCCATTGAGCATCCGACCCCTGAGCTGCCCACTGCGCGTCCGACCCCTGAGCTGCCCACTGCGCATCCGAGCCCTGAGGGGCGGTGTGCGGGGACCGCGGGCCATCGGGGCCCTGCGGGGCAGTGTGCGGGGGCCATGGGCCGTCGAGTCCTTGGGGGGCGGTGTGCGGGGGCCATGCGGCGTCGGGCCCTTGGGGGGCGGACGGGCGGGATGCCCAGCCCGCGTCCGGGGACTGTTGGGGGCGGGCGGCGCGGCGGGCCGCCCAGAGGTCCTGGCCCCCCTCGCCACCGCTCACCTGCTGCTCAGGCGGCACGGCCTCGGCGGCGCGGGCGGCGGAACGGCGGCGGGCCCTCCCGGACCCCGATCCACGCCCGCCACGCCCTCCTCCCATGCCACCGGAACGACCGACGCCAGAAGCGCCACCACCGGAAGCACCGCCACCGGAAGCGCCAGCGGCGGCACCGCCGCCACGGCCGGCGCCACCGCCTCCGACACCACCGCCGCCGGCACCACCTGAACCGCCATAAATGCCAGAAGTGCCCGCAGAACCGCCGGTGCCGGAAGCGCCGCCGGGATCGCCAGGGCCACCGGAGCCGGAACCGGACCCGGAGCGTCTTCCCGATCTCACAGTCCCGACGCCCCGATCAACTTGCCCAGCCCGAACGTGATCCCCGCCGCGACCGCGCCCACCACGAGCTGACGCAACCCCGAGTACCACCAGCTGCGCGCCGTCACGGCGGACACCAGCGCGCCCGCCCCGAACAACGCCGCGCACGACACCACGGCCGACACGGTAAGCCCCTCGACTCCGAACAAGTACGGCAGGAGCGGCAGCACCGCCCCCACACTGAACGACACGAACGACGACACCGCCGCCACCTTCGGCGAGGGCAGCGCGCCGGGAACGACACCCAGCTCGTTCTGGGTGTGGACCTCAAGGGCCCGCTCGGGGTTGCGGGAGATCTGCGTGGCCACCGCGGTGGCCAGCTCGGGCTCCACCCCCTTGTCCACGAAGGACTGAGCCAGCTCGGCCAGCTCGGCCTCCGGGTTGCCCGCGAGCTCCCGCTTCTCCACGGCGATCTCGGCCTGGGCCAGCTCGCGCTGGCTGGCCACGGAGACGTACTCGCCGCCCGCCATGGACAGGGCTCCGGCCGCCAGCCCGGCCACGCCGCTGAGGGCGACGACCTTGGTGCTGGTGGTGCCGCCCGCGACACCGGCGATGAGCGCGAAGTTCGACACCAGGCCGTCCATCGCGCCGAACACCGAGGGCCGCAACCAGCCCCCGCTGACGTCGCGATGGCGATGGTGGATCTCCGCGCCGCCGGTCATCGCGGGTTCGTCTCCTTCGTCGCGGACTCGGCGTCCGCGTCGGCGTCGGCCTCGCCGTGGGTGTCGGGGTCGGCGCCGGAGGGCTCGTCCCCGGCCGAGGTGGCCGGGCTGTCGTCCTCCTCCGGGCGCTCGGCCACGACCGCGGCCGGCGCGTCGGACGAGCCCGGGTCGGCCTGGCCGCTCTCGTGCGCCGGATCCACCGTCAGGTCGAGCGGCACGACCCTCTCCTCGGTGTCCTTGTTCCTGGTCAGCCAGAGGTAGACCAGCGCGCCGACGAACAGCACGATGGACGTCCACTGGTTGAGCCGCAGGCTGAGGAAGGTCACCGCGTGGTCGACCCCGCCGACCGGGTCGATGCGCAGCCCCTCGATCCAGAAGCGGCCGAGCGTGTAGCCCGCGACGTAGAGGGCGAACAGCCGCCCGTGCCGCAGCGCGAACCGCTTGCCCGCCAGGATGAGCAGGAAGCCGAGCGCGACGTCCCACAGCGACTCGTACAGGAAGGTCGGGTGGTACAGGACGCCCGGCTCGCCGCCGTGGTCGACGTCGATCTCCAGGCCCCACGGCAGCGTGGTCGGGCTGCCGTAGAGCTCCTGGTTGAACCAGTTGCCCCAGCGGCCGATGGCCTGCGCGAAGGCGATGCCCGGCGCGACCGTGTCGGCGACGGCGCTCATGGAGATGCCGCGCTTGCGCACGGCCCACCACACGCCGACCCCGCCGAGCGCGATCGCGCCCCAGATGCCGAGACCGCCCTCCCAGATGAACAGGGCCTGGTACGGCTCCTTGATCGCACGGCTGCCGAAGTAGGTCTGCCAGTCGGTGATGACGTGGTAGAGCCGACCGCCGATCAGGCCGAAGATCACCGCGGGGACGGCGATGTCGATGATCGTCCCCTTCTGGCCGCCGCGAGCGACCCAACGCCGCTCGCTCAGCCATACGGCGACGACGACGCCGAGCACGATGCACAGTGCATAGGCCCGGATCGGGATGATTCCGAGATACCAGACCCCCTGGGAAGGGCTGGGAATCGAGGCTAGGGGCATGTCAGGTGAGGGTAGCGCAGCCTGCGGCTACTTGGCGGCCTTCGTGACCGCATCGCGAAGTTGCTGCGGCGAGAACGCCGCCTCGCCGATGCTGGTGCCGTTGAGCTTCACGGTGGGCGTGCCCTCGATCGCCTGCTTCTCCATGATCTTCGCACTGTCGGTCAGCACGGCGGGCGCGTGCTTCTGGGACGTGACGCAACTCTCGAAATCGGGCGAGGTGACACCGGCCTCCTTGCCCCACGTGACGAGCTGGTCGGTCTTGAAGCCCTCGACGGTCTCGGCCGGCTGGTTCTTGTAGATCAGGTCGTGGAAGGCCATCCACTGCTTGCCGTCGGCCACGCAGCGGGCGGACGCCGCCGCGCGCACGGAGTTGCCCTTCGTCGGCTCCCTGGAGAAGATCGTGATGGGATGGAAGACGACCTTGGCCTTGCCCTCGGCGGCCAGGTTCTTGAAGGTCTGGCCGCTGACGCGCTCCAGCTCCTTGCAGACCGGGCACTGGAAGTCCTCGTAGATGTCGACCACCGGCTGGGTCACGCCCGCCTGGGCCATCACGGCGCTGCCGTCGGGCTGCACGGTGATCGGCGCGAGCCCGGCCCCGGCCTCCTCCGACTTGGAGGAGCTGATGGTGTACCAGGCGCCGAGGCCGACGGCGGCCACCGCGACCACCGCGGCGGTCGTGTAGGTCACCACTTTCTTGCGCCGCTCCTGGGCGCGTGCGGCGGCCTGCTGCTCTCTGATCTTGTCGCGCGCCGACATGTTCCGGTCAGACTTGGTGCGCTGGGCTTTGCTCATCCTCGATCTCCTCGTCACCTGGTTCCTCGTCACCTGTTTCCTCGGCACCCGCCAGTCCGAGCGCCCCGTCGAGGGCGAACCGTCCCGGCGGGAAGCGGACCGTCCACGCGCCGAGCAGCACCAGGCCGAAGTCGCGCAGGATGTCGAGCAGATAGGCCGGCTCCTGTCCTGACTCCAGCTGGCCGCCGCCGCCGAAGCAGCCGCAGTCGATCCGCAGGCCGTGCGCCCAGGCCCAGGCGATGCCGAACACGAAGGCGAACATGAGCAGCGCGGCGATCACCGCGGCCACCCTGGTCAGCAGACCGACGACCAGCAGCACGCCGACGACGATCTCCAGGATCGGCAGGATGTAGCCCACCATCTCGGCGATCGACTCGGGCAGCAACTGGTACGCCTTGACCGCGACCACCGAGTCGGACGGGTTGCCGATCTTCAGCGCGCCCGCCGCGATCAGCACGCCCCCCAGGATCAGCCGGGCGACGGTCGTCACCCAGGGTATCGCCGTTCTGCCGTTGCGTGACGGTTGTGACGCGACCACGGATGATCTCCTCTTTCTCTGCGCCGGGAATGCGCACAGTACCGGGACATCATCCGATCACGCTCGGGATAAGGGTCGGCTAAGACAGAGTCCCGTTCACTTCATGGTAGGAAGTCCACGATACTGCTGCGTCCGGAATTCGCTGGGCGGCAGACCGGCGCGGCGGGTGAACAACCTGGTGAAATACGCCGGGTCGGCATAGCCGACGCGCCGGGCCACGGCGGCCACGGGCAGGTCGGTGGTGGCCAGCAGGTCCTTGGCCCGGTTGAGCCTGATGGACAGCACGTAGTCCTTGGGGCTGCACCCGGCCAGCCGTCGTACGGCGCGGCGCAGCTCGGTCAGCGGCATGCCGAGGCGCCTGGCGTGCTCGGCCACCGGCACCGGCAGGCAGGCGTCCCTGGCCAGCCCGGCCAGCACCGGGTCGCCGTACGGGTCCTCGTCGGCGCGGGCGCGCCTGAGGGCGACCAGGACCTCGTGCACGATGGCCGAGGTCTCCACCTCCAGGTACGGTCCGCCCCTGCGGCACGCCTGGGCGATGCGGCCGATGGCGTGGGCGGCCGGTTCGGCCGTGGTGAGGGGGGTGACCGGGTTGTCCGCGTCCACGAAGCCCAGGTCCTGGTAGACGGCGGCGGAGGGGCCGGCGAAGTCGACGAACCACTCGTCCCAGCCGGCCTCGTCGGGCGCGTAGTGGTGGGACACGCCGGGCAGGAGCCAGATGACGGCCGGCGCCACGACGTCCACGACGGGCCCGTCGGCCTGGGAGAACCAGCCGCGGCCCGCGGTGACCAGGACGGCGACGTGGTGCTGCAGGGTACGCGGCCCGACCGTGGGCAGCCGCCCCTCCTGGCGCCCGACGCCGAGGCACACCAGGCCGAGCCCCCGGTGGGCGGGGCCGGGTGTGAGGTAGCGCATCCACTTGTCGTAGGGCGGCGTCATGCGGTCTCCGCGGGTGAGTCCAACAGGTTGACTGGGTTTGTCCATGGCCGCTGACCTGCGGTCTCGGCCAGGATGCGGGGCGCGAAATCCTACCGGAGGAAGAGTTATGGGTGTTTTCTCGGTCGAGAACGGGGTGTTCCGGCTCGACGGCGCGGACTTCAAGGTGTTGTCGGGGGCCATGCACTATTTCCGGGTGCATCCCGGGCAGTGGCGGCACCGGCTGGCGATGCTGCGGGCGATGGGCCTGAACACGGTCGAGACGTACGTGCCGTGGAACCTGCACGAGCCGCGCAGGGGCGAGTTCCGCCGGATGGAGGAGCTGGGCGCGTTCCTGGACGCGGCGGCCGAGGAGGGGCTGCTGGCGATCGTGCGGCCGGGGCCGTACATCTGCGCCGAATGGGACAACGGCGGCCTGCCCACCTGGCTCACCGGCCGGGTCAGGACCTCCGACCCCGAGTACCTGGGCCACGTGGACCGCTACTTCGACCGGCTGCTCCCGCAGGTCGCCGAGCGGCAGGTGACGCGCGGCGGCAACGTGATCATGGTTCAGGTGGAGAACGAGTACGGCTCCTACGGCAGCGACCAGGCCTACCTGCGCCACCTGGCGGACGGCCTGACGTCCCGGGGCGTCGAGGTGCCCCTGTTCACCTCCGACGGCCCCGCCGACTGGTACCTGACCGGCGGCACCCTGCCGGGCGTGCTGGCCACGGTGAACTTCGGCTCCGACCCCGACCGGGCGTTCGCCGTCCTGCGCGGGCACCGGCCTGACGACCCGCCGTTCTGCATGGAGTTCTGGTGCGGCTGGTTCGACCACTGGGGCCACAAGCACATGACCAGGGACGCCGGCGACGCGGCCGCCGTCCTGGAGCGCATCCTCGAACTCGGCGCGTCGGTGAACCTGTACATGGCGCACGGCGGCACCAACTTCGGCGCCCGGGCGGGCGCCAACCAGGCCGGCGAGCGGGCGATGGGCGACTGGCGGCCGACCGTGACCTCCTACGACTACGACGCGCCGATCGACGAGCGCGGGGCGCCGACCGAGAAGTTCTGGCGCTTCCGCGAGGTGCTGTCGCGGTACACGGGCGAGCCGCCCGCGGTGCCGCCGGTCCCGGACGTGCTGCCGCCGGCGACGCTGCGGCCCGTCCAGTCGGTGCCGCTGCTGGAGGCGCTGGAGGCGGTGGCGGGGCCCGAGACGCACGCGCCGGTGCCGCCGTCGTTCGAGGAGCTGGGGCTGGAGCACGGCCTGGTGCTGTACCGGGGGCAGGTGCCGGGGCCGCGGGGCGCGTACCGGCTGAGGCTGCCCGGGCTGCGTGACCGGGCGCACGTGCTCGTGGACGGCCGGCTCGCCGGGGTGTTCGAGCGCGACGCCGAGGAGCCCGAGGTGTCGGTGTCCGGCCCCGCCACGGTGGAGCTGCTGGTGGAGTCGATGGGACGGACGAACTACGGGCCGCTGACCGGCGAGAGCAAGGGCCTGACCGGCGGGGTGCTGCACCACCAGCAGTACCTGAACGGGTGGAGCGCGCGGCCGATCCCGCTGGAGGACGTCTCGGCGGTGCCGTTCGCCGACGGCGCGGACGCCGGGCCGCGCTCGTTCTTCCGCTTCCTCCTGGAGGTGGACGAGCCCGCCGACACGTTCCTGGCGCTGCCCGGCTGGGGCAAGGGGTACGTCTGGGTGAACGGCTTCTGCCTGGGCCGCTACTGGGACCGCGGCCCGCAGCGCACCCTCTACGTCCCGGCCCCGCTGCTGCGCGCCGGGACGAACGGGATCGTCGTCCTCGAACTCGACCAGGTGGGCCGGGCACTGGACCTCCGCACCACCCCCGACCTGGGCTGACCTCCGCCACCCCGCTCGGCACCTCCGAGATGAGCACGACGAAAAGGCGCGCCCCCACCCAGGGGACGCGCCTTCGCCACGATGAGGGTCAGCGGCGCACGCCGCGCGCCATGTCGCCGGCCAGCGCCATGATCGACTCACGGCCCGCGGCCTCGTCGGGCGCGTCGAGGATGCGGCGGATGAACGCCGACCCCACGATCACGCCGTCGGCGTAGCGGGCCACCTCGGCCGCCTGCGCGCCCGTGCCGACGCCCAGGCCCACGCACACGGGCAGGTCGGTGTGCTCGCGGGTGCGCTTGACCAGGCCCTCGGCCGCGGAGTTGACGCTCTCCCTGGCGCCCGTGACGCCCATCAGCGAGGCGGCGTAGACGAAGCCGGTGCAGCAGTCGACCACGGCCTTGATGCGCTCCTCGGTGGAGCTGGGCGCCACCAGGAAGACCGTGTCGATGCCCGCCTCGGCCGAGGCCCGCCGCCACGGCTCGGACTCCTCCGGCGTCAGGTCGGGCGTGATCGTGCCCACGCCGCCCGCGTTGGCCAGGTCGCGGGCGAACCGGTCGGCGCCGTAGCGGTCGATCGGGTTCCAGTACGTCATGACGAGCGTGGCGGCCCCGGTGGCGGCGACCCCTTCGACCGTGCGCATCACGTCGGCGATGCGGGTGCCGTTGACCAGCGAGCGGTGCACCGCGTCCTGGATCGTCGGGCCGTCCATCAGCGGGTCGGAGTAGGGCAGGCCGATCTCGATGACGTCGCAGCCCGCCTCGACCAGGGCCGCGGCGGCGGCGATCGCACCGTCCTTGGACGGGAAGCCGGCAGGCAGGTAGCCGACGAGCGCGGCCCGGTTGTCCGCCTTCGCCTTGGCGAAAACCGTCTGAAGAGTCGTCATGTCTGTCCGTTTCGAAGGTCGAGTCCCACCCATGATGCCCTGCCGCAGGCCGTCTCAGGGTGTTCCGCGCCGCGCGGGCGAGGGCGTCAGAGGTTGAAGTACTTCATCGCGGTGCCCATGTCCTTGTCGCCGCGCCCGGACAGGTTGACCAGGATCGTCGACTCGGGACCGAGCTCGCGGCCCAGCTTCAGCGCGCCCGCCAGCGCGTGGGAGGACTCGATGGCCGGGATGATGCCCTCGGTCCTGGCCAGCAGCGCGAACGCCGCCATGGCCTCGTCGTCGGTGACGCCGTGGTAGGTGGCGCGGCCGGAGTCCTTCAGCCAGGCGTGCTCGGGGCCGACGCCCGGGTAGTCGAGCCCGGCCGAGATCGAGTGGGACTCGATCGTCTGGCCCTCGTCGTCCTGCAGCACGTACGTGCGCGAGCCGTGCAGCACGCCCACCGAACCGGCGGTGAGGGTGAGCGCGTGCTCGCCGCTCTCCAGGCCGTGACCGGCGGCCTCGTAGCCGTGCAGGGCCACGCCCTCGTCGCCGATGAAGGCGTGGAAGATGCCGATGGCGTTGCTGCCGCCGCCGACCGCCGCGCACACCGCGTCGGGCAGCTTGCCGGTCAGCTCCAGCATCTGGCGGCGGGCCTCGACGCCGATGATGCGCGCGAAGTCGCGCACGATCTCGGGGAACGGGTGGGGGCCGGCGACGGTGCCGAACAGGTAGTGGGTGGTGTCGACGTTGGTCACCCAGTCGCGGAACGCCTCGTTGATGGCGTCCTTCAGCGTCTTGGAACCGTTGTGGACCGGCACCACGGTGGCGCCGAGCAGCTTCATCCGCGCCACGTTGAGCGCCTGGCGCTCGCAGTCGACGGCGCCCATGTAGATGACGCACTCCAGGCCGAGCAGGGCGGCCGCGGTGGCGGTGGCCACGCCGTGCTGGCCGGCGCCGGTCTCGGCGATCACCCGCTTCTTGCCCAGGCGCTTGGTCAGCAGCGCCTGGCCGAGCACGTTGTTGATCTTGTGGGCGCCCGTGTGGGTCAGGTCCTCCCGCTTGAGCACGACGCGCGCGCCGCCGGCCTCCTCGCTGAAGCGAGCCACGTCGGTCAGCGTGGTCGGCCGGCCCGCGTAGGTGCGCAGCAGGTGGTCGAACTCGCGCAGGAACTGCGCGTCGGTCTTGGCCTTCTCATAGACGGCGGCCACCTCGTCGAGCGCCGGGATGAGCGCCTCGGGCACGTAGCGGCCGCCGAAGATGCCGAACTTGCCGTGCAGGTCGGGGTCGTTGCCGTACGCGGCGCCGCCATCGAGGTCGGCGGCGCTGAGGATGGAGCCTTCGTTAGCCACTGCTATCCCTCTGCTGAGTGGTCGGGGCGCGTCGACGGGTGAGCGCCGGCGGTCACCAGCGCCTCCACCGCCTTGCGCGGATCCTTGCCGGTGACCAGGCTCTCCCCCACCAGGACGGCGTCGGCGCCACCCCTGGCGTAGGCGAGCAGGTCGTGCGGGCCGCGCACGCCCGACTCGGCGATCTTGATCACATTATCCGGGATCTTCGGCGCCAGCTTGGCGAAGACGTCACGGTCGACCTCAAGAGTCTTCAAATTACGCGCATTGACCCCGATGACCCGCGCCCCGGCGGCGACCGCCCGCTCCAGCTCCTCCTCGGTGTGCACCTCGACCAGCGGGGTGAGCCCGATGGACTCGGCCCGCTCGATCAGCGACACCAGCGCCTCCTGCTCCAGGCAGACGACCATCAGCAGCGCCAGGTCGGCACCGTGGGCCCGGGCCTCCCAGAGCTGGTAGGAGGTGAGGATGAAATCTTTACGCAGGATGGGGATGTCGACGCGGGCGCGGACGGCCGCCAGATCCTCCAGGCTGCCCCCGAACTTGCGCCGCTCGGTCAGCACGCTGATCACGTGGGCCCCGCCGGCCTCGTAGTCGGCCGCCAGCGCGGCGGGGTCGGCGATGGCGGCGAGCGCGCCCTTGGACGGGCTCGACCGCTTGACCTCGGCGATCACCGAGATCCTGTCACCCCCGAGTGCGGCCATCGCGTCTCGGGGCCCCTGGGCCCGCTCGGCTCGCCGCTTGAGCTCGTCGATCGACACGGCCTGCTGACGTGCGGCGAGATCGGCGCGCACCCCTTCGAGGATGTCGTCGAGGACACTCGGTCCTTCCGTCCGCTCACTCACGCGCTTGGGGTCCCTCCGGTTGACAGTGGGGGTGGCAGAGAGTTCGCCTCGCGTCCGCTCTCGGCCTTGTCCTGCGATGGTATCGGCCCCACCGGGGTCACCTCGCCACAGGGCCCGTACTAGGGCGCGAGGAACGCCCCGAAGGGAAGGTTTCGGACGACCCAGTAGACCATCACGACCCCGATGAAGGCCCACAGCCACGCCGGATGCGCCAGAGTGGTTCGCCGCGGCCTGCCCTGCCAGGCCCGTACGACCCACCGCCCCCACCAGAACAGCAGGAACGGGATCATGGCCACGGCCAGCGGGTTGAGCCCGAGGGCGGCCACCGGGTCGAGGTGGGCCAGCGCGTGGACGGTGCGCAGCGTGCCGCAGCCCGGGCAGTAGAGGCCGGTGACCCACAGGAACGGGCAGGTCGGGTAGTGGCCGGGCTGGTTGGGGTCGACCACGCCGACCACGCCGAACACGGCCCCCGCCGCGGCCGCAACACCGAGCGGCGCGAGCAGGCCCTTCAGCCGTCTCGTCCCCCGCCGCCCGGTTGTTGCGATGTTCATGCTCTCGGTGTCCCCGTCCGTCAGTAAGAGCCGTAGCTGCTCGTGGAGGCGGCGAGCAGGACGAACACCACCACGTAGAAGATGATGAGCAGCACGATGGCGATGATGCCGAAGATCAGGCTGCGCTTCCACCAGGTCTTGGCCTCCTCGGCGGCCTGCATGGCGCCCTGGTAGTCGCCGACCTGCCACTTGGAGTTGACCTGCGACGACTTCACGATCGCCACGATGCCGAGGGGCAGGCAGCAGAACAGGGTGGTGAGGATCGCCGGGACCAGCTGGTTGTCCGGCGGGGTGCCGCCGCCACCGGGGCCGTAGCCGCCACCGGGGTAACCACCGGGCGGCTGCCCGTAACCGCCACCGGGGGGCTGGCCGTAGCCGCCACCGCTCGGGGGCTGCTGACCGTAACCACCGGGGGGCTGCTCACCGTAGCCGCCGCCACTCGGGGGCTGCTGGCCGTAGCCGCCGCCGTAACCGCCACCGCTGGGGGGCTGCTGGCCGTAGCCGCCACCACCGCTGGGCGGCTGCTGGCCGTAACCGCCACCACCGCTCGGCGGCTGCTGGCCGTAACCGCCGCCGGGCGGCTGGGCGCCGTAACCACCGTCGCCCTGGTTTCCGTAACTCATGCTCATGACTCCTCATGTCGTCATCGTGAAGCGAGTTGCGCGCGGCAGCCTAGCGAGAAAGCATCCCCTACGTGGACTAACGCCCACGTTGCGGACAATTCGTAATCACACCGCAAGCGGGGCGTCACGCTGCGCCCCGTCCGTTCACGAGTAGTCGCTGACGGAGGCCGCCGAGCCGAGGCCGATCAGGGTCAGCAGGGCCCCGCCCCACAGCAGGAAGAGCAGCACGAAGAGCACGACCATGATGTACGAGGTCACCAAACCGCCCATCGCCATGCCCTGGCCCTCCTCCCCCGTGCGCTTGATGCGGTTGAGCGCGATGTGACCGAGGATGACGCCGACGATGCTGGTCGCGCCGCAGGTGACCAGGCCGACGATGCCGAGGATGAGCGAGGCCACCGCCATGCCGTTGGTGGAGCGGGGCTGCTGGGGGGCGCCGTACTGGCCGTAGCCGGGCTGGCCGTAACCCTGCTGGCCGTAGCCGGGCTGGGCGTAGCCGCCGCTCGGGGGCTGCGGCTGCTGCCCGTAGCCGAGGGGCTCCTGGGGGTAGCTCGGCGGCTGCTGGTTGTAGCCGTAACCGCCGGGCGGCTGCTGGTTGTAGCCGCCGCTCTGGGGCTGCTGGCCATAGCCGCCGCCACTGGGGGGCTGCTGACCGTAACCGCCACCACTCGGAGGCTGCTGACCGTAGCCTCCGGTGGGCGGCTGCTGGCCGTAGCCTCCGCCGGGTGGCTGCGCGCCGTAGCCCCCGCTGCCGCCCTGGTCCCCGTAGCTCATGAGCCTGGCTCCTCTTGTGTTCTCGGCGAGTTGCAACGGCAGCTTATTGAGAAAAGGTTTGCCAAGCAGACACAGGTTCAGAACCGTGGAGATTTCGTGACTACCGACCTCAACGGCGATCCGGGGACTCTGTCGGGTCGTCGCCGCGGTCGAGCGCGTCCCACAGCTCGCGGTCGTCATGGGCCCTGCGGGCGGAGGCCGCGACCGCGCCGCCCCGGTCGTCAGCCCGGTCGTCAGCCCGGTCGTCAGCCCGGTCGCCGGTTCCGTCTCCGCTTGTGGCGGCGGCCCTCTCGTAGCGGCCCGACATGCCCGTCCACCTGCCGCCGCGCACCACGGCCAGCACGCCGCCGGCCAGCAGCAGGAACGCGCCGAGCCCGGCCACGACCGGCCAGGCCGGCACCGGCTCCCAGGGCAGGCCGGCCATCGCGCGCATCGCGTTGTGCTCGCGCAGCCAGCCGGTGACGGTGGCCGAGGCCAGCGCCGACCACGTGCCCGCCGCCGCGCCCGCGCCGCAGAGCGCGACCAGCGCGCCGACGACCCTGCGCCCGGCGCCCTTGGTGGCCAGCACGGCCACCACGCCCGCGAGCCCCGCCAGCCCCAGCGGCGTGAGCACGGGGCTCAGGTCGCCGCCGGTGGGCGCCACCGCGTCGGCGGCCTGCCCGCCGAGCACCCGCACCCAGCCCCGGCCGGCCGCCAGCAGCACCAGGCAGCTGCCCAGGACGGTGAGCCCCAGCCACGCCCACAGCTCGCGCCGCCCGTTGTCGGAGGCCATCTCGCGGCCCTAACCGATCAGGCCGGCGTCGAAGCAGGTGTGGTCGCCGGTGTGGCACGCGGCGCCGACCTGGTCGACCTTGACCAGGATCGTGTCGCCGTCGCAGTCGAGGGCCACGCTCTTGACGTGCTGGACGTTCCCGGAGGTGTCGCCCTTGACCCACAGCTCGTCGCGGCTGCGCGACCAGTAGGTGGCCCGGCCGGTGGTGAGCGTGAGGTGCAGCGCCTCGTCGTTCATCCAGGCCATCATGAGCACTTCGCCGGTGTCGTGCTGCTGGGCGACGGCGGGCACGAGGCCGTCCGCGTTGCGCTTCAGCCGTGCGGCGATCTCGGGGTCGAGGGACATGTTGCCATTCAACCAGCCCGCCCTCGTGCTCCCGCCTCCGGCTGGGCCAGCGCCTCGGACAAGGTGCCGTGGATCGGGAACAGGGCCGCCAGGTTCGTCCTGCGCAGCCGTCGCAGCACCTGGCCGTCGGAGGCCACCAGCGCCATCGTGCCGTTCCTGTCGCGCAACGCGGCGAGCTGGCGTACCAGCACCCCGAGCCCCGTGGTGTCGATGAAGGTCAACCCGGTCAGGTCGACCACCAGCCGCGGGCCGTACGCCTCCACCGCCTCGTCGAGGCACCTCCTGACCCGGTCGACGTTGTCGACGTCGACCTCGCCCGTGAGGCCGACCACCACGATCTCCCCATGCCTGCTGTGCGTCGTCTCCAGAACGTCCACGCCCATGCCTTTCACGACCCTTCCTGGGCGGCCCCGCCGAAAACGTACACCGGCCCGCATCGGGTAACGGTGTGTTTTGCCGAGAACGCGCTACGTGATCGCGGGCATCACGGTAATTTCTAGGCGACGCGTGCTAGGGAGGACACATCGTGGTGCACGTCGCGGGCTCGGTCCTCGACCCGGATCTGGGGGACCACGTCTGCCTGCCGTTCGAGGGCGACCGGCAGCGCATGACGACGACCAGGCAGTTCACACTCAACGGGCTGCGCCGCCGGACCAAGGTGATGATCATCACCCATGCGGAGACCCCGGAGCAGACCCGGGGCTGGCTGGCGCCGCTCATCCCCGGGTTCGACGACGCCGAGGCCGCCGGGCAGGTGGAGATCCTCTCCTGCGCCGAGACGCACTTCACCGACGGCCGCCTCGACCCCGACCGCCTGCTGCACGGCCTGGCCGACGCCCACCACCGGGCGCGCAGGCACGGCCAGCACGGCGTCTACGCCCTGATCGACGCCTCCTGGGGAGCGCGCGACGCGCAGGCCCAGGCCGCCTTCGAGGCCGCGGCCAACGAGCTGTTCGGCGAGCGCTGGCTGGCCGCGGTGTGCCAGTACGACCGCGAGCTGTTCCCCCTCGACGCCATCGAACGGGCCACCGCGGTCCACCCCATCGCCCCCGAGCAGGCCCTGCTGCGCTTCGCCAACACCTCCTCCCCGCCGGGGCTGCGGGTGTGGGGCGACGTCGACCTCACCAACAGGCCGGCGTTCGGCTCGGTGCTGTCGCCGCTGGAGAAGGAGCCGGGGCAGGTCGTGATCGACGCCTCCCACCTCGACTTCATCGACGCCGGCTCGGCCCGGCTGCTGACCGTCACGGCCGCGGCCAGGCCCTACGGCTCGACCGTGGTCGTCTGCGCCGAGCGGGTGGCCCGGGTGCTCCGGCTGGTCAGGGCCGACACGCACGTCGTCGTCCGCCGGGTGGGCGATGGGTAGGCAGGTGCTCCGCGCGACCTTCGCGCGCGGGCGCATCACGTTCCTGCGCAGGGCCGTGGCCGAGCAGGCCGCCTACGAAGGGCTGAGCGGGCGGCGGCTGGAGGACTTCGTGCTGGCGGTCAACGAGGTCACCACCAACGCCGTCCTGCACGGCGGCGGCCAGGGGCGGCTGCGGTTGTGGTCGGGCGAGGGCCGGCTGTGGTGCGAGGTCACCGACCAGGGCCCGGGGCTGCCGCCCGGCTGGATGGGCGAGGCGCGCCCGCCCGCGGGGCTGGAGTTCCGCGGGCGGGGGCTGTGGCTGACCCGGATGTTGTGCGACCACATCACGATCGTGTCCGGCCCGGCGGGCACGAGCGTGACGTTCGCCGCCGCCCTCGACTAGGAGCCGCCGCGCTCGACGGGAAGCCGTCGCACCCGACCGGGAAACCGTCGCGCCCGGCTAGGAGTGCGCCGCCGAGACCCAGGAGGCGTGCAGACCGGCGTAGACGCCGGGCCGGGTGACCAGCTCGGCGTGCGGGCCGCGCTGCACCAGGCGTCCGGCGTCGAACACCAGCACCTCGTCGGCGTTCTCCGCCGTCGAGAGCCGGTGGGCGATCGAGACGGCGGTGCGGCCCCTGGTGACGCCCTCCAGCGCGCGGGCCAGGCGCACCTCGGTGGCCGGGTCGACGGCCGAGGTGGCCTCGTCCAGCAGCAGCAGGTCGGGGTCGGCGAGGTAGGCGCGGGCCAGGGCGACGAGCTGGCGCTCCCCGGCCGACAGCGACTCGCCGCGCTGGCCGACGGGCGTGTCCAGGCCCGCGGGCAGGCCCTCGACCCAGTCGGCCAGGCCGAGCTCGGTCATCGCGAGCTGGATCTCCTCGCGGGTCGCCGGCGGCCTGCCGTACCGGACGTTGTCCTCCAGGGTGCCGTCGAACAGGAAGCCGTCCTGGGGAACCATGACGATGCGTTCGCGCAGGGAGGAGAAGCGCACGTCGCGCAGGTCGTGGCCGTCCACGGTGACACGGCCCCCGACGGGGTCCATGAGCCGGGTCAGCAGCTTGGCGAACGTGGTCTTGCCCGACCCGGTCTCGCCCACGACGGCGATCCGCGAGCGCGGCGGGATCTCCAGCGAGACCTCGCGCAGCACGGGCGGCCCGCCCGGGTAGGAGAAGTGCACGTTCTCGAAGGCCACCGAGATCGGGCCCCGGGGCAGCAGCACGCCCTTCTCACCGGGGTCGGCGACGTCCGGCGGGGTGTCCAGGACGCCCAGGATGCGGCGGTACCCGGCCACCGCGTTCTGGGCCTCGTTCAGCACCTCGGTGGCGGTCTGCAGCGGCGAGACGAACAGCGTGACCAGGAAGAGGAAGGCCACCAGCTTGCCCGCGGTGATGTCGCCGGACACCCCGAGACTGACCCCGAGCAGCACGATCCCGGCGATGGCCAGCGCGGCCACGATCTCGGTCAGCGGGAAGACGAAGCCCACGATGGTCTGGGCCTTGATCTGCGCGGCCCTGTTGGCGTCCACGGACCTGTCGATGCGTTCGGCGGTGCGCCGCTCGGAGGCGTAGGCCCTGATGACGGCGGCGCCGACGACGGACTCGCTGACCGCGGCGAGCATGTCGCCGGTGCGCTCGCGCACGGTCGTGTACGCCCGCGACAACAACCGCTGGAAGCGCGGCAGCGCGATCACCAGCGGGACGAAGCACGCCCACACCAGGAGCGTGAGCTGCCAGGAGTAGACCAGCATGAGCACGCTGGCCACGAAGAGCTGGCCGAACGCCACGATGATCATCAGCCCGCCCCACTGCATGAACGTGCTGATCTGGTCGATGTCGTTGGTGACCCGCGAGACCAGCGCGCCGCGCCGCTCGCTGTTCTGGGTGAGCACCGACAGGTCGTGCACGTGCCGGAACCCGCGGACGCGCAGGCTGGCCAGCGAGGACTCGGTGGCCTTGTACAGGCGCACGTTCATGATGTAGCCGGCCAGCGCGGTCAGCACCACCGCCGCGGCGCACACCAGGACGGCCCAGGTGATGTACGGCAGGTCCGGCGTGCCGGACTTGATGCCGGTGTCGATCGTCTGCTGCACCGCGATGGGCACGATGATCTTGCCGACGGTCGCCACGACGGCCAGCCCCAGCGTGCCGGCCAGCCCCTTGCGGAACTCGGGGGTGAGCGACAGGCCGTGCCAGATGGTGGCCAGCGCGGACCGCTCGACGTTGCCCTGGAGCGCCTCGCTCATGCGCTGACCTCTTCCTCTTCCTCTTCGGCGTCCTGGGCCGGGGCCAGGTCGATGGCGGCCCGTTCGGCCTCCTCGCGCTCGTAGGCGGTCACCAGGTTGCGGTATCCGAGGCAGCGTACGAGCAGCTCCTCGTGGGTCCCGCGGTCCACGACCCGGCCGTGGTCGAGGTAGACCACCTCGTCGGCCAGGGCGATGGTGGCCATGCGGTAGGCGACGACCACGACGGTGGAGGCGTGCGCGGTGTCCCGCAGCCCGTGCAGGATTCTGGCCTCGACCTGGGGGTCCACGCTGGAGGTGGCGTCGTCCAGGATGAGCAGGCGCGGGCGGCGGACGACCGCGCGGGCCAGGGCGATGCGCTGGCGCTGGCCGCCGGACAGCGAAGCGCCGCGCTCGCCGACGCGGGTGTCCAGGCCGTCGCCCAGGCGGCCGACGAAGCCGTCGGCCTGGGCCAGGCGCAGCGCCGCCCACACGTCTTCGTCGCCGGTGTCCAGGCCGAGCGCGACGTTGCCGCGTACGGTGTCGTCGAACAGGAACGTCTGCTGGGGCACCAGCGCGGCGGAGGCGGCGATGGCGCCGTAGGGCAGGTCGCGCACGTCCACGCCGTCGAGCAGCACCTGCCCGGAGGCGGGGTCGACGAGCCGGGCGAGAAGCTGCACCAGCGTCGACTTGCCCGACCCGGTCGGCCCGACGAGGGCCACGGTACGGCCGGGCGGCACGTCGAAGGTGACGTCGTGCAGCACCTCGGCCTGGCCGTAGGCGTAGGACACGCCGGCGACCTTGAGCTCGGCGGGCCCGGACGAGGCCACCGGCGTGTCGCCGTAGTCCATGGAGCCTTCGGCGTCGAGCACGGCCTGCACCCGCTGCCAGCCGACGACGCTGCGCGGCAGCTCGGCCAGCACCCAGCCCAGCGCCCTGATCGGGAAGGCCAGCAGCGTGAACAGGTAGGCGACCTGCACCAGGTCGCCGGAGTCGATCGCGCCCGTGGACAGGCGCAGCGCGCCGACCGCGAGCACGGCCAGCACGCCGATCGTGGGCAGCGCCTCCAGCATGGGGTCGAACAGCCCGCGCACCCGGCCGACGGCGATGTTGGCGTCGCGCAGCTCGTGGGCGCGGCGGCGGAAGCGGTCGGTCTCCAGCTCCTCGCGGCCGAGGGTCTTGATGACCAGCGCGCCGTCGAAGCTCTCGTGGGCGATCTCGCTGACCTCGGCGCGCAGTTGCTGGGCGCGGGTGGCCAGGGGGCTGAGCCTGCGCTGGTAGATCAGGTTCAGCACGGCGATGGCCGGGAAGATCAGGAAGCCCACCAGGGCGAGCACGAGGTCGGTGAAGACCATGGCGATGGCCGCGGTGAACAGCATGACCAGCACGCCGACGGCCATCGGCAGCGGCGCGAGCGGCGCCCAGGCGGCCTCGGCGTCGGCGCTGGCGTTGGACAGCAGTTGCCCGGTCGGGTGCTGGTGGTGCCAGGACAGCGGCAGCCGCAGGTACTGCTTGGTCACGTCCCTGCGCGACCTGGCCTGCATGCGGTACTGCACGACGCCGGCCAGGATGCGGCGTCCGGCCACGCCGATCGCCTTCAGCAGCGCGGTGCCGACGATGAGCGCGGCCCCGGTCCACAGGGCGCCGGCGGCGGTCTCGCCCCGGTCGAAGGCGGGCAGCACCACGTTCTGCGTCGCCCAGCCCAGTGCCCAGGCGGAGGCGACGGTCATGCCGCCGTAGACCGCGCTGGCCAGCGCGGCCATCGCGAACACGGCTCTCTCCGTGCGAATGGCCACCCCAAGGACACGCAGCCCTTGACGCATGACGGCCGAGGTGACCTTGCTCGCCACTCGATATTTTTCCCTTCAAACGTCGAAATTTCTATCTATGTCCCTATCACGTCAGATCAGCTCCTTATTCCCACAGGTAGGCTTGGCCGGGTGACTCACGCTCGTGGCGAACGCGCCGCGCTCTGCGACCTGTTCGACCGGCTCGGTCCCGGCGCGCCCACCCTGTGCGACGGGTGGAACACCTACGACCTGGCCGCCCACCTCGTGCTGCGCGAGCGCCGGCCGGACGCCATGGCCGGCATCGGGATCTCCGCGCTGGCGGGCTACACCGCCTCGGTCCAGAACGGCCTGAAGGCCAAGCACCCCTACCCCGAGCTGGTGGGCATCGTGCGCCGGCCGGGCGGCGTCTACGGGCTGCTGCCCTTCCTCGACACGGCGGTCAACACGCTGGAGTTCTTCGTCCACCACGAGGACGTGCGCCGCGCCCAGCCCGGATGGGAGCCCCGCGAGCTGCCGGCCGACCTCGACCGGCTCATCTGGAAGCGGGTGGCGGCGGGCGCCCGGCTCATGCTGCGCCGCTCGCCCGTGCGGCTGGTGCTGCGCCGCACCGGCGGCGGGGTCGCGCTCGGCGGGGCGCGGGAGGGCGCCAAGGTGCAGGTCACCGGCACGGCCCAGGAGCTCCTGCTGTTCTGCTTCGGCCGGCAGGCGCACGCCAGGGTGGAGCTGACCGGCGACGACCCGGCGGTGACCCGGGCAACCGAAGCCCGGCTCGGATTCTGACCGAAACCCTCGGCGCAGAAACCCTTCGTCTTAAACCTTCAGCACGTACGATGGCACAGGAAAGAAGCCCCCCGGTTAGGATCTTGGACATCTTCACAGAAGATGACCGTGATCGCCCAGATCCGGGTATATACGGCTGGGAATGGACTGCAGGAGGCCCCCCATGCAGGTCAAGAAGGTGGCTACGTACGTTCTGGTGGCGTTCGTGGTCTTCTACCTGTTCACCCGGCCGGCCCAGGCGGCGGCCGCGGTCAACGGCGTGTTTGATGGAATTGTCCAAGGAGCCAACCAATTGGCGGTCTTCTTTACGAACGTTCTGACCTGACGTTCGCGTTCTGTCCGCGCTGGGTGCTTCCACGCGCTGACAGATCGTGTTACGCAGGCAGGATGAGAGATCGCCCCAGCGGCACCAAGATCCATCAGCTCGATCCGCAGGCCCGGCGCGTCCTCGAACGGGCCGAGCTTGAGGGCGTCGAGCTGATCCGTTTCCTGTACGCCGACCACGGTGGCGTGGTCCGTGGCAAGGCGGCGTCCCGGTCCCGGCTGGCCGAACGGCTCAACTCGGGCATCGGGCACACGGTGGCCATGATGGCGATGAACATGCTCGACCAGCTCCAGGAGGTCGAGCATCTGGGTCCGGTGGGCGAGGTTCGCATTGTCCCCGACCCCGCCACGTTCGTCCCGTTGCCCCATGCGCCGGGCGCCGCCGCGATGCTGTCGGACCTTCGCCGTCCCGACGGCTCACCATGGGAAGCCTGCGCCCGCACGTTCCTCAAGGACGCCGTGGCGGAGCTGGCCGCCGACGGCTACCGGATCGAGGCGGCCTTCGAGCCCGAGTTCACGCTCGGCCGCCGCCTGCCCGACCCCGGTGGCGGCCCCGACCGGCTGGTGCCGCTCGACGACACTCTCTGCTATGCCAACACCGGCTTCGACACCGCGCACGACTACGCGATCAAGCTCGTCCGCGCCCTGGAGACCCAGGGCCTGCGCGTCGAGCACTACCATCCCGAGCTCGGCCCCGGTCAGCAGGAGCTGTCGGTGCGCCACGCCCCCGCGCTGCGCGCCGCCGACAACCACGTGCTCTACCGCGAGACCGTGCGCGGCGTCGCGATGCGCATGTCGATGTGGGCCTCGCTGGCTCCCAAACCCCTCGCCGACCAGGCCGGCAACGGCGCCCACCTGCACCTGTCGCTGTGGCGCGACACCCAGAACCTGTTCGCCGAGGACGGCGACGTGCGGACGGGCTTCATCGGCGGCCTGATCGCCCACCTGCCCGCCCTGACCGCCCTGACCTGCGGCAGCGTCAACAGCTTCCGCCGGCTCGTGCCCCGCATGTGGTCCAGCGCGTACGCGGTCTACGGCCCCGACAACCGGGAGGCGGCCGTGCGCGTGTGCTCACCGCTGGGCGAGAGCGGCGAGCCGAACCTGGAGCTGAAGCCGTCGGACTCCTCGGCCAACCCGTACCTGTCGCTCGGCGCGGTCATCCACGCCGGGCTCGACGGCATCCGGCGCAAGCTCGACCCGGGCGAGGCCGTGGACGTCGATCCCGACACCCTGCCCGGCCGCTACCAGCGCCTGCCCGGCTCGCTGGAGGAGGCGCTCGACGCGCTGGAGGCCGACGAGGTGCTCATGGAGGCGCTCGGGCCGTTGCGGCGCGAGGCGTACCTGGCGGTCAAGCGTTCGGAGGCGGCCGCGTTCGCCGCCCAGGACGTCTCCTACGAGCTCTACCACCACATGCGGGTGTTCTGAACCGGTCGCCGGCCTCGCGCGGGCGAGGCCGGCGGGCGGTCTCAGCGGACCGGGTGGCCCGCCATCCGCAGCGTCTCCTTGACGTCGCCGATCTTCAGCGTGCCGAAGTGGAACACGCTCGCGGCCAGCACGGCATCGGCCCCGGCCGCGATCGCCGGCGGGAAGTCCTCCAGCCGGCCGGCCCCGCCGCTGGCGATCACCGGCACCCGCACCGCCGTGCGCACCGCGCGCAGCAGCTCCAGGTCGTAGCCGTCGAGGGTGCCGTCGCCGTCCATCGAGTTGAGCAGGATCTCGCCCACGCCCAGCTCCTCGCCGCGCGCCGACCACTCCACGGCGTCGATGCCCGTGCCGCGCCGGCCGCCGTGGGTGGTCACCTCGAACCCGCTGGGCATGCCCGGCGCCCGGCGCGCGTCGACCGACAGCACCACGCACTGCGCGCCGAACCGCCGCGACGCCTCGGTCAGCAGCTCGGGCCTGGCGATGGCCGCGGTGTTCAGGGACACCTTGTCGGCCCCGGCCCGCAGCAGCCGGTTGACGTCGTCGACCGCGCGCACGCCGCCGCCCACGGTGAGCGGGATGAACACCTGCTCGGCGGTGCGGCGCACCACGTCGAGCATGGTCTCCCGCTCGCCCGACGACGCGGTGATGTCGAGGAAGGTCAGCTCGTCGGCGCCCTCCTCGTCGTAGCGCCTGGCCAGTTCGACCGGATCTCCCGCGTCGCGCATGTTCTCGAAGTTGACGCCCTTGACGACCCGTCCGGCGTCGACGTCGAGACAGGGGATCACTCTTACCGCTACGGTCATGCTCGTAGTGCCTCGATTTCGATCTCGACCAGCATTCGAGGGTCGACCAGCCCGGCGACCCTCACTCCTGTGCAGGCGGGCCGCACGTGCCCGAAGACCTCGTAGATGGCCCGGCCGACGAGGTCGAAGTGGCGCTGCTCCACCACGTAGTAGCGGACCATGACGACGTCCTCGCGGGTCAGGCCGCCGACCTCGACGGCGTCGAGCGCGATGTCGATGGCGGTCAGGCTCTGCCGGTAGGCGTCGCCGACGTGACGCACCTCGCCGTCGATCGTGGCCGTGCACCCGGACACGATCACCCGCTCTCCCACGACCACGGCGCGGGCGTAGCCGTACTTCTCCTCCCAGATGCCGCCCGAAAACACCCTCGGACCGGTGCTTTCCATGCTGACGCTCATTCCGCCCCCTCCCGGCGAAGCTAAACGCGTACCGCGGCCAGCGCGTCCTCCAGAGTGAACGCGTGAGCGTACAGGGCCCTGCCCACGATGGCTCCCTCCACTCCGTCCGGGACGAGAGAAGCCAGTGCCACCAGGTCGTCAAGACTGGACACTCCGCCACTGGCGATCACGGGCTTGTCGGTGCGTGCGCAGATACGCCGGTAGAGGTCGAGGTTGGGGCCCTGGAGCATGCCGTCCTTGGTCACGTCCGTGACGACGTAGCGGGGGCAGCCGTCGGCCTCCAGGCGGTCGAGCACCTCCCACAGGTCGCCGCCCTCCTTCGTCCAGCCGCGGGCGGCCAGCGTGGTGCCGCGCACGTCGAGGCCGACGGCGATCCGGTCGCCGTGCTCGGCGATGATCTTGCGGCACCAGTCGGGGTTCTCTAGCGCGGCGGTGCCGATGTTGACCCGGCGGCAGCCGGTGGCCAGGGCGGCGGCCAGCGACTCGTCGTCGCGGATGCCGCCCGACAGCTCCACGTTGACGTCGAGCTTGCCGATCACCTCGCTGATCAGCTCCTTGTTGGAGCCCCTGCCGAAGGCGGCGTCGAGGTCGACCAGATGGACCCACTCGGCGCCCGCCTGCTGCCAGGCCAGCGCCGCGGCGAGCGGCTCGCCGAAGCCGGTCTCGGTCCCGGCCTCCCCCTGGACGAGGCGTACGGCCTGGCCATCGGCCACGTCCACGGCGGGCAGCAATACGAGCGACATTCAGGTCCTCCGGTCGAAAGCGAGGGTCACGACAACGGGTGCGAGCAGCAGGGAGAAGACGAACACGGCGAGGCTCAGCGCCGGCGAGCCCCACACCAGCCACACGATCGCCTGCACGATCAGGAAGCCGAGCGCCACCGCGACGTTCTGGGCGCGGTGACGGCGGGCGATCAGGCCGCCCTGCCGGGCGAACCTGACCGGACGCGGGATCAGGCGGGCGGTCAGGGCGCGGCGCCGGGCCCGGCGCGCCTGCCGCTCCTCGTTGAGCCGGATCGCGCGCGCCCGCTCGGCCTCCCGCACGGCCCGCCGGCGCGCCCGCTCCTTGCTCATACCGTCTCTAGCCAGTTCCTCAGCAGGGCGGCTCCGGCGTCGCCGGACTTCTCGGGGTGGAACTGGGTGGCCATGAGCGGGCCGTTCTCGGCGGCGGCCACGAACGGAACGCCGTGCTCGGCCCAGGTCACCACGGGCGCGGCGAAGCCCTGGTCGGCCGGGTGGAGCTCCCATTCGCGCACGCCGTAGGAGTGCACGAAGTAGAAGCGGGTGTCGGCGTCGAGCCCGGCGAACAGCACGCTGTCGGCGGGCGCCTTGACCGTGTTCCACCCCATGTGCGGCAGCACGGGCGCCTCCAGCCGCTCGACCGTGCCCGGCCACTCGCCGCAGCCCTCGGTCTCGACGCCGTGCTCGACGCCCCTGGCGAACAGGATCTGCATGCCGACGCAGATGCCCAGCACCGGACGCCCGCCGGCCAGGCGGCGGCCGATGACCCGGTCGCCGTGGACGGCCTTGAGCCCGGCCATGCAGGCCGCGAACGCGCCGACGCCCGGCACGACCAGCCCGTCGGCGTCGAGCGCCGCGTCGAAGTCGGCGGTCACGGTGACGTCCGCGCCCACCCTGGCCAGGGCCCGCTCGGCCGAGCGCAGGTTGCCCGAGCCGTAGTCGAGCACCACGATGTTCTTGCTCACCACCACAACACCCCCGCCGTGATCGCCATCGCCGCGCCGACCGCGCAGACCGCGGCGCCCACCTTGAGACCCTGCTTGGCCAGCGAGAACACGCCTCCGCCGAGGAACAGGCCGAGGAACACCATCACGCCGGCGATGAGATTGTCGGTCACAGCACGCCCTTGGTGCTCGGCACGCCCGAGGCGCGCGGGTCGAGCTCGGACGCCTCGCGCAGCGCCCTGGCCAGCGCCTTGAACTGGGCCTCGACGATGTGATGGGCGTTGCGCCCGTACGGCACGTGCACGTGCAGGCAGATGGCCGCCTGGGCCACCAGCGACTCCAGGATGTGCCGGGTCATCGTCGTGTCGTAGTCGGGGCCGATCATCGGGGCCATGCCCTCGGGCTCGCTGTGCACGAGGTACGGCCGCCCGGACAGGTCGACCGTGACCTGGGCCAGCGACTCGTCCAGCGGGCACGACGCGCTGCCGAACCGCCGGATGCCGGACTTGTCGCCCAGCGCCTGGCGGAAGGCCGCGCCGAGCGCCAGCGCGGTGTCCTCGATCGTGTGGTGGGCGTCGATGTGCAGGTCGCCCTCGGTCTTGACGGTCAGGTCGAACAGACCGTGCTTGCCGAGCTGGGCCAGCATGTGGTCGAAGAAGCCCACCCCGGTCGAGACGTCGACCAGGCCGGTGCCGTCGAGGCCCACCTCGACCAGGACCGAGGTCTCCTTCGTTGCCCGCTCCACGCGCCCTACGCGACTCACAGAACCTCCTCCATCGCGGCGCGGAAGGCCGCCATCTCCTCGCCGGTGCCGATCGACACACGCAGCCATTCTGGCGGGCCCACCTCGCGGATGAGCACGCCGTGCGCCAGCAGCCCCTCCCACACCGCGCGCCGGTCAGGGAACCGCCCGAACAGCACGAAGTTGGCGTCGGAGTCGGCCACCGACAGCCCCTTGCCGCGCAGCCACGCGACCGTGGCGTCCCGCTCCGCGCGCAGCGCGTCGACCGTGCCGAGCAGCTCGTCGCGATGGCGCAGGGCGACGCGCGCGGCCGTCTGGGTGAGCGTGGACAGGTGGTACGGCAGCCGCACCAGCAGCAGCGCCTGCACCACGGCCGGATGCGCGGCCAGGTAGCCCAGCCGCGTGCCGGCCATGGCGAACGCCTTGGACATCGTGCGGGTGACGATCAGCCTGGGGTGGCGCGGCAGCAGCGTCAGCGCCGACGGGGTGCCCTCGCGGGCGAACTCGGCGTAGGCCTCGTCGATCACCACCACGCCCGGGGCGGCGGCGAGCACCGCCTCGATCGTCGACAGCGGCTGCGCGGTGCCGGTCGGGTTGTTGGGCGAGGCCAGGAAGACGATGTCGGGCCGGTGCTCCTCGATCGCCGCGACGGCCTTGCCGGGGTCGAGCGAGAAGTCGTCCTCGCGCAGGGCGCCGATCCACTCGGTGCTGGTGCCGGTGGTGAGGATCGGGTGCATCGAGTACGACGGCTCGAACCCGATCGCGGTGCGCCCGTGGCCGCCGAAGGCCTGCAGGATCTGCTGGAGCACCTCGTTGGAGCCGTTGGCCGCCCACACCTGGTCGGGGCTCAGCCCGTGGCCCAGGTAGGCGGCCAGCTCGGCGCGCAGCCGCGTGGCGTCGCGGTCGGGGTAGCGGTTGAGCTCGCCCGCGTTCGCGGCGACGGCCTCGGCCAGGTCGGCGACCAGCGCGGGCGAGGGCGGATAGGGGTTCTCGTTGGTGTTGAGCCGGACCGGCACGTCGATCTGCGGCGCGCCGTAGGGCGAGCGGCCCTTCAGGTCGTCGCGGATGGGCAGGTCGTCGAGCGTCACGTCGGCGGGATTCACTCTGACTCCGTGGGGACTCGCCAGTCGAAACGGGCGCGGATCGCGGCGCCGTGCGCCGGCAGGTCTTCGGCGTCGGCCAGCACCGACACGTGGGCCGCCGCCTGGGCCAGCGCCTCGCGGGTGTAGTCGACGACGTGGATGCCGCGCAGGAACGACTGCACCGACAGGCCGCTGGAGTGGCAGGCGCAGCCACCCGTGGGCAGCACGTGGTTGGACCCGGCGAGGTAGTCGCCGAGCGAGACCGGCGCGTAGGTGCCGACGAAGATCGCCCCGGCGTTGCGCACCCTGGCCGCGACCTCGGCCGCGCCGGCGGTGTGGATCTCCAGGTGCTCGGCCGCGTACGCGTCGACGACCTTGAGGCCGTCGTCGATCGAGGAGACCAGCACGATGCCCGACTGCCGGCCGCCCAGCGCCTCGGTGATGCGCTCGGAGTGGCGGGTGGCCGAGACCTGGCCCGGCAGCTCCTTCTCGACCGCCTCGGCCAGCTCGGGGCTGGTGGTGACCAGGACGGCGGCGGCGATCGTGTCGTGCTCGGCCTGGCTGATCAGGTCGGCGGCGACGTGCACCGGGTCGGCGGTCTCGTCGGCCAGGATGGCGATCTCGGTGGGACCGGCCTCGGAGTCGATGCCGATGCGGCCCTTGAGCAGGCGCTTGGCGGCGGCGACCCAGATGTTGCCGGGGCCGGTCACCATGGTCGCGGGCGCGCACTCCTCGGTGCCGTAGGCGAACATGGCCACGGCCTGCGCCCCGCCCACGGAGTAGACCTCGTCGACGCCGAGCAGCGCGCACGCGGCCAGGATGGTGGGGTGGGGCAGCCCGCCGAACTCCTTCTGGGCGGGGCTGGTGACCGCCAGCGAGGCGACACCCGCCTCTTGGGCGGGGACGACGTTCATGACCACGCTGGAGGGGTAGACGGCCCGGCCGCCGGGCACGTAGAGGCCCACGCGGTCGACCGGCACCCAGCGCTCGGTGACCGTGCCGCCGGGCACGACCTGCGTGGTGGTGTCGGAGCGGCGCTGGTCGCGGTGGACCAGCCTGGCCCGCCTGATCGACTCCTCCAGCGCGGCCCGGACCCGGGGGTCGAGCTCGTCGAGCGCCCGGCGGATCGCGTCGGCGGGGACGCGGGCGGAGGCGATCTCGACACCGTCGAACCTGGCGGTCAGCTCCCGTACGGCTGCCGCCCCGCGATGGCGCACGTCGTCGCAGATGGGCCGCACCTTCTCCAGGGCGGCCTCGACGTCGAGCTCGGCGCGTGGCAGCACGTCGCGCAGGTTCTCCGGGAGGGAACCGCGCATGTCAATACGGGAAATCACCCTGACAGTCTACGGAGTCCGGGCCCCGCATCCGGTTCTGTCCAGAATGCGGGACGCAGGTGAGGCGGGCTGCCCGAGCTCAAGGGCAAGCTCGACGGCTTCGCCATGCGCGTGCCGATCCCCACCGGCTCGGCCACCGA